>NZ_JASGBX010000006.1:0-309063 GCF_030053335.1 Pantoea sp. EABMAA-21
TTCCGGAACGGATTTATTCACAAAGAAACGGTGTGAGCGGAATTGTTTATCCAGAAGCGCAAAGCGGGGTTCAATAATAATGAGATAACTAACCTGGTCTGCGGAACCCGTCAGACGGCGGAAATCGGTGATATAACCGTGAACAATCTTCTGCGATTCGAATTTCTGCAGAGGTCCAATGCCCATAATCAGCGTCACCGCTTTGCGCAGCATCCGGTCTGGTGAGATGTCATTATCCGGGCTGGTGAACATCACGCTGTAAAGGTAGTTCTCGCTCAGCGCTTCCATGCCCGTAAGATTTTCCACATCAATCGGAGAATTACAGGCTGGAATCAATAAAGAATATCGATTGAGCGTAGAGGAAATTACCGATGCTGTTTTTTCTATTAGGCCAGAGGGGATCATTGTCATTCTCTCCTTGATGACGAATTGTTATGTCTCCCACTAATTGCAGAGAGAATAACGTCAGTAATATTTTTATTTCTTGATTGCCGATAATGACTTCTTTGTCAAGCTATCAGGGATTAACGTCACCGATATCGCATGCTTTTCCATAGGGAAAAACCGCCCCCAGTGATTGTTATACGGCTGCTGCGACTACTAAATTTGATAAATTCTCACTCTGTTTCAGGCACGCTACCGCCCCTGGCCGTTAACCGAGGCCTATAAGGTTTGAGGCATCTGTAAATCGGTGTATTTTCAGAGGCGTATCTGCGCGCAGGCGAACCTCTGAAAAAGCGGACAGTGAACCACCCACACGGGCTTACGCGAAGGCGCGTTCGTGCAATGAATTGGAATGAATGATTTTGACATCCTTGTAAGTCCAGGTTTTTACTCGCTGCGCAATTCAATCTGCTTCAGGTAGTTGCGCTTCTTTTTATAAGTGCCCTTGATGTCGTGCATCACAGAGTTAACCTTCACCACCCTTGCGTTCTCCTTATGAACGAGAGAGGAAGCTCGATTGACTTATGCGCCCCTGCGGTGTGCAGGCACTGGCGTAAATTGGAACGGACTTTCAAAGCCCCTGTTTGATAATCCACACTTATGATTCAATCGTATAAATAGTGGAGAAAAGCATTAAGACCCGACTTTTCCTGTAAGTCCGTGCACGAATATAAAGTAATCAATGGACCTAAAGCAACAGCCTGACACGATCTCTTATTGCTGATTTATATAAGGAAATTCTTAAATTTGGCTTTAAGTCATTGTTAGATGGCTCATAATTTAGCCAGAAATATCTGAAAAAAATTTTTGAGAAAATTTATTCTCAGGCGGTCACTTCATTCAAATGAGGAAAAACCAGTAAGAAAATATAACAACTTTCTCCGAGGGATTATTTTGGAGGGGCGATTGCCGTGATCGTTGCGCCCGGTACACATTGCCGAGGTTGAGGGTGGGGTGAAAGCGCCACCGCTATCTCTGTTTCACAAATAGCACTCAGTTTGGGACACATTTTCCTCTCTATCAGAGATGCCGGCAGATCTGGGCTTTAACCGAAAGGATATAATCCATTGCATTAGCGGGTTGCTATTAATGGAAAAAAGCAAAAGTGGTCATGTAGAATTATAAGAAATCGTCCTTAAGCTAAAACCTCATGACATTAAATAATGGTTATTTAGGACTTCACCATCCTAATTCGACGCCAAAACCGAAGTCTGAGTCCATGCCGATAACGGATCGCAATCTCGCGCTCTGGTATCGGCAGTTTGGCGATCCTGTTGATGTACTGACGCTGGAATCCTCCTCTTTAGCCCCTTGTTCCGCTGGCCTGCTGCGCGTGCAAATGCACTATGCGCCAGTGAACGCGTCTGATCTGATCCCGATTACCGGTGCTTATCGTCACCGTGTCGCGCCGCCACAGGTCGCTGGTTACGAAGGCGTGGGCACCGTGATCTCCGCGCCCTCTGCTTACTCACATTTAGTGGGGCAACGCGTGTTACCACTGCGTGGCGTGGGCTGCTGGCAACATTATGTGGATATCGATCCACAGCTCGCTATTCCGGTACCAGAGGATATTAAGAGTACGCTGGCTGCGCGCGCCTATATCAATCCGCTAGCCGCTTTGCTGATGCTGCAGCAATGGCCGGTCAGCGGTAAAAATGTCCTGATCACTGCCGGTGGTTCCGCCTGCGCACTGTTGCTGGCCCAGTGGGCTAAGCTGCGCGGTGCACGACGCGTGGTGATGGTGTATCGCTCGTCAGCACATGCAGAAAAGTTGCACGCCCTCGGCCTGAGTGCGTTGCAGGAGACTGCGCGGGACGCGATTGAAGCAGTGAGTGCGCAAACCGATATCGTGTTTGATGCGGTCGGCGGCGATGTGGGGCAGTTGATCTGGCGAACGCTACCTGAGCACGCGCACTTTGTGGCTTACGGGGTATTAAGCGGCGCGCCGGTAAAAGTGAATGCCGCCCGTCCAGCACTGCACTGGTTTCATGTGCGGCACACCTTGGGCGATATTGGCGCGGCACCGTGGCAACAGCTTTTCTCAAAGATCTGGCCGTTGCTGCGCGACAGCGAGTGTGGTGAGGTGGAAATTTTCCCATTGAAAGAGTGGCGCGCGGCAATCGAAAGTTATCACCAGTCGGGTCGTGCGCGTAAACCCCTGCTGTGTCTGGACGAGTAAAGAGAGGCGAAGCAGCCTCTCTGTTCAATCAATTATTTAGCCGCAGCCTGCAGCCAGGCGACCACCAGCGGGGATAGCCGATTTTGCAGCGCCGCCCGTTCTGACTGGAACAGCGTCGCGACAAAGAACGGATGATCGGTCAGTTCAACACCGCGTACGTCACGATCCAAATCCCATGAAGTAATCTTCAGATTATTGGTTGCCAGCGCGTCACTGAATTCCGGGTTCACGCCGAAATTACAATGATACCCTTCATCACTTTCCAGCGCGCCGTAAGCTTGTGCAATCTTTGAACCCGCTTCGAAAGTCACCGTGCCACGCTGTTCCACCAGCGAACAGGTCAGCGGCGCAATCACCCAGCGCCCACTTTCATCGGTTTCCGCATGCCCGGCATCTTCCCAACCCAGCACATTGCGGGCGTACTCTACCACCGCATACTGGAAACCGCCACACGAACCGAGGAACGGTTTGTGGTTTTCACGCGCCCAGCGGATCGTTGCAAACACAGCTTCGTCGTTGAGATACGGGCTGCCTGGCACGACCCAAATGGCATCGTAATCGTTCCAGTTGTGTTGATGGATGTCGGGAGTGGCGATCCAGTCGGCGGTAACGTCGAGCGAGAGGGATTTTGCGGCAAACTGTACAGCAGGAGGAATGGCTTGATGTGCAACAGCATTGGCACGGAAATCGCCAACAAGGGCGACACGAACTGACTGCGTCATGGCTACGTCCTTTTAGGGAAAAAACGAGGTTACAGCAAACATCTCGACCTGTCTAAGCGCATTTCAGCGCGATATCACTCACTTTCGTTTGCGCGCATTTTGGTTATAGCCTGCTGTTTATACGGCTAAACATTCCTCTTTGTGGTGATTAACTCGACGGATGTTGACCACGCAATCGTTTACTTCTTTTACGGTTTTAATTAATTCGTAATTTTGTGCGCAGGATCAACAAATTAGCCATTTGGAAACTTTAGTCAGCCTATTACGCTCAACTATCAAGCAATTGTGCTTGGTAAATGTACATTCACGGTCTTTATATTGGTATAAATTATCATCTATAGCGTTATGTTCTGTAAAATACACCTCAAGCGGTTTATATCAGGAAAATGATCCTAAGGATCTCCAGTTAGCACGATTATTCTGATATAATGCCACACAGCAATATTTAACACTGATTTACAACTTCTTATAACGGCATTAACCCTACCTGTTACAAGTATTTCAGCGTGCAAAAAATGCTTGCCCTGTTGGCCTGATTCAGCCAAATTAGGCGCCGTTTTTCCTTTCTAATAACAATGTTGCGCGGGATTACTCAGCCCGACGCAGACTTAATTCCTGTCGTAAAACAGGCTATGTATAAACTGAGGTACACGTGTCAACTGCAAACAAACACACTGACGAGGCAGTAAGCCTCAACGCGTTCAAGCAACCGAAAGCGTTTTATCTGATCTTCTCCATCGAACTGTGGGAGCGTTTCGGCTACTACGGTCTGCAAGCCATCATGGCCGTTTACCTGGTGAAACAGCTGGGCATGTCCGAAGCGGACTCCATTACCCTGTTCACCTCGTTCAGCGCCCTGGTTTACGGCATGGTCGCGATTGGCGGCTGGCTGGGCGATAAAGTATTGGGTACCAAACGCGTGATTGTGCTCGGCGTGATCGTGCTGGCGCTCGGCTATGCGCTGATCGCCTTCTCAGGCCATGACACTGCGATGGTGTACGTCGGCATGGCAACTATCGCCGTGGGTAGTGGCTTATTTAAAGCCAACCCCTCTTCTCTGCTGTCTACCTGCTACGAGAAAGATGATCCGCGCATCGACGGTGCGTTCACCATGTTCTATATGTCGATCAACATCGGTTCTCTGTTCTCGATGATGCTGACACCGTGGTTGGCTGCACATTACGGCTGGGGCGCAGCGTTCTCGCTCTCCGTGGTGGGTCTGGTGATTACCTTACTGAACTTCCTGTTCTGCCAGCGCCTGGTGAAAAACTACGGTTCTAAACCGGACTTTGCGCCACTGAATGTCAGCAAATTGCTGATGACGCTGGTAGGTGTGGTGGCGCTGGTTGCCATTGCCGCCTGGTTGTTGCATCACCAAAGCATTGCGCGTATGGCACTGGGCGTGATTGCCGTCGGCATCGTGCTGGTGTTCGCGAAAGAAGCCTTTGCCCTGCAGGGTGCAGCACGCCGTAAAATGATTGTCGCCTTCCTGCTGATGCTCGAAGCGATTGTGTTCTTCGTGCTCTACATGCAGATGCCAACCTCACTGAACTTCTTTGCTATTCGTAACGTTGAGCATGCCATTCTGGGCATTACCTTCGAACCAGAACAGTTCCAGGCACTGAACCCTTTCTGGATCATGCTGGCCAGCCCGATTCTGGCAGCGGTTTACAACAAGCTGGGCGACAAACTGCCTATGCCACACAAGTTCGCGATTGGTATGGTGCTGTGCTCTGCTGCATTCCTGGTGCTGCCATTTGGTGCCAGGTTCGCTAATGATGCCGGTATTGTGTCTGTGAACTGGTTGATCATCAGCTATGCACTGCAGAGTGTGGGCGAACTGATGATTTCCGGTCTTGGCCTGGCAATGGTGGCACAGTTAGTCCCACAGCGTCTGATGGGCTTCATCATGGGTTCCTGGTTCCTGACCACGGCGGGTGCTGCAATGATTGCCGGTAAAGTGGCGAATCTGATGGCCGTACCGAATGATGTGACCGATCCGCATGCTTCACTGGAAGTTTACAGCCATGTGTTCCAGCAGATTGGTATTGCAACCGGTGTGATCGCTATCCTGATGTTGATCACCGCGCCACTGCTGAACCGTATGACGCAGAGTGATGCTTCACAGCCTGAACTGAAAAGCGCTAACGCCAATCAGTAATGCAGGTGATGTGAATAAGCCGGGCAAACGCCCGGCATTTTTATTTCCTATTACTCATTTCTTTCCACCGCTTTAACGTTTCCTGCTGCCAAAGCTTCGCTTTTTATCCACTTCCCCGCATGATGACGGCTTCCTGTTAAACGTGCTGGAATCATCATGGATAAATTTGAAGAACTTCAGGTATTTGTTGCGGTGATTCAGCAAGGCAGCCTGGCCAGTGCTGCACGTTTTTTACAGCGCTCCCCTCCCGTTATTACCCGCACATTGAATGCCCTCGAGTCCCGGTTGGGCACGACCCTGATTGAACGCACCACTCGTCAACTGGCGCCCACAGAAGCGGGCTGGCAGCTGTTCGAACGGGCTCAGCAAATATTAGGTGATTATCAGCACGCGCTCGATAGCGCGCATCACAGTGGCCTGCAGGGGCTGCTGCGCATCACCGCACCCGTGCCTTTCGGCCGCCGCCATATCATGCCGCTGGTGAATGCATTCTTACAGCAACATCCCGAGATGCAAATCGAAGTGGTGCTGAGTGACAGCTATCAGGATTTAATTGAGAACGGGTTGGATATCGCGCTGCGCATTGGCGAATTACAGGATTCTTCAATGGTGGCACGCAAAGTAGGCAGCGTGCGTTCGACGTTGGTGGCGAGCCCGGAATATCTTCGGCTTGCAGGTGCTCCCGCCCATCCGGCAGAGCTGCAGCAACATACGGTGATCACCAGTTTGCGTCACACACGTGAATGGCGCTTTGCCCAGGATTTACGCGTGCGCATTTTGCCTCGTCTGCGCGTAAACGATATTGAAAGCCAGCTGGAAACGCTGCGTGGCGGTCAGGGGATTGGACGTTTGCTGTCGTACCAGGTGCTGGATGATATTCGTGATGGCAAACTGATCCGTTTATTACCCGAGTGGGAGCCTGTCCCCTTGCCGGTACAACTGGTCACACAGCGGGTTAAAAACATGACGCCTAAGGTGCGGCAGTTCTGGGACTATGCGCTGGAACAATTGCCTGCGCTACCTTGTTTTACGCAGGAAAAGTTTAAAGCGGACCGTAATTCCTGATCGCGGTCACTGGTAAAAAATTTTCGCAGATTTATGCTAATTCGATCACAACCACACTTCCAGGAGAAGCCATGATGAAACTCTATTGCAAACCCGGTGCCTGTTCGTTGTCACCGCATATTGTTGCGCGTGAATGCGGGCTGGACTTTACCCAGGTCAATGTCGATCTGCAGAAAAAGGTCACCGAGCAGGGAGAAGATTACTGGCAGATTAACCCCAAAGGACAGGTTCCGGCGCTGCAGTTTGATGACGGCAGCTTGTTAACCGAAGGCGTTGCCATTGTGCAGTATCTGGCGGATCTGAAGCCGGATCGCAATTTACTGGCACCGACCGGCAGCCTGACGCGCTACCACACCCTTGAATGGCTGAGCTTTGTCAGCAGTGAACTGCATAAAACCTTCTCGCCGCTGTTCCGTCCGGACACGCCGGAAGAGTACAAAGCGATTGTGCGGGCGCAGCTAGAGAAAAAATATCAGGCGGTGAATGAAGCGCTGCAGGATAAGCAGTGGCTGATGGGATTGCGTTTCACCGTGGCCGATGTCTACCTGTTTGTGGTCACGCGTTGGGCAAAAGCCATCAAGCTGGATTTGAGCGGGTTAACGGCGCTTGAATCCTGGTTTGATCGCGTGGCGGATCGCCCTGCGGTGCAGGCAGCATTGAAGGCGGAAGGTTTGGTTTAAGCCGATTCAGGCGCACCCTGTGCGCCTGTTTTGCATCGTGTCTGCAGGCTACCGGGTGGTCACCTGCAGATTTCGCAGCCGTTACAGCTTCTCAGCAGCAAAGTGCTGAGTCGGTTGCGCAATCGCGTCCTGCGCTGCCACCAGTTGCAACTCGTACTCGCCCATCTCGTGAGTTTTCAGCATCACTTCATACACTGCAGCGGTCACGTGTTCCAGTGCATCCTGTAACGATTTGCCGTGCAGCAGATCGACCAGCAGCAAACCACTGGTGAGATCGCCCACGCCCACCGGCTGACGAACCCCGAAATCCACCAGCGGACGGCTGATATGCCAGCACTCGTCAGCGGTGACCAGCAGCATCTCGAAGCGATCGCTGCGACGTCCGGCACGCGCCAGATGTTTCACCAGCACCACTTTCGGTCCCTGCGCCACTAATGCGCGTGCCGCCACTACCGCCTGCTCAATATTCGCCACTTCGTGGCCGCTGAGCATTTCCAGCTCCAGCAGGTTCGGCGCGATGATATCGCTGGCTGGCATCGCCATCTTGCAATGAAACTCCGCGACGCCAGGCGCCACAATGCAGCCCTTTTCAGGGTGGCCCATCACCGGATCGCAGAAGAACCAGGCGTTGGGGTTAGCGGCTTTCACCTGACGCACGATCTCCAGAATCTGCTCGCCCTGCTCAGCAGACCCTAAATAGCCGCTCAGCACCGCATCACAGGTCTTCAGACGGTCAATCGCCGCAATGCCTTTGACGATGTCGGTCAAATGGGTCGCTGGCATCACGGTGCCGGTCCAGTGACCGTATTGCGTGTGATTAGAGAACTGTACGGTGTTTAACGGCCAAACGTTTGCGCCCATACGGCGCATGGGGAATTCGGCGGCGCTGTTACCGGCGTGGCCGTAAACCACATGAGACTGGATTGCGAGGATATTTTTCATTATTGCCCTGTACTGCCTTGCCATAAAAAAGGGCCGGAAACCGGCCCTCGAACCTTACTGCCAGTTAATCAGGCAGTAGTGTTTTTTACCGCGACGCAACAGCGTGAAGCGACCAAATAGTTTGTCGCTGTCGCTGAAACGATACTCGGCGTCAGATTGTTTTTCACCGTTGAGAGAAACGGCGTTGGAACCGATCATGGTACGCGCCTGACCGCGCGAAGGTACCAGTTCAGCCGCCACCAGCGCCTGCTGCAGATCGTCTTCCGCTTTCAGGTTAATCACTGGCATACCGTCCTGCGCTAACTGCTCGAAGTCCGCTTCGGTCATCTCGGTCAGGCTGCCTGAGAACAGGCTGTCGGTAATACGTTTTGCCGCCGTCAGACCCGCTTCGCCGTGCACCAGACGTGTTACCTGCTCTGCCAGCACGTATTGGGCGCGTGGCGCTTTACCGCTGTTCTTGTCTTCTTCTTCCAGCGCATTGATCTCTTCAATGCTCATAAAGGTGAAGAACTTCAGGAAGCGATACACGTCTGAGTCAGCAGTGTTAATCCAGAACTGGTAGAACTTGTATGGGCTGGTTTTCTTCGCATCGAGCCACACTGCGCCACCTTCGGTTTTACCGAATTTGGTGCCATCGGATTTGGTGATCAGCGGAACGGTCAAGCCCCACGCCTGCTGCTGATGCAGACGGCGCGTCAGATCGATACCTGACGTGATGTTGCCCCACTGGTCAGAACCGCCAATCTGCAGCACCACATCGTGACGCTTGTTCAGTTCCGCAAAGTCGTAACCCTGCAGCAGGTTGTAGGAGAACTCGGTGTAAGAAATACCCTGATCTTCACGGTTCAGACGCTGCTTCACCGCTTCGCGGTTGATCATCTGGTTCACCGAGAAGTGCTTACCGATGTCACGCAGGAAAGTCAGCACGTTCATGCCGCCAAACCAGTCGTAGTTGTTCGCTGCGATAGCACTATTATCACCGCAGTCGAAGCTGAGGAAAGGCGCCACCTGGTTGCGGATCTTCTCAACCCATTCGCCCACGGTATCCGCGGTGTTAAGTTTACGTTCTGCTGCTTTAAAGCTGGGATCGCCAATCAGACCGGTGGCACCACCCACCAGCGCGACCGGCTTGTGTCCGGCGTCCTGAAAACGTTTCAGGCAGAGCAGCGGCACCAGATGGCCCAAATGCAAGCTATCAGCGGTCGGATCGAAGCCGCAATAGAGTGCAATTGGCCCTTGCGCCAGTCGCTCTGCTAACGCTTCCTCGTCCGTTACCTGGGCGACTAAGCCCCTTTCTTGCAATTGTTGTATCAGGTTACTGCTGGTCATCACTGACTCCAAATTGATCAGACTGCACCTAGGCTGGTACACAGCTTTCCGCTGAGATGCGGATACGAAAAAAATGAGGGCTATAGCATAAAGCGCTGACGCCAACTGCGCCAGCGTTGAAAGGGGGTAAAACGCAGTTTTACGGCGCTAAACGGTCAATCGTCCAGCCGTTGCCTTCACGTTGGTAGAGGAAGCGGTCGTGCAGGCGATGTTCGCCGCCCTGCCAGAACTCCACGGTATGGAATTTGACGCGATATCCGCCCCAGAAACTGGGTAAAGGCACTTCGCCTTGCTGGAATTTTTGCTTAAGTTCAAGGAACTTGCCTTCCAGCACACCACGCGCCGAAATACGGCTTGATTGCTTTGACACCCAGGCACCGATCTGGCTGTCCCGTGGGCGGCTGCTAAAGTATTTCAGCACTTCCAGTGGCGACAGTTTTTCCACTTCTCCTAATACCATCACCTGGCGTTCAAGGAAGTGCCATGGGAAATGCAGCGAGATGCGCGGATTGTCCGCCAACTGCAGCGCTTTGCGGCTGCCCAGATTGGTGTAAAACACCATGCCTTGTTCATCGTAATGCTTCAGCAACACAATACGCTGATAAGGCTGGCCGCTGCTGTCAACGGTGGCGACGGTCATTGCTGTAGGATCGGGCAATTGGGCATCGCACGCCTGCTTGAGCCAGTGTTCAAACAACGCCAGCGGATTGTCTGGCAGATCGTTACGTCTAAGCCCGCCGCGAGTGTACTCACGGCGCAAATGGGCAATGTTTTGCAAGCTGTCACTGTCGCTCATGCTGATTCTCTTCGTTACTGGGCGGACGTATCCGCATTTTGCAATTCACAGTCATTAATCACGATTTTGTCATTACGCTCAACAAAAGCGCCATTGCCTTTCGACCAGAAGACATAAGTGCCGTCGCTGTAGCGCGCGCCGGAAGCTGATACGGTTTGGGTTAAGGTGAGCGGTTTACCATCCAGAATAAAGCTCACCTGCTGCTTCGGATTGTCCAGTGTCACCGTTAACGGTAATGTGCCGCACTGATAGCGCAATGTCTGTGGTGTAGGCTGCTCTTTGTGCATCATGCCGCAGCCACTCATCGTGACGACACAGCTCAACAGAATAACGATTTTTTTCATCTTTCACTCCTTAATGTGTCAATCGGGCATTCGCCGGATAAATGGCGCCCAATACACTCATTTCCCGTGCACCGGTGACGGCAGGCAAATTGCCTGGCAAACCGGACAAGGTGCGAAACGCCAGCCAGGCGAAGGCCAACGCTTCCATATCATCACCACTGATCCCGGCGTCATCCGTCGTCCCCACTTCAGTACCCGGCAAATGGGCCGCCAGCCGCGCCATCAGCAACGGATTACGACTGCCGCCACCACACACCAGCAGGCGATCGCAACCATCGTTGAGCTGAACTTGCTGAGCAATGGTCAATGCGGTGAGTTCGCTGAGTGTGGCCTGCACATCCTGCGGTGCCAGTGCCGGGAAACGCTGTAGTTGCCGCTCAACCCAGCCGAGATTGAAGTATTCACGACCGGTACTTTTCGGTGGTGGCAGCGCGAACCAGGGGTCGTTGAGCATTTCCTCCAGCAGTGCAGGCACCACCTGACCACTGCGCGCCCAGCTAGCATCCTTATCATAGGGCACGCCCTTATGACGCCAAATCCAGGCATCAATCAACATATTGCCAGGCCCGGTATCAAAGCCACGCACAGGCTGACCGGGGATCAATAATGACAGATTGGCAATACCGCCAATGTTGAGCACCATGCGCCGTTCAACGCTGTCCATCAGCAGCGCCTGATGGAACGCGGGAACCAGTGGCGCGCCTTGTCCGCCTAAGGCCATGTCGCGACGACGAAAATCGGCCACCACGGTAATTCCCGTGGCGGCGGCGATTTGATTGCTGTCCCCAATCTGTAGCGTATTCGGGGTGTCGCTCTGCGGCTCATGCCACACGGTCTGACCATGACAACCTATTGCCATGATGTCGCTGGCTTCCAGCGATTGCTGCTGCATTAGCGTTAACACCGCTTCGGCAAATAGCTTGCCCAGCCGTGTATCCAGTTGGCCGAGTTGCGACAGCGTCAGCGATTGCCCCTGACAGATTGCCAGCACCTGTTGCCGAATCTCCTGCGGCATCGGGTGACAATAGCTGGCCTGCTGCGCGACCATATGATTATCAATCACCGCCAGTACCACATCGACACCGTCGAGGCTGGTGCCGGACATCACACCAATATAGCGTCCTGATTTCATAGCGGTTCCTTACTCACGCGCGAGTCTTCAATTCGATTCTGTTTAGCCTGGCAAATATCAGCGGCTAATTCTATGATAAAATTCCGCTTTTCAACCGCACCGCACACGGCATTTCAGCGATAAAATATTTTCAGCACGAAATTGAATTTTTGTTGAGGGGCAATGGTCTATCCTTCGCCTCAGCCGCGTATTATTTGGACATAGAGTCAATTGCCAGCTTTCTGTCTTATACTCTTGCTGTAGAGGACGAGAACATGGCGTTTTTTTGCATTAAGGAGCTTTCTGATGATTAAGCGTTTTGTAGCCGTGGCACTGACCGGCCTGACGCTGGCAGGTTGTGTCAGCAATGACACCCTTTCCGGTGATGTGTATAGCGCCAATGAAGCCAAACAAGTACAAAGTGTCTCATACGGTACTCTGGTGTCGGTTCGCCCGGTTAAAATCCAGGGTGGCGATGAAAATAACGTGATTGGCGCGATTGGTGGTGCGGTGCTGGGTGGTTTCCTCGGTAACACCATTGGTGGTGGCACCGGTCGCAGCCTGGCCACAGCAGGCGGTGCGGTACTTGGCGGCGTAGCAGGCCAGGGCGTGCAGGGTGCGGTCAACAAGTCTGACGGTGTTGAGCTGGAAATCCGTAAAGACGACGGCAACACCATTATGGTGGTGCAGAAGCAGGCCGCAACCCGTTACTCAGTGGGTCAGCGCGTCGTCATGGCGTCGAATGGCAGCCAGGTGACCGTTTCACCACGCTAAGCGAGCAGATAAAAAAAACCGACGCCAGCGCGTCGGTTTTTTTATTTCTCGCGGTTTTGGAACTCGAGAATGTTTTTTTCCAGTCGAGCAATCAGCGTGACCATTTGATTAATCTCTTCGAGGCTGATGCCCGAAAGGATGTCATCGCGGGTCGCATCAATCACATTTTCAACCTGCTCGATAATCGGCTCGGCCTGCTTCGTCAACTTAATGCGTTTGGCACGACGGTCGTTAGCACAGGTGGCACGCGTGATGAGTCCCTTCTCTTCCAACTGATCCAGCGTACGCACCAGCGAAGGTTGTTCAATACCAATGGCTTTGGCCAGCTGGATCTGCGACTGCTCTGGCGGAAGTTGATGAATATTGTGTAACGTCACCCAATGCGTTTGTGTCAACTCAAGCGGCTTCAAACGCTGGTCAATCAAGGCACGCCAGATGCGTACCAGCCGAGACAGGTCTGTACCGAGGGGCGTATCCATTTCATCTCCTTATAATTAGCTTGCTAGCTATCAAGCCAGATTTTACACTATTCTGCGAGTTTACAGGACAAATTACAAATCCCAGGCCAGACGGCACGCTCTCTTCTACGCTAGTTTGAGAGAGAACCTGGGACAATGAAGGATGAAGACACGTGTCCATTACCGCACTTTCCGCCACCGCTCCGCTTACCGACCTGGTATTTGGTGCCTCGCTGTTCTTTCCGCCGCTGTTTAAAGCTGTGCTGCTGGGTTTCTTTTTCTGGTTACTGATTCACCCGTTGCTGCGCGGCTGGATGTACTCCGGCGACATCTGGCATCCCACCTTAATGGATCTTTCCCTGTTTGTTCTGTGCGTCACTGGCGCACTGTGGATACTGAGCCTCGGATAAATCACCATGAAATTCAACCCTTTTAAATACTTTTCAACACTGGTGGTGTTTGCCCTGGCCCTGATTGCCGGCTGGTGGATGTGGAACTACTACATGCAGTCACCGTGGACACGTGATGGCAAAGTGCGCGCTGAGCTGGTGGATATCACACCGGAAGTATCGGGCCGCATCATTGATCTCAAGGTGCATGACAACCAGTTTGTGCATAAAGGGGACATCCTTTTAAAGATCGATCCCGTGCCCTGGCAAATTGCGCTGGATAATGCGGATGCTCAACTGGCGAAGGCGCAATCCGATTTGGCCAAAGCCCAACACGAAGCCAATCGTCGTGCCAGCCTGCCACGTAATGTGATCTCAGCAGAAGATATGGATGCCGCACGACTGACAGCAAACGCCGCCGCAGCAACGGCTAAAGCGGCACAGGCGAGTCTGGATCAGGCGCGCTGGAATCTGCAACAAACCACGCTTACCGCGCCCACCGACGGTTGGATCAGCAACCTGACGCTGCGTCCCGGCAACTACGCCACCGCCGGAACACCGTTGTTCGCCCTGGTGGATAGCCACTCCTATTATGTGATGGGCTATTTCGAAGAGACCAAACTGCGTCACATTCAGCCCGGCGCCGACGCGCAAATCGTACTCTACAGTAATGGCACTCGCTTGCAGGGAAAAGTGGAGAGCATCGGGCGCGCTATTTACGATCAGAGCGTTTCAACCGATGGCGGTTTAGTGCCAGACATCAAACCCAACGTGCCTTGGGTGCGCTTGGCACAGCGTGTGCCGGTACGCATTCGTTTGGATGCGATTCCGGATGATGTTCCGCTGGTGGCGGGCACCACCTGTACGATTTCCATCGCACATTGAGGCCGTCATGAATCTGCAGTGGCTGGCCTGGCAAAATCTGCCGTGGATTAAAGCAACCGGCGGCGAATGGCGCTATGCCTTGCGTAATGCGATTGCGATGTGTCTGGCGCTTACCATCGCCTATGCGCTGCAACTGGATGAACCCTATTGGGCGATGACCTCCGCCGCCGTGGTGAGTTTTCCCACCGTGGGCGGTGCGATCAGTAAAAGTCTGGGGCGTATTGTCGGCAGCCTGCTCGGTGCCACCGCCGCGCTGCTGATTGCCGGGCATACGCTCAACGAACCCTGGCTATTTGCCTTTTTTATGGCCGGCTGGCTGGCGTTTTGTACCTGGATCGCCAACCACTATCAAAACAATGTCGCCTACGCATTCTCTCTGGCCGGGTACACCGCAGCGATCATTGCCTTTAGCAGCGTCAATATTACCGATGTGACCCAATTGTGGGTTATCACTCAGGCGCGCGTTTGCGAGGTGATTTCAGGCATTTTATGTGCCGGACTGATGATGATGGTTTTGCCCAGCACGTCGGACGGCAACACCTTGATGAATTCGCTGCGGCAAATGCACGCCCGTCTGCTCGACCATGCGGTTTTACTGCTGCAACAAAGCAGTACTGATAACGTGCGCACCGCGCATGAGAATGTCATCAGCCAGATTCTCACCATGAACTTACTGCGCATTCAGGCCTTCTGGAGCCATTACCGCTATCGCCGTCAGAACAACGTGCTTAACTATGTTTTGCACCAGCAGTTGCGCCTGACCAGCGTTCTCTCCAGCCTGCGCCGCATGCTGCTGAACTGGCCGGATGCACCACCGGAACTCTACACCGCTATTCAACAATTGTTACACGAACTCGCATTGCCGCAGTGTGATAAGTATCGTCTGGCGCGCATACTGCGCAGTGTGACACCGGACGCCACCGGCGATTATCGTCAGCGCGCGTTTGTTCAACGTTTACGTTATTTCTGCTGGGTTTACCTCAACGTTAATCGCTGGATACGTTTGATTGAGCGCGCAGACGCCGATACGCGCTTTCAACCGCCAAAAGTGCCCTCTCTGGCACGTGAAAGTGACAGCGCTGAAGCCGGCTGGAGTGCGTTGCGCACCTTTAGCGTGATCATGCTGGGCTGTGCTTTCTGGATTGGCACACAATGGGATGCAGGTGCAGCAGCCCTGACGCTGACCGCGATTGCCTGCGTGCTCTACTCTTCCGCTCCCTCCCCCAGTGGCAGCGTGTCACTGTTGCTGAAAACCCTGCTATGGCTGTCGGTGTTTAGTTTTCTGCTGCAATACGGTTTGATGGTACAAATCAGCGCCCTGTGGCAATTTCTGCTGGTGCTGTTTCCGCTGCTGATCACCTTGCAACTGTTTAAGCTGCAGCAGAAAAAACGCGCGGGGATGTGGGGACAATTTATTGTGTTTATGGGTTCATTTATTGCCGTCACCAACCCGCCAGACTGGGATTACCAAAGCTTTCTCAACGATAATCTGGCCAAAGTGTATGGCGTGCTGCTGGCATGGATGGCTTTTCAGGTACTGCGCCCCAGCTCCGATGCGCGCCGTAGCCGCAGGCATATTCGCGCGTTACGCCATGCATTTCTTGACCAGCTGCGACGCCATCCACGTCTCAGCGAGAGCCACTTTGAATCGCAGATTTACCATCACATCAGCCAACTGAGTAGTAGCCGCGATGAACAAGCGCGTGTCTGGTTGCTGCGCTGGGGCGTGGTGCTGCTCAACTGTTCCCATATTGTCTGGCAATTACGCGAATGGCGGCCAGCCTCAGCCACTTTGGCGCAAATGCGCGATAGCAGTTTGCAGGATCTGCAACGGATTATGAGCCTGCGCGGCGTGCGTCATACTTCGTTGCAGGCCACGCTGGATGAGCTGGAAGGGATGATTGCGCAACTGCAGCAGCAGCCTGATAGCGAAGCCAATACGCTGGCGGGCATTTTATGGCGCCTGCGCTGTTCGTTAGCACAGTTAAGTCAGGCGGTGCCGGATTAATTACTGGCAATATTGTGTGGTCTGGCGGTTAAAATCGTCCTGCAACTGCTGCAAGGTTTTATGTCCTTCAAAACGGGTTTTGTCTTGCTCGGTCATCGGTTCAATCACCAGGTATCGCTCCTCATACGAATAGATAAAGCGACGATCGAGAAACGTGCCGGTGAAACTTTTCCCCCGGATTGAGCCGCAAACCGTGGTTAACGTGCGGTGAAAAAACTCGGTGTGCAGGAAATTGGTTTCGGTGGCGCTGCGCAGCACATTCTGACAGCCCTGTGCCTGTAACTGTTCGAGCGTGTGCGGGGTAAGCCACTCCCGTCCGCGAGCGATATCTTCACAACTTGCACGCAGCGGGTTGGTATCAATGGTGCGCTGTAACTGGCGGCTGGTGTCTAACCTCAACTGCGTTTCGTTAGGTTGATCACATCCCGCGAGTAATACACATAACAGCAAAATCCCACGCGTTTTCATTCCTGCCCCTGAGAGGTTTTATTCCTGAATCAACATCATAGGACGGATAGCGTGCGGAGTGTAGCGGGAAAGTGGGTCAGAATTTTTCCGGCAGTGAAAAGATGCAGACGGCAGATTGCCTGCCGCCTGAGAGTTTAAATCACACCGCAGGCAAATCGCGCACCGCCTCCCCCTAACGGCTGCGGATGATCTGCATGATTATCGCCACCCACATGAACCATTAACGCCTTCCCTTTCACTTCGCTCAGCGATTTTATACGCGGCGCCACCACCGGGTAATCGGCCTTGCCATCGTCAGTGACATACAGAGCAGGCAGATCGCCCAAGTGACCCTCTGCGTAAGGCCCGAGATGTTTGCCGGTGTTTTGTGGATCCAGATGTCCACCCGCTGCGCCGGCCGCAACAGTTTTGCCATCCGATTGACCAGGCTCACAACTGCCTTTTGCATGCACGTGGAAGCCGTGAACACCCGGTTTCAGGCCGGTTAGCGCGGGGGCGAACTGCAAACCATATGGCGTTTCACTGATGGTGACTTTGCCAATGGCGGCGCCGATACCCTGTGCGGTGACCTCATGCAATGTCACCTCTTCAGAGGCGGCCTGAGCGCCAGCAGCACAGACCAGCGCCAGTGTGGCGATGAGAATTTTTTTCATAACGTCTCCTTACGGTTGAAATGCCCTGTAAGCCTGGACCGGAATAGGCCAGGCTGCCGTAATTTGACGTAGTTTTACGCTTCAGGGCACATCAAAACCGAGTGCCGCTTTGCGAATGCGGAACCACTGCTGACGATCGAGCGTCAGTTGGCAAGCGCCTGCCGCTTCGCTGACGCGCGTGGCTTTACCGGATCCGATGATTGGCAGTGGGCGGCTTGGCAATTTCATCACCCACGCATACACCACCTGTTCAATGCTGCTCGCGCCGATTTCCTGTTTTACCTGCTCAAGCTCATCACGCAGCGGCTGATAATGCGCATCGTTAAACAGACGTCCACCGCCTAAACAGGACCATGCCATCGGCCGGATGCGCACCTGCTGACACTGATCAAGCGTGCCATCGAGCAGCGTTGACTGTTCCAGCGGTGAGATTTCCAGTTGGTTGGTCACCAGGCTAAACGGCAGGCGAGATTGCAGCAGCGTGAACTGGGAAGCGGTAAAGTTTGACACGCCGAAGTGACGCACTTTGCCGCTCTGATGCAGTGCCATAAAGGCTTCGGCCATTTCATCTGCATCCATTAAAGGATCCGGGCGATGAATCAGCAGCAGATCGAGATAATCGGTGTTGAAGTAGCGCAGGGAATTTTCCGCACTGTGCAGGATGTGGCTGGCCTCGGTAATGTAATGGCCAATTTTATGTTCCGGTTTGGCGCGTGTTGCAATGCCGCATTTGGTGACAATCTGCAGTTTTTCACGCAGCCCCGGTGCCAGACGCAGCGCCTCGCCAAAAGCGGCTTCACAACCGTAGTTACCATAAATATCGGCGTGATCGACCGTGGTGATGCCCAATGACAGATGATGCTCGATAAAAGCCACTAACTGCTGCGGCGTCATGCCCCACTCCAGCAGGCGCCAGTAGCCAACGATCAGCGGTGAGAATTGAGGTCCCTGCGGGGCGATAGTTTGCGGTTGTAACATCGGTAAACTCCCTTGAACGCGAAAGCGGAAAGCGAAGCTGGGAGTATAACGGAAAGGCAAATCATCGTTTTCTTAAAACAGTGAGGGTTGTTCCGGATCATGATTCTCATCGACTTTTTGTTGTCGATGCAGGCGCAGCCAGCGTTGGCGACATAACCGCAACACATCACGTTTTTGCGCATCGGTAAACTTCATCCAGTTAAAGCGTTCCTCACGGCTACGCAGACAGCCGCGACAATAGCCGCGCGCATCACTCTGACAGATGCCGCGACACGGGCTGGGAACAGGAAAGAACTCTAATTGCTCGGCCACATCCACTCCGGTTTAACAATAAGCTTTATATTGATAACAGCTTAGTAACATTGTGCAAAGCGTATACGTAGTTCGCCCAGATTTCATCCAGCCATCACCACGGAAATGGATATTTACCATTGTTCTCAGCGCAAGAACCTTTGGTTGGGTACTGTTTAATAAGCGTTAAGGTTTTCCTCATATTGAATTCATACGATTGTCACATTCCATCCTGCTACTGAGTTTTCATGAAATTCCCGAACAAGTTACAGTGCCATGCCAGCAGTTTTAATCTGATTGCCGCCCTGTTTTTTACCCTCGTGCTCAACGCCCTGTTTCTACTGCGGGCGTGGGAAATTATCCCTTACGATCGCCTTCACGATTACCTGTTTGCTGCCAGCATTCCGGTGGTGCTGGCCTCAGCGTTCTATCTGATTTTCTCGTTGCTGGCATGGCCCTATGTTCGCAAGCCGCTGCTTATTCTGTTGGTGCTGGCCAGCGCCGCCGCTAACTACTTTATGCACAGCTTCGGTACGGTGATCGACACCAACATGATCGAAAACGTGTTTGAGTCGGATGCTCAGGAAGCTGGAGCACTGATCAGCAGTGGTTATGTGGTGTGGATGATTTTGATGGGGTTGGTGCCCGTCGCCGCCATCTGCATGGTGCGCATTAAAACGGGCCAACGCTGGTGGTGGAGCCTGCTGCAACGCCTGGCCGGGGCGCTGGGTGCGATTTTGCTGATTCTGCTGATGGCGGTGCTGTTCTACAAAGATTACGCTTCGCTGATTCGCAACAATAAAGGGCTGGTGAAGATGATCACCCCGGCCAATATTGTCAGCGGCACCGGTCATTACGTTGATCAGCGTTATCTGCAAGGCAGCCAGGCGCTGGTCAAAATTGGCCTGGATGCCAAAAAAGGCCCGCTGATCACCGCGGAACCGAAGAAAACGCTGGTGGTATTAGTGGTCGGCGAAACCGGACGTGCTGAGAACTTCTCTCTTGGCGGCTATGCGCGTGAAACCAATCCTGAACTGAAAAAACAGCAGGTTATCTACTATCCCGACGCCAGTTCCTGTGGCACGGAGACCGCCATTTCAGTGCCCTGCATGTTCTCCAACATGCCGCGAGAGCATTACGACGCCAACCTGGCGCATCATCAGGAAGGCGTGTTAGATATTCTCGCCCACGCCGGGGTCAGTGTGTTATGGCGCGAAAACGATGGCGGCTGTAAAGGCGCCTGCGATCGCATGCCGCACACCGATATGACGCAGTGGAATTTATCGCAATATTGCCACGATGGTTTCTGTCTCGATGATGTTCTGCTGCATCGTTTTGATAACTATGTGGACAGTCTGCACAATGACGGGATTATCGTGTTACATCAAATGGGCAGCCACGGTCCGGCCTATTATCAGCGTTATCCGGCGGAATTCCGTCGCTTCACGCCAACCTGCGATAGCAACCAGATTCAGGATTGCGATCATCAGGCGTTGGTGAATACCTATGATAACTCTCTGTTGTACACCGACGATATGGTGAGCCGCACCATTGATAAACTTAAAGCTTTGAGCGATCGCTTCAACGTAGCGCTGGTCTATCTCTCAGACCACGGTGAATCACTGGGTGAACACGGTATGTATCTGCACGGTGCGCCTTATATGTTTGCGCCCTCACAGCAGACACATATCCCACTGTTGATGTGGATGTCACCAGGCTATGCGTCGGCGTTCCACATTAACGAGACCTGTTTACGCCAGCAGGCCGCGAGTGAGAAAGTGTCGCAAGACAATCTTTTCCATACGGTTTTGGGCATGTTCAACATCCAAACGCAAGAGTACCAACCGCAACTGGACATGATCAGATCGTGCCAAAATGCCGGATAAGGTTTGCATTAGACCGACTGGTCTAATACTGTGTGGCCCATGAACAAGACTGTGCAACGCAACGAAACCCGTGAACATCTGCTCGCTACTGGCGAGCAGGTTTGTCTGCAACGCGGTTTTACCGGCATGGGCCTGAGCGAAATGCTGGCGCTGGCGGAAGTGCCCAAAGGATCGTTTTACCACTACTTCCGCTCCAAAGAAGCTTTTGGCGTGGCGTTGCTGGAACGCTATTTCGTTAACTACCTGCAGCAGGTCGATCAACAGTTAAATCAGCCGGGCTTGTCAGCACGGGAACGTTTGCTGGCCCACTTCCGCTATGGCGCCACGCTATTTATTGAGCAAGGCCATATCGTGGGCTGTTTGGGTGTGAAGTTATCGGCGGAAGTCTGCGATTTATCAGAACCGATGCGTGATGCCTTGCAGCATGGTGCCAGCGCTATGATCGCGACTTATGCCCGCTGTTTGAGCGAAGTCGCCGCTGAACAGCCGCTGCCGTATGGACAAACGCCCGAGCAACTGGCACAGCGCTGTTACCTGTTATGGTTAGGCGCCAGTTTGCAAAGCAAAATTTCGCGAGAGTCAGGCCCGATTACCCTGGCACTTGAAACCATTGAACAGTGGCTGAATGGCCGCTGATTTTTAAAAACCGCAGTTTCTAGACGACCGGTCTACTTATAGGAGTCATCATGGCGAGTAAACAGCTGTTTTCCCCACTCAAAGTGGGCGCGATTACCGTACCTAACCGTGTATTTATGGCACCGCTGACGCGTCTGCGCAGCATTGAGCCGGGCGACATCCCAACCCCGCTGATGGCGGAATATTATCAGCAGCGCGCCAGCGCCGGTCTGATCATTACTGAAGCAACGCAGATCTCTTTCCAGGCGAAAGGTTATGCTGGTGCACCGGGTTTGCATACTCAGCAGCAAATTGCCGCGTGGAAAGTGATCAACGAAAGCATTCATGCGGCGAAAGGTCACAGCGCGGTGCAACTGTGGCACACCGGCCGTATCTCGCATAACAGCGTTCAGCCGGAAGGCAAAGCGCCTGTTGCACCCTCAGCTCTGGCTGCGGGCACGCGTACCTCATTGCGTGCTGAAGATGGCACTGTTTACCGTGAAGATACCTCCCTGCCGCGTGAATTGAGCGTGGCGGAAATTCAGCAGATCGTAAAAGATTTCGGTCAGGCGGCGGCAAACGCGCGTGAAGCCGATTTCGACCTGCTGGAGCTGCATTCTGCCCACGGCTACCTGATGCACCAGTTCCTGGCACCGGGTTCCAACCAGCGTACCGATGAATACGGTGGTTCGATTGAGAAACGCGGTCGATTCGCGCTGGAAGTGGTGGATGCGGCGATTGCTAACTGGTCTGCCGATCGTATCGGCATTCGCATCTCGCCAATCGGAGCCTTCCAGAATCTGGAAAATGGTGCCGATGAAGAAGCTGCCGCGTTGTGGTACATCTCCGAGCTGGGCCAGCGTGGTCTCGCGTATCTGCACCTGTCTGAACCAGACTGGGCCGGTGGCCAGCCTTACAGCGATGCTTTCCGTGCAAAAGTTCGTGCGCTGTTCCCAGGCGTAATCATCGGTGCGGGTGCTTACAGCGTTGAGAAAGCTGACGACCTGATTGCACGTGGCTTGATTGATGCCGTGGCCTTTGGTCGCGACTTTATTGCTAACCCGGATCTGGTTGAGCGTCTGCAGCAAGACGCACCGCTGAATCCACAGCGTCCGGAAAGCTTCTACGGCGGCGGCGCTGAAGGCTATACGGATTATCCAAGCCTGTAAGAATCAAGCTGCCGCACCGGATGTGCGGCAGTGCTGTTTCTTCAGGGCATTAACTGGCTATACTTGCTAGTCTTTGTCATTCCCTGATGACTTTTCAAAAGAGGATGTTATGCGTTTACTTCACACCATGTTACGCGTTGGCGATCTGCAACGTTCTATCGATTTTTATACCCGTGTGCTGGGCATGCGCGTACTGCGTCAGAGCGAAAACACCGAATACAAATACACCCTGGCTTTCGTGGGTTACACCGAAGAGAGTGAAGGCGCGGTGATCGAACTGACCTACAACTGGGGCGTGGACAAGTACGACCTCGGTAATGCTTATGGTCATATCGCGCTGGGCGTCGATAACGTCGCTGAGACCTGCGAGCGCATCCGCAGTGTCGGTGGCAACGTGACGCGTGAAGCCGGTCCGGTAAAAGGCGGCACCACCATTATTGCCTTTGTTGAAGATCCCGATGGCTACAAAATCGAGCTGATCGAAAACAAACACGCTGGTCACGGCCTCGGTCACTGATGCCGTTAGTCAGTCTGCTAATTTGCAGGCTGACTTCCCTCTCCTGCTGCACCCTCCTGTAATTTTTGCCATAATGCGCGCTGCCCCATTTCTTGCTATGAGATCCTGATGTCTGAATCGAACGCCTTAAACGCTCTTCATCAACGCTTCCGTGGTTTTTATCCTGTGGTTATTGACGTCGAAACCGCCGGCTTTAACGCGCAAACCGATGCACTGCTGGAAATTGCGGCCACCACGCTCAAGATGGATGAGGACGGTTGGTTACACCGTGATGAAACCCTGCACTTTCACGTTGAGCCGTTCGAAGGCGCGATCCTGAATCCTGCGGCGCTGGCGTTTACCGGTATCGATCCCTCCAACCCTTTACGCGGCGCGGTGAGCGAATACGAAGCGCTGCATGCTATCTTCAAGATGGTGCGCAAAGGCACCAAAGATCATGGCTGTAATCGCGCCATTATCGTGGCGCACAATGCAACTTTCGATTTGAACTTTGTGATGGCCGCCGCCGAACGCGCCAGCCTGAAGCGTAATCCCTTCCATCCGTTTGCGACCTTTGATACCGCGGCACTGAGCGGTTTGGTGTTGGGACAGACGGTATTGGCAAAAGCCTGCAAAGCGGCGGGGATGGAGTTTGATAGCACGCAGGCGCACTCCGCGCTGTACGACACCGAGCAAACGGCCACGCTGTTCTGTGAGTTGGTGAATCGCTGGAAACGTTTGGGGGGTTGGCCACTGGCTTTCAGTGAAGAACAGGCTGAAGACGATGCCTCTGCCTGATTGGCTGATTGGCTGATTGGCTGATTTCCGGATGAGTACGCAAAGAAAAGGCCGACATGTGTCGGCCTTCGCAATTATTCCGCTTCTTTATACTTCTCAGCGGTTTCTTTCACCAGCGGCTGCAATTCGCCACGCTGGAACATCTCAACGATAATGTCGCAACCGCCGACCAGCTCGCCATCCACCCACAATTGCGGGAAAGTCGGCCAGTTAGCGTATTTTGGCAATTCTGCACGGATATCCGGGTTTTGCAGAATATCCACATACGCGAAGCGCTCACCACAGGCAGAAAGCGCCTGCACAGCCTGTGCAGAGAAACCGCAGCTTGGCAGTTTCGGGGAACCTTTCATGTATAACAGAATCGGGTTTTCTGCGATCTGGCGCTGAATTTTTTCAACAGTACTCATTATTGCCTTCCTTAATCCTTCACTTCGTGTTTGTTTATTGTAGCGACTTCAGCCCCGCACTGAAAACGGGATTTTGCGTTACCGACCGGCTGATCGCCATGTTTGTTAAGTGCTGAGTGTACAGATAACATTTTCCTATCATTAGTAAGCATGAACAAATTAATAATTAGCAATAATTTCGCTGCGTTAAACAGCTGAAATCGCTCAATTTAGCGACATTATTTGCCTGGTAACAGATTAATAGAAAAAGGCCTTACCTTTTAGAAAAAAAGTGGATTAGAATTGCTTCGGCGCTGATCGTTGATCAGATTTCTCTTACTCTGCCGCAGCCTGCTTTTTGCCAGACTGCTTAACCTGTAACCGGACTATGCGTTTACTGATTACGCTTTTCATACTGGCTTTTGCCCAACTGTTCTTTAACGTGGCTTCTGCTTCTCAGCATGCCCCGATTAATGCCAGTTTGCATAATGCTGAGAAAAAAAGTGCGCGTGAAGATGAGCGCCGCAAGCGACGCCCGGTTAAAACAACGGCTAAAAAGTCTCGCCTGACCACCGTGCAGAAGCTCAAGCTGAAAAAGCAGAGTAAAACCGAAACCGCCTTAAACAAATCCAGCCGCAAAAAATCCCTGCTGAAGTCGCCATTGAAAAAGTATGGCCATCAACGCCTCGCGAAAAAGTCCCCAGATGTGGACGATGAAGTTCAGGGACTCACTGGCATCAAGATGAGCAAATCCCACCGCCTGCGCTACCAAAAGGCACGCGAAACCGCGATGACGAAGTTGATGGGACAACTGGGCAAGCCTTACCAGTGGGGTGGCACCTCACCCCATACCGGTTTCGATTGCAGTGGTTTGGTCTGGTATGCCTATAAAGATCTCGTCAAATACAAATTCCCACGCACGGCGAATGAGATGTATCACCTGCACGATGCCGCGCCCATTAAGCGTGAGATGCTGGAGAAAGGGGATTTGGTATTCTTCCGCATCAATAATCGCGGGACTGCCGATCATGTGGGTGTTTACCTCGGCAACGGTAAATTCATTCAGTCACCCCGCACCGGTAAAGACATTCAGATTAGCGCATTGGGCGAAGACTACTGGCAGAAACACTATGTCGGTGCGCGCCGTATGATGACTCCAAAAACTATTCGCTAATTGTTGCGCAACATCCTGTGGCTCTCGCCACAAAAAAAGCCGGACGCTTAATCAGTGCCGGCTTTTTTTATTGATGCGCTTTGAATTAATGAAGAATGGCGGTGAAGCTAAACGCAATAATCATCAACAGTGCGCCAACCGTGGTCATTAGCGCCAGCTTTAAATCTGTACTCATCACTACTCCTTAGTCACACATTTATTAGGGTTAAAACAATTTTCGCACAGCGGTGGGCAAAAATCTCGTCTTATCCGCGCTGGCTTGCTAGAATCGCCGCCTTTCGTTGCGCAACTGATTTTGCGCATGCTGTATTTACAGCCTGCTGAAGTGATTTTCCCTGCCTGAAACGGCAGATTTGCCCCCCCTTTTAGGGCATAAAACCCTTCGCAGACGCAAACGTTTAACAATATACTTATCAGTAAGTTGCGATAAGCCGGGGAGTACCTTTTTCATGGCAACAATTAAAGATGTAGCGAAACGCGCGGGTGTATCTACCACCACCGTTTCGCATGTCATCAACAAAACGCGTTTTGTTGCAGAGGAAACGCGTAACGCCGTATGGGAAGCGATTAAAGAGCTGCACTATTCGCCGAGCGCCGTTGCGCGTAGTTTGAAGGTGAATCACACCAAAACGCTGGGACTGTTAGCCACTTCCAGCGAAGCGCCCTACTTTGCCGAAATTATCGAAGCGGTTGAGAACCACTGTTTCGAACGCGGCTATACCTTGATTCTGGGCAACGCACATAACGATTTGCAAAAGCAGCGCGCTTACCTGTCGATGATGGCGCAAAAGCGTGTGGATGGTCTGTTAGTCATGTGCTCCGAGTATCCTGACGATTTGCTGCAGATGCTGGAAGACAACCGCAACATTCCGATGGTCGTGATGGACTGGGGCGCATCTCGCGGCGACTTCACCGATACCGTACAGGATAACGCCTTCCAGGGGGGTTACCTGGCTGGACGCTACCTTATCGAGCGCGGTCACCGAGATATCGGTGCGATTCCGGGTCAAATGGAGCGCAACACCGGCGGCGGGCGCCATGCGGGCTTCCTGCAGGCGATGAGCGAAGGCGGTGTGACCGTGCGGTCTGAATGGGTTGTTCAGGGCGACTTCGAGCCAGAATCGGGTTATCAGGCGATGCAGCAGATCCTTAATCAGAAACAGCGTCCGACCGCCGTGTTCTGCGGGGGCGATATCATGGCGATGGGCGCGATCTGTGCCGCCGATGAGATGGGACTGCGCGTGCCGCAGGACATCTCCGTGATTGGCTATGATAACGTGCGCAACGCGCGCTACTTCACCCCTGCGCTCACCACAGTTCACCAGCCGAAAGCGGAGTTGGGCAAAAAAGCGCTGGAAATGCTGCTGGATCGCATCACCAGCAAACGCGAAGAGCCGCAAACCATTGAGGTCCAGCCTACACTGATTGAGCGGCGCTCCGTGGCGGACGGCCCGTTCCGTGATTACCGCCGTTAAAGCTGATTTTCGCTGAGCCACTCGTGGTTCAGCGTTTCAGCATCGCCAAGATAGACGAGTAACCACTCCAGCGCGGGTGACGCACGCTGTTCTGACCAACTGACGCAGCAGGGACTTTCCGGAAACGGCTGCGGCAGTGATAGCTCGACCAACGCACCCTTATCCAATAATGGCCGCGCCAGGTGGCCTGGCACCATGCCCACGCACAATCCCGCCTGCAAACAATCCATCCCTGTTTCCCACTCTGGCACCACCAGACGTCGCTGATTATCCAGCGTCCAGGTCATGCGTCTCGGTAATGCGCGGGACGTATCTTCCAGCACCAGCGATGGCCAGGCACGCAACACTTCTTCATTGAGGTCGGTACTCGCGGCCAGAGGATGGTCGGGACTGACCACACAACGCCAGTTGAGGGCACCCATATCCTGAAAGGCAAAACGTCCACCCACCGGAATCGCCTGGGTGGCGCCAATCGCCACATCGACCCGCCCGTCCGCTAAGGCATCCCATACACCGTTAAATACCTCGTAGCTGATGATCAATTCCATATCCGGGAAATGACGGTAAAAATCCTTTACCAGTTGTCGGGTACGCTGGGGTTTTACAATGCAATCCACGGCAATACTTAGCTGTCCGCGCCAGCCATTCGCCAGTTGCTGGCATTGCCTGCGGGTTGCCAGCATTTTTTTGATAACAGATCGCCCTTCACGCACAAAATGCTCGCCTGCAGGGGTTAACACCACCTCACGGTGCTGACGCTCAAATAACGGCACGGCCAGCCAGGTTTCCAGCTGACGCACCGTATAGCTGACGGCAGAGGGCACGCGATGTAATTCCTGCGCCGCTGCGCTGAAACTGCCATTGCGCGCGACGGCGTCCACTACTTCCAGCGCATACTCAGACCACATACTTTTGCCTTCAAAAATTTTAACAGCACTGCGCAAATATTAGCGTTTCACAAAGAATGACGCACTCTTTTACACTCCCCGACGTTCAATCTGCCAATGAGAATTACTATGTTGTCGTCAAAAGGATTTATGCCCTATCTTGCCGTGCTCAGCATGCTCGGCTTCCTCGCTACGGATATGTATCTGCCTGCTTTTGGCGATATGCAGCGTGACTTCGCCACCGCGCCGGGCACCATCAGCGCCAGCCTCAGTCTATTTCTCGGTGGTTTTGCCTGCGCCCAGGTATTCTGGGGACCGTTGTCAGATCGCTTTGGACGTAAACCCATTTTATTGGCAGGTTTGACGATTTTTGCCCTGGGTTGCCTGGGGATGTTATGGGTGACGGACGTCAATATGATGCTGGCACTGCGCTTTGTGCAGGCGGTTGGCGTGTGCGCCGCCGCGGTCAGCTGGCAGGCACTGGTGGTCGATCGCTACCCCAAAGCCCAGGCCAATAAAGTTTTTGCTACCATAATGCCACTGGTTGCCCTTTCTCCTGCGCTGGCACCTTTGTTAGGTGCATGGCTGATGGGCCATTTCCACTGGCGCAGTATCTTTGTCGTGCTGACGATCATTGCCGTGCTGCTGGTCATCGGCACGCTGCAGCTTGCTGCGCCTAAAAAAGCCAAAGCAGATAATGCTCCGCAACCCGGCTGGCTGAATCTGCTCTCCACACGTGTCTACAGCGGCAACGTGCTGATCTACTCTGCCTGTTCTGCCAGTTTCTTTGCCTGGCTAACCGGTTCGCCGTTTATCCTGGCGTCTGCGGGTTTAACTCCCGCCGATATTGGTCTGAGCTATATTCCGCAAACCATCGCGTTTTTGATTGGTGGCTTTGGTTGCCGCGCGATGCTGAGCCGATATCAAGGATCGCAACTGCTGCCGTGGCTGTTGGTGCTTTACAGCCTGAGCATATTAAGTCTGTTTGTCGTCGCGATGCTGCCTGCGCCTTCGTTGATTGCTCTGCTGCTGCCTTTCTGTGGCATGGCACTGGCCAATGGCGCCATTTACCCGATTGTGGTTTCCAGCGCATTAGCGCCTTTTCCGCACGCCACGGGCAAAGCCGCAGGTTTGCAAAATCTGCTGCAACTGGGTTTGTGCTTTATCGCCAGCCTGTTGGTCTCTGCCGGATTACAACACGCGCTATATAACACCACACTGGTGATGGTCGCCACTGTCGTGCTGGCCTGGGCTGGCTTCATCTGGCAACGCAGCTTAAACGCACAAAGTGATATTGCTCACACCTCCCGTCCCTGCGAAGATAATCACTGATGCAACGATTATCGTTAGCAAACTAACGATAACCCGTTGAATATTGACCCACGTGAGCATATACTCAGTGGGTCAGCATTTCTGCAACAAATCAATAACATAATTGCATTAATTTTAAGCGACCCTGTCGCTGGGATGGCGTCTGCACGATCTCCTCTCCTGATTGGTGCCAGACATTTCTATTCAGATTCATGCCTCTGTAAAACGTCGGATATCTGGCGCACGGATTTTCCGTGAGTTCTCTCACAGGCCTTAGGAAATTGACTATTATTTCCACAGGTTCAAATCGGAAGGGTGATGGAGAAGCTATGAGTTCATCGTGTATAGAAGAAGTGAGCCTTGAAGAAAACCACTGGTTTCGCATCGTCAACGAATTACTGGAACGCGCTGATGTTGCAGTCAATGGCACACGCCCCTGGGATATTCAGGTCAAGCATCCGGATTTTTTTAAACGTGTTTTGCAGGAAGGATCGCTAGGTCTGGGTGAAAGTTATATGGATGGCTGGTGGGATTGCGAACAATTGGATGTCTTTTTCCATCGCGTTCTGCAACAACATCTGGATAAACAACTCCCACGTCATTTTAAAGATACCTTGCGTATTGCGGCCGCGCGTTTAACCAATTTACAGTCTAAGAAACGCGCCTGGATTGTCGGGAAAGAACATTACGATCTCGGTAACGATCTTTTTTCACTGATGCTCGATCCCTTTATGCAGTACTCCTGCGGTTACTGGAAAGACGCTGAAACACTGGAACAGGCTCAGTATGCCAAGCTGGATATGATCTGCCGCAAATTGCAGCTTGAACCCGGCATGACGTTGCTGGATATCGGCTGCGGCTGGGGCGGACTGGCTGAATTTGCCGCGCGCAATTATGGTGTCAAAGTGCATGGCGTCACCATCTCGGCTGAGCAGCAGAAGTTAGCTCAGCAGCGCTGTGAAGGGCTGGACGTGACCATTTTGCTGCAGGATTACCGTGATTTGAATTTGCAGTTCGATCGCATTGTATCCGTCGGCATGTTCGAACACGTGGGGCCGAAAAACTATGCCACTTATTTTGACGTTGCCGATCGCAATCTCAAACCAGACGGCATATTTTTACTGCACACCATTGGTGCCATCACCACCGATATGAATGTGGATCCCTGGATTGATAAATATATCTTCCCCAACGGGTGTTTACCGTCTGTGCGTCAAATTGCTGATGCCAGCGAGAAGCATTTTATTATGGAAGACTGGCATAATTTTGGTGCGGATTATGACACCACCCTGATGGCATGGCATGAACGATTCCAGAAGACCTGGCCGCAACTGGAAGAAAAATACGGCGATCGCTTTAAACGGATGTTTAGTTATTATCTCAATGCTTGCGCCGGCGCTTTCCGCGCGCGTGACATCCAATTGTGGCAGGTGGTATTCAGTCGCGGTAAAGAAGGTGGTTTACGCGTTGCACGGTAATCAAAGATGAGAATTTAAAAAGGCGCCGCGGCGCCTTTTATTATTGGATTACTCAGCGTCTGCGGCTTGCGCCAGCGCGATAGCCGCGGCTTCACGTTGGGCCAAAACGCGTTCCACCGTCTCGACAATCGCCTGAGTATGGGGATCGATCTCAATGTTCACTTTGTGCCCCAGTTTTTTCGCACCCAGCGTGGTGCGCTCCAGCGTTTCCGGAATCAGGTGCACACAGAATTTGCTTTTAGTGACGTCACCCACGGTCAGGCTGATGCCATCGATACCGACGAAACCTTTATGCAGGATATATTTGATCTGAGAAGCATCCTGTAATTTAAACCACACTTCACGGTTATTTTCAGACTGGATGATTTTGCAGATTTCTGCTGTGGTCATAATATGGCCAGACATTAAATGTCCGCCAATTTCGTCACTGAACTTCGCCGCGCGCTCAATATTCACCACATCGCCCACCGCTAATTCACCCAGGTTGGTAATGCGCAGGGTTTCTTTGATAAGGTCGAAGCTCACGCGATCGCCCTCAATCGCCGTCACCGTCAGGCAGCAGCCGTTGTGCGCCACCGAGGCGCCCAACGCTAATCCCGGTAAAAGTTCTTCCGGCAGACGTACGATATGGGTACGAAACAACTCTTTTTCTTCTACGGCGATAATTTCGGCCGTGCCCTGCACAATTCCAGTAAACATACTCTCAGCCTCTGCGAAGTTTGCGCCAGTTTATCACAGCTTGAGCAGCGCGGTTTAATTTGCCGGAGTTCAAACTTTACACAATTAACTTAACAAAATGCGATCAAAGTTTGGTGGAACGCAGCGCTACCGCTACACTAGCCGCGCATTCTTTGGGGATATCTCCCCTCTTCTCTTCTTAATTTAAGCAGGTGTTACGTGCAGAAGTATTTAACAGAAGCGCGTCAATTGCTGGCCCTCGCGATTCCGGTCATCCTTGCTCAGGTGGCTCAGACGGCGATGGGTTTTGTGGATACCATTATGGCCGGTGCGGTGAGCGCCACGGATATGGCCGCCGTTGCTGTCGGCACCTCTATCTGGCTTCCCGCCATTCTGTTTGGTCATGGTCTTCTGCTGGCGTTGACGCCCACCGTTGCGCAATTCAACGGTTCAGGACGCCGCGAACGCATCGCGGAACAAGTGCGTCAGGGTTACTGGCTGGCATTGGCAGTCGCATTGCTGATCATGGTGGTGTTGTGGAATGCCGGCTATTTGATTCATGCCATGCACGATATCGATCCGCAACTGGCGGCTAAAGCCGAAGGCTATCTCCATGCATTACTGTGGGGTGCACCCGGCTACCTGTTCTTCCAGGTGGCGCGTAATCAGTGCGATGGTTTATCAAAAACCAAGCCAGCCATGCTGCTGGGCTTTTTAGGTTTGCTGGTTAACATTCCCCTGAACTACGTCTTTATTTACGGTCATTTCGGTATGCCCGCACTCGGGGGCGTAGGCTGTGGTGTTGCCACCGCTTCGGTTTACTGGGTGATGTTTATGGTGATGCGTTTCTGGCTGAAACGCATGGCAAGCATGCGCGATATTCGCATGAACAGCCGCTGGTCACCACCCTCACGCGTCATCTTGTCTCGGCTGTTTACCCTCGGGTTACCGGTGGCGCTGGCACTGTTCTTTGAGGTCACCTTGTTTGCGGTGGTGGCACTGCTGGTCTCTCCGCTGGGGATCGTCAAAGTCGCGGGTCATCAGATTGCGCTGAACTTCAGTTCGCTGATGTTCGTTCTGCCACTGTCACTCGGTGTCGCGACCACCATCCGCGTGGGCTATCGTCTTGGGCAGGGGTCAACTGAACAGGCGCGCGTGGCGGCATGGACGGGACAAGGTGTCGGTATCAGCATGGCCGCTATCACAGCGATCTTCACCATCACCTTCCGTGAACATATCGCCGCACTGTATACCGCCAATCCAGAAGTGATTACGCTGGCCGCCCAGCTGATGCTGCTCGCTGCCATCTATCAGTTCTCAGATTCCATTCAGGTCATTGGTAGCGGGATTCTGCGCGGCTACAAAGATACGCGTTCCATCTTCTTTATCACCCTGATTGCCTATTGGGTACTGGGTTTACCGGTGGGTTATATTCTGGCGCTGACCGACTGGGTGGTACCGCAACTCGGTCCGGCGGGATTCTGGTGCGGATTTATTGTCGGCCTGACGTCTGCTGCCGTGATGATGATTTGGCGTATTCTTCGGTTGCAACGTTTGCCGGCGCAGATAATTTTGGCGCGCGCGGCCCGCTAAGTCGCTGAACAGGCCGTTATTTGCCCCCGCAATGCCTAAAAAAACAGCGGGTCGCACAGATGCTGGTCAGTCGTCATGGAAAATCATTTTTTCCCTTGCCAGCATCGCGGCCTGCCGTTAATATTCGTCCCCGCTGTCGCCCTGATAGCATGTTGCGCTCTTAGCTCAGTTGGTTAGAGCACCACCTTGACATGGTGGGGGTCGATGGTTCGAGTCCATTAGAGCGCACCAAGTGCGTCCGTAGCTCAGTTGGTTAGAGCACCACCTTGACATGGTGGGGGTCGGTGGTTCGAGTCCACTCGGACGCACCAAATTTCTAAAATGCGCTCTTAGCTCAGTTGGTTAGAGCACCACCTTGACATGGTGGGGGTCGATGGTTCGAGTCCATTAGAGCGCACCACTTTTTGTTTTCTCTCTCTTTGCGCAACACCCCTTTCCTTGATCTACATCGTTTTCTCTCTCAGCTTTTATATTGGTTTTCGCATACTTAGCGTCTATACTATGCCGCGTTGTCCACCTGAAAGGTTTCAGCGCTAACGTGCCTATGCCAACAACTCAAATGATTTGCGCAACACTGCTCTGCCAGTTCCCTCGCGCACTGCATAACTTCTCTGCACGCTTAGCCTCTGTCACCTATTCTTACTCCTGTACGATCCAAACCAACACCATACACATTTTCACTTCGCTGCCAAACGCCGCGAATCCCGACCTCTATCATCCATCACAACTTACAGAAAACCTGACATGAAAAAGACCAAGATTGTTTGTACTATCGGTCCGAAAACCGAATCTGAAGAGATGCTGACTCAACTGCTGGAAGCGGGCATGAACGTCATGCGCCTGAACTTCTCACACGGGGATTATGCCGAACATGGTCAGCGCATCACTAACATGCGCGCCGTCATGGAAAAAACCGGTCGTCAGGCCGCGATTCTGCTGGACACCAAAGGTCCTGAAATTCGTACCATGAAACTGGAAGGCGGCAACGATGTTTCATTAAAAGCCGGCCAGACTTTCACTTTCACCACCGATCAGTCAGTGATTGGTAACAGCGAACGTGTTGCTGTGACCTATGCAGGCTTCACCGAAGACCTGAAAATCGGCAACACTGTGTTGGTCGATGATGGCCTGATTGGCATGCAGGTTACTGAAGTCACAGAAAACACGGTCGTTTGTAACGTGCTGAACAACGGCGACCTGGGCGAAAACAAAGGCGTTAACCTGCCTGGCGTTTCCATCCAACTGCCAGCGCTGGCTGAAAAAGACAAACGTGACCTGATCTTCGGTTGCGAGCAAGGCGTTGATTTCGTCGCGGCTTCCTTTATCCGTAAACGTTCAGATGTGCTGGAAATCCGTGAGCATCTGAAAGCCCACGGTGGCGAGCATATCCAGATCATCTCTAAAATCGAAAACCAGGAAGGCCTGAACAACTTCGACGAGATTCTGGAAGCGTCTGACGGCATCATGGTTGCACGTGGTGACCTGGGCGTTGAGATCCCGGTTGAAGAAGTGATCTTCGCGCAGAAGATGATGATCAAGAAATGTAATAAAGCACGCAAAGTGGTCATCACCGCGACGCAGATGCTGGATTCGATGATCAAGAACCCACGCCCTACCCGCGCGGAAGCAGGCGACGTGGCGAACGCCATCCTTGATGGTACTGATGCGGTTATGCTGTCGGGTGAAAGTGCTAAGGGTCGTTACCCGCTGGAATCTGTGACCATCATGGCCACTATCTGCGAGCGTACCGACCGCGTGATGAAATCTCGCATTGGCGAGCTGCAGGATTCACGCAAACTGCGCATCACCGAAGCGGTGTGCCGTGGCGCAGTGGAAACAGCAGAAAAGCTGGAAGCCCCAGTAATTGTGGTGGCGACCGAAGGCGGTAAGTCTGCCAAAGCGATTCGTAAATACTTCCCGGATGCCACCATTCTGGCGCTGACCACCAATGCGACTACCGCACGCCAGCTGATTCTGAGCAAAGGCGTTGAGACGCGTCTGGTGACTGAAATTGCCTCAACGGATGATTTCTACCGTATTGGCAAGGAAATGGCGCTGGAAAGTGGCTATGCACAGAAAGGCGACGTTGTGGTGATGGTATCAGGTGCACTGGTTCCAAGTGGCACGACCAACACCGCTTCAGTCCACGTACTCTGATTTTTGCCTGAAGTTTTATTTAAAAGCGCCTTTACGGGGCGCTTTTTTTATTCTTGCGCTAATACAAAATCCAGATTTTTCCAATCGATAATAACTATTCAATATCCCGCACAATTAAGGTTAGTCCGATTAAATCTCTCTGTTTTAGCTAAATATTTTCATCATCTTCTGCGAAACGCTGCTTCTTTGAGCGAACGATCAAATTTAAGCATGTTCTCATCAAAAATTTATTCTCAACTCAAAAAGCTTTGTGTAATACTTGTAACGCTACATGGAGATTAACTCAATTCTAGAGGGTATTAATAATGAATCGTACTAAACTGGTACTGGGCGCGGTAATTCTGGGTTCAACTCTGCTGGCTGGTTGCTCAAGCAACGCTAAAATCGACCAGCTGTCTTCAGACGTTCAGACTCTGAACGCTAAAGTTGACCAGCTGAGCAACGACGTGAACGCAATCCGTTCTGACGTTCAGGCTGCTAAAGATGACGCAGCTCGCGCTAACCAGCGTCTGGACAACCAGGCTCACTCTTACCGTAAGTAAGAGTTCTGGTTTGAAAAATGGTGCCCATGTGGCACCATTTTTTTTGTCCTGATTTTGGTTCTGAATCAGGGTTTCTCGCCGCTCTCACCCATCGCCTGACTAATGGTCGCTTGTCCTGCTCCAGCGCCACTCTGCTGTGTTTGCAGCACATCCGGCAACACCGTGTCCTGCGTGACGGGTTCGCCGCTGCTCACCAGTACAGGCATCCCTGAACGACGCGCCATCGCCTCTTTGATCAGTGCGGTATCACTCTTCTGACTATTGATAAACGCCTTTGATTTCGCAGTCAACGCAATTGGCATGGTTTGCGGATCGTCCTTCTCATTGCGCGACAACGGCTGATGCACCTCAACGTAACGCTTGCCATCCGGTTCCACCGCATACTTGATCGGCTCGTTAACGATCTGCACCCTCGTTCCCTTTGGCACGCTGTTGAACAGCGCTTCGATATCATCCGGACGCAAACGAATACAGCCTGAGCTCACGCGCATCCCAATACCGAAATCGGCGTTGGTGCCATGGATCAGATACTGGCCGGTACCGCGCGCCAGACGCATCGCAAACAGGCCCATCGGGTTGTCTGGCCCGGCCGGAACGACACCCGGTAAGGTGATGCCCTCTTTCGCGTAGCGTTTGCGGATATTGACGGTAGGCGTCCAGGTGGGATTGGGGATTTTCTGGCTGATGCTGGTGACCATACTTGGTGTCGCGGCGCCCAACTGGCCAATACCGATCGGATACACCACCACGCGATTCTCCCCTTTCGGATAGTAATACAGACGCAGTTCAGCAAGGTTGATGACGATACCTTCACGGGGTGCATCAGGCAGCAGCATTTGTAATGGAACCGTCAGTTGCGTCCCCGCTTTGGGCAGCCAGGGATCGACGCCAGGATTGGCCTCCAGCATGCCGAGCATCCCAATCTTATAATGCGCTGCGATGCTCTCTAAGGGCCGTTTGTCGTCAGGGACAGTGGTCAGGGTATTCTCGCCAATTAAACGGCTGTTATCGGCTGGCAGGGGATATTCCGTTGCAAATGCAGGTGCAGAAAGTCCGAAGCAGGACAACAGCAATGCACCGGCTAAACGTAACGCTGGTTTCATGCAATTTTCTCTTTGTCGGATGGAACAGACCCCGGTCATGCCGGGGTCTGGAGAGTGTAACTTAGCTGAGGCTTTGAGCGTTATGACGGATCGCGCGAATCATCGCTTCCAATCCTTGAGAACGTGTAGGAGTGAGGTGTTGAGTCAACTCTAATTCTGCGAACCAATGACCGACATCCAGCGCGAGAATCTCCTGCGCTTGCAAGCCCTGATAGAGGCTAAATACTACCGCAATCAAACCTTTAACAATGGCGGCATCACTGTCGCCTTCAAAGGCGATGGTGCCATCAGCTTGTGGGGTCATGCGGATCCACACCTGACTCTGACAACCCGAAATCACATACTCTGGCTGCTGTAAGCTTTCAGAGGATTCTGGTAATTTCGCACCGAGTTCAATGATGTAGAGATACTTCTCTTCCCAGTTTGCGCAACGGTTAAAGTTGCGCACCAGCTTCTCTTTTTCTGGCAAATTCGCCATGGATAACTCCTGATATCTGCTCAACCGCCCAGCAGACGATGAATACGCGTCAAACCTGCTGCCAGGCGATCGGCTTCTTCTTCACTGTTATACAGCGCAAATGAGGCACGACACATTGCGGGCACCGCATAGTGGCGCATCAGAGGCATAGCGCAATGATGTCCGGTGCGGATGGCAATGCCGTATTGATCGAGGAAACTCCCGACGTCAAAGGCATGATGCTTACCAAGGTTGAATGCCACCACGCCACTGCGTTGTGCCGGACCGTAGATAATCAGGTCGGGTACCGACGCGAGCTTATCTAATGCGTAACGCATCAGAGAGGTCTCACGTTCGTTGATGACATCCAATCCCAGCTCACTGATCCAGTTCAGCGCCGCGCCTAAGCCGATGATGCCACCGGTATTCGGTGTGCCGGCTTCAAAACGCCACGGGGCAGTGTTCCAGGTGGTGCCGGTTGGCAGCATCACCTGATCGATCATTGAACCGCCGCCTTCCCAGGGAGGCATGATCTCCTGTAGCGCTTTACGCGCATACAACACGCCGATACCGGTCGGGCCATAAATTTTATGGCCAGAGGAGACGTAGAAATCGCAATCGATATCCTGCACATCCACTTTGTGATGCATCACCGCCTGCGCACCGTCCACCAGCGTGACAACACCCGCGGCTTTCGCCTGCGCCACGATGGCTTTCACCGGATTGACTGTACCGAGCACGTTAGAAACGTGCGTCACTGCCAGCAGGCGCGTGCGGCTATCAATCAGCCCGCTCAGCTGCTCAACAGCCAGTTCGCCCTGCTCGTTAAGCGGCAGAACGCGAATTTCAGCCCCGGTGCGCTGCGCCACCATCTGCCACGGCACGATATTAGCGTGGTGCTCCATCTCCGTGATGATGATGTTATCGCCCGATTGCAGCTGACTGCCGCCCCAGCTGTTGGCCACCAGATTGATGCCTTCAGTGGTGCCTTTAACGAAGATAATCTCTTCGGGCGATGCCGCATTGAGAAAACGCGAGGCTTGGGTGCGCACGTTTTCCATATCGGTGGTGGCTTGCGCACTCAGCGAGTGAATGCCACGGTGCACGGCTGCATAGCCGTGCTGGTAAAAATAACTTTCCGCATTGATGACCGCGAGCGGGCGCTGAGCGCTGGCCGCGCTATCAAGGTAGGCCAGCGGATGTCCGTTGACCTCACGTTTCAGAATCGGAAATTCCGCTCTGATTCGTTCGAGATCGAAAGTCATAACTCAACTCCAGGGAAACGCGCACTAATGCGTTCCAGCACCAGCTGGCGCAGCGGTTCTTCTTCCAGCAGTTCGGTCAATTCAGCCGCGAACGCATGGATAATCATCTGCTGTGCGGCATCTTCAGGAATACCACGCGAGCGCAGATAGAACATCTGCTCATCGTCGATACGGCCGATGGTCGCACCATGGCTACACTTCACGTCATCCGCATAGATTTCCAGCTGCGGCTTGGTATCCACTTCCGCCAGGCGACCGAGCAACAGGTTGTTGTTGGTCATCTGTCCGTCGGTTTTCAGTGCATGCTTCGCCACTTTAATGTGACCGTTGAAAATCGAACGGCCTTTATCGCGCGAGATGGTTTTGTGCAGCTGACGACTCAGGCAGTAGCCTTTGTTGTGTTCCAGATAGCTGCGGGTATCCGCCACTTCTGCGTTGATCGGCAGCACCAGACTGTTCAGTGACAGCTGGGTGTTTTCACCGTTGAGCTGCACGCTGGTGTTGTGACGAGACAAGCCAGCACCCAGCAGGAAGCTGGTGCTGCTGACCTGCGCATCACGACCAATCACAATATCATTGTGCGCAAAGTGATAGCTGCTGCTCTCTTCAAACGCCAGCTTGATGTGTTTCAGCTGAGCATTGTCGGCGACAGCAAAGGTAAAGCGTGCACCGGTAAAGTGGGCCGCACCGTTCAGCGTCACGTAATGCTCAATCACTTCAGCTTCGGCGCTCTGCTCCAGCTCAAGATGATGGCGGTGATGAACGGTGTTCAGCGCATCGGCTTTGCCGCTGGTGATGTGCAGTAAATACAGCGGACGTGCCGCCGATTTGCCGCGCGCCAGACGAATGGAAGTCACTTCTTCCGCCAGGCTTTCGGTGAGATGCAGGAACACTTCTGGCTGCACCGCAGCCGGCAACGGGCGGCGTTCAGCCGCACGGCTGTGCTGCACGTCAAACAGATCGGTGTCGCGCGCGCTCAGCTCAGGCTGGAAGCGGCCATCAACAAACACCAGACGCACCGCATCCACCGGTAGCGCCAGCTCAGCAACCTGTTCCGCCGTCACGGTCTGCGTTTCTGGCAACACGAACTGGTTGGCGAACAGGCCATCCAGCGCGGTGTATTTCCAGTTTTCATGCTTACGGGTCGGCAAGCCGACACGCATTAATTGCTGCCAGTGCTGCTGTGCCTGCAGAGAACGCACCTCACCGCGCGATTCAAACAGGTGATGCCACTGTTGCAGGGCGTTATCACTCTTCGTCGGTAAGCCAGCCATAGCCTTGCTCCTCCAGCTGTTTAACCAGCGAGAAATCGCCAGACTTAACGATTTTGCCCTGATACAGCACGTGCACGTGATCTGGCTTGATGTAATCCAGGATGCGCTGGTAGTGGGTCACGATAATGAATGAACGCTTACCGTCACGCAGGCTGTTAACGCCTTCAGCGACGATTTTCAGCGCATCGATATCCAGACCGGAGTCGGTTTCATCCAGGATGCACAGTTCTGGCTCAAGAGCAGCCATCTGCAGGATGTCGTTACGCTTCTTCTCACCCCCGGAGAAGCCGACGTTCACTGAACGGGTCAGCAGATCTTCAGGCATCTTCAGCAGTTTAATTTTGTCTTCGATGAAGTCCTGGAAATCAAAACGATCCAGCTCTTCCTGCTCACGGTATTTGCGCACCGCATTCACAGAGGTCTGCAGGAAAAATTGGTTGCTGACGCCCGGGATTTCAACCGGATACTGGAACGCCATGAAGATGCCTTCGCCCGAGCGCTCTTCTGGCTCCAGCTCAAGCAGGTCTTTGCCATGGAAGCTGACAGAACCACCGGTCACTTCGTAATCTTCACGACCTGCCAGCGTTGCAGACAGGGTACTTTTACCTGAGCCGTTAGGGCCCATGATGGCGTGGACTTCGCCTGGTTTCACTTCAAGGTTCAGACCGCGCAAAATCTCTTTGTCTTCAACGCTAACCTGTAAATCTTTAATGCTTAACATACTCTTTCCTTCACATTGCTTCCGGCAACGCGTGTGGCATCAGCCCACACTGTGCTCAAGGCTGATAGCCAACAGTTTTTGCGCTTCCACGGCGAATTCCAGTGGCAGCTCGGAGAAAACGTCTTTGCAGAAGCCGTTGACGATCATTGAGATCGCATCTTCTTCGCTAATGCCGCGCTGAAGGCAGTAGAACATCTGGTCTTCACCAATACGCGAGGTCGTGGCTTCATGTTCCAGCTGTGCCGTGTTGTTGCGCGTTTCCACATATGGGAAGGTGTGCGCACCGCATTCGGCACCAATCAGCATCGAGTCACACTGGGTGAAGTTACGCGCGTTGGTCGCGGTTGGCATGATTTTCACCAGACCACGATAGGTGTTCTCACTCTTACCGGCAGAGATCCCTTTCGAGATGATGGTCGACTTGGTGTTCTTACCAATGTGGATCATCTTGGTGCCGGTATCCGCCTGCTGACGGCCGCTGGTCAGCGCCACGGAGTAGAACTCACCCACGGAATAGTCACCGCGCAAAATGCAGCTTGGGTATTTCCAGGTGATGGCTGAACCGGTCTCAGACTGCGTCCAGGACATCTTGCTGTGGTCGCCTTCACACAGCGCACGCTTGGTCACGAAGTTGAGGATACCGCCCTCGCCTTCACCGCCCGGGAACCAGTTCTGTACGGTGGAGTATTTCACTTCGGCATTTTTGTGGATGATCACCTCAACCACTGCGGCGTGCAGCTGGTAGGTGTCACGCACCGGGGCTGAGCAGCCTTCGATATAGCTGACATAGCTGTCTTCATCGGCGATCAGAATGGTACGTTCGAACTGACCGGTTTTTGCCGCGTTGATACGGAAATAAGTCGACAGCTCCATCGGGCAACGCACGCCTTTAGGAATGTAGACAAAAGTCCCGTCTGAAGCCACAGCAGAGTTCAATGCCGCGAAGAAGTTATCGTTGTGGGGAACCACAGTACCGAGATACTTCTGCACCAGCTCTGGATGATCGTGAATCGCTTCGCCGAATGAGCAGAAGATAATGCCTTGCTCAGCCAGTTTGTCACGGTAGGTGGTGGAAACGGATACGGAGTCAAAAATCGCATCAACCGCGACTTCACGTCCTTCACGTACCGGAACACCTAACTGATTGAAAGCGTCTTCCACTTCTTTGGTCAGGTAATCGCTTGACGCGACGCTGCCAGAGGTTTGCTTCGCACCCGGTTCAGACGCGCAGCTATCATCGCAATTGCCGCAAGACGGCGCGGAATAGTAGCTGTAGTCCTGATAATCGAGTGAGGCGTAGTTAGCTTTCAACCAGTGTGGCTCTTCCATCTCTAACCAGGCACGGAAAGCCTTGAGGCGGAATTCCAGCATCCACTCAGGTTCGTTACGTTTGGCCGAAATCGCACGCACCACATCTTCATTGATACCGTGTGCCAATTCGTCGGTTTGCAACTGGGTAAAGAAGCCTTCTTTATAATTCAGGCTACCTTCCCACGTTTGTACATCGTCAGATGCTTCGCTGTGTCGTGACATTTTACTTACTCGACGCCAAAGCTCTCACCGCACCCGCAGGCGTGCTGAGCTTTAGGGTTGTTGAATTTAAAAATCTGGTTCAGGCCTTCACGGACATAATCCAGTTCGGTACCGTCAACAAACGGCATAGCCTGAAGAGGCACAAATAATTTTGCGCCGAATTGCTCAAACGTCAGGTCGTCATCGGCTGGCTCTTTTGTCAGATCCATAACGTACCCAAAACCGGCACAGCCGGACTGCTTCACACCCAATCTAAGGCCCTTAACTTCAGGATCCGCCTCAACCAGGTTAAGAATCTGTTTCGCTGCCGATTCGGTCAGCGTAAGCCCTTTCCAGACGAAATCGTCGGGTGAAAAGGAAGCTGCATTTACTGATGACATAGTGCTACCTCGTAAGTCTGGGCCTTTTCAGGCTATCCCCCTATGGTAGTGATATCAGATACCACTTCAACCTCTTGTTTTGCAGGGATAATCATCTCGTGCTGTTTTTTACTGTTGCTTTATTAAGCATAGTCTCTTCAATCGAGCTTGTGAGCGGCATTCCCGTGCGCGCCACACCCGCGTAACCCGTTAAAATGACGTAAAATTTAGAAATTCAACTTTACGACATCGTCATGATTGATAGGTTACGCCTTTCTTGAATGTAAAGAGATTATTATTGCCGATTTTAGTAACAGGCAAAGGAAATCAATAAAATTTCATTGCGGGAATTGCATTCCTGACGCGGTTGAATATGATAATGATTATCATTAACCCATTTAAGGTAGCGACATGACGCTTACCGTCTCAGCCTGGTTACAACACAAAATCGATGAATATAAGTTTTCAGTGCGTGATATCACCGTCGACTTCTACATGGCTCAGGCTAAGCTCAACCGCACCGATTGTACTATTGACCAACTGCGTCGCTTTAACGACACCTGTCTCGACATGGCAGAAATCTGCGAGCTTAACGGCGACGACCAAAGCTATCTGCATGCCATGGGCAAGCTCCATCACCGCTTAGTGCAGGAGATGGGCAATGCCGATCGCGACCGTTTATTCCGTATTCAGGCCTATCAACTGGCGCGCCTGTCGTTGACTCGCTTGTGTCATCAACTGGCGCTCAGCGGCGAGTGGGATAAAGCCACCAGCCTGCAGAGTGATTTCGTCCGTCACGCAGGCTGGATATTCTAATCCAGCTTTGTGACGACTCCTACAATTTGTTTACATCATTTCCAGTAATGCCTGCAGCGGATGGCGCATGCCATTGCCCTCGGCGCGTTTAACCTGGCTGCGACAGGAGAAACCTGTCGCCAGACAACGCTGACGTGGCAGTTTCTGTAGCTGCGGATGCCATGAGAGTTCGTAGATGCCGAGCGAATTTTCGAGGTTCTTGCTCTCATGTCCGTACGTCCCCGCCATACCGCAACACCCGACGTTGACGTTCTCCAGCTTCGCACCGAAACGCGCAAAGATGTCCTGCCACTGATTCGGCGTTGAGGGCAGCGCAGTGACTTCAGTGCAGTGGGCAAACAGATACCAGGCCTCGCCGCTGGCAGTTTGAACCGCACGCGCATCTAAGGCCTGCTGCAACCATTCGTGGACCAGTTGCACCTTGAACTCACCGCGCTGCTCACCCAGCACTTCCTGATATTCATCGCGATAACACAGTACCGTTGCGGGATCGACCCCAACCATCGGCATTCCCAATTGGGCGACACGATTAAGAAACTCGGCGGTTTTGCCGGCAGTGCGCGCAAAGCGCTGCAGGAAGCCTTTCACATGTTGTGCTTTGCCATTAGGTGAGAAGGGTAATAACACCGGGCGGTAACCCAGCTTCTCAATCAATTTGACGAAATCGGTCACCAGCTGCGCTTCGTAATAGCTGGTGAACGGATCCTGCACCACCAGTACACAGTTTTCACGTTGCGCCATATCCATCGCTTCCAGCTGTTCCAGCGTCAAACTCATCGCCGGATGGCCGCCGAGCTGCTGTTTCAGGCTTGGAGAGGAGAGCAATGGCAGATCGACCATACCAATGTGGGTTTTACTCAGATCGCGCACCCACGGCTGCTTGAGGAAGAAGTTGAACACCTTTGGCGCTTTGGCCATCAAAGGCGCATAACTCTCTACCGTTGCCACCAGATGATCGCTCATCGGACGCAAATAGCGCGTGTGATAAAGCTGCAGGAAGCGCGAGCGGAAGCCCGGTACATCAATCTTAATCGGGCACTGCGTCGAACAGGCTTTGCAGGCTAAACAGCCTGACATCGCCTCTTTCACTTCATGAGAAAAGTCATACTCGCCCTGCTTCGCGTGCCAGGAGTTACGCGTGCGTTGGATCAGTGTGCGCAGGCTGGCACCCTGTTTAGGCAGCGCCTGTTCCAACTGCGAGGGATCAACGCCCTGCTCTGACAGCAAACGCAACCATTCACGCGTTAGCGTCGCGCGGCCTTTCGGCGAATGGATACGGTTGCGGGTAATCTTCATCGACGGGCACATCGGGCTGCGCGCATCAAAGTTGAAGCATAAGCCGTTGCCGTTGCACTCCATGGCACCGCGCCAGTCAGTTCGCACCGTGACCGGAATCTGACGATCGTAAGTGCCGCGTTTCACCGCATCCACCTGCATCATCGGCTCGTTGCTGCCCAGCGGGGTGCAAATCTTGCCGGGGTTCAGGCGATTATCAGGATCGAAGGCGGCTTTAATTGCGCGCAGTTCGTTGAACAGCGTCTCGCCAAAAAATTCCGGGCTGTACTGCGCGCGGAATCCTTTACCGTGTTCACCCCACAGTAATCCGCCGTAGCGTGCGGTCAGCGCCACCACCTCGTCGGAGATTTGCTTCATCAGCATCTCTTGCTGCGGATCGCACATGTCGAGCGCAGGACGGACGTGCAGAACACCGGCGTCCACGTGGCCAAACATGCCGTAACTCAGGCCATGGCTATCGAGCAAGGCGCGGAAATCGACGATATAATCCGCCAGTTGTTCTGGCGGAACTGCCGTGTCTTCCACAAACGGAATCGGCTTGGCGCGCCCTTTGGCGTTACCCAGCAAGCCCACCGCTTTTTTGCGCATATTATAGATGCGCTCGATACCGCCTAAATCATTACACAGTTGATAGCCGATCACACCGCCCTGCTGCTGCGCCATCAGCTCATCCAGTCGACCGCACAGGCTGTTGACCTGCTGTTCAATCAATTCGCCGTTGTCACCGGCAAATTCAACAATATTCAGGCCGAGCATTTCCTTGTCCGGCACATCGGTAATCAGCTCTTTTACCGAATGCCAGACAATATCCTCACGTGCCAGATTCAACACCTTAGAGTCCACGGTTTCCACTGACAGCGCTTTGGCTTCCACCATGAAAGGGGCATTACGCAGTGCAGAGTCAAAGGAGTCGTACTTGATGTTCACCAGACGACGCACTTTCGGGATCGGCGTGATGTCCAGACGCGCTTCCGTAATAAAGGCCAGCGTCCCTTCTGCACCGCATAACAAACGTGTCAGATCGAAGGTTTGCATGTCATCGCTGAACACATGACGCAAGTCATAACCGGTCAGGAAGCGGTTAAGCTTAGGGAATTTATCCAGAATCAGATCACGCTGATCACGACAGCGATTCAGCACCTGATGATAGATACGCCCTTCTGCTGTCGGTGTTGTTGCTAATTGCTCAGCCAGTTCGGTGGGCATCGCGCGGGTATCCAGGATATCGCCGCCGAGCAGAACCGCCCGCAATCCCTCCACGTGATCCGAGGTTTTACCATACACCAGCGAACCCTGCCCGGATGCATCGGTATTGATCATGCCGCCTAAGGTAGCGCGATTACTGGTGGAGAGCTCCGGCGAGAAGAAGAATCCATAAGGCTTCAACCAGGCATTGAGCTGATCTTTCACCACGCCCGCTTCCACACGCACCCAGCCCTGTTCAGGATTGATTTCAAGGATGCGATTCATGTAGCGCGACATGTCGACCACAATGCCCTGATTGAGTGACTGACCGTTGGTACCCGTTCCGCCGCCGCGTGGGGTAAACACCAGGCTGTTAAACCGCGTTTCGCCCGCCAGACGAGCGATTAACGCCACGTCCGCCGTCGAACGCGGAAACAGCGCGGCATCGGGTAACAGCTGATAAATGCTGTTATCGGTAGCAAGCGAGAGACGATCGGCATAACTGGTGGCGACATCGCCGGTAAAGCCTTGTTCTTTTAATGACTGCAGGAATGTCAGCACCAGTTGAACGAGGCCTGGCGCCTGGGAAATCTGTGGGATCATTATTGCGTGACCGAGATGTTGTAAACGTTTGCGTGGTTATTTTTTTCAACCACTGGTTTTATCATACTTTTTTAATGGCTGCTGTTTTTTCAGGAAAGACCTCCGCGACACCTGCTTTTTTCTGTTTAATTTTCAGGAAATAGCTCATCATTTATCAGGGCCCACGCGGTCCACCACGAAGGATTAAATGAGGTCAAAACGTTGTGATGAAAAGCCTGCAACGCGGTATGGATCTACCGCAACTGCTGTTCTCGTTGATGTTCATTCTCATCATGATCATCGCCTGCCTGTGGGTGGTACAACCCTTTATTCTGGGCTTTGCCTGGGCCAGCATGGTGGTGATTGCGACCTGGCCATTGATGATCCGTTTGCAGCATTTGCTGTGGGGACGACGATCGCTGGCGGTGATCGCCATGACCATTCTATTACTGCTGCTGTTCATTATTCCCATTGCCCTGCTGGTGAGTAGCCTGATCGACAACAGCGCGCCGGTGATTGCCTGGGCCACGCAGCGTCATCTGGTTTTCCCGGATTTTGTCTGGCTGCGCGAAATTCCGTATGTCGGCAACAAAACCTACTCCAGCTATCACAAAATGGTCGATGGCGGCGGGACGGCGATTTTAAATCAGCTACAACCTTACATTGGCCGCACCACCGGCTTCTTTGTGGCGCAGGCCGGCCACTTCGGCCGCTTTATGATCCACCTCGCCGTCATGCTGCTATTTAGCGTATTGCTCTATTGGCGCGGTGAGCAGGTCGGCCACGGCATTCGCCACTTTGCTTATCGCATGGGCGGACGTCGCGGCGATGCGGCGGTGCTGCTGGCTGGGCAAGCGATTCGTGCCGTGGCGCTGGGTGTGGTGGTGACGGCGCTGGTGCAGGGTGTGCTGGGCGGCATTGGCCTGGCGATTTCCGGCATCCGTTATGCCACCTTGCTCACCGTGCTAATGATTCTGACGTGCCTGGTGCAGTTGGGGCCCTTGGTGGTGCTAGTACCGGCTATCATCTGGCTCTACTGGAGTGGCGATACCACTTGGGGCACGATATTACTGGTGTGGAGTTGTGTAGTCGGTACGCTCGATAGCGTGTTGCGTCCGATGCTGATTCGCATGGGTGCGGATCTGCCGATGATTCTGATCCTTTCCGGAGTTATCGGGGGATTGATCGCCTTTGGCATGATCGGACTGTTTATTGGCCCGGTGGTGCTAGCGGTATCTTATCGTTTGGTTTCCGTGTGGATGCATGAAGCACCTGCCCCGGATGATGACCCGCAAACGGCCATCGAAGCTCTTGCCGAACATGAGGAAGAGCAACCTTAAAGCTGACCTTTTCCGCGAGCGGTGCAGATAAATGCACCGCCTTCTTCTCCCACGTCTGATTTGCCTTACCTACTGCGCTGAAAGCAACTTAATCGCTGTCACATAATTGCCTACACCACCCTTTATTTTTCATAAGCGATTTTTAAGAAAAAACGCAGATTTAGGCGCTTTAGGTGGATTTCGCTAACGGAATGATTATTTTTCGAACTGAATCATCAGGCGCAACCGTTAAAAATGCTCAGAAAAGATTATCAGCTTTAAACTAATAAGAGGATTCTTAAAGACGCCAGCAAGCCTGATGAATAACATGAATCCTATGTTTGAGATCAAACCACTGATTTTTAAACAACCTTTTTCCCCTGAGTAAAGTGAAGAATTGCTGTGTGTAGTCTTTGCCCATCCCCTGTGATGGGCTTTTTTTTGTATTTTTTATGGATAAAAAAAAGGCCAGCAGCGCTGGCCTTAATGATTTCGTCAGGGACGCTTCAGATTTACCCCGAACGCGCCCTAATTGATGTCTGATTACTGCTTAGCAGCATCCAATTCCGCCAGATTTAACCAGGTTTGCACCACGGTATCTGGGTTCAATGACAGGCTATCAATACCCTGCTCCATCAACCACGCAGCGAAGTCTTGATGATCTGAAGGACCCTGGCCACAAATTCCAACATATTTGCCTTGTTTCTTGGCGGCCTGAATCGACATCGACAGCAGCGCCTTCACCGCTTCGTTGCGCTCATCAAACAGTGCAGACACCACGCCAGAATCGCGGTCCAGACCCAACGCCAGCTGTGTCATGTCGTTCGAACCGATAGAGAAGCCGTCGAAATACTGCAGGAACTGTTCAGCCAGCAAGGCGTTTGACGGGATCTCACACATCATGATCACCTTCAAGCCGTTCTCACCGCGCTTCAGACCTTGCTTGCCCAGTTCTTCCACCACGGCAGCCGCCTGGTCAACAGTGCGCACAAATGGAATCATAATCTCGACGTTAGTCAGACCCATTTCATTACGCACACGTTTCACGGCTTCACACTCCAGCGCGAAGCAGTCGCGGAAGCTGTCTGCCACATAGCGCCCCGCGCCACGGAAGCCCAGCATCGGGTTCTCTTCTTCTGGCTCGTAACGCTCGCCGCCCACCAGATTGGCGTATTCGTTCGATTTAAAATCAGAGAGACGCACAATCACGCGCTTCGGCGCAAAGGCCGCGCCCAGGGTGGCGATGCCTTCGGTCAGACGCGCAATGTAAAACTCAACCGGATCATCGAAGCCCTTCATCATTTGACGAATCTGCTGCTGCAATTCTGGCGTCTGCTGGTCAAACTCCAGCAGCGCTTTCGGGTGCACACCGATCATACGGTTGATGATGAACTCCAGACGCGCCAGACCAACACCTTCATTTGGCAGACAGGCGAAGTCAAAGGCGCGATCCGGGTTACCGACGTTCATCATGATTTTCAGTGGCAGGTCCGGCATGGTATCCACTTGCGAACTGGTCACTTCAAAGTCCAGCAGATCCTGATACACATAACCGGTGTCGCCTTCAGCACAGGAAACGGTCACCTTATGCCCATCTTTCAGGTAATCGGTGGCATCGCCACAGCCAACGACGGCAGGAATGCCCAGCTCACGTGCGATGATCGCCGCATGGCAGGTACGGCCACCACGGTTGGTCACAATCGCGGAGGCCTTCTTCATAATCGGTTCCCAATCCGGGTCGGTCATGTCGGTGACCAGCACGTCACCTTTCTCGATGCGATGCATTTCGCTGATGTCATGAATCACTTTCACTTCACCCGCGCCAATGCGATGGCCGATGGCACGGCCTTCGACCAGCACCTTGCCTTTCCCTTGCAGGTTATAGCGCTCCATCACCTGACCGTTAGAGCGCACGGTTTCCGGACGCGCCTGCACAATGAACAATTTGCCGGTGTGACCATCTTTCGCCCACTCGATATCCATTGGGCGCTTGTAGTGCTGCTCAATCAACACCGCCTGGCGCGCCAGATCCTGCACTTCGTCATCGGTCAGGCTAAAGCGGTCACGCTGCTCCTGATCGACATCTTCAATGCGCACCTGCTCACCGTGCTCCTGAGAATCGGCATACACCATGCGGATCTTTTTGGAACCCATAGTGCGACGCACGATGGCCGGGCGATTGGCTGCCAGTGTGGGTTTGTGCACGTAGAATTCATCCGGGTTCACCGCACCTTGCACCACCATCTCACCAAGACCGAACGCCGAGGTGATAAAGACCACCTGGTCGAAACCGGATTCGGTATCAATGGTAAACATCACGCCAGAAGACGCGAGATCGGATCGCACCATGCGCTGAATACCCGCTGACAGGGCAACGCCACGATGGTCGTAGCCCTGGTGCACGCGGTAAGAGATCGCACGATCGTTAAATAAAGAAGCGTACACGTGCTTCACGGCCACCAGCACCGCATCAAAGCCCTGCACGTTAAGGAAGGTCTCCTGTTGCCCCGCGAACGAGGCATCGGGCATGTCCTCAGCGGTGGCGGATGAGCGCACCGCAAAGGAAGCGTCGGCATCATCAGAGGAGAGTTGCTCATAGGCAGTACGCATCGCCTCTTCCAGCTCAGGCAGGAATGGCGTGTCCACAACCCATTGACGAATTTGTTTACCGGCCTTAGCCAGCTCTTCAACATCATCAATATCCGTTTTGTCCAGCAAATCATAAATGCGCTGGTTCAGTCCGCTTTGATCGAGAAACAGATTAAAGGCGTAAGATGTCGTGGCATAGCCGTTAGGCACGGAGACGCCCAGTGACGACAAGTTAGTAATCATTTCTCCCAGGGAAGCATTCTTGCCCCCCACCCGATCAACATCATGCATGCCAAGCTGGTTGTACCAGAGCACTAGCGACTGTTGGTCTTGATTGGACATTGAGATTATCCTTCATTTAAATGATTGGAGCACATGGAACATTTTGCTATTCGCCAAAACAGCCTGGCACAATCAATAAATAAAGACTAAGTGTTGAATCGTTAAAGCAGAAAAAGAAACGCAAATTCGGACTAGTTCCCGCTGGCATCAAAGTTGCGCAACAGGCTTATTTAACGCCGACACATTGCCGCAACGATATTTTTCCCCTTTTCAGAGGGTTAGCCATTGCTTTTTGTTGCGCAACAGATTCAGACTTTATTTTTACCTTGTGATAAAAATTGCGGGGAAATAGCGGTTTTCAAAACAGCATTTCATCTAATATTGTTCATCACAAAATAAAATTCCAGCAGAAAGCACTCACGATATGGATATTTCATTTTATTTTTAATTAAAATGAAACATCGGCAATGACATTGTTACGCAAAAGTAAATAAGAGGGGATTTCGCCTATGAGCACTGAGCGCAGTGTGTTCTACATTTCAGACGGTACCGCCATTACCGCGGAGGTATTGGGGCATGCCGTGCTGTCGCAATTCCCCGTGAATATCAACAGCGTGACCCTGCCCTTTGTTGAGAATGTTCAGCGAGCTCAGGCGGTGAAGGCGCAGATTAACGCGCTGTATCAGCAAAGCGGCGTACGTCCGATTGTGTTCTTTTCCATCGTCACCCCGGATGTGCGCGAAATTATTTTGGAAAGCGAAGGATTTTGCCAGGACATCGTGCAGGCATTGGTGGGTCCGCTGCAAAGTGAGCTTGGCGTATCTTCAATGCCAGTGGCGCACCGAACCCATGGTCTGACGGCGAGCAATCTCGGCAAATATGATGCGCGTATTGCCGCGATTGATTACACGCTTGCGCACGATGATGGTATCTCACTGCGTGGTCTGGAGGATGCACAGGTCATTTTGCTCGGCGTCTCTCGATGTGGCAAAACACCCACCAGCCTCTATCTGGCGATGCAGTTTGGTGTTCGTGCGGCAAACTATCCCTTTATCGCCGATGACATGGATAACCTGAAATTGCCGCCGGCGTTACGCGCCCATCAACATAAGCTGTTTGGATTAACCATCGATCCTGAACGTCTGGCGGCGATTCGGCAGGAGCGTGCAGAGAATACCCGTTATGCCTCGATGCGCCAGTGCCGCCTGGAAGTGGGGGAAGTGGAAGCGCTCTTCCGCACGCATCAGATTCGTTACCTTAACAGTACCAACTATTCGGTAGAGGAGATTGCCACCAAAATCCTCGACATCATGGGTCTGCGCCGCAGCATGTATTGATCTGTACGCCAGGCCGTAAAGCCTGGCTTCCGTCTTGTTTCGCTCACCTTTCTTTTTAGCGGGTTGAATTCGCGGCCTATTGGTTTATTGTGACCACCATCACTTCCCGGTATTTCACCGTTGCGAAGAACAGATTTTGAGAATCTCAATGAACAAGACTGATGAACTGCGTACCGCGCGCATCGGCAGCCTGCTAACGCCCGCTGTGCTTGCGCAAGAACACCCCATTTCACCGGAGGTGGCGGCCACCGTCACCGCTGCGCGCCAGCGTATTGCACGCATTTTGACCGGTGAAGATCCACGCCTGTTGGTGATTATCGGCCCGTGCTCGCTACACGACCCTAAAGCCGCGCTGGACTATGCCGAACGCCTCAACGTGTTACGCGAACGTTACCAGGATCGTCTGGAAATCGTGATGCGCGCTTACTTCGAAAAACCGCGCACGGTGGTCGGCTGGAAAGGATTGATCTCAGATCCGGATCTGGATGGCAGTTTCGACGTTAATCGCGGCATCGCCATTGCTCGTAAACTGTTGCTGAATATCAACGCCACTGGTATGCCGACCGCCACCGAGTTCCTTGATATGGTGATCGGCCAGTTTATTGCTGACCTGATCAGCTGGGGCGCCATTGGTGCACGCACCACTGAGAGTCAGATCCACCGTGAAATGGCATCGGCGCTGTCGTGCCCGGTCGGATTCAAAAACGGTACAGACGGCAATGTGCAAATCGCAGTGGATGCGATTCGCGCGTCACGCGTCAGTCATATGTTCCTGTCTCCGGATAAACACGGTCAAATGACGATTTACCAGACCAGCGGCAATCCGCATGGTCATGTGATTCTGCGCGGTGGCCGTCAGCCTAACTATCACGCCGAAGATGTCGCGGCCGCAGCCGCAAATTTGCGTGATTTCAATTTGCCGGAACAGCTGATCATCGACTTTAGCCATGGTAACTGTCTGAAGCAGCATCGCCGCCAGCGCGACGTCGCAGATGATGTGGCAGCACAAATTCGTGCGGGATCACGTGCGGTGGCGGGTGTGATGATTGAGAGTTTCCTGCAGGAAGGTAATCAGAAAGTGGTGAGCGGCGAGCCGTTAAACTACGGTCAGTCTATTACCGATCCCTGCCTGAGCTGGGAAGATAGCGCCGAAGTGCTGGAGAAACTGGCTGCCGCGGTCGACAGCCGTTTTTAATCACCTTAGCTGGAGCAACTCACCTCCAGCGTTTTGCCCCACTCTGGCGGCCGTTGGCGTAACTCTGCGCTGACGGCCGCATCATCAAATGGCTGTTGTAAAGCCAGATGGAGCCGCTCCAGCGCCGCCTTCTCACCCTGCTCGACTTCTTCGATCACCTGCTGTGCCAGATAATTGCGCAACACCAGCGCTGGGTTGGCCGCCTTCATGACCTGCTGGCGTTGTTCATCTGATGCCTCATCCTGCAGCAGACGTTGACGATAGCCGTCGTACCAGTGGTCAAACGCCTCGCGGTCGATAAATTCATCACGCAGCGGCGAACGCTGTTGATGCTGCTGTGTCTCACTCAGTAAGCGAAAGGTCAACGTGTAATCGCTTCGCTCTTGTGTCATCAGCGACAGCAGTTGCGTCAGAATCGCGTTGTCATTGGCATCAGCGGTCAGAAGGCCCAGTTTAGCGCGCATCTTCTCACCCCAGACCCGCATAAGTTCCGTTTCATAATGGCTGAGCGCCTGTTTTAACTGATCCGTGCTCATCAACCCTGACAATGCATGCGCCAGACGATTGAGGTTCCACAAACCAATCATCGGCTGATTCTCAAAGGAATAACGCCCCTGATAATCGCTGTGATTGCAGATGAATCCGGGTTGGTAATCATCAAGGAAGCCATAGGGACCATAATCCAGCGTCAGTCCGAGGATCGACATGTTGTCGGTGTTCATCACGCCATGCGCAAAGCCCACGCTCTGCCAGTGGGCGATCAGGCTGGCAGTGCGTTTCACGATATCGGTAAACCACAGCACATAGCGGTCAGCGTCATCGCTTAATTCTGGCCAGTGATGATGAATGGCGTAATCTGCCAGTTGCCGGACCTTATCCTGCTCGCCGCCATAGTAAAAATGTTCAAAGTGACCAAAACGCAGATGACTCTCAGCGATGCGCATCAGCATTGCCCCGCGTTCCTGCGTTTCACGCAGCACTGGCTCATCGCCAATCGCCAGAGCCAGCGCGCGAGTGGTGGGAATCCCCAAATGGTGCAACGCTTCCGAAGCCAGGAACTCACGCACGCTGGAACGAATCACCGCCCGGCCATCACCCATACGCGAATAGGGTGTCAATCCCGCCCCTTTCAAATGCCAGTCGAGTTTACGTCCGTTCGTCAGTTGCTGTTCACCCAGCAGAATGCCCCGCCCATCGCCCAGCTGGCCGGCCCACACACCAAATTGATGTCCGCTGTAAACCTGCGCCAGCGGGGCCATACCTGGCAATAGCTCACGACCACTCCAGACGCCGTGCCCCTGCCCAGTGAAGAGCCCGGCATCCAGTTCCATTTCTGCCGCCAGCGGCGCGTTATGATAGAACAGGCGCCCGCCTTCCAACGGCGTTGGCATCAGCGCCGTATAGCATCCCGGCAGCTCTTGCTGCCAGCTATTAATAAATTGCATCACCACTCCAGAAGGTGCACACAAAAAGCACCAACAGTGAGTTTAAAGAATAGGGTTCAGTGTAACGCTGGGCGTCAGCGGATGACAGTTGAAAGGACTACTGCTGTGAAGGGGTGTGCGAAGTCACATCAGGATAAATAAGATCACCTAACCGTTCCGCTTTGACAACCGGGAACAAATTGCCTTGCAGTTGAGCTCCGCTCAGCGTGCTGACTTTCTCCAGCATGAGGTTATCGTCAACACCACATATTATGAGCTGATCGGCATAATCTGAGAAATTATCGATGACCGTTTGGATAAATGGTGTAAAAGATGCACGTTTAGCCAGGCCTTGTATAAAGGTTTTATCCAGTTTCAGTACACTAAAGAGATTATCGTAAACTGCGGTTGCAGGTGCTTTACCTGCACCAAATTGGGAAAGTGATAAACGGAATTCCTGCTGTAATGTTGCCAGAAGTGGCTGCGCTTTTCCGCGCGCTAATTGCGGAAACGTTTCGCTAATATCGAGAATAATAAAAGGAAGTTGTTTAAATTTCCTTAACAGAAATTCACTTTCAAGCAGCGTTAACGCCATCGAATCATCAATACGAACCAAAGCGGTAATTTGATGTAGCTCAAAAAAGTCACGGTACTTTTCCAGTAAAGAAAGCTGGCTCTGCATTAACCGTAATTGCTGCGCATCGTCTAATTGCGGCAACAGCAAATCCTGCGGCAGCGTAATAGGTGCGCTGTCGTGGACGAATTGCGTCACCAGCTCGACCGCAGTCAGCTGGCCCGCCAGTGTATAAACTGGATAGAACCAGGTTTCCGACTGATAGTCGGCAGATAAATGGACTTTCATTTTAGCAGCCAGAAGCAGTGGCAATTGGCGCATCGTATATCAATGAAAACGGTCAGGCAATAGGACCAAACGTTAGAAGAGACGCAATTTTGTGCCTGATTAAACCGTTTTAAGCCATAAATAAAACTTAAGCCAAATAGCCGAGGTGGTTGTCCATACTCATTAAATAAATTCAGTCTTATTTTTAGTATTTATGCGAGCACAGGTAAAGTGCCATTTTAAATGAGAGTTAAATTTGAGGGGAATTCAATAATAAACCGGCTGAAAAACCATGAAGAGAATAGGTCATTCAGCACTGGTATGGTAATCATTCAGATACGACGTGCCTGCCAAAATACCTTGCGCCAATAGACATTATCCAGTGAAGAGCGAATCACGCCCTGGCTGGTAGAAGCGTGGATGAAGGTGTTATCGGTATCATAAATACCCACATGCAGGCCATTCTCTCCGCTGCCCGTTTTGAAGAAGACCAGATCACCGGGCAGCAAATCGCGTTTATCAATGCGAGTGCCAATATCCGTCTGGTCAACGGTAGAACGCGGCAGTTGCATATCGAATTTATCGCGGAAGGTCAGATAAACAAAACCAGAGCAATCCACACCGCCTCGACTTAACCCGCCGTAGCGATAAGGCGTGCCACGCCAGCGACCTAACTGATCGTTGAGTTGAGCAATCACGGTGATGGAATCAGAAAGGCGGCCATTCGGCGGCGGCGCGTGATGGCTACTACACCCAACCAGCAGCAGCATCAGAAGAAATACCGTTATTCGCATCAGAATGTCCCTAAATCCGTCGCCCGGATGACACTTTAGCGGCAAATCTGCTTAACAGGCAATGTTATTCAGGGAATAAACAGCAGAGGGCCTTGCGGTGTATCTAATTGTTGAAACTCGGTTTGGTATAACGGAGAGAGATTGGCGGCGGTTAATACATCCCGCGCACGCCCCTGCATCACCACTTCCCCCTGATGCATCAATCCTACGCGGTCGGCATGGCGCAGACTGTGGTTAAGATCATGGCCGCTGGCAATCACCGCAATACCGGCGTGGCACAGCTGGAGCAGCAATTTATCCACGGCTCGCTGCTGCGCGACATCCAATGCCGTCATCGGCTCATCCAGAATTAAAAGCTTGCCGTGAGGATTGCTCGCCGGATGGATTTGCATCACTACTGCCGCCAGCCGCACACGCTGCCATTCGCCACCAGAGAGCTGCGTCAGTTGACGGGTTAATTTGTCGTGTATGCTGAGTTGCGTCAGCACATCATTGAGTGTGACATCTACCTGCGGCGACGCCGAAGAGAAATGCAGACGCAGATAGTGCCAGACGGGCATGGTCCCTAACGCGGCCTGTTGTTGCGGTAACCAGGCACGCCATTGAGCCAGTGCAGCCCCGCTTAAGCGGCTCAACGACGTTCCTGCAAGCTGAATCACGCCTTGAGCCGGCAATAATCCCGACAGCGCACAGAGTAAAGTACTTTTTCCCGCGCCATTCGGGCCTACCAAATGTATCCATTCACCTGCATTGACGCTGAGATCAACCGGAGCCAGACGTCCCGCGACGCTGACTCCCTGACACTGCAACAGCATTTACTCTGCCAGCGCCTGCTCAACGCGTTTCAGGATGATCGGATCATCAGGCGTCATATCCGGAGAGAAACGCGCAATCACCTTACCCTGTTTGTTGATGAGGAATTTTTCGAAGTTCCACAAAATGTCGCCCTCGGCTTTTGGTGTACGTCCTTTGCTCACCATACGCTCGAGGAAACCGCTGCCTTCAGGACGTTCGGCTTCAGGCTGTGCCGCCGTTAACTGCGCATACAGCGGATGACGATTGGCACCGTTCACATCGGTTTTATCGAACATCGGGAAAGTCACACCATAAGTGGTGCTGCAGAAGGTTTTGATCTCTTCGTTGCTGCCCGGTTCCTGCTCCAGAAACTGGTTGCAGGGGAAACCCAGCACGCTAAAGTTTTTGTCCTGCCAGGCTTTCTGCAGTGACTCAAGCTGCTCATACTGCGCCGTCAGCCCACATTTTGACGCCACGTTGACCACCAGCAGTACGTTGTCCTGATACTGTGCCAGCGTCGTTTTTTCGCCGTCCAGGGTAACCAGTTCTGTCTGATAAATGCTCATTGTCGATTCCTGTTGTTGAGACCAAGATGCCAGCCATTGCTAGCGCGAAGATTTCACTAATAGCACGATAAACAGCGGTGCGCCGAGGGTGGCGGTGACCACGCCAATCGGCAACTCTGCCGACGTCAGCACCAGTCGGGCGATAATATCTGCCCCGAGGAGCACCGCAGCCCCTGCCAGCGCCGAGGCGGGCAGCAGGTATCGGTGATCGCTAAAACCGCTTAAGCGTAACAGATGAGGGATGACCAATCCGACAAACCCGATGGCACCGGCCATCGCCACGCTGGCGCCAACCAGCCAGCCCATCGCCAACACTAACAGGTTACGCCATAACAATAACGGCAGGCCTAGCTGACGCGCCGAGGTTTCCCCCAGTGAAAGTAAATTCAGCGTCCAAGCGGTGGCTGTCAGCAGCAGAGTGACCGGCAACAGCGCCAGCATCATCCAGCCATAGCGCCAGTCAATACCGCCAAAGCCGCCCATCATCCAGTACATTAACTGCCGTAGATCGAGGCTGGTGCTAAAGTACACGGCCCATGTCATCACTGCGCTACAGATAATGCCGAGCGCAACTCCCGTGAGCAATAAGCGGCTAGCTGAAAGCTGACGATGGGCAAAGTGCAGCAGGATCAGCGTGATCAATAATGCGCCCGCCATCGCCGCCAGCGTCAGGCTCCATAATGAGCCATTGCCCAGCATGACACCCAACACTAACCCAATGCCCGCGCCATTGGATACGCCAAGCAGGCCGGGTTCTGCCAGCGGATTGTTGAACAGCGCCTGCATCACCACACCACACACCGCCAGCGCAGCGCCCACCAGCAGCACCGCCAGCGTCCGCGGTAAGCGCAACTGCCAGACGAAGAGTTCACCGTTAGAGGAAAACCATTGGGTTGGCGATATCCAGATGTCTCCGGCGCACAGGCTGAGAATAAACAGCAGCAGCAGAATGGCACCGAGCAGCATCAGCCAGCGCTGGCTACGACGATCGGCCTGACGGGCAAGCTGGTCCAACAGAGTCATAGATAAGATTGGCGGAGAAAACAGAGATTTGATTGTAGTGGGATTGTGGCAAAAAGAAAGCGGCACCGAGTGGGTGCCGCTAAGCAACGCTTACTGATGAGGCGGGATCGGTTGACCGTGATTATCACGCTTGTCGTGGCTATCACGCGAGTCATGATGCTGGTCGCGCGGCTGCGGTTTGTTATCGTGGTGCGGCGCATTGCCCGGGTGCTGTGGCTGCCAGCCGTTACCGTTCCAGTAACCGTGCGGGCCTTTGGTGCCGATGCGTTGATTGTGGTGCTGTTTCCACCAGGTTGGCGCACGCCAGTCGTAGCCATCCCAGTAGTAGCCACGTTTATCTTGATCACCGATATGAATAGAAACACCCGGTGTGTTGATGTTAACGGAAACATTGGCGTTAGCCAGCAGCGGCATGCCTAACAGGATGCCCAGTAAAAGTGCTGTCTTTTTCATCAGCAATACCCCTTGTTATGTGATGGCGCTGTTATAACAAATGGATTGCCGCAGTCACTATCAGCCAGTGCCGATTTTCATCCTATTTTCCGGATACTTACGAAATCCTGACATTATGGAAAGATTGCGCAGAACGGCCATTTTACAGCCAATAAAAAAGGCCGCTAAGCGGCCTTTTTGTCATACTGAAATTAGTCAGCGTCCTTCGGTGTCGCGTTCTCAACGCGACTTTTCAACTTCTGTCCCGGACGGAAGGTCACCACTCGGCGGGCAGTGATAGGAATATCTTCCCCCGTCTTCGGGTTACGGCCCGGACGTTGATTTTTGTCACGCAGATCAAAATTACCAAATCCGGACAGTTTAACCTGTTCTCCGTTTTCTAACGCGCGGCGAACTTCTTCAAAGAAGAGCTCAACCAACTCTTTGGCATCGCGTTTGCTCAACCCGAGTTTTTCAAACAGGTACTCTGACATTTCAGCTTTTGTAAGCGCCATAGGTTCAATCCCTCAAGGTTGCCTGGAATCGCTCTTTTAATGCCGCAACGCATTTGGCAACGGTCGCGGCAATCTCCTCTTCTTCGAGTGTCCGGCTGGTATCCTGCAAAATCAGGCTAATCGCGAGGCTCTTTTCGCCCTCGTTCACGCCCTTACCACGGTACACGTCAAACAAGTTTACGCCAACTACCTGATTTACGCCAACTTTCTTACACTCCGCGATGATATCTGCTGCAGGCACGTTTTCAGCCACTACCACAGCGATATCACGACGGTTCGCCGGGAAGCGTGAAATCTCGCGCGCGTCAGGCAGGACGCGGTCTGCGACCTTATTCCAAAGCAGTTCAAACACTAAGGTGCGGCCGTTGAGATCCAGCTTACGTTCCAACTCCGGATGAACCACTCCGATAAATCCGATTCGTTCGCCGCGTAAATAAATTGCCGCGCTCTGTCCCGGATGCAGCGCCGGATTGACTTCTGCACGGAAAGAAATCTCATCGAGTTTACCGGTCAAATCCAGTAACGATTCTAAATCGCCTTTTAAATCATAGAAGTCAACTGTCTGACGCGCCAGATCCCAATGCTCTTCATAGCGATTACCGCTCAGAACGCCCGCCAGCATAAGATCCTGGCGGATACCGAGATCGGCCTGCGTATCAGGAACAAAGCGCAAACCGCTCTCAAACAGGCGCACACGGCCTTGCTGACGATTCTGGTTATACACCACCGCACCAAGCAGACCGGTCCACAGTGACAAGCGCATTGCCGACATATCGCTGGAAATCGGGCTTGGCAGGATCAGCGCTTCTTCACCCGGATGCAACAGCTGCTGCACTTTCGGATCAACGAAGCTGTAGGTAATCGCTTCCTGATAGCCTTTATCGACGAGCAGGTTACGCGCACGCTTCAGCGACAGATCCGCTTCGCGATGCTTCGTCATAATCAGGCTGGCTTTCACCGGCACGTCTGGAATGTTGTTGTAGCCGTATACGCGGGCCACTTCCTCAACCAGATCTTCTTCAATCGCCATATCAAAACGCCAGCTTGGTGCAACGGCTGTCCACTCACCATTGCCTACGGTCACTTCGCAACCGAGACGCGTCAGGATATCGGTAACCTGCGCATCGGCGATCACGTGACCAATCAGGCGGTCGAGTTTTTCGCGACGCAGCGTTATGGTGGCGCGCTCAGGCAGTTTGCTGGCGTCGGTTTGATCGATAACCGGACCCGCTTCACCGCCGCAAATGTCCAGCAGCAACTGGGTCGCACGCTCAATGGCTTTGAATTGCAGTGCCGGATCAACACCACGCTCGTAACGGTGTGACGCATCGGTATGCAGGCCCTGACGACGAGCACGGCCGGTGATCGCCAGCGGTTCAAAGAAGGCACACTCGAACAACACATTTTGGGTTTCTTCGTTCACACCAGAGTGCTCACCACCAAAAATGCCGCCCATCGCCAGCGCTTTCTGATGGTCAGCAATCACCAGCGTGTCGCTGCTGAGTTTCGCTTCGGTGCCATCCAGTAAGGTCAGGACTTCACCCTCTTCCGCCATGCGTACCACAATGCCGCCGTCAATGCGGTCGAGGTCAAAGGCGTGCATCGGCTGACCGAGTTCCAGCAGAACGTAGTTGGTGATATCCACCACCGGGTCGATAGAACGGATGCCGCAGCGACGCAGTTTTTCACGCATCCACAATGGCGTTGCCGCTTTCACATTGATGCCTTTTACAACGCGGCCCAGATAACGTGGGCAAGCGTCGGTGGCATCTACGCGAATCGGGAAGGTATCGGTAATGGTCGCTTTAACCGGCTCAATCGTTGGCTCGGTGAGCGGCAGACCGTTGACTACCGCCACATCGCGCGCAATACCGATAATACCAAGGCAATCGGCACGGTTTGGCGTCACGCTGATTTCGATGGTGTTGTCATCCAGCTGCAGGTAGCTGCGGATGTCAGTGCCGATAGGCGCATCAGCAGGCAGTTCAATAATGCCGCTGTGATCGTCGGAAATACCCAGCTCAGAGAACGAGCACAGCATGCCTTCGGAAGGCTCACCACGCAATTTCGCCGCTTTGATTTTGAAATCGCCCGGCAGCACCGCGCCTACGGTCGCCACGGCGACTTTCAAGCCCTGGCGGCAGTTTGGCGCGCCACAGACGATATCCAGCAGGCGCTCGCCGCCCACGTTGATTTTGGTCACGCGCAGTTTGTCTGCGTTCGGATGCTGGCCGCACTCCACCACTTCACCCACGACCACGCCATGGAACGCACCGGCGACCGGATCCACGCCGTCCACTTCCAGGCCGGCCATGGTGATTTGCTCAGACAGCGCAGCGCTGTCCAGGGCTGGATTTACCCATTCGCGTAACCAGAGTTCACTGAATTTCATTGGATAACCTGCCCTTATTTAAATTGTTTGAGGAAACGTAAATCATTTTCGAAGAAGGCGCGCAGATCGTTCACGCCGTAACGCAGCATGGTGAGACGCTCCATTCCCATGCCGAAAGCGAAGCCAGAGTAGACTTCCGGGTCGATGCCCACATTGCGCAACACATTTGGATGCACCATGCCACAGCCCAGCACTTCCAGCCACTTGCCGTTTTTACCCATCACATCCACTTCCGCGGAGGGTTCGGTGAACGGGAAGTAAGAAGGACGGAAGCGAATCTGCAGGTCTTCTTCAAAGAAGTTGTTCAGGAAATCGTGCAGCGTGCCTTTCAGGTTGGTGAAGCTGATGTCTTTATCGACAATCAGACCTTCCATCTGATGGAACATTGGGGTGTGGGTTTGATCGTAGTCGTTACGATACACGCGACCTGGCGCGATGATGCGGATCGGCGGCTGCTGGTTTTTCATGGTGCGGATCTGCACGCCAGACGTCTGGGTACGCAGCAGACGGGTGGCATCGAACCAGAAGGTATCGTGGTCAGCACGCGCCGGATGGTGGCCAGGAATGTTGAGTGCGTCGAAGTTATGATAGTCATCTTCGATTTCCGGACCAGTGACCACCGCAAAGCCCAACTCGCCGAAGAAGTTTTCGATACGATCGATGGTGCGGGTCACCGGGTGCAAACCGCCGTTCTCAACGCGACGACCAGGCAGCGAGACATCAATGGTCTCTGCGGCGAGGCGCGCATTCAGCTCAGCGCTTTCCAGGGTGTCTTTACGTGCGTTAAGACGATCCTGCACCTGCTGCTTCGCTTCGTTAATCACCGCGCCTGCTGCCGGACGGTCTTCCGCTGGCAGTTCACGCAGGGTGGTCATTTGCAGCGTCAGATGCCCTTTCTTACCCAGGAATTCGACGCGCACGGCGTCCAGGGCGGCGATATCCGACGCCTCGTCGATAGCGGCCGTGGCACGGGCCACCAGGTCTGCGAGTTGGGACATGATTTCCTCTTCTTCCAGCCGGGCTGGTCAGTTCTTGTAAGGACCGTGAGATCCGATTAAGTGTCGCCAGAAACAAAAAAGCCTCCACGAGGGAGGCTTTCAGCGCGATTTTTCGTTTCTTTTCTTATGCGCAAAAGCCCCCGATTGTCAGGCGCTAAAGTAAAAAAAGAAACGGAAAATAGCAGCGTGCATGCTTGCGTTACCTTGTCTTGATAGAAACCGCACTATTGAAAAGCCCAGCGGTTAAAATGTCAATCTTTTGCGTGAGTTGCAGGCAATAAAAAAGGGAGCAAGCTCCCTTTTTCATCTGACTTACGCCAGAGCTGATTTTGCTTTTTCGACCAGTGCCGCGAAGGTCACTTTGTCGAATACAGCGATGTCAGCCAGAATCTTACGGTCGATTTCAATAGAGGCTTTTTTCAGGCCATTGATGAAACGGCTGTAAGAGATACCGTTCTGACGGGCCGCAGCGTTGATACGCGCGATCCACAGCTGACGGAACTGACGCTTACGTTGACGACGGTCACGGTAAGCATACTGACCAGCTTTGATAACAGCCTGGAAAGCAACGCGGTAAACACGTGAACGTGCACCGTAGTAGCCTTTAGCTTGTTTTAAGATTTTCTTGTGACGTGCGCGAGCAATTACACCACGTTTTACGCGAGCCATGTGAGCTCTCCTATATCATATTCTGTGATGCCCTATTCCCTGCAGTACGCAAAGTGTTCAGGCAGATTTATAAAAAGTTTACTTATGCGTACGGCAGGCAGGCAACAACCAGACCCAGATCGCCTTTAGACACCATGCCTTTCGGACGCAGGTGACGTTTACGCTTGGTAGACTTCTTAGTCAGAATATGACGCAGGTTCGCGTGCTTACGCTTGAAGCCGCCAGATGCGGTCTTCTTGAAGCGCTTAGCCGCGCCACGGACAGTTTTAATCTTTGGCATTTTTACAAATATCCACTTCGCATTGTTAATAAAATGAATCAGACAGGCGAATAAGATTCCGCACAGCGCGAACGCTGCGCGGAATTATTACTTGAAGGCCTACTGTTTCTTCTTCGGTGCGAGCACCATGATCATCTGGCGGCCTTCGATCTTAGTCGGGAAGGACTCGACAATGGCCAGATCCAGATCTTCACACAGGTCTTTACGGACGCGGTTAAGCACTTCCATACCGATCTGCTGGTGCGCCATTTCACGACCACGGAAACGCAGCGTGATTTTGGCTTTATCGCCCTCTTCCAGAAAGCGAATCAGGTTGCGTAGTTTGACCTGATAGTCGCCATCATCGGTACCAGGACGGAATTTAATTTCCTTAACCTGGATAACTTTCTGCTTCTTCTTCTGTTCCTTAGAAGATTTACTCTTTTCATAAAGGAACTTGCCGTAATCCATAATACGGCAAACCGGCGGTTCGGCGTTCGGGCTGATTTCAACTAAATCTACGCCAGCTTCTTCGGCTTTCTCAATTGCTTCGCGCAATGTCACAATGCCAAGTTGCTCGCCGTCTACGCCAGTTAAGCGCACTTCGGTAGCACGGATTTCGCCGTTGATACGGTTCGGACGCGTCGGTTGTACTCGTTTTCCGCCTTTAATAACCTTATTCCTCTAATTGGTGAAGATGTCGGCTGCGAATCTCTTGTTGCAGCTTCTCAACAAACACATCTACGTCCATGCTCCCGAGGTCTTTACCACGGCGGGTGCGCACGGCAACTTTGCCTGCTTCCACCTCTTTCTCACCGCAAACCAGCATATAAGGGACGCGACGTAATGTGTGCTCGCGGATTTTAAAGCCTATCTTCTCGTTTCTCAAGTCTGCTTTGACACGAATGCCAGCTTTCTGCAATTTCTTTGTCAATTCACTGACATATTCTGCCTGACTGTCGGTAATATTCATCACCACAGCCTGCACGGGGGCCAGCCAGCTCGGGAAGAAGCCCGCGAACTCTTCGGTCAGGATGCCGATAAAGCGCTCCATTGAACCGAGAATCGCACGGTGAATCATTACCGGCGTCTGACGATCGTTGTTTTCGCCCACATAAGTGGCGTCCAAACGTTTTGGCAGGGAGAAGTCTAGCTGAACGGTGCCGCACTGCCATGCGCGGTCGAGGCAATCGTACAGGGTAAACTCAATTTTCGGGCCGTAGAAGGCACCCTCTCCTGGCTGATATTCGAACGGAATTTCGTTCTCCTTCAGCGCTTCTGCTAAATCCACTTCCGCACGGTCCCACATTTCATCGGTACCGATACGTTTCTCCGGACGGGTCGACAGTTTCACCACGATTTTTTCAAAACCGAAGGTGCTGTACATGTCGTACACCATACGAATACAGCTGTTCACTTCATCACGAACCTGATCTTCGGTACAGAAGACGTGCGCATCGTCCTGGGTAAAACCACGGACGCGCATCAGGCCGTGCAATGCGCCTGATGGCTCATTACGGTGGCAGCTACCAAATTCAGCCATACGCAGCGGCAGGTCACGGTAGGATTTCAGACCCTGATTAAAGATCTGAACGTGGCCAGGGCAGTTCATTGGCTTGATGCAATATTCACGGTTCTCTGAAGAGGTGGTGAACATCGCTTCTTTGTAGTTTTCCCAGTGGCCGGTTTTTTCCCACAGCACACGGTCCATCATAAACGGACCTTTCACTTCCTGGTAATCGTACTCTTTCAGCTTGGTACGGACGAACACTTCCAGTTCACGGAAGATGGTCCAACCGTCGTTGTGCCAGAACACCATACCTGGCGCTTCTTCCTGCATATGGTACAGGTCGAGCTGCTTACCGATTTTACGGTGATCGCGCTTCGCCGCTTCTTCCAAACGCTGCAGATAGGCAGCCAGCTGCTTCTTGTCGCCCCACGCTGTACCGTAAATACGCTGCAGCATTTTGTTGTCGCTGTTGCCGCGCCAGTAAGCACCGGAAATTTTCTGCAGTCTGAAGTGATGGCAGAAACGCATGTTCGGCACGTGCGGACCGCGGCACATGTCGATGTATTCTTCATGATGATACAAACCAGGTTGATCATCGTGGCTGATGTTTTCGTCAAGAATGGTGGTTTTGTAGCTTTCGCCACGCTCAGCAAACACATCACGTGCTTCCTGCCAGCTCACCTTCTTCTTCACCACATCGTAATTAGTCTCAGCCAGCTGGTGCATACGCTTTTCCAGCAGCTCAAGATCTTCCTGCGTCAGTGTGTGATCCAAATCGACGTCATAATAGAAGCCGTTATCGATCACCGGACCAATCGCCATTTTGGTATTCGGCCACAGTTGTTTAATCGCATGCCCTAACAGGTGCGCACAAGAGTGACGAATAATTTCCAGACCGGCTTCATCTTTGGCGGTGATAATTGCCACCTGAGCATCTTCGGTGATCGGATCAACCGCGTCCACCAGCTCGCCATTAACACGACCGGCAATACAGGCTTTCGCCAGGCCCGGTCCAATATCCAGAGCGATGTCCATCACGCTGACCGGACGGTCAAATACGCGCTGGCTGCCATCAGGAAGAGTAATTACTGGCATTTCATATCCTTAATTGCAGTGGTAAGCCACACGAAAGCCTACATGCAACATTGAGTTCTGTTTGAGTAACCCGGCGTAATGTCAGACCCACGTTGTCGGAATGACGCCAGGAATGTAAAGCGCCGGAGATAATAGCAGCTTTCTGCCGCGATCTAAACCCGCGAAAAATGCGCTAAGCCATCGACAGATAAAAAAAAACCGCTGCGCGGCGCTAGCCGGCAACGGTTTTTTCATCACGGCTCGCTTACATCGCGTAAGAAAGCTGGATGGTGGTTTTGGTGTCGGTACGATCCGGCGCAGACTCTGGCGGATTATTATTCCAGGTCACGTTGTAAGCCAGCTTCAACGCGAAGTGTTCGTTGATGGCCACCTGCAAGCCGGTTTCGGAGTTCAGCGTTGTATCTTCACCGAAGCTGCTTAACACGGAAACACCCTGGATGAATTTGGTCGTGTCAGTCAGTTGCCACTGGTAGCTCACAGCACCGTATCCCAGCGCCTTGGTTTCGTGACCACCTTCATGGAAATCATCGTAACGGACACCGGGACCGAATTCAGCTCGCAGCGAGTGCACAGGACCGTTCAGCAACTGGCGACCATAACCGGCAGTCAGTACATCGCGCGAATCATAACCGTTGAAACGGTCGCTCAACCAGCTCGCCTGACCGAACAGATAGTCCGCACTGTTCATATTGTAACGAGTACGACCACCGATGTTGTAAGTCTCTGAGGAACGCTCATCGTTGGATGAGTTGTTCGCGGCGTTGCCCCATAAGCTGTAAGCGGTGTTGGTCTGATACCACGTCATATTGGTTGAGGCGCTCAATGATGAACTGGTGGTATTCCCTGTCTGTGCCAAATAACCGGCTGACGCGCTGCCTTCAAACGGTTTTTTTGCCGTTGAAGGGTCATCCATAGAGGTAAAAACGGTGTTATCAGCAAATGCCTGGTGACAAAATGCTCCAGCAGAGAGCAATACAACAGCGGACAGCTTATTAAAGGCTTTCATTAAATGTGACCCGTACGGCAGTTTAAAAAAGAGTGAGTCTGAAGAGTTTTCCCGGCCAATCAATGCAATTTACGGTAAGTTTTGTAAAAAAGTATGAAGGTGCCAGAAATGCCAGGTTCCGCGCTGGAACCGCATGGTTAATAGGAGCTTTCCCATTTCCGCTGCGCATTATAAGAGGCAATTAACCAAATAGCAGCCCAATTGATACAAGAATTTTCTGAAGCCAGTTGACGCAGATTTACGCCCCCTTTTCTATCTCAATTGCGCAGAATTCGCTCTATTCGCAGCGCTGGTCTACGCTGGAATTTGTTCCATAACAACGAGGTGAATGATGAGTGACCACGATTTGAAACGTTACATTGTCACGCTAAGCTATTCCGATGAGAGCTTAGGCGATCTGCAATCTCTGAACAGTGTGATGGTCAATGGCGGATACACCACGACCCTGTATGACGACGAAGGCCGTTCACATGAATTGGGGACCAACAGTTTTGGCATCATCACTGCCCTGGAACAACATGAGATTGCGGAATACGCCGCCGGGCTGGCCGATGTTGCTTTGCACCGCCAGGCAGAGGTGAAAATCAGCACGCTATCCGAATTTCTTAAGGCAAAACCCTGACGCGCCACAAATAATCGCCTCACCACTGGTTTTGCTGAAGTTTTGAACGCTACAATCAAACTTACGCAGCGAATAAAGAGGATTACCCAATGTGGTCAGCCATTAGTCGTCTGTTAAGCGAACACGCCGGTGAAGCTGAAATCACTGAACGTTACGAACTCCCTGGTGGCGATGTGCATCCTGCCTGGCACCTCCGCTACGGCGATCTCGACGTTTTCGTTAAATGTAATACGCGCGATATGCTCACTCTGTTTAGCTGGGAAGCGGACCAGCTGGGCTTGCTGGCGCGGACACAGACGGTCCGGGTGCCTAAAGTATATGGCGTCGGGAATGACCGCGACAGCAGCTTTTTGCTGCTGGAATATATCCAGCCAGAGGCGCTGAACGAACAGAGCGCCTTCCAGCTTGGCCAGCAGTTGGCTCACCTCCATCAATGGAGCGAGCAACCGCAGTTTGGACTCGATTACGATAACAACATCACCACCTCCCCCCAGCCCAACAGTTGGCTACGACGCTGGTCGGTGTTCTTTGCTGAACAGCGTATTGGCTGGCAACTGCAACTGGCCGCTGAAAAAGGGGTGCAATACGGCAATACCGAATTGATCGTCGATTGCGTGCAACGCGCGCTGGCCAATCATCATCCTCAGCCTTCTCTACTTCACGGCGATTTATGGCCTGCTAACTGCGCGGATAGCAGCAGTGGGCCATGGCTGTTTGACCCCGCCTGCTATTGGGGCGACAGGGAGTGCGATCTCGCGATGTTGAATTACTACGTCGAATTGCCACGCCAGATTTACGAGGGATATCACTCGGTGTGGCCGCTGGCGGAAGGGTTTTCGCAGCGACAGCCCGTGTATCAGCTCTACTATTTGCTCAACCGCGCCAACGTGTTTGCCGGTAACTGGACAAACGCCGCACAATTCGCGATTGACCAGTTGTTAAATGAAGATGCATTGGGACAACGTCAGGCCAGGCCGGCCTGACGCCTTACAGCATGCCCAGTAATTTCAGGACAAAATAACCCGCAATAGCAATCACAATTGGCAGGATATAGAGCGGGAAAATTTGCAGCAAAATAGTATGTCGCGGGACATGGATCTTCTCTTCCAGCTGAGCACGTGTGCGCCCTTCAGCTCCTTTGGCTTGTTCAAGAATCAACTGATCTTCAATACCTTCCTTGATGTGACGCGACTGACGCCACATGCGCGCGCCTGACGCCTGCAGCGCAATGCCGACGAAAATCAGGATGTAGATGACCCAGAAGCCAATATTGGCACCGCCATGAAACTCCGGTACCGGTGAGTTTTGCCAAAACAGGTTCAAAAACGGCGTATTGAACTTGATCATGTCGACCATGACATGGACAAAATCAAGCATCACTGCATCAATGCCCGGCTGCTTTTCACTGTGTTTAAACATGAAGCCGAGAATTGAGATAATGGTGGATAGCAGCGCCGGAATAAAAATTACCCAGCCAGCCACTCGCTTAAGGATGGCGATGCGGCCAGCCTGTTGGTAAGTCATGGTGTCTCCCTTCACATACAATAGTTTTGCCCTAAGTCTACCTGCACTGCGGCTTTTTTTCCTGAAAAATGCGTAACCTGCCGTGAGTCGGATTTCCCGGCTGCGCATGATAAGGTAGGGCAAATTTCAAACGGAGCTGTTGTATGTCTTATCGTCGCCCGGTGTTGGCCGCTATTTTTGATATGGACGGATTGCTGATCGACTCTGAACCCTTGTGGGATCAGGCAGAACTGGATGTGTTTGCGAGTCTGGGTGTGGATATTACCCGCCGCCATGAACTGCCCGATACGCTGGGTTTGCGCATCGATCAAACCGTCCGTATGTGGTTTGAAGCTTTGCCGTGGAACGGCCCGGATCAGGCGGAAGTGACGCAACGTATCATTGCTCGCGCACTGGCATTGGTTGAGGAGACGCGTCCATTACTGCCCGGCGTTGAACAGGCATTGCAACTTTGCCAGCAGCAGGGATTAAAAATCGCCCTCGCCTCTGCCTCACCGCTGTTTATGCTGGAGCGCGTGCTGGAGATGTTCGACCTGCGCAAATACTTCGACGCCATTGCTTCAGCCGAAAGCCTGCCGTACAGCAAACCTCATCCACAGGTCTATCTGGATGCGGCGACGAAGTTGGCGGTGGATCCGCTTAACTGTGTGACTCTGGAAGATTCGTTCAATGGCATGATCGCCACCAAAGCCGCGCGCATGCGTTCGATTGTGGTGCCAGCAGCCGAGTACGCGGATGATTCGCGTTGGGCGCTGGCCAATGTGAAGCTGGCGAGTTTGGCCGAGTTGAAAGCTGAGCATCTGTTCAATTAATTCTGATACACCTGTGCCGGGCCAGGACTCAGCCCCTCCATTCTCGTTGCCCATCTGTGGGCAACGCTTTGCATTGTTCCTGACACCCACTACGCCAATAACTGCGCGTATTTGATCACCCACACAATTAAATAAAACAACGTTTCATTTTTATTGAATTCACATCTCATCCTGCCTAAGATGCCCAAAGACCCGCTTCGGGACACTTCCTTCAACTTTGAGAGGTCTGAGATGGACGTTCGTCAAAGCATTCATACTGAGCATGCAAAAAATCTGGACACCGCCGGCTTACGTCGCGAATTTTTGATCGAGAAAATTTTTGAGGCAGACCATTACACCCTCACTTACAGCCACATTGATCGCATCATCATTGGTGGTGTCATGCCAATCCAGCAGTCGGTGACGATCGGTGAAGAAGTCGGCAAACAACTGGGCGTGAGCTATTTTCTCGAACGCCGCGAACTGGGCGTGATCAATATTGGCGGGCCGGGCTTGATTGACGTCGATGGCAAAACCTGGGAGGTGGGCCATCAGGAGGCGCTGTATGTTGGCCAGGGAGCCAAAAGCGTGGTTTTCCGCAGCAGCAACGCCAACCTTCCAGCGAAGTTTTACTACAACAGCGCACCCGCACATACCCGTTATCCGGATAAAAAGATCACCCTGCAGGATGCAGTCAAAGCCACGTTAGGGGATGCCGCGACCTCAAACCGTCGCACCATTAATAAATTTATTGTGCCGGATGTGTTACCCACCTGCCAGCTCACCATGGGACTCACGCGTCTTGATGACGGCAATCTCTGGAACACCATGCCGTGCCACACCCATGAACGTCGTATGGAAGTGTACTTTTACTTTGATATGGCAGATGACAGCGCCGTTTTCCACATGATGGGCCAGCCGCAGGAAACGCGCCATTTGCTGGTGCACAACGAGCAGGCGGTGATTTCACCAAGCTGGTCAATTCATGCCGGAGTGGGCACACAGCGCTATACCTTTATCTGGGGCATGGTGGGCGAAAATCAGGTGTTCGATGACATGGACCACGTCAGCATCAGCGCACTGCGCTAACAGGAGCGAAAGATGATCCTTAACGCATTTAATCTTGAAGGCAAAATTGCGCTGGTCACCGGCTGTAATACCGGTTTAGGTCAGGGGATGGCCTTAGGGTTGGCGCAAGCCGGCTGTGACATCATTGGCGTTAATCGTGCCGGTCCTGCCGATACACAGTCTAAAGTTGAAGCCCTGGGGCGCCGCTTTTGGTCGATTCAGGCCGATTTGACTCAGCCGAAAGGGGTGCCGCAGATTGTTGAACAAGCCGTGGCTCAGGCCGGACGTATCGATATTCTGGTGAATAACGCGGGCATCATCCGCCGTGAAGATGCACTCAACTTCAGCGAGCAGGACTGGGACGATGTGATGAACATCAACAGCAAAAGCCTGTTCTTCCTGTCTCAGCAGGTGGCGCGTCAGTTTATCGCTCAGGGCAACGGCGGCAAAATTATTAATATCGCCTCAATGCTCTCCTTTCAGGGCGGCATTCGCGTGCCCTCTTACACTGCGTCGAAAAGCGCGGTGATGGGTTTAACGCGGCTAATGGCAAATGAGTGGGCGAAACACGGCATTAACGTGAATGCCATCGCTCCTGGCTATATGGCGACCAATAATACCGAACAACTGCGTAATGATGAGTCGCGCAACGAAGAGATCCTTGGGCGCATCCCTGCCGGACGCTGGGGTGTTCCGGATGACATGATGGGTCCGATCGTGTTTCTGGCTTCTGACGCTGCAGATTATGTGCACGGCTACACACTGGCCGTCGATGGTGGATGGTTAGCACGCTAACCTGTTCTTTTCCCGCGTCATTATGACGCGGGAAAGCGAAAAATATTAACGCTTCGTTACAGCGTCACCGTTCTATTTCACTGGATAAATCCCTATACTGGATGCATCGACAGTTTTTGCAGCCAGGTTTCATCATGACGGCCGAAGGCCATATCATTTTTGCCATTGCCAGCGCGATTTTTGCTAAGCGTGCGGAGCTGACGCCAGTCATGGCCAGCGCCGACTGGTGGCATCTCGTGCCTGCTGCACTGCTGACCTGTCTGCTGCCTGATATTGACCATCCTAAATCTGTGTTAGGCCAGCGCCTGAAATGGATCTCACAACCCATTGCGCGCGCCTTTGGTCATCGTGGATTTACCCACAGTTTGCTGGCGGTGGCGATAAGCCTGTGGCTATTCCAGATTAACGTTCCGGCGGACTGGTTCCTGCCTGCTGATGTTTTACAGGGGATGACGCTGGGTTATCTCAGTCACATCGTCGCCGACATGTTGACCCCCGCAGGCGTCCCCTTGCTGTGGCCGTGCCGCTGGCGTTTCCGTTTGCCGCTGCTCAATAGCCAGAAAGGCAATCAACTAGAGCGCGCACTTTGTCTCGCATTGGTCGGATATGCATTGTGGTTTCCCGCAGGTATGCCCTCTTTTGGTGCCAACGGTTGGCCCGAGCAACTGTTTAATACGCTGCAAAATGGTGTCGGTCGGCTAGTTAATGGCCAAAGTGGTCAATAACCAGGCAAATCAATCAATAAAGTTATAAACCATTCCTTTTGAGTATAAGCCTGCACTTTCCTGAACTGGTAACATTCCTGACATTCCCTGACGGGAACTTACTGTTTTCCGTGCCAGCCAAACGTGCTGCGCGGCACACCTCTGGAGTCGAGTATGGATTTTCCCCTCATTATTAATATCATCGCCTTCGTTGCGTTGCTGATTCTGTTGAATCGTATTGGCAACCAAAGCTGGAGCCTGTCGAAACGCGTGCTGACTGGCTTAGTGATTGGCGTGCTGTTCGGTCTGGCGCTGCAAACCATTTATGGCGAAAACAGCCCGGTGGTGAAGGATTCAATTAGCTGGTTCAACATTGTCGGCAACGGTTATGTCCAGTTGCTGCAGATGATTGTGATGCCGCTGGTGTTTGCGTCAATCCTGAGCGCTGTCGCGCGCCTGCATAATGCCTCTTCACTCGGCAAGATCAGCGTGCTGACCATTGGCGTATTGCTGTTCACCACCGCGATCTCCGCGTTGGTGGGTGTGATGGTCACCGGGCTGTTTGGCCTGAGCGCAGAAGGTCTGGTGCAGGGTGCGCAGGAAACCGCACGTCTGAGCGCGATCCAGAGCAACTATGTAGGCAAGGTTGCCGATCTCAGCACGCCGCAGCTGCTGCTCTCCTTTATCCCGAAAAATCCGTTTGCCGATATGGCGGGTGCTAACCCCACCTCGATCATCAGCGTGGTGATCTTCGCTGCCTTCCTCGGCGTGGCTGCATTGCAGTTGCTGAAGGATGACAAAGTCAAAGGCGAGCGCGTACTGGTGGCAATTGATACGCTGCAGTCCTGGGTGATGAAACTGGTGCGTTTGATCATGAAGCTGACGCCGTACGGTGTGCTGGCGCTGATGACCAAAGTGGTGGCGGGTTCTAACCTGCAGGACATCATCAAGCTGGGTGGTTTTGTGGTGGCCTCTTATCTCGGTCTGGCGATCATGTTTGGTGTGCACGCCCTGCTGCTGTCAGTGAACGGCATCAACCCGATGCGCTTCTTCCGCAAAGTATGGCCGGTGATCACCTTCGCTTTCACCAGCCGTTCCAGTGCGGCCAGCATTCCGCTGAACGTCGAAACGCAGACGCGCCGTCTTGGTGTGCCCGAATCGATTGCCAGCTTCTCGGCTTCCTTCGGTGCCACCATTGGTCAGAACGGTTGCGCCGGTTTGTACCCGACCATGCTGGCGGTGATGGTTGCGCCAACGGTCGGCATCAACCCGTTTGATCCGATGTGGATTGCGACGCTGGTCGGTATCGTTACGCTGAGCTCAGCCGGTGTTGCCGGTGTCGGCGGCGGTGCCACCTTCGCAGCGCTGATTGTGCTGCCTGCGATGGGCTTACCGGTGACCCTGGTTGCGCTGCTGATTTCCATTGAGCCGCTGATCGACATGGGCCGTACCGCATTGAACGTCAATGGTTCGATGACGGCCGGTTCACTCACCAGCCGCTGGCTCGGTTTGACCGATAAAAGAGTGCTGGAAAGCGACGAGCACGCTGAACTGGCGCATCGCTAATTCCGACGCAGCAGAACAACGGCAGGCCTCATCGCCTGCTGTTTTTTTATGGCTGAAACTCCGCAATTCCCCCCGATCGTGGCGCTAGCGTCAGGAAAGCGTTAAGCATGGTAAACAGACGAAAAATCAGCCACTTTTCACTTGAGTTTTGTCGTCAGAAGGCTAATTCTGCTATCAGTCATAGCAGGAGAATCACCGATGAAAAACGTTATCGCCTCGGTGCTGGCGTTAACCTTATTAACGCCCGCCATTAGTTTTGCCCACCCTTACGGCTGGGGCCCCGGCCCAGGTCCACATTGGGGTGGTGGCCCACGTTGGGGCGGTCCTGGTCCGCTGCGCTTCTTACCTGAGGCGGCGACAGCGGTGCTGATAGGCGGTCTCACTTATTACATGCTGAATGGCAATTACTACCAGCGTCAGGGCGATACCTACGTGGTGGTTCAGGCGCCTGAAGCGCCGCCAGAAGGCGGGATGCGCGTGCTCGATTTCAACGGAAAACGCTATTACGTGCAGGAAGGTCACTACTATCAGCGTGAGATGGGCGGCAATTATGTTGAAGTGCCACGCCCTTACGGACTGTAAGCGTAAAACGAAAAAAGGCCCGTCATTGACGGGCCTTTTTGCATTCGGCAAGAATTACTGAGCAGCTTGCGGATCGGTATCGTAGTCTTTACAGCTCTGGAAACCGTAGTTCATGACACGGCCCACATCGTTGTAACTGACAAAGTAGGTCTGTGCTTTACCATCACGCTCGCCAATCACGTAAGTCTGGCAAGTACCACGGGCGTGTACCATGGTGATTTCAGTTGATGGAGCACCCGCAATCTGGCGAACCTGATCGCGCGTCATTCCTTTTTTCACATCCTTAACCACCGGCTTAGTCACATAGCTTTCCGCTTTGTCATAAGTCGTACAACCTGACAGAGCTACCAGCGTCACAGCGGCAGCGATACATCCCAGCACTTTATTCATCTTTATATTCCTCATTCTTTGTCCATGTCACACTAAGCCTGGAACATAAATCCAGATTAATCAAATCAATGGCAATGTTTTAGGCAATTTCTGAAACGTTAGTTTTTCGTAAAGTTGCTGTGTTGCCGCTTCACGCTTCGTATAATCCCCCGGCAAAAAAATCTCAAGACATCAAGAAAACAGAGGATCAATGACACCTGCACACTCTAATCGGCTGGTTTACGCCATTACGCTGGGCCTGCTCGCGGCACTTGGACCGCTCTGTATCGACTTGTACTTGCCCGCCTTACCTGAACTGGCGCGCGATCTGCATACCGAAACCGCCACCGCGCAGTTAAGTTTGACCGCAGGATTACTGGGCCTCGGCGCAGGACAATTGCTGTTTGGCCCGATGAGCGACAAGTTTGGCCGTATCCGCCCGTTGTTACTGTCGCTGGTACTGTTATTTATCGCGTCGATTGGCTGCGCGCTGGCAAAAGACATTCACTCTCTGTTGGTAGCGCGTCTGTTTGAAGGTCTGGCGGGCGCAGGCGGTGCGGTATTATCACGCGCTATCGCTCGTGATATGTACAGCGGCCATGAACTGACTCGCTTCTTTGCCCTGCTGATGCTGGTGAATGGCCTTGCGCCAATTGGTGCACCGGTGCTCGGCGGTGTGTTAATGACGGTGCTGAACTGGCGCGGCATTTTTGTAGTGCTCGGTTGTATCGCTGTACTGCTGATCTTCCTTGCGCGCTGGAAACTGCATGAAACGCTGCCCGCCGAACGTCGCAGCCAGGGCTCAATCTTTTCCGCCTGGGCAGCACTCGGCCAGGTGATAACTCATCGTCCCTTCATGGGCTTCTGCCTGACGCAGGGCTTTATGATGTCCGGCATGTTTGCCTACATTGGCGCTTCCCCGTTTGTATTACAGCAAATCTATGGCCTGTCGCCGCAGGCGTTTAGCTTCTGCTTCGCCGCCAATGGCTTCGGCCTGATTATTGCATCTCAAACCAGTGCACGCTTGTGCCCGCTGTGGGGTGAATATCGCGTGCTGAAAGGTGGACTGACGCTGGCATTCGTGGCGTCAGGTTGCTTGCTATTAGCTGGCCTGACCGGTGCACCATTGCCAATAATTCTGCTGGCACTGTTCTTCACCATCGCCAGTAACGGTGTGATTGCCACCACGGCTTCGTCATTGGCGATGCAAAGTCAGGGACACCGTGCAGGCAGCGCCTCGGCGGTGATTGGCGTCACCATGTTCACCTTAGGTGCCATTAGCGTGCCCGTCACCGGTTTGGGCGGCACCTCAGTATTGAGCATGACGGGCACTATCTTTGGCTGCTTTATGCTGGCAATTTTGATGTTCATCCTGTTGGCGCAAAAACCGAAAAGCGCCTGAAAAGCCTGCAAATAAGTGCGACAACAAGCCATGCGGCTTGTTGTTTGCCAGCGGAGGCGTTAGCTTTAACAGATGATTCGTATTGTGCCGTCAGGCTACTGACTTGAGGAGAGGTTCATGTCACTGCAGCAGGAAATCATTGAAGCGTTGGGTGTTAAACCCGTTATCGATCCGCAACAGGAAGTCCGCGTCAGCGTCGATTTTCTGAAATCCTACCTGAAAGCCAATCCATTCCTGAAAACCCTGGTGCTCGGCATCAGCGGCGGACAGGACTCCACGCTAACCGGCATCTTGTCACAAACCGCCATTCGCGAGTTACGTGAAGAGACCGGCGACAAAGATTACACCTTTATTGCGGTACGTCTGCCGTATGGCGTGCAGGCCGATGAGCAGGATTGTCAGGATGCGCTGGCGTTTATTCAGCCGGATCGCACCTTGGTCGTGAATATCAAGGAAGCGATTCTCGCCAGCGAGCGCGCGTTGAAAGAGGCGGGCATCGTGGTTTCAGATTTCGTGCGCGGCAACGAAAAAGCGCGTGAGCGTATGAAGGCACAATACAGCATCGCCGGCATGACCAAAGGCGTGGTGGTGGGCACCGACCATGCGGCCGAAGCCGTGACCGGTTTCTTCACCAAATACGGTGACGGCGGCAGCGATATCAACCCGATTTTCCGCCTGCACAAAGGTCAGGGAAAACAGCTGTTAAAAACCCTCGGCTGCCCGGAACACTTGTATCTGAAGCATCCTACTGCCGACCTGGAAGACGATCGTCCTGGCTTGCAGGACGAAGTGGCACTCGGCGTCACCTATCAACAGATTGACGCTTATCTGGAAGGCAAAACCATCGATGCCGCCGCCGCGAAGATCATTGAAGGCTGGTATCTGAAAACCGAACACAAGCGTCGTCCGCCGATCACCGTGTTCGACGACTTCTGGAAAAAGTAACCGCTCTACGTTTCCCGCCGCTGTTGCGGGAAACGCCCTCCTCCTGCCGCTGACTGGCGAGAAAAGCATCACGCTGATATACTGGACAGACAACCAGTAATCGGAGTGTGTTTTGGTCAGACGTGCAGCCAGCCACCGCCTCGAATTTGATGCGGCCGCGATTTATCAATATCCCGAACATTTACGCCAATGGCTGGAAGGTTTGCCCAATCAGCCTGGCGTTTACACCTTTCACGGTGACAGCGCTAACCTGCCGTTATATATCGGCAAAAGCGTCAACCTGCGCAGTCGGGTGATGTCACATTTTCGCACCCCGGACGAAGCCAACATGTTGCGCCAGGCGCGACGCGTCACCTGGATCCCTACCGCGGGCGATCTTGGCGCGCAACTGCTGGAAGCGCAGATGATCAAAACGCAACAGCCGCTGTTTAATAAGCGCCTGCGCAAAAATCGTCAGCTCTGTTCATTGCAGCTTGGCGATGGCCCTCCGCAGGTGGTGTACGCCAAAGATCTCGACTTCTCGTGCTCACCGAATCTTTACGGCTTATTTCGCAGTCGCTTTGGAGCCATGGAAAAACTCAAGACGATCGCCGATGAACAGCGCCTGTGTCATGGATTGTTGGGGTTGGAGCGGTTAACGCCGGGACGCGGCTGTTTTCGCGCCGCACTAAAACGCTGTGCCGGGGCGTGTTGCGGTAACGAATCCTTTGAAGCCCATCAGCAACGTTTGCATCAGGCATTGGAAAAGATGCGCGTGGTGTGCTGGCCGTGGCAAGGCCCGGTTGGCATGGTGGAAGTAGGAACGGCGATGACGCAGATTCACGTTATCGATCACTGGTTCTGGCTGGGATCTGTTGCTACCGAAGCCGAAGCCCGTCAATTGCAGCGCGCACGCCAGGGTTTTGATCATGACGGCTATAAAATTTTGTGCCGCCCGCTACTGTCCGGGGTTTTCCCGCTGATAGAACTCTAAAACAAAACCGCCGACGCTGCCCAAAGCATTAGATGCAGTGGACAACGTCGGCGGTCTCAAACCGATTAGCTAAACGGCTTATTCACCATCAGCCGGCGGTGGCGGCATTTTACCGTCATGCGGGCCTTTCTCTGTCAGACGTTTCTCAAAGTTGGCGTTGTACTGTTTTTTCTGCTCAGGCGTCAGCACGTTGTAAATCTTGTTCTGTGTTTCCATCATGCTCACCGCACGATCTTTCGCGTTGGCGGTCATTTTCTCAGCCTGCGCTTCGGCTTTCGCTTTATCGAAAGTATCTGAAGCGATGATGCTGTGGTTGGCACGACGCTCTTCCAGAGATGGACGTTTCATCTCTTTATGGCTGTCACGCATGATGGTCTTGATCTGCGCTTTCTGCGCATCCGTTAAATTCAGGCCTTTGAACATCATCTCCATACCGTGATGATGCATTGGCGGCTTGTGCATCGGTTTTTCGCTACCTGCTGGCGGTGGTGTCAGATTGTCCGCTGCAGCGTGGACGATGTTGGCAGCACCAAGAGCCATTGCAGTAGCCAGGAACAGGGAAGTGAGTTTACGCATAATATTTGTCCTTACTATTCAGTTTCATGACGACAAGGTGTGTCGCGTCTTCGGAAACAAGCATACGACGCCAAACGTCAACTACTCAGAGTCTGAGTAAAGCCCTGAAAGCATAAAAGACAGTAATCAGGCAATCATGGAGAGAAAGAGAAGAAATGCGTGAGGAATTGCAAAAGAGTATGACAATCAAACGGAAATGCGCAGGAATTAAGGAGGAGTGTAACGGTATTGTCGGATTTGCGGAAGGGAAAAATGGGTGAATTTTCTTCACCCACCTTATTTATAATGTCAGTGCCTGCGTTTGCTCGTTTTCTTCCACCAGCATCAGGCCAGCACGCAGTCCTGCGGCAACATTTGGGTTGGGAAACAGCACATATTCGCGCGCCTGTTGCACGTAATAGCGCGTGTCACCCTCTTCTGCCAGCAACGTGCCCTGCGGGAAGGCGGTAAAGTTCAGGGTCTCTGGCCCCATGTGCAGCACAAACGCGTCGCCGTGGCGGGTAATCTGCTGCGCCACGCGATAGTGGCGGGGTTGTTCCCGCACCTCTGGCAGTGGCTCACCGTACAACAATGCCGCCAGCGCCAGCTGCACGGCCGCAAACTGGCTGAGATCATTTTCACCAAACGGCAGCGCTTTACCCAGCTCCAGCGTGCAACTGGCCGCATCGTGATGTTCACAGCTGTAATGGGTAAAGGTGCCGCCTGGGGAACGATGAAACACCAGCGCTTCCAGCTCAGCCGCCGCCAGCCAGTGCAGGAAATCCTGCGGCCACGGCTGAGGATTCAGCGGCATCACGCCGAAACGCGCATGGTATGAGCCGCGAATTGCGGTATGCAGATCGAGATGCCAGCGCACTTCATGATCGCGACACTCGCGCCAGAACTGTTCCAGCGCCTGCTCCAGCCGCAGCGTGCGTTGAGCTTCAGGCAAATCGGAGACCTTCTGCCAGCGCCCTCCGAACAAACGGTTAATGTCATATTGCTGATAGCGCTTGCCGCTACGTAGCGCATCGGGATTGCCCAATATCACCAGCAAGCGCACCGCTAACGGTTGTTCTCCGCGTAGCAGTGGCGTCAGCAACAGGTTAAGAATCTCAACCGGGGCCGTTTCGTTGCCGTGGACGCCCGCTGACAGTACCAGCGCCTGATGCGTCGGTGCATGGGGGGTCAGGGATAGAATGCCCTCATCATGCCACTGCCACTGTAAATGGGCATTGCTGCCCTGCCGCTGCTGCGGCGGCTTACCTGACAGGGTTTGTTGTAGAAAATCCTGCATGTACACTCCTTTTCAACTCAGAAGCTTCACTTACCCTCTGAGGTTAACGCTGAAATGCGTAGACACTGCCTAAGTCTAGCAGCTGTGTCAGCTCATCCAGCGCGGTGCGTCCTTCACGCAGTAATTGCGGATCGGCCAAATCGGCTTGCGTGAGGCGATCGCGGTAGTGGCGATCCACCCAGCTGTTCAGGGTGTTGAACAGGCGATCATTCATCAATACCGCTGGATTCAGGGCCTGACGCTCTGCTTCATTCAGTACCACGCGCAAACGCAGACAGGCTGGTCCGCCGCCGTTACACATGCTCTCACGCAGATCGAACACCGTGAGTTCGCGAATTGGCCCGCCGCTCTCCACCAGCCCGGTCAAATAGCGCCATACGCCGGCGTGCTGGCGTGACTCTTCTGGCAGCACCAGTCGCATGCCACCTTCAGGATGCTGCAACAGTTGGCTGTTAAACAGATAGGTATTCACCGCGTCGGCTACTGACACTTTATCGCGCGGCACCACAATCGGCTGGAAACCGGGCACCCGCGCAGCCAGCTGTTGTAATAACGCCGGCTGATCGACAAACGCCTCTTCATGGCAGAACAGCACCTGCTGGTTGCTGACGGCGATGACATCGTTGTGGAATACGCCCTGATCGATCACCAGCGGGTTTTGCTGAGCAAACAGCGTGCGATCGTCGTCGAGCTGATGCAGGCGCGCCACCGCGGCACTGGCTTCCCGCGTCTGACGTGCCGGATAGCGTGCCGGTGCAGCACCCTGCTGTTGACCATCACGACCATAAACAAACAGCTGAACACCCGCATCGCCGTAGTCCGCACCAAAGCGGTTATGGTTGGCAGCACCTTCATCGCCAAACAGCACCACCTGCGGCAAAGCATCATGCACGCTGAAATGTTGCGGATCGCGGAAAATGGCGCGCAGCAAGTCGGCGGTTTCCGGCGCTTCGATGGCACGGTGGAATTTATTGTTGAGGTTAGCCACGGTGAAGTGCACGCGGCCATCGGCGCTATCAGCCGAAGGCGATACAGTGGCAGCATTGGCCACCCACATTGCCGAGGCAGAACTGGCCGCGGACAACAGCTGCGGCGCCTGCTGAGCCGCTTTCGCCAGCACCTGTTCGTCCGTGCCAGCAAAACCGAGCTGGCGCAGTAGCGGGATATTCGGCCGTTCATGCGGCGGGATCACCCCTTGCACGTAGCCCATGTCCGCCAGCGCCTTCATTTTCAACAGGCCCTGCTTTGCGGCCAGGCGCGGGTTAGAAGGCTGCAGCTGATTGCGTGTCGACGCTTCATTACCAAAGGAGAGCCCGGCGTAATGGTGCGTCAGGCCGACCAGACCATCAAAATTGGCTTCAAACGCTTTCATTATTCGGCTCCTTTCGCGGAGAAATCGAGTCCCGGCGATAAGCTGCCCGGTAAGGCCAGGCTTGGGCTCTCTAAAGATGCCATCGGCCACGCGCAGTAATCCGCAGCATACCAGGCACTGGCGCGATGGTTACCGGACGCACCCACACCGCCAAACGGCGCTGAACTGGCGGCACCGGTTAACGGTTTGTTCCAGTTAACAATGCCGGCACGCGCTTCCAGCAGCAGCTGATCGAACTGCGCACGCTGCGGAGAGATCAAGCCGCAGGACAAACCGTAACGCGTCTGGTTAGCGATACGAATTGCCTGATCGTACTCGTCGTAACGGATCACCTGCAGCAGCGGACCAAACACCTCTTCGTCAGGCAGTTTCGCCACGTCGGTCATCTCAATGATGCCTGGAGTGATAATGGCGCTGTCGCGATCCGGCCAGTGCATCGCTAGCAACACCTTACCGCCCAGATCGATACGCTGCTGCCAGGCTGCGTAAATATGTCCGGCGGCGGCAGGTGAAATCACGCTGCCCATAAAGGGTTGCGGTTCAGCATTCCATGCACCAGGTTGCAGACGTCCGGCCACTTCCACCAAACGCTGCAGGAAGGCATCGCCTGCTGCTCCGCTTTTCACCAGCAGACGACGTGCACAGGTGCAGCGCTGCCCGGCGGTAATAAAGGCAGACTGAATCGCGATGTGTACTGCACCATCAAGCTCTGAAGGATCTTCAACAATCAGCGCATTGTTACCCCCCATCTCCAGCGCCAGCATTTTCTCAGGCTGACCGGCAAACTGGCGATGCAGGTGATAGCCTGTTGCGGCGCTGCCGGTAAACAGCAGACCATCGATTTGTGGCTCATGCGCCAGTGTCTGCCCGGTTTCGCGCGCGCCCTGCAACAGCGCTATCACGCCCGCTGGCAGTCCCGCCTGCTCCCACAGTTCAACGGTTTTTTCCGCTGTCATCGGCGTGAGTTCACTTGGCTTAAATACCACACAGTTACCCGCCAACAGCGCAGGAACGATATGACCGTTCGGCAGATGACCAGGGAAATTGTAAGGACCAAACACGGCAAGCACGCCATGCGGGCGATGGCGTAGCGAACTTTCGCCGTCGGCCTGCTCTCCGGTACGCGTGTGGTAGGCTTTCACCGAGATGGCGATTTTGTTGATCATTGCCTGCACTTCGGTCAGGGTTTCCCAGCGCGGCTTACCGGTTTCTTTGGCGATGGTCTCTGCCAGTGCAGTTTTGTGGCTCTCGAGTAATGCGGCGAAGGCTTCCACTACCGCCTGACGCTCCGCAAACGGCTTGCGTGCCCACGCGGGAAAGGCCGCGCGTGCCGCTTCACAAGCCGCCGCCACTTGCGCACCTGTCGCTGCCCGACCCTGCCACAATGTTTCACCGTTCACCGGGTTTTGTTTGGTTAACGCTTCCGCGCCGCCTGTCAGCCATTGACCATTAATGAAGTGCGTCATGCTTTTTTCTCCTCGCGGCACAGCGTGACCACACGCAATGCATCGCCATAATCGCAGCGCAACGCCGTGCGCTGATGTTCATTGATGCGGACTTTTCCGCTCGCCATATCGACAGGCAGCAGCGCCACACGGAAATGCTGGTAATCACCGTTGGCGACCAGACACAGCGGCCAGCTTTCGTCCGCTTCCCCGGCTTCGGCCTGAAGCAAATGGCTTTTACGAATGGCGCGAATGCGATCAATCTCGCACTCCAGCGTTGGGCCGCCGTCGAAGATGTCGACGTAATTGAGATAACGAAACCCTTCGGCTTCCAGCACGGCGCGCGCGGGGGCCGTTTTCGGATGCACTTCACCAATCACCTTCTGCGCCGCTTCGCTGAGATAGTGGATATACAGCGGATGCTTTGGCATCAGCTCGGCAATAAAGGCTTTCTGCCCGGTGCCGCTGAGGAAATCGGCCTCACGAAACTCCATGGAGAAGAAACGGCTACCGACGCTGTCCCAGAACGGGGAATGACCGGTGTCATCGCTGACTCCGCGCATCTCCGCCACCACATGCTTCATAAAGCGGTCGCGGAAATTTGCCATAAACAGGAAACGGGATTTCGACAGCAGATGGCCATTTTTGCCATCACGATAATCAGGATCGAGGAACAACGTGCACAGCTCGCTGCTGCCGGTGTGATCGTTACTTAACGACAGTGTTGGCAAGCTGGCATAAACGTTTAACTCTTTCGAAGCGTGCACCTGGGTGCCCACACGGAAGTTGTACCACGGGTCTTGCAGGCCCACGGCCACCTCAATGGCACAGATGCCGACAGCGCGATTGTCTTCGCTGTCGGCCAGCACAAATACATAGCCTTGTTCAGCACGCGATAGCGCGCCCTGCCAGGTGAGCAGAGAACGCTCGATGCGCGCTTTCAGTGTATCGCTATCGGCGGGCAGCGAAGTTAAGCCGCCCCCGGTTTTGCCCGCCAGCGACAGCAACTGCGCAAGGTCGTCACGTTCGACGGGGCGAATCACCATCATGATGCAGCTCCTGTGAGCACACGAGCGCAGGCACGTTCAAAGCGCGCCAGTCCCTCTTTCACTTCCGCTTCGCTGATATTCAGCGCTGGCGCGAAACGCACCACGTTAGCACCGGCAATCAGCACCATGACACCTTCTTCAGCCGCCGCCAGGTTGAATTGCTTCGCTTTCCCGGCAAAATCTTCATTCAGCACGGCTCCAATCAACAGCCCAAGACCACGAACTTCTTTAAAAATCGGCAGGCGCTGATTCATCTCCTGCAAAGCATCGACAAACCACTGGTGGCGCTGCGCCACGCCCGCCATAAAATCGGGTTGGTTTATCAACTCCATCACTTTACCGGCGACGGCACCCGCCAGCGGGTTACCGCCGTAGGTGGTGCCATGGGTACCCACGCCCATCACCAGCGCCAGATCTTCGCGCGTCAGCATCGCGCCAACCGGGAAGCCGCCACCGAGCGCTTTGGCGGTGGTCAGGACGTCCGGCGTCACGCCATAATGCATGTAAGCATACAGCGAGCCGGTACGACCCACGCCGCTCTGTACTTCATCGAATATCAGGGTCGCCTGATGTTTGTCGCACAGTTCACGCAGGCCGCGCAGGAAAGCAGGATCGGCAGGCAAGACACCGCCTTCGCCCTGAATCGGTTCAACAATCACGGCACAGGTCTGGTCATTGATCAGTGCTGCCGCAGTGGCGAGGTCGTTGAAGTTGGCGTGCTGAATCGCCGGAGGCAGCGGTGCAAAATCACGTGAGTAAGCCGGTTGTCCACCCGCTGAAACAGTAAACAGCGTGCGTCCGTGGAAAGCATTATTGAAGGCTACAATGCCGTTTTTCTCTGCGCCAAAACGATCGTGCGCCACTTTACGGGCCAGCTTCAGTGCAGCCTCATTAGCTTCCGCCCCGGAGTTACAGAAGAACACGCGATCGGCGAAGGTGGCGTCAATCAGCTGTTTAGCCAGACGTAAAATAGGTTCGTTAGTATAGCCATTGCCGGTGTGCCACAGCTTACTCGCCTGCTCGGTCAGTGCCTGTTGCAAAGCCGGGTGTGCATGTCCCAAAGCATTCACCGCGATGCCGCCTGCAAAGTCGATGTAATCCTTACCTTGCTGATCCCAAAGGGTTGAGCCTTCAGCACGCACCGGTACGAAAGCCGCAGGGGCGTATACCGGCATCATCCATTGATCAAAATCGTGACGTGAAACCTGCAGTGACATAGCCATTTCTCCTGCTCCACCTGAGTGAAGCTATTGTTTTAAAATTGTTAAAATCTGATGTGTCGCAGCACTACTGTAGAGTGCAGTAAGCGTGCCAGCTAGCGGAAAAAATGCATAAACGGGTTTGGGTAACGCAATATCAATGAGTTACACCAGATCACTATTCACATAAAATGCATAAAAAGTGAATATCAGTCTGATGAAGATGGGAGAGCAGCAATTTATTTAGCAGATTTATGCATTCACAAAATGAAATAGCGCTTTTGTGATCGCACAGGGAATATTTCGCCAAAATGTCGCGGCTGTCGCCCTGTTTTAGGGCAATTTGTGCATTTATGGTGCGCAAGTGTGCAGGAAGTGTGCAGCCAAATGGGAAAGTAAAGGCAGGGCCGATTCGCCGCTGATTAACAATCTCGTTGCATATTTGGCTGTATTTTGAACAGCCATTTAATTAAACGTGAGTTAAACGATATTTAGTGACTAAGGTTATTATCAGAACAAAAATAAAAGGATACAAACACATTAACCAGATAATTACCATGCTAATGATTAGGTGGTTTTCTATATTTGTTATTGAACAATAATGCATAGGCTTGTGCTATTTAACCCTCAAGTAAAAGCGGTGATTTACTTTTCTTTAATTTCACTAAAAACCAATAAAAACAATGCTATATGTATTTATATTGGTCAAATGAATGACGGAATTGAGATAAGTTTCTCCAATATAAAATCCCATATAATGGAAGTTAAGATTAAAAATCACACAAAAAGCCAATTAGAAATATTTAGTTACATATATTGCACTGTTGATCTTGAACCTTTTGTGTCATTTTCTTTTCACCCCGACTACGGGGACACAATTAAAAAATATCACAGGGTAAATTATAAATGATGAAGCGCTCCTTACTGGCAGCAGTGATGCCTTTACTGCTGGGACTTTCTTCGGCTCAGGCCGCCGAAATCTATAACAAAGATGGCAACAAACTGGACCTGACCGGCAAAATCAACGTTTCGCATCTGTTTTCGGATAATGACAGCCAGAACGGTGAAGTCTCTTCCTATGCCCGTCTGGGCTTTAAAGGCGAAACCAAAATTAATGACCAACTGACCGGTTACGGCCAGTGGCAATATCAATACAGCCTGAGCAACTCAGAAGGCAGCGATGCTAACACGGGTAACAAAACCCGACTGGGCTTTGCAGGTCTGAAAATCGCGCAGTTCGGTTCAATCGACTACGGCCGCAACTACGGTCTGGTGTATGACGTTCTGGGTTACACCGATATGCTGCCATACTTTGGTGGTGATTCCGGTTACACCGATGCCTTCCTGTCAGGCCGTTCTACCGGTGTGCTGACCTGGCGTAACAAAGATTTCTTCGGTCTGGTGAAAGGCTGGAACTTTGCCGCGCAGTACGAAGGCAAAAACGAGCGCTCTGATAGCGCGACTGCCAGCAACCTGGCGGTACGTCGTTCGAATGGCGACGGCTTTGCGCTGTCAACCTCTTATGACTTCGATTTCGGCCTGAGCCTTGTCGGTGCTTACGCTAATCTGGATCGTGTCACTGCACAGAACACCGCGACCTACGGCCGTGGCGATAAAGCGCAGAGCTGGGCAGCCGGTCTGAAATATGATGCTAACCAGATTTACCTGGCGACCATCTATGGCGAAACGCAGAATGCAACGCCGATCGGTAACAACGGTTTCGCTAACAAAGCGGTTAACTTTGAAGCCGTTGCACAGTATCAGTTCCTGAACGGCCTGCGTCCTTCACTGGGCTATGTGTCTTCTCGCGCGAAAGATGTTGAGAACAACGTGGGCGATACCGATCTGTTCAAATACGTTGCCGTTGGCGTGACTTACTACTTCAACAAGAACATGTCTGCTTATGCAGAATATAAAATCAACCTGTTGAAAGATAATAACGCGTTGAACATCAACACTGACGACGTAACTGCTGTTGGTCTGGTGTATCAGTTCTAAGAGAGTATCCCTCATTACATACCGGCTAGTGTCGGCTGGGTATGAGCCAGGGGCAGCGTAAGCTGCCCTTTTTTGTTGTCGTTATACAGGTACTCAATCGTGATTGAGGACGCGATAACTGACTGTTTCCGTTATTACTCTTCATGATTTTACACTCATGGAGACAACGCTAATGATTCGATTTTGTATTTGTGCACTTATGCTGATGATGTGTGCGTCGCTTGCACAGGCCGCAACGGGTTTTCGTCAGATAACACTTGATAGTCAAGGTAATCGTCCGCTCAATGTTGCGTTTTGGTATCCCACTGCCGCCACGGGCGTCTTTGAAGATGTGGGTGAGAACCCCGTGTTCTATGGTGAGCCGATGTTACGCAATGCAACGCCTCGTCCAGGACAGCATCCTTTAGTCCTTCTGTCTCACGGCTATGGCGGTAGCTGGCGTAACCTCAACTGGTTGGCGCATGCACTCACTGTACAGGGATATATCGTCGCTGCCCCCAATCATCCCGGTACAACAACTGAGAATCACGATCCTGCTACTGCCCGGAAACTTTGGCTGCGTCCAGATGATATCAGCCGGGTACTGGATCGGTTATTGGCAGACGAACACCTGGCAGGAAAGGTCGATTCGTTGCGCATCGCCGCAATCGGCCACTCACTCGGAGGGTGGACAGTAATGGAGTTAATCGGTGCCCGGTTTTCGTCGAACAGATTTGTTCAGGATTGTCAGAACCACGCGCAACTAGCAGACTGTCAATTGATTGAAACGTTGGGTATCAGCAATACAAATACCGCTTCTTTATTAGATGCTCAATTACGTAATCCACGTATTAAAGCGGCCGTATCGCTTGACCTTGGTCTGGCGCGCGGATTCACACCTGAGAGCCTGGCAAGGGTTTCTGTGCCAGTGCTGGTGTTATCCGCAGAACAAGACAGTGTTGAACTTCCCGCCTCACTGGTATCCGGCTATCTGGCGCAGTATCTTCCGCCGCAACAGACATCGTTTTCACGTATAAGAGGCGCAACCCACTTTAGTTTTATGCAGCGCTGTAAACCACATGGTGCTGAGTTAATCGAACAATCTTCCCCTGGTGAGGGCTTCGTTTGCCGGGATCAAGGCAGCCTCACCCGCGCCGATATTCATCAGGAGTTAATCGCCCGTATCACTCGCTTTCTGACAGCGGCATTGAACTCGCCTGCTGACGAAATGCACTCGGCGTCTGTCCGCTAATGCGTAAAAACTCGCGATTGAAATTTGATTTAGTGGTGAATCCTGACGCCAGCATCACCTCCGTAACCGGCAGTGAACTGCTTCGAAGCAACTGCTGCGCATGAGCGATGCGAAAACCATTTATCCACTGAGAAACATTGCAGTGGTAAGTCGCGTTGATCGCACGTGAGATATGACGCGAGGGAATACCGGATTTGCGTGCTAACAGATTCAACGTGAGTTGTGTATTAAGGAACAGGTCATCCTGCCGCAGTCGATTTTCCAGTTGCAGGCACAAGGCTGCCTGCTCAGGCGTCTGCAACGGAGAAGAATCGGGCAGTACTGTCTCAATACTCACTTCCCGGGGGCGGGTCCGTGCTGCAAGTACAATCGCCAGACTAAGCAAAGGCAGCATTAAACTTTGCAGTATCGCGATGATTTGCGGCACAAGCTTGCCCTGATGCAAAGTGAATTCGAGCGCCACCAGCAAATCTGTCATACCAGAGAAGCAAAGAAAAACACCGGCGGTAAGAGCCATTCTTGCCGCCAGCCCGACTTCACCAATGCGCGCATCGCTAAATCGATCCCCACTGCCTAAGCCCATAAGAATCAATGTCGCCCCGTATCCGATATAAAGCACAAATAGCGCGCTATCAATGGCTTCTGGCCAGCACTGCATAATGATGATGGCCAGCGCGGGCGGGACGATTTTCCAGCGTGAATATTGATGAGTCGTATGCGGGCTGAAACAGTGCCAGGCCAGCGCCGGGATTAGCGTTGCTAATAACACGCGCAAAGCCATGAGTGGTGTTGACGGCCAGATCCAACGTAATGCTCCCACCGCCAGTAACAGTGAGCAGACGACCAGAAATAGCAGCGTGGTTTGGTGGCGTTGCTTATCGTTCGCCGCTAAGGTCACGATTAAAATTAGCAGCACCAGTAGCGTAACCAGCGGAACCGGAATTGAAGGCATGTAGTAAGAATCCATTCTTGACAATAAGCCGCTATATTACCAGGTTCATGCACTGAAGTGGCGGGAGTTTCTTCGATGGCCGTTACTAAGGCGTCATCAGATCGAAACGATTATCCTCACCGGAATCGATGCTAAACGGTTCCTGAATTTGCAGCGTAATCCAGTTGGAGGTCACCCGACTGCCCTTGCTGTCTTCCAGTGTCACAGACAGACGATAGCTGTTAGTGGCGTCAGATGCGCTGTTCCACGCGGGCATAATGATGCTCCAGCCTTGCGGATCATTCGGATTAGCGCCCGGCGTGAGGCTTAACGCCTGGGTATCGCCCTGCCACGTCACCCTGGTTATCGGATTCGCATTACGGATTTGCAATTTCAGCGGCAGGCTTTCGCCGCCGTTTAATTGCCATGGCGGTGTGGCGAGGAATACCGATAAGGTTTTGCGCTGACGATACTCCACCACCGGCGTATTGTTGCGCGTCACCATGTCGTAACGGCTGCCGCGCAGAGAACGCGCTTCGGCCACGTTATCGGCACTCAACTGCTGGCTCAGCGGCACACCAAAACGATAGTTGAGATGCAAACCCAGTTGATCCTGACTTTCACCTTCATTACTGGTTTTGTGGCTAGCAGAAAATGTCACCAGCGGTACTGGGGTGTATGAGACGCCAAAAGTTAGCGCCGAAGGATTGTGATAGGTATTGCCGCTGCTAAACAGATCCACATCATTGCCCAGGTACTGCTCCCAACTCACTGACATACCAAGCTGGCGATAAAACGGCAGGTAGCCCTGAGTGGTGAAATCGTAGCCGCGTGCTAAACGCTGCTGCTGAAAGGGATCGCGGTTTTGCCAGCCCGATAGCGGTGTGTAGTAGTTAGCCGAGAAGCGCAGGTAATCACCCCAGGCTTCTGTGCCCACTGAAGCGCGCTGCAATCCGCTGTTGAACATGCGATCGACAAAACCGTTGTAACCAAGCAGCCATTTGCCCGCCGTCCAACGTTGTCCTAAGCCGATATTGCCCACCAGCCCATCATCCGTTTGGTGGAAGCCCACCTCACTAAACGTCAGATATTGATAGCGATCGGCCCACGGCGTAAGCAGAGAAGCGCCACTGCCGGTGAAGTTACCATCCATATCAACGTTAAAATCGATCTGCGCTTTACCATAAGGCGATAGCAGAGATTGGCCCTCATCCACCACGCGGTTTGCCACCTCATCGCGGAAATGGTTAAACGCCCAGATACCCGCCTGATGACCAAAAGTGTTGTCACTGGTGCTGTCCTGACTGGCTTCACCAATGCTCTTAGCGATGGTCGCCAGATTTTTGCTGAAAGCCGCATTTTCATCTTCATAGCCGAGTGCAGGCAGATCGCTGGCCATTTTCTGGAAGCGTTCGGGATCGCTAAAAGGCGCATCAGCGACATGCGTGTCAGTGACGAGCGCCAGAGCAGGCGCGGTGAAAAGCAGCCCCGTTGCAGCGGGCAACATACGCAGTGATTTAAAAGCAGAGAAAACAGATGTCATAGCAAAAACAGGCTTTTATCCAGTTTAGAATTTGAAGTGGCTCACAAAACTGTACTGGAATACCCTAACACATTCTGCCATTATTGCAGAAAAAGCCGGGCTGAATTAGGACATTGCCTGATTCGCAAAAGGCATCATCTTATCTTGATAGCCACATCGCTCCACAGAGCGCCCTGCGTAAAGCCCCGCAAGACGCTCACGGCTGCTGCGATTAGGAGAAGATCAACCCGCCATCCACATTGATGGTTTGGCCGGTGATGTAGCGCGCATCATCCGACGCGAGAAACGCCACCAACCCGGCGACATCTTGCGGCTGTCCGGCGCGTTTCAGCGGAATATTTTCCACCCACTCCGCCATCAACTCGCCTTTGCCATACTGCTTTTTATCGCTGCTAAGGATTTCTCCCCACACGCGATCGTTGTAATCCCACATCTCACTTTCGATGATACCCGGACAGAAAGCATTCACGGTGATGTGCGACGGCGCCAGTTCCAGTGCCAGGCTCTGAGTAATGCCGATAACACCCATTTTACTGGCCGCATAGTGTGGCGTGTAAATAAAGCCCTGTCGCCCCTGCCCGGATGAGGTGTTGATCAGGCTGCCGCTGCCCTGCTTCACCATGTACTTTGCCGCCTCACGGCAACACAGCCAGACGCCGGTGGTGTTCACAGCCAGAATTTTTTCGAAATCGCTCTTTGGCATCGCGTCAAAGCGATCAATAGTGATCACTCCGGCATTCTGAATCGAGACATCAATGGTGCCAAAGCGCTCCGCCGCCTGCTGATAAAGCTGCTGCACTTCGGCCTCATTGGTCACATCCACCTGCAGCGCCAGAATCTCGCTGCCATACTGTTCTTCCAGCGCCCGCGCTGTGGTGAATACCCGGTCCGAGTTGGACACCATTACCAGCCGAGCGCCATCGCGCGCAAATCGTGCGGCGATGCCCGCGCCAATGCCGCGGCATGCGCCGGTAATCACCACCGTTTTCCCACTAAAATCGCGTGTCATATTGCCTCCTGTTATCCGTGCGTTGCTTCAGGCAGGGCGGCCGATTGCTGCTTTTTTTCATGTCTGCGCAGCAGCACCACCTTACTTTGTAATTTTTGCTGGAACTGGTCGATGACCACGGCGGTGACGATCACCAGTCCTTTAATCACCATTTGCCAGAAATCGCTGACGCCCATCATCACCATGCCATCGGCGAGGAACACGATGACAAAGGCACCGATGATCGAACCTGATACGCGCCCGCGCCCCCCTGCTAACGCCGTTCCGCCCAATACGGTTGCACCGATGGCGTCCATCTCGAACATGTTGCCGGTCATCGGGTGCGCGGTTTGCAGTTGGGATGCGACGATCAATCCCACCAGCGCAGCACATAAACCGGAGAAGGCATAGACAAACACTTTGACCTTAATGATCGGCACACCGGCCAGGCGTGCCGCAGATTCATTGCCGCCGGTGGCATAGATATAGCGGCCCAGCGGGGTTTTACGTGTCAGATAAAGGCCGAGCAGCAGGAAGCCGATCATTAACCAGATTGGGATGTAGACGCCAAGCACACTGCCCGATCCCAGCAACGCGAAACCGGTATTACCCAATGCTGGCATCCCCACCAGATTGGCGTAGGTACTGCCATCGTTGAACAGCAGCGCGGCCCCACGAGCCACATACATCATGCCGAGGGTGCAGATAAAGGGTGCCACGCCCAGACGCGTCACCACGGTGCCGTTGATCAACCCCAGCACGATGCCGAACAGCGCCACCACCAGAATCACTTCCGGCACGTTAAAGAACAGCGTGTTGCCGCCCCACAGCGGCACACCATTGGTGAGCAAAGCCCCCGCCACCATGCCGCAAATGCCCGCCACCGCACCGACCGACAGATCGATGCCACCCGTCAGGATCACTAGCGTCATACCAATCGCCAGCAGCCCGGTGATGGCAACATGCTGCGTCATGATCAGTAAGTTTGAAGTGGTCAGGAAATTAGGCACCATAAAGCTAAAAAAGCCGACCACGATCAGTAACGCGATAAAGGTTCGCGCTTTCAGCAAGTACATATAAAGCAGGTATTTCTGGTTCATTTATTGCTCTCCTGCGGGCTCAATCATGCGGTGTTGAGGCGCTAATCAGCGCTTCTCGCGTTGCCGCGCTGCGCGGTAAGTCGGCGGTAATACGGCCATCGGCCATCACCAAAATGCGATCGGCCAGTGCCATCACCTCGTCCAGTTCAGAAGAGGAGAACATCACCGCCAGACCTTGCTGTGCGAGATTGCCAATCAGGTGGTACACGTCCGTTTTGGCCCCCACATCGATCCCACGCGTGGGTTCATCCAGCAAAACCACTTGAGGGCCCGTCATCAGCGCTTTTCCCAGCACCACTTTCTGCTGGTTACCGCCGCTGAGTGAGGTAATCGGCAGTTCTGGATCGCTCACTTTGATGGCGAGATGACCAATCATTTCATCGACGCGACGTTGCTCTTTGTGGGGATTGAGTAAGCGCAGCGCACGGCGAAAACCGCGCAAGCTGAGATCGCTTAACGTCATGTTGGCGGTGATCGACATCAACTGCACCACGCCTTCGGTTTGTCGGTCTTCCGGTACCAGCGCAATGCCTTTTTTCAGGCGCTGCTGGAAGTTGCGTTTATCCAGCACTTCGCCATTCAAACTGACGCTGCCAGACTGGCAGTGCATCATGCCAATCAGCCCTTTAAACAGCTCGGTGCGCCCCGCGCCCAGCAAACCGTAAATACCGATCACTTCGCCCTTACGCAATGAGAACGACACATCATTGAGCTTATAGCCACCATTCTGATGCAGCGCCGTCAGGCCGTTGACGTGCAAAATCGTTTCGCCCTGTGCTGCGGGCTGATAGTCGAAGTGCTTTTTCTTGTCACCGACCATCTGTTCGATGATCCAGGGAACTGACGCATCACGCACTTCCCGCTCGCTGATAAAACAACCGTCACGGAAAATGGTGATGTGATCGCCAATTTCCATCAGCTCTTCCAGCCGATGCGAGATATAGATGATGGTCACACCACGCCGCTTCAGCTGGTCAATCACGTTGAACAACACTTTGACTTCAGACTGGCTCAGCGCACTGGTGGGTTCATCCATGATCAGCACACGCGTATCTTTGGACAGCGCTCGGGCGATCTCGACCAGTTGCTGATGGCCGATCCCCAGTTCGCCCAGTGGCGCATAAGGGTCAACATCCAGCTCCAGCCGCTCCAGTAATGATTTCGCCAGCGCATACTGATATTTTTCGTTGATCACACCGCGCTGGAAAAACTCGTTGGCGATAAAGATGTTGTCCATCACGTTCATGTTGGGGAACAGGTTAAGTTCCTGAAAGATGATGCTGATACCGTGTTTTTCCGCCTGATGAGTGGAGCTTAGCGACACCACTTCTCCGTCCAGCAGAATTTCACCGGATGAAGGCGTTTCCACGCCCGCCAGCATCTTCATCATGGTGGATTTACCGGCACCGTTTTCGCCAATCAGCACGTTCACTTTGTTGCGATAGACGCGGTAATTCACCTGATCGAGGGCAGTCACGCCGGGGTAAATACGTGACACATTACGGGTTTCGATGATCACGTCACTTTGAGGATTTTGCATACCCGCTCCTTACTGCCGCACGATGGCAGCAGGTGTGACATTCGGCACCTGCTCAGGCGTATCGAAGCTGCTAAACACGCCGGAAATTTGCACCTTATCGCCGACTTTGGGCTTGAAGGCGCTCATCATGTTGGCAGCCTGCTGATTAATGGCGCGGCTGTAGTCGCCAAACAGCACCTGATCGTTAAAGTCCTGATAGCTGGCCCCTTTATAGGCATCACGCAGCACCGTGCCAGGGAAAATCGGACCGACCTGCACCGTCACGTTATCGCCGGAAACATCTTTCACCGTCATGCGGCCATTGCGCGAAGTGGTATTCACCGCTGTCACCTCACCGCTGACCTTGACGCTAAAGACACAGGGGTTCTCTTCCTGTGCGCGGTAGCCGTAGGTTTGACAGGCGCTGTCAAAATCTTTGGCGGACTTTAGCGCATTCAGCAGTTCCGCCACCGGCTTCGCATCGTGCTGAATCTGCGGCACCAGTTTCTGCTGCCAGGTCTGAGCAATATTGGCCATTTTGGGATTGGGGGGATTTTTCAGGTCGGCCAGCTCCTGCTGCGACACAATGCGGCAACCGCTAAGGATCACGATAGGAAGCAGTAACCAGAGTCGTTTGTGCATCTCATTCTCCTGGGCGCCTGCTGTGCAGGCGCACCGATTATTGATTACGACTTGTAGTTAAAGTCCTGCACACCTTTAGCATTGTCCGGGGTGATTAAAATGCCGCGGAACATCACGCGCTGCTTCTCCGGCTTCACCCCTTTCTGGATTAAGTTGTCGAGATCGGTCACGCCCTGCGCAGCAATAGCCTGCGCCTGCAACATTACCGTAGCTTTCAGATCGCCTTTTTCTACCGCATCACGCTCGTCGTTGCTGCCGTCGATACCCACCACGGTGACATCGTTGCGGCCTGCGGCTTTAAGTGCCGCAATCGCGCCCAGCGCCACCGGACCGTTACCACAGATCACGCCTTTTACATCGGGATGGGCCTGCAGAATGCTGTCCATAATGCGTTTGCCATCGATAAGGGTGCCTTTCGCATCCTGACGCGCGACAGATTTCATATCCGGATACTGATCCAGCACCTGGTGGAAGGATTTCGAGCGGGTGACACAGTTATTGTCCGCGAGGTTACAGGTCAATTCGGCATAGCTGCCTTTTTCACCCATCTTCTCCACAAACACGTTGGCCACATCAGAACCCGCCTGGAAGTTGTTGTGGGTGATCTGCGCCAGCGCCACATCGTCGACCGGAATTTCACGGTTGATCAGCACCACGGGGATCCCCGCATCTTTGGCTTTTTTGATTGCTGCGACGCTGGCGGTGGAGTCGGCGTTATCCAGCACAATGCCCTGCACTTTTTTACCGATGGCGGCATCGATCAGTTCGCTCTGCTTCTTAACGTCTTCACCGTGCGACAGCACGCTGGTTTTATAGCCCAGCTCTTGCGCTTTCAGGTTGGCGCCTTTGGCTTCGGAAGCGTAATAGGGGTTATCCAGTGAGTTCACCAGAATCATGATGGTGCCTTTGTCGGCAGCGAAACTGGATTGGGCGATCAGGCAACTGGCAATGGCAGTGAATAACAGGGTACGTTTTTTCATGTTCGTGCTCTCTCATTGTTTTGTTGTTATTGCAGGGTTGAGGCCTTACTGGTGCTGGCGCGGCATTACCAGATGGTGAAGCCGCCATCGATCATTAAATCTGCGCCGGTGATCATGTCGCTGCCGTTGCTGGCGAAGAACAACACGGCAGCGGCAATTTCATCGGTGTAAGCAAAACGCCCTAGCGGGATCAGTTTTTTCATCTGTTCGCCCTTCTCACCGCGCCAGGCCTTTTCGCCCATCGGCGTCAGCACCACGGTGGGTGACAAGGTATTGACGTTGATACGGTGTGGTGCGAACTCTTTGGCCATCACTTTAGTCATACCGAGTAGACCCGCTTTGGCAGAGGTATAGGCCACGTGGTTATCAATGGCGATGGAAGCGGCCTGTGAAGCGATATTGATGATCTTGCCGCCATTACCGGCGCGCACCATGCGTTTGCCCGCCGCTTGTGAGCAAAGAAAAGGACCGGTGAGATTGACGGCGATCTGCTTTTGCCACTCGGCAAAGTCGGTTTCCAGTACCGGCTGTAACATCACATAACCCGCGCAGTTCACCAGGATATCAATGTGGCCGTAATGCTGTTCAACCTGGTTGAACGCCGTCTCGACTGAGCCAGCATCGGTCACGTCACAGCACACCAGCAGTACACGATCGGCAGAGAATTGTTCCTGCACAGCCGCCACGCGATCGCTTTCGAATGGAGGGTAAAGCAGGGCCAGCCGTGCACCTTTCTCTAACAGCATGGCGTTACTGGCCATGGCAATTCCACCGAGGCCACCGGTCACCACCGCCACCTTGCCGGTGAGGTCCAGATCGGTATTTACGCCGTAGCGCAGGTTGACATCGTATTCCCCACTCATCCCTTCTCTCCTGTGTGCATGTTCAGCGGCTCTGGTTATCTCTGGCCGGATAGGTTTGCAGTAACATTGATTTTCGAACAAAAATATAAGCTATCGTTTCGCAATGGTTTGTGGGTGAGATCAAATTTCATACAAATGATGCAAACTATTTTTATCTTACTGTATTTTAAGTAAATAACTAAATATCACGTTTTGTGATATAGAAATAACGGCTGGCAGGTCTATGGGAAATCAATTGCATGGCTTTATCTTATTTTCATTCGAAAATGCATATTTGTGCGAGCCGCCTCGCAAATCCCTGGTGCGCAGAGTAAAATCATCACGGGTTTTCTTATTGCCAAAACCAGACCGTGATTGGAAAGAGGGAGCATTTCGATTGAAAAGCAAATCTGAGCAGCTGGCTGATATGCAGCAGCGTCGTGAGAAGATCCTGGAGATGATCCGCGAAGACGGCACAGTCACGGTTAAAGCGCTTACCGATACCTTTGGCCTGACCGAGGCAACCATCCGCACCGATTTGCGTATGCTGCAAAAAGCCGGGCATGTGCAGCGTTATCACGGTGGCGCCACGCTGATGACCGGTAAGCAGAACACCGGCGCACTGCTGCTTGAGCGTCAAACTCACCTTGATGAGAAAGAAGCCATTGGCCGGCTGGCCGCGCAGTATGTGGAAAATGGGGATACGGTGATTTTCGATTCCGGCACTACCACCACCGCGATTGCGGAAGCAATTGGCCACATCCGTCGTTTATCGGTGATCACCACGGCGGTGAATATTGCGCTGAAGCTAGGGGGGGAACCGGGGATTAATATCCTGCTGACGGGGGGGACCTTCAAATTTCCAACACTCTCGACGTCCGGTGAGAAAGCCGCTTCTTTCTTTGAAAACGTGCTGGCCGAAAAGCTGTTTCTCGCCACCGCCTGTATTTCGCCGCGCCTCGGGTTAAGCTTCCCCAGCGAGACGGATATCAAAGTGAAGATGGCGATGATCAACTCCGCCAGTACGGTATTTGTGGTGGCAGACTCCAGCAAAATCGATAAGGTGTCGATGTTTGCCCTGCCCTGTGACTGGAGCAAAATCCATTATTTGATTACCGATCGCGGGATCACGCCAGCGCAGATCGCGGCGTTTGAAGCGTTGGGGGTACAGGTGCTGGTGGCAGGTATTGAAGAGGCAAAAAAACGCGCGGTGTTTTGAACATCAATTCAGGGGCGGCCCGCTCGCAGCCGCCCCTTCAATGCTGATTAGAAACCTAAGCTATCCAGCAAGTCATCCACCTGATCCTGGTTCGCTACCACGCCAGGTGCATTGGCATGGATCTGTGGACCATTCAACAGGCTGCTGGCGTCTTTACGCGCGGCAGCGTTGGCTTCAGGCATATTCTCCAGCAACACCATCAGCAACTGACGCTCGATCTCCTGGATCACATCCATCATGCGCTTGATCACCTGACCGGTAAGGTCCTGGAAATCCTGCGCCATCATGATCTCAAGCAGCTGCTTGTTGGTGTACGAGGTATGCGACGGCACATCACTGAGAAATTCGCGCGTATCCGAAACCAACTCGCGTGCATCCGCCAGCTCAATCGGGTTTTCAAACCACGCATCCCAACGGCCTTTCAGCTTGTTGGCGTTGGCTTCCATTTGGTCCTGGTGTGGCTGCGCGGCTTCAACGCAGTTGAGTGCGCGTTCTGCCGCTTGCGCCGTCATCTGCACCACGTAATCCAGACGGTCACGCGCGTCCGGAATCGCTTCCGCCGCTTCGGCAATCGCCTGGTCTAACCCCAATTCGCGCAGGCTGTCGCGCAACATACGCGTCAGCGAGCCGATACGGGTAATAATGTCGTGTGCCGAGGCTTCTTCGGTTGGTTTCGAAAGGTCGCTCATCACATCTCCTTACATACCCAGTTTTTCGAAAATTTTACCCAGCTTTTCTTCCAGCGTGGCTGCGGTGAACGGCTTCACTACATAACCGCTGGCACCGGCCTGGGCAGCTGCAATGATGTTCTCTTTTTTCGCTTCGGCGGTGACCATCAGCACCGGCAGTTTGCTCAACGCCGCGTCCGCACGAATGGTCTGCAGCAGTTCCAGACCGTCCATGTTGGGCATGTTCCAGTCGGATACCACGAAATCAAAACCACCCGCACGCAGTTTGGTCAGTGCATCAACACCGTCCTCTGCTTCTTCAACGTTGTTGAATCCCAGCTCTTTCAGCAGGTTGCGGACGATACGACGCATCGTATTGAAGTCATCCACCACCAAAAAGCGCATGTTTTTATCAGCCATATCTACTCCTGTGTTGTCTCGTCCGGCAGGACGGGCTCGTTAAATTCGCAATGCCTGTCCGGCGCTAATTTTTGCCAGCATGTGCTGACTGATGTGTCCTAAATCGACTACTTCACTGGTGCCGCCCATCGCAATCGCTTCGCGCGGCATACCAAAGACGACGCAGCTGGCTTCATCCTGCGCGATGGTCCAGGCACCGGCGCGATGCATTTCCAGCATCCCGGCGGCACCGTCGTTACCCATCCCGGTAAGGATGACACCCACGGCATTTCGTCCTGCGTGCACCGCCACGGACCGGAACAGCACGTCAACAGAGGGCTTATGACGGTTCACCGGCGGGCCATCATTCAGTTTCACCACGTAGTTGGCGCCACTACGGCTCAACTCCATGTGCATCGCGCCCGGTGCGATATAGGCATGACCGGGCAAAATACGTTCGCCATCTTCCGCTTCTTTCACGGTGATCTGGCAGAGCTTGTTCAGGCGCTCAGCAAACGAGCGGGTAAAACCTGGCGGCATATGCTGCGTGATCAGCAGCGCCGGGCTGGTCGCGGGCAGCGGCTGCAGTACATGGCGAATCGCCTCGGTGCCGCCAGTGGAAGAGCCAATCGCAATCAGCTTCTCACTACTCAGCAGCGGGCCAGCTTTCAGCATCACCGGGCCGGGTGTGGCCGGGCGCGCATGCAATTTGGCTCGCGCCGCTGCGCGAATTTTGTCGGCGATCATCTGGCTGTACGCCAGCATGCCTTCGCGAATACCCAACTGCGGCTTAGTGACGAAATCCACTGCGCCCAATTCCAGCGCGCGTAATGTCACTTCCGATCCTTTACCGGTCAGCGATGACACCATCACGACTGGCATCGGACGCAGGCGCATTAACTTCTCAAGGAAGTCGAGGCCATCCATACGCGGCATCTCGACGTCCAGTGTCAGCACCTGTGGGTTGTATTGCTTGATTAAATCCCGCGCCACCAACGGATCGGGCGCGGTAGCGACCATCTCCATATCGGCGTGGCTGTTGATGATCTCCGTCATCAACTGTCGCATTAGCGCGGAGTCATCCACGCACATCACGGTGATTTTGCTCATCGTCTTTCCTTGGTCAATCCATAGACTGTCTGTCCACGCAGCCAGAACTCTTTACTGATCTGGCTGAAGTTCTCTGAGTGTCCAGCGAACAGCACACCGCCGGGCTTCAGCAGGGGAACGAAACGGCGCAGAATTTTTTCCTGCGTCTCTTTATCGAAATAAATCATCACGTTGCGACAGAATATTGCGTCGAACGGACCCGGCAACGCCCAGTCGTTGGCCAGTAAATTCAGCTGCGAATAGTTCACCATGCTGGCGAGATCGGAGCGTACGCGTACCATACCTTCATGCGGGCCGGTGCCACGCAGGAAAAAGCGTTGCAGCTGCGATTGCGATAAGGTGCGCAGCTCTTCCTGGCGGTACACCCCCGCCACGGCTTTTTCCAGTACCTGTGTATCAATGTCGCTGGCGTGCACCTGGAACTTACCCGGTCCGGTACCCAGCGTTTCCGCCAGCGTCATGGCAATGGAGTACGGCTCTTCGCCGGTTGAGGCGGCGGTACTCCACACGCTGTAACTGCCACTGCGCTTACGCGCATGATCCGCGAGGATCGGGAAATGGTGCGCCTCGCGGAAAAATGAGGTCAGATTGGTGGTCAGTGCGTTAATAAACGCCTGCCATTCTGCACTGTTCTGGTCTTGCTCCAGCAACGCCAGATAACGACCAAAATCATCAATGTTCAGCGTGCGCAAACGGCGCACTAAGCGGTTATAAACCATCTCCCGCTTGTGATCGGCCAGCACGATGCCTGCGCGTTGATAGATCAGCTGGCTGATACGACGAAAATGCGTATCTGAAAGCGGCAGGCGCTGCACCATTTGCGAGAGCAGCGTTGTTGCTTCACTTTGATCCAATAACGTCGATTTCTTCATGTCAGGTCACCCGGCAACAAACTGATTAAATTGTGATACTGCGATTACTGCTGCGCTGCCAGTTGGGCCGCCTTGCGGCGGCCATACGGATTAAAAGGTTTCCCAGTTATCGTCCGCGCTACGTGCACCTGCGGGTTGAGCCAGCGCTTTGACTGCGGCTGGACGCAACATTTTTGGCGCTGTAGATAGGTTAACGGCCTGAGCGACAAATTCTTTACCAATATTGAACACCGCAACCGACTGTTTCAGTCGACTGGCCTGATCTTCCAGTGCGGCAGCCGCCGTGGCTGACTCTTCTACCAGCGCGGCGTTCTGCTGTGTCACGCGATCCATCTCGTTCACGGCCAGACCCACCTGGTCGATTCCGCGACTCTGCTCATCCGACGCCGAGGCGATTTCGCCCATGATGTCGGTGACGCGAGTGACGGCGTTGACGATGTTGGTCATGGTTTCGCCTGCGCTCTCCACCAGTACCGAACCGGTGTTGACGCGACTCACCGAATCTTCGATCAGACCTTTGATCTCTTTCGCTGCCTGGGCGCTGCGCTGTGCCAGACTGCGCACCTCACCCGCCACCACCGCAAAGCCACGGCCCTGTTCACCCGCACGTGCCGCTTCAACCGCCGCGTTGAGTGCCAGAATGTTGGTCTGGAACGCGATGCCATCGATCACACTGATGATGTCGGCGATTTTCTTCGAGCTGCCGGTGATCTCTTTCATGGTGGTGACCACGCCATCCACCACTTTGCCGCCGTGCTGCGCGGTTTCAGAGGCAGTCAGCGCCAGTTGTGAAGCCTGACGGGCGTTTTCGGCGTTCTGCTTCACGGTCGCGGTCAACTGCTCCATGCTGGCAGCCGTCTCTTCCAGAGAAGCGGCCTGCTGTTCAGTACGTGAAGAGAGATCGTTGTTACCCATGGCGATTTCGCTGGCACCGGTGTAGATAGCGTCTGAACCATCACGCACGGTACGCACGGTATTCGCCAGCTCCTGCTGCATGTGCTGCAGTGAGCTGAGCAATTCACCCATCTCGTTGCGCATGCTGACATCGATATGCTGTGTCAGGTCGCCGCGTGCGATGTGACGGATATGGTCGATGCTCTGTTTCAACGGACGAATCAGCACGTTGCGCATGCCGCTCCACACCATTGCAATTACCAGCAACGTCACCAGCAAGGTGCCAAGTACCAGCATAATGGAGTGTTGATAGGCGCTTTCGTTGGCATCAATACCCTGCTTTGCCAGCACGATGTTGTAGTTCAGCCATGCGGTATAATCCTTCTCGAATTTATCCTGCATACCCTGCGTTGGTTGATCGACAAAGCCTTTAAAGTTCCCGTTACCCAGGAAATCAATCAGCTCGGCCAGTCCACCACGGAAGGCGTTGTAGTTGGCCTGCAGCGTCTTAACGTTCTCTGCGCTTTTGCCCTTCTCAGACAAATTCGCGTTGAACTCGGCAAAAGCCTGGTCAGCGTTTTTCAACTCCTCACTTGCCAGCGCCACCAGTTCTTTCACGGTCGCACCTGATCCAGCCTGCTGGCTATCCAACAAATAGCGGATCCCTGCACGGTTCAGCGTGTTACGCGCCTGAACCAGCGATACCCAAGAGGTGCCCATCGCCCGTTGCAGCGTGCTGAGACGCTGGTTGTAGGCAAAATTCTCTTTATCGGCTTTCACCGTGGTAAAAAACATCCCTCCGGAAAACAGCTGCAGCAAGGCAAACAGTGCCAGCACACATAACAGCCCGGAAACGACACGAATACGACTAAACATAAACACCTCATTGGTTGGCGGATCGCTCCTGTTATCGGCGTTCGCAGGGGGATCTTTAAGTTGTCTGCAACGGGTTGGACCAGCGGGAATTAGGGAGGATCAGGGATAAATTAAAGTGTGCCGACAGGTGTGCGGGCGCACCTGCGTGCGCCCGGTTAAAAACGTTTAAAATGTCTCCCAGTTGCTGTTACTGACGGGCGCCGTCACGGCTTTGCGTGGTGCACTCAGCATTGGCTGCGCGCTCTGTGGCTGACGCACTGCGGCAGTGGCCTGTGAAGCACGCGGCACGCGGAACACCGCCACTGACTGGCTCAAACGGCTGGCCTGCTCTTCCAGTGACGCCGCTGCAGCGGCGGATTCTTCCACCAGCGAGGCATTCTGCTGGGTCACGCGATCCATCTCGGTGACGGCCTGGCCGACCTGATCGATACCGCGACTCTGCTCATCAGATGCTGAAGCAATTTCGCCCATGATATCGGTCACGCGCGTCACCGCACCGACGATATCATTCATGGTTTCACCGGCAGTACCCACCAGCTGTGAACCGCTGTTCACCCGGTTCACCGAGTCTTCAATCAGGCCTTTAATCTCTTTGGCTGCCTGCGCACTGCGCTGTGCCAGATTACGCACTTCACCGGCCACCACCGCAAAGCCACGCCCTTGCTCACCGGCACGCGCCGCTTCTACCGCCGCGTTCAGTGCCAGAATATTGGTCTGGAAAGCAATGCCATCGATCACGCTGATGATATCGGCGATTTTCTTCGAACTGCCAGCAATGTCATGCATGGTGCGCACAACACCATCCACCACTTCGCCACCTTTACGCGCGGTATCAGAAGCACTGAGCGCCAGCTGAGATGCCTGACGGGCGTTCTCGGCATTCTGCTTCACGGTAGCCGTCAGTTGCTCCATGCTGGCCGCCGTCTGTTCCAGCGAAGCCGCCTGCTCTTCAGTACGAGCGGAGAGATCGTTGTTGCCCGCCGAGATTTCGCTCGCGCCGGTAAAGATGGCATCAGAGCCGTCACGCACGTTGCTGACGGTACGCACCAGCGACTGCTGCATCTCATGCAGGCTGGCCGCCAGTTGGCTCATCTCGTTGCGTCCTTCCACGGCAATATGCTGCGTCAGATCGCCAGAAGCGATATGGCGGATATGGCCCAGCAGCTGATGCAATGGCTGGATCAGTACCGCACGCAGGCCAAACCAGCAGCCGACAATTACGAACACCACCACCAGCGCCACCACTGCCAGCAGCCACATCATCATATGGAACGCTTGCTGATTTTGCGCCACGCCTTCCGCCGCCAGTGTGCTTTGCGCCGTGCGCCACTCAGCATAGGTGGCCTTCATCTTCACCTGTTTGGCTTCAATGTTCTGCGCAAACATGCCTTGCAGATCGTTAGCTTTCAAACGTTCCAGCATCGCTTTCAAACCATCGTTGAAGGCGGCGTAGTCCGTTTCCAGGCGATCGCGCAGTGCGTCCGGCAAGCCTGGCGTACCCGGCAGATCGTAGTAACGCTGGTAGTGCCCGGCAGCCACATCCAGCTGCTTTTCAGTCTGTGCAATCAGCGCCTGAAGCTGGCCGCCGTTGGACTGTGCCGCCATGCTGCCCTGCATGCGCAGCATCGCGCGGTTTAACACGGTACGGGTCTGGTTGAGTTCGATCCAGGCATCGGACATCGCGCCGACGTTGTTGGTCGACGTCTGTGCCACGGCAAAAGCTTCTTTATCTTTTTGTAAGGCAGACCAGAACAATCCGCCGGAAATTAACTGCAAAGCACCAAAGACCAGCAAGACTGCGATCAGGCTGGTGACAACATTGATTCGTTTTAACATGAGTTCTCCAAAGAGTGAGGCATTTCGGCTCCCGCTGTTATCGACCGCAGTTGTTAAATTTTGAGGGGCTTTAACGGATTTTACGAAATATAATTCTGCCAATAACTTTCTTTACAGAGTTTTATAACTAAAGAAATTGTCATTAAAAAAAATGCGCCTTTATCGGGCAAACGATAAAAGCGCATTGATGCTTTTGGAATAAAAGGATATTGCGGCAGTGGGTGCGCCAGCGCACACCACTGCAAACGATTAAAACGTTTCCCAGTTACTGTCGCTGACTGGTGCAGTCACAGCTTTACGTGGTGCACTCAACACCGGCGGCGCGATCTGCGGATGGCGCACCACGGCACTGGCCATGCCAGGCTGTTCGGCACGCGGCACACGGAATACCGCCACAGACTGGCTCAGACGGCTGGCCTGCTCTTCCAGCGAAGCCGCTGCCGCAGCAGACTCTTCTACCAGCGAGGCGTTCTGTTGGGTCACGCGGTCCATTTCCGTCACAGCCTGACCGACCTGATCGATACCACGACTCTGTTCATCAGACGCTGAGGCGATTTCGCCCATAATATCGGTCACACGGGTGACCGCATTGACGATCTCACTCATGGTTTCACCGGCGGTACCCACCAGCTGCGAACCGCTGTTGACGCGATTGACAGAATCTTCAATCAGACCCTTAATCTCTTTCGCCGCCTGGGCGCTGCGCTGTGCCAGGTTGCGAACTTCACCTGCCACCACCGCAAAGCCACGCCCCTGCTCGCCAGCGCGCGCCGCTTCCACCGCGGCGTTCAGCGCAAGGATGTTGGTCTGGAAGGCGATACCGTCAATCACGCTGGTGATATCAGCGATCTTCTTTGAACTCCCGGCGATATCGCTCATGGTGCGTACGACGCCTTCCACCACGTTGCCGCCCTTCTGTGCGGTTTCAGAGGCACTCAACGCCAGCTGTGACGCCTGGCGGGCATTTTCGGCGTTCTGTTTCACTGTCGCGGTCAGCTGTTCCATGCTGGCTGCGGTCTGTTCCAGCGAGGCAGCCTGCTCTTCCGTACGAGCGGAGAGATCGTTGTTACCTGCCGAGATTTCACTCGCACCGGTGAAGATGGCATCAGATCCGTCACGCACGTTACTGACAGTACGCACCAGCGACTGCTGCATGTCATGCAGGCTGCTCGCCAGTTGGCTCATCTCATTACGGCCTTCAACGCTAATGCTCTGGGTCAGGTCACCCTGCGCGATCGACTGAATGTGGGCAATGTTAGTGTTCAATGGATTAATCAGGATGCGACGCAGGTTCACCCAGCACAGTCCAATCACCACTAATACCACCACCATGATAGCGCCCAGAATCCAGCTCATGCGGCTGAAGGCATCGGCATTTTTTTCCTGGCCTTGTGCTGCCAGTTTCGCCACATCCGCACGCCAGTCGGTGTAAGTTTTCAGGAACTTACTTTGGCTCGGTGCCACCGGCACGCTGCCCGCTTTCGATAAATCGTTGGCGAGAAGCGCATCCTGCATCTGGCTCAATGCCGTGGCGTAAGCGGTATAGCCCTCATCCAGTTGACCTGTGAGTTCCTTATTTTGTCCCGGTGTATCCGGAATCGCTTTATAGAGTTTGAAATTATCCGCTGCTTTTTGCTGGAACTGTTTGCTGTCGTTGAACAGCCCCTCAATATCCGGCTCTTTGTTGGCCAGTTTACTGGTGGCGATACGCAACTGGATGCGCGTCAACACAACACGGCTTTGGTTGAGGCTCATGTAAGCATCATTCAGCGCCGAAAGGTTTTGGCTCGCTAACTGCGACACATTGAAGCTGGATTTGTCGTCGTTTAAGGCTTTGAGGAATATTGAACCGGATATGACCTGCAGCAGGCCAAACATCAGTAGCACCACCAGCAGACTGGTGACGACGCGAATTTTTTTTAACATAGATAGCCCTGGGAAAAGTAAGTAAATGGAACGCAATATTTATCGGCGGGCGAGGCAGGGAGTTTAATGAAAGTTGTGTGAATAAATATTGTTATTATCTGATTTTTATAGGGATTATTTCAGAGCGGAATTATCACGGGCCGATGCTGCCAGCCCGTGATTGTCGATGATTACGCGCTACGCAGCGTATCCACCAGCGCCATCTCTTCGCTGCTCAGCAGCTTCTCGATGTCGACCAGAATCAGCATACGTTCGCCCAGTGCGCCGAGGCCGGTCAGGTACTCGGTGGACATGGTGACCGCGAATTCCGGTGCCGGACGAATCTGTTCCTGCATCAGAGACAGCACGTCAGACACGCCATCCACCACGATACCCACGACGCGGTGCTCAAGATTCAGCACGATCACCACGGTGTTTTCGTTGTATTCCACATCCTGCTGCGCGAACTTCACACGCAGGTCGATGATTGGCACGATCACGCCACGCAGGTTCGTCACACCCTTGATGAATTCTGGGGTGTTGGCGATACGCGTTACCTGATCGTAACCCCGAATCTCCTGCACTTTAAGAATGTCGATGCCGTACTCTTCGTCACCCAGGGTGAAAACTAAGAATTCCTGGCCCACGGTTTCGCCAGCGATTTTGGTCACGGTTGCCATGTCAGTCATTTTTTTGCCCTTTATTTATCTATTACGCTGCGGCACCGGCCACACGCTTTTCACGGTTCAACGATTGCAGTGCAGAGACATCCACAATCAGCGCCACACTACCATCGCCGAGGATGGTGGCGGCAGAAATGCCCGGCACTTTGCGGTAGTTGCTTTCCAGGTTCTTCACCACCACCTGATGCTGGCCAATCAGCTGATCCACCAGCAGTGCATAACGACGGCCTGCGCTCTGCAGAATCACCACGATGCCCTGGGTCGCGTCGGTTTTGGCATTCTGCACATCAAACACATTCCACAGCTCAACCAGCGGCAGGTATTCGCCACGCACTTCCAGCACGCGCTCGCCACCGGCCAGCGGTTTCAGCTCTTCAGCCGTTGGCTGCAGGGATTCCATCACCGCGTTCAGCGGCAGAATGAACACTTCATCCGCCACGCGCACTGACATGCCATCAAGAATGGCCAGCGTCAGTGGCAGCAGGATGCGAATAGTGGTGCCTTTGCCCTGCTTCGAAGAGATTTCGACGTGACCGCCCATCTCCTGAATGTTTCGTTTTACCACGTCCATGCCCACACCACGGCCGGACACGTCAGTGACCTGCTCCGCCGTTGAGAAGCCCGGTGCGAAGATCAGCATGCCGACTTCTTCATCGCTCATGCTGTCGCTGACCGGCAGGCCAGAGGACAGGGCTTTCGCCAGAATACGTTCACGGTTCAGACCGGCACCGTCATCGATCACTTCGATGCAGATATTGCCGCCCTGATGTTCCGCTGACAGCGTCAGATTGCCCACCGCTGTTTTGCTCGATGCCAGACGCTTCTCTGGCGTTTCGATACCGTGGTCAAGGCTGTTACGCACCAGATGCGTTAACGGATCGATAATGCGCTCGATCAGGCTCTTATCCAGTTCAGTAGAGCTACCCAGCAGCGTCAGCTCCACTTCTTTGCCCAGCTTGCTGGCCAGATCGCGCACCAGACGCGGGAAGCGGCTAAACACATACTCCATCGGCATCATACGAATCGACATCACCGACTCTTGCAGGTCACGCGCGTTACGCTCCAGCTGGCCCATGCTGTTCAGCAGGTCGCCGTGAGCCACAGGATCCAGTTCGCCAGAACGTTGTGCCAGCATTGATTGGGTAATCACCAATTCGCCGACCAGGTTGATCAGCTGATCCACCTTCTCAACCGCAACACGAATACTGCTGGATTCGCTGGTTTTGGCCGGCGCTGCCGCACGTTTCGCTTCACGTTTGGCTGGCGGGGTGATGTCGGTTACGGTGGCGGTTTGCACCGGTGCAGGGGCTTCCACCGCAACGGCTTCGGCAGGTGCTGCTGCGACGGCGGCCGCGCCTTCCGGGAAGTGAATCTGCGCTTCATCAATCACAAAACAGAGCACCGCAACGATGTCGTCTTTACCGACGCCATCAATGGTCACTTCCAGCGAGTTGGTGCCTTTCACCACGTTGGAGACAGTGCCGAGATTACCCAGCTCCTCCAGCATCAGTTCCGGCTCTTTCTCTTTCAAATCGATCAGTTGCAGGCGTAAACCCGCGGCCGCTGCCGGGGCGGCGGCGATCTCCACCACGTCGGCCACTTTTGCCGGCTCGGGTGCGATTCCTTTGGCTTCCAGCGCCAGCTGACGCAGTGCTTCGCAGATATATTTGAAGTTTTCTGCGTTGGGTTCCTGCGCCGTTTTATAGGCATCGAGCTGTTCTTGCATAATATCTTTGGTTTCCAAAAACAGGTTGATGATGTCGGTGCTAAGCTGCATTTCGCCGCGGCGCGCACCATCCAGAATGTTTTCCAGGATGTGGGTGGTTTCCTGTAAAACCGTAAAGCCAAACGTACCGGCTCCGCCCTTAATGGAGTGGGCGGCGCGGAAGATGGCATTCAACTGCTCGGAATCGGGCTCCTGGGGATCCAATCCCAACAGGTGTTGCTCCATATCCGCTAACAGCTCATCGGCTTCATCGAAAAACGTCTGGTAAAAATCGCTGATGTCCATGCTCACGGGATCACCTCGGCTGTGAGGGTTGGTCTGGTGTCACCGCGCCTGCCGCTGGCTGCGCTGCTGGTGCAGGCGCCACCGCACTGGCCGGCGAAGCCGGAGTCGCGGTAGAACTTGCGGGTGCAGCAGATGCAGCGGGACCGGTCGGTGCGGTAATGTCGGGAATAATTTGTGCCGGGTCAGTTATCTGCGCGGCATCGCTCTCAGAGTTCTCTTTCTCAATCGCAGCCTGGGTGTCATGGTTCAACACCAGCAGACTGATACGACGGTTTACAGCATCGTTCGAACCACGATTCTTTAACTTCATGGTGTCAGCCATGCCCACCACGCGCAGCATTTTGCCCCCATCCAGCCCGCCAATCACCAGTTCACGGCGTGAGGCATTGGCACGGTCGGCTGAGAGTTCCCAGTTACTGTAGCCGCGATCGCCCGTCGCATACTGGAAGTCATCCGTATGGCCAGCCAGGCTGATTTTGTTCGGAATATCATTCAGAACCGGCGCAATGGCGCGCAGGATGTCACGCATGTACGGCTCCACTTCTGCGCTACCGGTTTTGAACATTGGGCGGTTCTGGCTATCAATAATCTGAATGCGCAGCCCCTCTTCCACCATGTTGATGATCAGATGCGGACGCAGTGCTTTCAGACGCGGATCGGCTTCAATCAACTGGTCCAGCTTTTCGCGCAGACGATTCAGACGAATCTCCTCCAGCTTTTTCTTCTGCGCATCCATATCGACCACTTTCTTCACTTCGCCGTCTTTACGTGTTGGATCGTCACCGCCACCGGGAATCGGGCTTTCGCTGTCGCTGCTGCGCTGGCCACCGGTCAGCGCGACTTTCAGCGGTGTACGAAAGTATTCTGCAATCTGAATCAACTCTTTCGGGCTGGAAATTGAGAGCAGCCACATCACCATAAAGAACGCCATCATCGCCGTCATAAAGTCGGCATAGGCAATCTTCCACGAGCCGTGGCTGCCATGATGACCTTTATGTTTGCGCTTTTTAACCAGCACAATGGGGCGATTGCCTGCCTTCATGAGTTCTGATCCGAGGTTTGTTTCGCAGGATTTTTCGCGTTACGCACATGTTCTTCCAGCTCGGAGAACGACGGACGCTCAGCGGAATACAGGGTTTTACGCCCAAACTCCACGGCGATCTGCGGTGCGTAACCATTCAGACTGGAGAGCAAAGTCACCTTGACGCACTGCATCATTTTGGTGGTTTCAGCACACTTCTGACGCAGCACTGACGCCAGCGGCGAGATAAAGCCATAAGCCAGCAAGATACCGAGGAAGGTTCCCACCATGGCGTGTGCGACCAGCGCGCCCAACTCTGCTGCCGGGCGATCGGCTGAGGCCAGTGCGTGTACCACGCCCATTACCGCCGCCACGATACCGAAGGCAGGTAAGCCATCGCCCATGGCCGATATACTTTGCGCCGGCACTTCACACTCGTGCTCGTAGGTCTCGATCTCTTCGTCCATCAGCGCTTCGATTTCAAACGCATTCATATTTCCGCTCACCATCAATCGCAAATAGTCGGTAATAAAATCCACCAACTGTTTATCGGACAAAATACGCGGATAGTTAGCAAAAATTTCGCTCTGGCTGGGATCTTCAATGTCACGTTCTAATGACAGCATGCCTTGCTGACGTGATTTCGCCATCAGGCGATACAGCAGTGCCATTAAATCCATGTATACAGCTTTGTTATATTTCGAGCCGCGCATTAACATTGGCAAGGCTTTTAATGTTTTCTTGATCGACTTGCCATTGTTGCCCACTAAAAAGGCACCAATACCGGCACCGCCGATAATAATCAGCTCGGCAGGTTGATAAAGCGCCCCCAGATGGCCACCGACCATCATATAGCCGCCCAACACGGAGCCGACGACCACGATATAACCCAGAATAATCAGCACAAAAAATCCTTACGTCCGTAACGTGTTGGTAGAAGTTAAGCCAGAGAGCCGCAGGTGTTATTCGTAAATCGTGGGCAAAAAAAAAGCAGCGGACTAAGCCGCTGCTGGATGTTTTCCACGATGCGAACAAACTTAAACGGCGCGTTTAACCTGTTCATCCAGCAGTTGTGGAAAGGTATCGGCAGAATCTGCAGAAAGTTTACGTCTTTTTACGGCACGTGATGGCGGCTGGCACAGGCTGCAAACAAAGCTGCCAACAGGCTGATGAGCATGATTAATAAAGCTCCCGCCACAGCATTTACAGTCAGACAATTCCAGCATGCCGCTTTCAACGAATCGCACCAGGGTCCATGCACGCGTTAGCGCCAACAGCGGGCCCTCGTCCGATTGCGGACACTGCTCAAGATACAAGCGATACGCTTTGATGACCGCTTCAACACCATTGCTCAGCCCGGTTTTCAGCAGGAACTGCCAGGCATTACAGAACATGGATGAGTGAATATTTTGTTCCCAGGTCATGAACCAATCGGTTGAGAATGGCAGCATGCCTTTCGGTGGTGGTGCACCACGCAGCTCTTTATACAGTTTAATCAGGCGACCACGGCTCAACTGGGTTTCGCTTTCCAGCATTTGCAGTCGTGCGCCCAACGTAATCAGCTCCATAGCCAGCTGAATATCGCGCGCTTCCTGAACAATACTTTTCTCGGTCATTAAACCGCCCTCTTCTTCGCAGAAGCATCATCTTTTGACGCGTTCCGCAGTAAACGGCTGGATAATAAAATGCCGGTGTGGATTTGCTGCAGGTCATCCACGCGTGATTCTTGAGTCAAACGGTTAATATGGTTGTGATCGGTAAAGCGGAACTGGCAAACCAGTTGATTGGTTTCCGCTAATTTTACCATCTCAGGCAAGGTTAATTGCGACAATGCATCTGCCATCGATTCATCGATGCCTAAACGAAACATTGCTGAAGCTTTTTCCTGGTTAATTAAACGCTGAGCAAGAAGCAAATATGACAGATTGATGTCATATATATGTTTTAGTAATTCTGATGTACCCATTTTTTTCCATCCTGATAGACGCGACACATATACGGCCACAGAATTAAAAGTTCTATGGTTCGGGTTGCTGGTTGGTAAATCTAAAGATGGCAAAAAATAATCAGGCAAAGCCAACGTGTACTGAACTGTTTCACTTCCCGCCGGGACACTGATCAGTAGTAGTCAAAACTCCAGGCCAATCTTTTCTTGAGTTGTAACCATCTTCCGTGACGTCTGCTTACAGTTTTTTAAGACTAATCCGAAAACAACGCAAATCTATATCGTCTGATTTCTACATACAACGTGAGTGGTGCGAAATTTTAGATAAAGTGTGATCTGCGTCACACTTTTAAGGCAAATTTTTTCCTGGAAGCTTCAGTATTGCTTTTCTGTTGTGCGTTTTTTGAGCGAATTTGAATTGTTTAGCTAATATTTCACTCTAAAAAGCCCCTTTTTAGCCTGTGTGGTCGATTGTCATGACAACGCGATCTTTTATCTGTTTAGTTGGTTTTAAATGGAGACATGAAGCCACTTAAAACCATAAAGGCAGCATAATGTGCTGATTTTGGTAAAAACTATTTGCTTCTAAATTAATCACTTACAGGGAATATTGCTGAAATGCACTACCACCATGATGATAGATAAGCGTGAAGACTGGACGCAGCGCGCCTGGGAACTGTTAGGGCTTTGTAGGGAGTGTTTAGCGAACGGCAGTGGATGTAACAGTGCGTTACATTAGTGATATGAATGAATTGGGGATTTGACGCATTGATTTGAGATAACTATCGGCCTGACCAACCAAACCTTTAGGGCCGACATGAAAAAAAAGCTTTTTTCACGTTCGATTGCACGCTTTTTAACCAAAACGTGCGATTTTAGCTGCCGTGTCAGGCAGTTACTCCTTAAGGAAATGAAAACGATTTCGCAGGTTTAAGATGGGCAGTGAAAACGGTGCGCAGCATTGCGCACCGGGAAGCAGATTTAAGCGAGTTTCGGGAAGGTCGCCACTTTATTGGCGATACCATGATCGGCGCTGCGCGCAGGTAACGCATTTAAATCACGCAGGAAGCTCTCACGCCATTGCGTAATATCCTGCTTGCGCAACACCGCCATCATGTCGTTGTAGCGCGAGATACGCTCGGTGCGCGGCATGGTGAGCGCTCTGTCGAGTGCGGCGGCGACTTCATCACGATCGTAAGGATTGACGATCAGTGCCGATGTCAGTTCGTTCGCCGCCCCGGCAAAGCGTGACAGCACCAGCACGCCCGGATCGTCCGGGTCCTGCGCGGCAACATACTCTTTCGCCACCAGGTTCATGCCGTCACGCAGTGGCGTGACCAGACCCACATCGGTTAAGCGGAAGATTTTCATCAATAGGCGGCGATCAAAGTGCTGGTTCAGATAATAGAGCGGTGTCCAGCCGAGCGTGCCGTACTTACCATTAATACGCCCCGCTTCTGTCTCTAATTGATGGCGAATATCCTGATAGGCCTGCACATCGCCACGGGACGTCGGCGCGATTTGTGAATAACGGATATTGCCGCGATGCTGCGGGAAATTCTCCAGCAGTGCCTCATAAGCCAGAAAGCGTTCCGGCAAGCCTTTGGAATAATCGAGTCGCTCGCTGGCAATAATATTTTGTACATCGCCCAGCTCACGTTTCATTGCCGCCATTTTCGGTGGCAGATGTCCTTCGGCCATCTCTTTGATGCTATCCGGCTCAATACCAATCGGATACACCTCCGTCATAAAGGTATTGCCAAAGGCACGGTGTTTCTTCTCGCCTTTATTCTGCAACTGCGTCAACTGGCTGAGGCTATCGAGGAAGGCTACGCGATCGGACTCGGTCTGGAATCCCAGCAGGTCGTAATCGCACAGCATCTCCAGCAGTGTCTGATGCGGTGGCAGCGCATTGAAGATCTCCGGCGTCGGGAACGGAATGTGCAGGAAGAAGCCGATACGATTGTTGACGCCCAGTTTGCGCAACTCGGCTGCAAACGGCAGCAGATGGTAATCATGGATCCACAACACATCGTCAGGTTGCAGCAGCGGCTTCAGGCGCTGGGCCAGCAAGGTGTTCACACGGCAATAGCCATCCCAGGCTTCGCGCTGATACTGCACTAAATCCAGACGATAGTGGAAAGCCGGCCAGATAACGGTATTAGAGAACTGGCAGTAGTACTGATCATAATCGTTCTGATTGAGCGGCAGTGAGGCATAAGTAATGCCATCCTGTTCCATCTGCGAAAGTGGCTCATCTTCTTCCTCGCCAGAGAATTCACTGATTTCTCCGTTCCAGCCAAACCACAAGCCTCCGGTGGTGCGTAACGCGTCCAAAATGCCCACCGCAAGACCACCCGCGCTGGCTTTGCCTTTATCCGGAATGGCGATACGGTTAGATACCACGACTAAACGACTCATAACCTTGACTCCTTACCGACGATGTCATGTTCTAGTTGTAATAATAGTTGCGCCAGCCAGTGCCATACCGCATCAACGCTGTCGAGACGGTAGCGCGCATGGCTGGCGCCTTCTCCGACCTTGACTGAAATGCCCTGCATGGCGTTAACGGCGAGAAATCCTTTTTCATCGGTCAGATCGTCACCCACGAAGACCGGAATGCGGCCAATAAAGGGGGCTTCTTGCATAAATTCACGTACCGCAGCACCTTTATCGATGCCCTGCGGTTTTAGCTCCACCACACACTTGCCCGGCTGTAGTGCCAGCGCAGGAAAGCGCGTCACGGCGTCTTCCGCCAGTTGCATGATGGATTTTTCGTACTCGGGCGCGTTGCGATAGTGCAGCGCAAACGCCATGCCTTTCACTTCCAGCAGGGTGCCTGGCCATTGGTCGAGTGTTTGCTGCAGTTCGGTTTGCAGCGTTTGCGCAATGTCGCCAGGCAGCGAATGCCGGTGCACGTGCCCACTGGCGTCACGGCGTTCCGCACCATGCACGCCCGCCGCAGGCGCTTCCAGTGGCGCAACCAGTGCATCCAGTTGCGCAATCGGACGGCCCGATACCAGCGCCAGGGCGCCATGGCTCAGATTGGAGATTTGTTGCAGATGCTGGCGCACCGATGCGGGGATGGAAACCGACTCGGGTTGCGACTGAATGGTCGCTAATGTGCCGTCGACATCAAAAAAGAAGGCATAAAGACCGCCGCTGAGTGACGGCAAGGTGCTGTTCTGATTAACCGCAGGGGTCACGTCTCCTCCTGTTCATTAGGCTTTAACAGGATGTTCGAAGTCAGGCTGGGTGTTTTCAGTTGGATGTCTGGACTGAGGCGAGGAGATTGAGCCAAAAACGGGGGACTGCGATAGGTAACTCTCCACAAACGCACAACTTTATAGCCAACACAGCAACCTGACTGCGAACATCGTCAGCATTAAGTCTAGACGGAGATCACAGTTTTGCCAGGCACAGTGGGTTAATGCATGAGAAAAGTGTCTGTTTCAGGTCTTTGCAACGGCAAAAAATCGCCCCCTTTCCTTTTATAACGCTTCGCTTTTTTAAGACCTTAATTTTGCCCGCCCTCTTTCCCTGGTGACGCCTCATTTACCAGATTTTCCTTACTTGCATCCGCGCCGCCGATTGGCTTATGGTGCGGTTACCGCGCGATTCAAGGCGGAAAAAAGGCCGATAAAGGCCCATATCTGCGCCAAATGGCGCTTTCAGGCAGGCATTCAGGACGATGAAAATCCGATCAGGTTCACACTTTTGCGATGTCATGGCGGGTAACAGCCTATGATCCCCCAGAGCTACAGTCAGCGCGTGCATTTCTATTACTGCATCTTGGTGGCGCTGAAGATCAATGCAAAAACGCGCAAACCCGCCGGCGTGCGCGGCAAGAATAACTTTCTGCTGAAATGGCTGCGTAACGCGCAGAACAACACCATTTTCCATCCCGACATCACCAGCGAAATTGAGTGGCTGCGTGGCAAAATTATCAGCTCCGGGCCGGATGCCGATTTAGAGCCGATGCTGCAATACGTTTATGAGACCGCCAGGCGCGCTGAAACCTTGCGTTTAGGCTCTTAGCTACCTTACGTAACTCTACCAGGTTGCCTAAGTATTCAACCGAATTTTTCTCGTGATTGGCCTTTCTTATGATGCGTTCTCTACCTGATAAAGAATGAGAACGGAATCATATGAAACTTAATGCGTTAATCTTTGCTATGCCAATGCTGTTTGCTGCGGGCAGCGCTGTTGCAGCAGAAACCAGTGAGGGCTATTACGCCTCTGCAAAATATCTGCAAAGTGAACAACGTGCCAAAGAGATGGATACCAGCGCACGTCCTGGCGTGGGGCAATTTGTTGCAGGCAATGAAAAGGCACATAACGGCGCGGCAGCGCTTGCAGCCGGTTATCAATGGGGCAATGGCTGGCGCACGGAAGGCGAATATACCTTTGGTCAGAAATCCGAATTCACCAGTGGTTCATCGACTTTCACTTCCAGCTATAACCATCTGCAAACCGATGTCCAGCGCTTGATGCTGAACGTGTATCGTGACTATCAAATCGGCTATAACGTTGCGTTGTACGGCACCGCAGGCGTCGGCGTCAGTAAAATCAAAGCAGGCGGTTGGCAAGGCAACTCCTCTCGTCAGTATGCTTCAACCACGCAAAACAACCTGACCTACAGTGTCGGCGCCGGTATTAGCTACACGCCGATTGAGCAGGTGAGCCTGGACCTTGGCTACCGTTATGTGGATATGGGCAAAATAGAGAGCGGATACAATACATTCGGGAACGCTCGTGGCTTTAAAGATGAGCAAATGAAAGCACATCTGGTGGAAAACCAGTTTGTTCTGGGAGCCCGTTATTTGTTCTGATGCCTTACGCATCCCTGCGCTCTCCAGTCGGAGGGCGCATCACTATTCTGATTCCACACTTAGCATGTGTCGGAACCGTCTCTCCCTGTTAAAGTACCCTGCTGAAAAGTCAGCGATGGAACGTTTGGCTGCACGACCATCAATAGGGACGGATAACAGGACATCTTACATGAATTTCACCATACGCAAGGCTCAGGCCGAGGACGCGGAACTGCTTCATCAGCTGGGACGCATGACCTACAGCGCGCATTTCAAACATATGTGGGTTTCAACCGACGAAATGGATGCGTTTATCGATAAAGAATATGGCCTGATGGTGCTGCAGAGCAGCCTCGCGGCAGAAAACGAGAGCTGGCTGATCGCCGAGACCGATCACCCGGTAGGTTTTGCCAAGGTCACCTGGAATACACCGGTTCCTGATTCCGGCATGACGGGCGCCATGTTGAATAAGCTCTACCTGAATCCCGATCAGACCGGTAAGAACTTCGGCAAAATCATGTTCCAAAGCATCATCAATGAAGCCCGTGAGAAGCAGGAAGGTTACATGTGGCTGGAAGTGATGGCTGAAAACGTGCGTGCACGTAAGTTTTGGGAAGCCTTTGGCATGCAGCACATCAAAGACATCCCGTTCGTCACCGCCTCGCAGCGCAGCACGCTGCAAATTTTGGGTATGGTGATCTAACCCGATAAGGCGCCGCGAACACCGATTTCGCCGCGCCCTCTCCGCCTTTATCTGCGTTCATCCCCGTCTTTACCACTTATTCAGATTTGTTCTAACGATATAATCAGTTTTTCTTTCAAGCCATCTCTCCGCATCATAACGGCAACACAGGAGGCGTTATGGCTGATATCTCTCTACACAAACACTCACAGGGTATGGCGCATTTCGCGCCCGGTTTGCTGCTTACGGCGGCCATTGCGCTGGCAACGGCATGGCTCGGTAATCTGCCGTCGGTCGCGCAGCTGGGGTTAGGCGCCCTGACGCTGGCCATCATCGGCGGGATCATTATCGGCAACACGCTCTTCCCGACGGTGCACGGTCACTGCGACGCGGGCGTACAGTTTGCCAAACAGAAACTGCTGCGTCTCGGCATTATCCTTTATGGCTTCCGTCTCACCTTCCAGCAGGTGCTGGATGTCGGCGTCAGCGGTGTGGTGATTGATGTACTGATGCTGACCAGCACCTTTACCCTCGCCTGCTGGCTGGGACGTAAAATCCTGAAACTGGATCGTGAAACCGCGTGGTTGATTGGTGCAGGTAGCAGTATTTGCGGTGCCGCCGCCGTATTGGCGACCGAACCGGTGATTAAAGCCGAATCGTCCAAAGTGGCGGTGGCGGTCGCGACTGTGGTGATCTTCGGTACACTGGCGATTTTCCTTTACCCGCTGATTTGGCATAGCGTTTCGCCATTACTGCCGGGCCTGAGCCTGAGTGAATTTGGTATTTACACCGGTTCGACCATGCATGAAGTGGCGCAGGTGGTGGCGGCCGGACATGCCATTAGCCCGGAAACAGAAAATGCGGCGGTGATCGCCAAAATGCTGCGCGTAATGATGCTGGCACCGTTCCTGGTGGTGATTGGAGTGATGGTACGCCGCAGCGCACCGGCCACCAGCAGGGAAAAACAGCGTATTACTTTCCCATGGTTTGCACTGGCGTTCATTCTGGTGGCGCTGTTTAACTCAGCGCATCTGATTCCCGCCTCGGCGATTGCGGTCATTAATCAGCTGGATAACGTGCTGCTCGCCATGGCGATGGCCGCACTGGGTCTCACCACCCATATCAGTCAGCTGAAGCGAGCCGGTCTGCGTCCGCTGTTATTAGGTTTGATGTTGTTTATCTGGCTGATTGTCGGCGGCGGCGCGATTAATCTCACTATCCACCATTGGCTTGGATGACTTATTTGCCGCCCGACCGGGCGGCAAAAGCCTTATTGTTTGAAGTGTTTTCGTGAATAGATGGCGGTCTGTCTGCGGCTTTTAATGCGGAATTTGGCATGAGAGATCACCGTCATCCACTTCGGATCAACCTTGTTAGTCAAATAGATATTCAACTGATCCAACAGCGCCTCCCAATTCTTCGCCTGCCAGGCTTTGTCACTGCCGAGTGACTCTTTCATTTGCTGTATGAGGCTATCCACTCTGGATTTTACCTCACTCAGTGTTTCTCCAGCCTGATGCGATGCTGCTAATTTCCGGATTTCGGTGGCGTAATAATGGATATCAATCTCGTTCTCGCGCACGCGAACCTCTGCTTATTATTGGTCCGTAATATTACAGTAACCTAAGTCTGCGAATTAACATAATCGGCAATACCTTTCGCCGCTTCGCTATTGTTACGTTTTCGGGCTTTATTTCAACAATAGTGCGCAATTTTCACGCGCTGAGACCATTAAAAAATCCGCCCGCAGGCGGCGTTTCACATCACTTTGGGACAGATATTGAAATGGGATTTCATTATTTTATCGAAACCTTAACGAATTTCTTTCAGATAGCCAATTTAATAATAGAACCAATAATAATCAATATATTAGCATTTTCATATTCGATCTTGATCACGGTTTAATCGTAAATTCAAGCTCACTGAGTTTTTGATATTCCTTCGCCAACTTTTTAAGTTGCACCGCACGCATTTTATCCGCACGCGCCAGCGCTTCTTCTTCGGTTAACTGAAACTCTTTTTTCTTAAAAAACTGCTCAAAGTTGTACTCACGATCGCGGCGCTGTACAAATACCTCGCCATCACTTTTGAGTTCACCTTCTGCGATGTAGATGCCCCGGGTTAATGCATATTTTGTTATATAGGCTTTTGTCATGCTGTCCTCTCATCTTGCTACGTCAGTTAATTAAAGCAAAATCGCCGCGCAATTTACAGCGTCTTGAAGAAAAAACAGTCTATTCCTGGATGGTATCTCCATTGATTTAATTAATTTTTTAATTAAACCTAACATCAATACCAGGAAAAAAACACCTCAGGTTTGGTGACAATTTGAAGCGCAGCACGATTTAAACATTTCAGCTGTATGAAGCTACCTCACAGGAAATTTCCTTTCAGCGGCGCAAAGAACGGTATTCATTTTTTCTGGATATCTTCCCAATTCAGCCCGAAGCGCATGAGGTATTTACGTAAGCGATCGGCATCATTCGGCTGCTTTTTATGCTGCCGCGAGACCGAAAATAAATGTCGTCCTGCTTCAGATAATGTTGAGGTGTGTTGGCACACTTCCAGCCCGGTTTCGAGTTGTTTTTGATCGAAGAGAGCCTTTGACAGAAGCCACAATAAGGGCGTTGAGGTTCATGCCAGGGACAGCAAAGCCACAAACGCATCACATACTCAGTAAAGCGTACCCCTGATTTTGCAGCGTGGTCATCGTGGTAAGTGCAGAAGGTGTATGGATCACTGAATCTGCAATCCATTGGGGTTCGTAGTGATGCCAGGCCAGCGCCTGATCGCACACCGTGACTTTGACGCCCTGCTGTTCCAGCGCCGATATCAGCGCAAGGTTGGGATTATCCACACCAAACAGCTGTCGAAAACGGGTGTTTTCCAGCATCGCGGGCGTCGCTTCGCCATTCACCGCTACCACAAATTTTAACTGCTTTGCCGGCACGCCGGCCGCCACATAGGTATTCACCACTTGTGCCACATGCTCCAGCGCCGGATTCACCTGACTGCGTTCTTCCGCGCCACGACTGACTTTGAAGACCACTTTGTTACTCAGCGCACTGCTGGGCTGGAATGCGCTGCTGGCGTCATAGTGCACTTTGCCGTAACCGGCAATAGCGGGCGTGGTCCAGTTGATGGCGGGATCGGAAGGTGGGGCACTCACTTTCGCGGCAAAGAGGGTTTCATTTTGGCTGAGTAAGGCACCGCATACCCCACCCGCTACTGCGACAACTGCGCTAATCACCACTGAACGCATCTCTTTTCCCCCGCGACATCGTGAAAAATCGGCCTTGCCAAGTATGGCATGGATTGGCATTTTGTCGGCTTATCGTGGCGGTATACGGGCATATTCAGCCATTTCCTAACGCCCGGTAAAAAGTGGCGGCTCATGTTATGCGCTAATCCGCTATTTACTTCGCCACCGGGAGATCTGCGTATCGGGTGGTATACGCCGGAGATAACATCTCACGCTTCATCGCCCAGGATTTCTGGATTCCTTGTCCGGCGAACCATAGCTTCCCTTTCCCGCTTTGATTAATGCCATCGATCACCCGCATCAGCGTTTCGCTATTCGCCTGCGGCTGGATGTCATCAAACAAATTGAGCTGCGCCACACCCTGACTGAAGAAGTCACCTAACATTACCCCCGCTTTCATATAGCGGCACCCTTCCCGCCAGATGCGATCCAGCGCCTCGGTGGCCACGCGGATAATATCGCGGCTGTCATTGGTGGGCGTTAGTACTTTAATGATCGCCTGATTACCGTAAAAGATTTCACCCTCCGCATGCGGGCTGGTGCGAATAAACACGCCGATCTGTCGACAATACTGCCGTTCGCCACGCAACTTTTCGGCGGCGCGCACGGCATAGTTGCACACCGCTTCACGCATATCGGCGTACTCCGTGATACGTCCCGCAAACGAGCGTGAGCAGACAATCTGCTGCTTCACGGGCGCAAACTCTTCCAGTTCAAGACAGGGTTCACCGCGCAACTCGCGCACGGTGCGCTCCAGCACCACATTGAAATGCTTGCGGATCACCCAGGTGCTCTGCTCCGACAAATCCAGCGCGGTATTGATGCCCATGGCATTCAGCTTCTTGCTGATACGACGCCCTACGCCCCACACATCTGCCACATCGACTAACGCCATTAACTTCTTTTGCCGCTCAAGGTTGGAGAGATCCAGCACGCCGCCGGTTTTGCTCCATTTCTTAGCGGCATGGTTAGCCAGCTTGGCGAGGGTTTTGGTGGGCGCGATCCCCACCCCCACCGCCAGATGCGTTTCGCGTTTCACCCGCTGCTGGATTTCCCGTCCGAACTCTTCCAGCACGCGGCAATTCCGCACGCCCGTCAGGTTCATAAACGCTTCATCGATGGAGTAGATCTCAACGGCGGGTGCCATCTCTTCCAGTATCGTCATCACGCGCAGACTCATATCGGCGTAGAGCGCATAGTTAGAGCTGAACACATGCACGTTATGGCGACGCAACACATCTTTGATTTTGAAATAGGGGCCGCCCATGCCGATATCCAGCTTCTTGGCCTCGGCCGAACGTGCGATGACGCAGCCATCGTTGTTGCTTAACACAATCACCGGCTTGCCTTTGAGATCCGGCCTGAACACCGTCTCACACGAGGCATAGAATGAGTTCACATCCACCAGCGCAAACATTACCGTCTCAGCGTTTTGATGACATGTTTAACGACACCGAAAATCTCAAACTGATCCGGGTCGGGAATGGGAATGATGGCGTGTGCCGCATTCATCGGTTTGAGGTGCAAGCAAGGCTTCAGCATCAGCTGCTTCACCGTGAATTCCCCCGCGATAGCAGCCACCACCACATCACCCTGCTCGGGTTCTACAGCACTATCGACGATCAGCATATCGCCATCACTGATCCCGCCCTCAATCATCGAGTCACCGCTGACTTTGATGAAGTAAGTGGCGCTGGGATGAGTGACGCAGAGATCATTGAGGTCAATACGTTGCTCAACGTAATCCTGCGCCGGTGACGGAAAACCGCACGGCACACGACTGATAAACAAGGGCAAACTGAGGATAACGCGGAGTTCCGCCGGTTGATAAAACACCATAATGATGGCCTTTGAAAATATACTGTATATAAATACAGTATTACTGATCGGGTTGTTTGATCAAGCGGGATCCTTCGGGATGGTGCAAAGCAGTTGGCAGGAAAGGAGATTTAGTTTTGGCGGGTTTTAATGGCGGGATGGGGGTAATGAGGTGGTTTTGGGCTAGGGTGAAATGAGAGGTAACGCGGAGTTAAGCATGCGTCATATTTTACATGTGGATGAAATATGACATGATGCAAAACCACACACTATAAATGGATTTATAGCATGATTGACCAAACCTTCCCTTACATGCTCGGTCTTCTGGTAGGAACATTGTCCTCTTTACTTGTTTGTGAAACCGTCAGGGGAATACTCAAGATAAAGCGCTTCCAGCTCTGGTACATGACGGTTTACGCTGTGCTGCAGACTGTGGTCCCGCCTCTTGTCGTTGGATTTATGTTTACTTACAGCGGCGTAATGCCCGGATGGAATATCGTATTTTCATTCTTCTACTCTGTAATATTTATGGTCTTCTTTATTCTTTATCCTTTGCTTTATATATTTATTAGGAAACCGAGAGAAATCTGTTTCTCTATTACTCTAGTTATGAGCTACTTACTGACTTTCAGCGTGGTATTCACCAATACGTAATAGTTGGAAAATGCCAGCTTTGATTCGCTGGCATTTTTTTGTTAAATATCATCCCACGGCAATTTATAAACCCCGCTTATTTTCACCCAGTGCACATCTGAGAAAACGATGATATCTCCACCTAAACCATACTTTTCTCGGTATCTAAGGAAATCCGAATTTTTAACCTCAGCGGCCTTCATATGCTTATTTTTGAGATGGGTTACACCCCTGTTAAAAAATTTTGCATATGCTGCCTGGCCTCTGGTCAATATCCCTTCTTCGCACCATAGTCCAAGATGTTGATCATACCCGCCATCATTATTGAAATCATAGAAATCCTTTACATATACACCTGCATAGGATGGCTCAAAAAAACATCTTTATTCGTGCCCCGGAATGCTGTGCCAACAACAGCGACTTTCAAATTATAGGTTCCCAAAGCACCAAAGATATCATCTAACGTATCCACGATAACGTGAATCACTGCGTTATCACCTACCGCAAGATAGTTGTTCTGATAGTACTGCTCTAACTCACGTGCAGACATGCTGGGTCTGCCAAGCAGATTGGTTCTGCCAAACGTGTAGGATCCCTTACCATCCCATCCGAGTTTTTTCAGTCTATTTGCAGTGACCTTTAACCCAGCAGGCGATAACGCTCGCTCATTGAGTAGCTTGTTTACCGCCCTGACTGCCGCTGGATAGCGTAGTAACCAAGACATCGTGATGATTTTATCGTCACAATGCTGATCCGGGATCTCCAGCCCTCGCGGTAATTCCTTACCTGATTTCCAGGCTGGAGGACATTCCCAGCCTGGAGTCGTTAACCAGCGCGTCATCAGCGCAGCCGACTTCATCCACCCCATTCGTTTCATTGCTTTAGGTATTTCATTGATGCTCATCGGCTCAATTTTCAATGCGGTGTAATAATCGTGTTTTCTAAATCGTGTTTTTTCCTCTGCCCGAACGATGTATGTATCCTGAGAAATCGCATCAGATAATAATATTCCATAGGGGTCTTTAACGCCCATATTTAGCATCCTTCTAAATTTTTAGACGTGGGGCCTGAACAGCAATTTTCAAAACTTCATCTGTATCGGTACATATTTGGGATTTGGCGAAATCTAAGAGGTTATCTTTCCCAACAATCTGACCCGAATCAAGAAGTTTGCCCCCTGAAAATACGATGTAGCCTACTGGCTCATTGCTAATGTTCGTCAGATGAAAAGAATGATAATATTCCCCATTCTGTGAGTTATTTCTATTTATCTCTGAATATCTCTTTTCTTGGTCATTGCTTTGGCTGGCAACGCTTCCTTGAGTCTTCCCCTCGATATGGTAATTAAATCCCTGAGCATGAATTGCTTTAGCACCGCATGACGCTTTGTGTCCCTGTAATACCCTTGCTCTACCATCAATCGTGTAATTTGATTGCCCTTCTACAAAAATTGACCAGCACAGACATTTCGGACACCAAAATTTATGTCCGACAACAACTGCAGAAGCTTTGTTGCCATAAGTATAGGTTGGTTCGCCCTCAGTCAAAATTCCACCGTGTGTAGTTGTATCGCCCGTCCAGATGCCGGGCAACATACTCACAGCCATCCCTCTTGTTTTAGTTTCTGTACTTCAGTGTCATCCAAAACGTAGAGGCCACTTTCATGGCCAACAAACTCAATAATCGCCAATGAGTTCTGACCAGCAGTGATAATTTTATCGCCGTTAGCAATGACTGTTCTGGTTGACGCAAATGAATGTGATTTTCCATCGCTTTCTTGTTGCCTGAAGACTGCGTTAGTTTCAGCAAGTACCAATGATTGCTTACCATCTGGATAAAGAACAATGTCGCCCTCGATTACTGCGGCTTTATCATTCAGTGTGAAACCCGATGACCCCGTGACAGTACCGCCCAATTCCGTCGTCGCTCCAGTTACTGCAACCATTCGTACTGACTTAATTACCGCTTTGATTCCGCTTTCCATGTGTAATCACCTGTAGTGTAGTCAAAAAACACATGTAATTTATATGGTTTATTATTTCCAGGTGGCACTAAATTTGAGTTAAGTTCTCAATTTTTGAATCTCATCTCATTTATCGCAGCAGACAAGGCCGATGAGATGGTCATGGCTCTTGGGTTTACCGCCGTTGTCTAAACTCAACTTCTTCGTACTCTGATGAGCCAGGATGTACCGTAAGGTATCTGGTAACAACAGATGGTGCTTATTTGAAAACTCATGACCGAATAGGAAATGCATTTTGCCTCAACCTCAGGACCAAAACATGCGCCGAACGGCCTTTATGGCGGATACCACCGCACTGATTTTATTTTTCACCACGACGGGCATTATTAATGAACGATGGATCGCCGGCATGGCGTGGGATCAGGTGCTGCATGCCCGTTTGATTGGTGCCGTTTTGATGGTGCCGGTTGCCCGTCCTTACGGATTATGGCGCGATTGGGTGATGCAGCGTGCGGGATCGGGCCGGGTTTCGAAGCTGCTGTGGGACAGTATCGCGCTGGTGAGTTTTCAGGTGCCGATCTATGCGGCGATCATTGCTTTTAGCGGTGCGTCGGGTAGTGGATTGGTGCGCGGTACGCTCGGTGCTGCGTTGATGATGCTGTGTTTGGGAAGGCCTTATGGCGCGTTTCTAAATTGGGTGCGGGGGTTGTTTGGTTTGCCGCCGGGTGGGGAGAAGCCGATGTCGTTGGATAGCTAAATGATTCTCAACCGGAAGCGAACAAAAATGATTCGAATAGCCTGTGAAAGGGTGTGTTAACCTTTTGATGAACAGGCACTTTTCCCACATAAATAATCCGTTTTTTATAAAATCATTAAAGCCAGTGCCTCACGCTGTATTAAAAATGCCCCCCCATTCCGCATGATGGAAACGCCAGATTGAATATTTAAAGGCTCCGCTTTTATTGATCATAAAAATCCACACCATGACATTATTAAGACGAGTCGTAATGCAATATTGAAAATAGCTTCTAAGTTTAAATTGAGGTTGTCATTAATTCGATCTGATGGAGGATTTTCATTGTTATTTCAAGATCATGAAAAAAGCCATATTATCATTGGTGAAGCCGCATTAAGCCTTGCTTTATGTCGAAAAGAAATCAGTGTTGCAAACCTTTTTTCACAGCTTGGTTTGATGTCTAAATCAGAGAATAATATTGACCGCTTGACTCAAATCGCTAAGCCAGAAACTGGTTAATGAGCTTTGAGTCATCTTCAGTCGCCGAGGAGCAAATACCTTATTTGCAAACCTTAGTTAGCCTGAATAATGAACTGAATTAACGATTAATGAACTGAAGCCAAAGGACGTAATCCGGTTCCGGCCGGAAGACGACGAAGCGGATGACCTCATCGGTTACGCGTAAGCGTATACCGGCCGGAGACACTGTCAGGGACGACACTCTCAAAATGAGTTGCCAGAATCAGTCTTTCGCTACACCGCTGACGAAGCAACTGAGTTATCAGGCATAAGCTGATAACACACTCCACGTAAAACATCCCCGCATAAAAACCGCAAACATCGAAGATGAATTTGAGCATAAATTGGCCTAATAAGATTGATGGTCGATGCCAGAACGGTTTTTGGTGATCACCGCCCTCCCAATTTTGACAAAATGCGCTAAATTTATTTCATCTGTGGTTTCGATATCACTCGAAATTCCACCCTGTACAAAATCCGCACTCTACTAATAGATTGCGATTGTTATAAGTTACAGCCTGACCACAATGACGTTTGAGTAGCGGACATAAGGGATAAAATCATGTATCAGAGCGCACAACAGTCAACCAATAGCGCGAAGTCTTTCCTTCACTTAGATGCGCTTCGCGACAAAGCCAGTGCTGAAACCGTTGTGATTGAAGCTGCCGCGCGTGAAATCACCCAACGTGGCATGAGAGTCACTAACGGCGCCGTTATTTTGCAATTGATCACTGAAGTGCAGAAGGCCTCTGATCCCGTGCAAATCGATCTGTTACTCAACGCCCTAAAAATCGTGGTCGGGATGACTCCCGGTGAAGCGGAACGCTGGGCATACTTCAACTGGTAACAGTGTTTATGAAGGCTAAGCACATCCTCGGCCATTGATATTGTTGCGACAGAAGCCCCACATCAAGGAAACAGACGGTAAGCACTCAATATTTTAAAGAATGCAGGTATCAGCTATACGCCAGGTATCGACAAACACGAAGTGGAGGATTTTCTGTCACCTTATTTAGTGAGGTCATATTAGGCGCCTGCAAATTTCGACGCTGTTCGCGCCGGAAAGACAAGATCTGCTTCACGCTGAAAGCCGACCTGACATCTCGCCAGTTGGTCCATTCCGTACCAGAAGCTGTAGTTCAATCAGCAATGCCTTAGTTGCGTAATGAAATGGATGACGAACAGTGTTCTGTTTACGTAAGGTAAATGCTCATTCCTCCGCCAAAAAAAGGACTAAGCATGGGCAGGTTTCAGGGTAAACGTATACTGATCACTGGTGGTACAAGTGGCATGGGACTGGCAGGCGCGCTGCGCATTATCGCTGAGGGTGGTGATGTAGCTATTACAGGGCTCAGTGAAGAAAGACTGGAACGCGCCCGTACTCTGCTGCCTAAAACATCGCTTATTTTGAAAAGTGACTCTGCAAGCGAAGTTGACATCAATACGCTAAAGGAAGCTATTAGCGATTGGGGTTCACTTGATGGATTATGGCTCAATGCTGGCTTCGCGGAGGTCAGTTCTCCGGAATCTGTAACGGCGGATTCTTTTAATCGTATGATGAACGCAAATGTGCGCGGCCCGATGCTACAGCTTGCCGCCCTATCAAAATCACTTAATTCAGGTGCATCCGTTCTGGTTACTTCGTCCTCTTCAACTTACGAAGGTGCGGCTATGACAAGCCTGTATGCAGCGACGAAAGGTGCCGTTATCGCCATGGTCAAAAGCTGGGCATCTGCGCTGGCGGAACGTGGCATTCGCGCCAACACTTTAGTGCCAGGCCCAATTGAAACTAATTTCAGGCACTTTATGCCAGAGGAGTCGCGTCAGCAGTTTGAAGATTTCGTGGTAAGCCAGGTTCCTTTAGGTCGCGCAGGCACAGCAGAAGAAGCCGCTGCGGTTGCACTCTTCCTCCTGTCCGATGACGCATCCTATGTTACTGGCAGTCAGTATGCTGTAGATGGCGGGCTGGTACATTACTGATGTGTCTATAAGGAGTTATGAAATCTATCGAGTAGATTCAATAAAGTCTGCTGTTCGCTCACAGTGGATCTTGGCTGTTGTAGATGTCCGCTCCGTGCCAACAACGGAAGTAGCACACGCACTTTCATCCGCACAGTAAACAGCGATCCAGAAAGTAAGCGATCAGAGTTTGTCGGACGCATCGCTGAACAGGCAATTCGTGTTAAATATGTAGGCCAGTTGATTAAAAAGCAGCATGGCCATGGCAGTCCTTTTGCCAGTGTGGGTTTTCCCGATAATACTGACAAGCCTACAACTTTGATGCTAGGTTAGAGGTAGTCAAGGTCTGGCTTCTATATCAAAACGTACAGATTGAATGATACCTTGACCCCTTTCATACATACCTAACGTAATTAACTGCAATCTTAAGTGATATTATTCGTGCCAGTTATGCCAAACACAAAAGTTGCAATGGCAAATACCAAGCATCAAAGTGGAATATTTTTCCCGCATGGAGCAGGTAGTAAACGATAATGACCGAGCTTAAAGCTGCATCTGAGTCTGAAGAGTCCAAACGCTTGCCGGCCCGGCATGGCGCACCCTGGGAGTACCGAGAGTTTCTTGAACTGGTCAATGGGATCAAATGCGGACACACTACGACTCAACTTGCAAAGCTCCACCAGCGCACCTCCGGCAGCATAACTGCAGCAGCAATGCGTTTGATCCCATCGGCAGACAAACCGGCAAGCCATATTCATGCGGTGGAAGTGCTAGCCATCTATATGCGCGAGAAGGGAGATGTCGATCTCCATTCGCTGGTTCAAGCAATTTGTCCGGCACCTGTTATCCGCAAGGGTGTCGTTTCTGCCCGAAACTTAACATTACAACCAACACCTGATGGTCAGCAATCAACAAGTGGCGCTGGCAACCTACAAGCGCCGGATAAAAGCCATGAGCTTAACGTATACACAGAGTTCCCGGCAGATAACGCCACTGACGCCGATGTACTGATGCTCGTCAGTGCTGCAGTGGCAAATTTGCCCAAAGAGCGTGATCGGAACGCGCTTGAAATGCGCCTCGGTGTAGACGATCAGCCCCACACATTGGCTGAAATTGGAGAGGAATGGGGCGTATCCAGGGAGAGAGTGCGTCAAATTCAGGAACGAGGATTTAAACGTTTAGCAGCACGCGCACGCTATGAGGGCACATATGGCTCAGCACTGAAAAAACTGCTGGAGCCAGCTTCTACCTCCACCGATGAATTGGCATTGTGGTTGTTCAATACAGTTCGTTTTGATTTCGTCATTCCGCTTAGACTGGCAGCGAAGTTCATTCTTCGCACTGCCGGTTTCACCGTTCAGAAAGTAACTGAAGTGACCGCATTGTTGCCCGCTATAGAGCGGTCACACAAGGCGCAATTGCGTAAGCAGAACCGCAATCGAGCAGTAATGGAAAGAACCGAATCTGTCATCACCGGTTGGTTGAATGACAGTGAATGGCCAGAGGCCATCACACCGCCCCCACCCACTGAGCAGCTTACAAACCAGCGTCTGGTCAACGATTCGGATATTGCCGGTAATTTCTACTCTGAGAAACTCGACCGTATGGTGCAATACGAATCCGGGCTTGAGCTTGAAATATTGACACTGCTGGAACGTAGTGAACAGATAGCCTATTATCAGGAACAGCCAGCCGTCATCCCCTATACCTTCGGGGGGAGAAATCGATATTATTACCCAGATCTGTTCATCGCTACGGTAGACGGCCGTGGCTTGCTTATAGAGATAAAACCGACAGACAGAATGGCGCTAAGCATCAACCGGGTCAAATCAAATGCAGGACGAACATGGGCGCACGCCCGTGGATGGGGTTGGTTAGTGATGAGTCTTCGGCATACGCTTCGTCAGGTCGAGGATTACCAAATCCCCGTTTCCATTGTGGCGTTGCTGGATAACGAACTGAAAGAGCATGGCGTTATAACTTGGAGTGACTTGATAAATTTACGCGCGCAGCACGGTCTGAAGCGATTCGATATCACGGCCTATATAATTCAGTCAGATGCCGAATTTGACGGGGCATATAGCATCAAGCCCAAAAGATCGTGCGCTCTACATTGGCAGCACAGTGAAATGACACACAGCGCTCCACATGCACGAATAAGAGAATAGAACCAAAGATGTATTTTCATGAATTATATCTCGAATAGTGAATCACGAGGTCGATATAAAAAAAGTCTCTCCAGCTATCATGACTTGCTCCCCGCGGATTAATGCACCGCGATTTTAGTAATGCCATCATCAGTGGTTAGAACCGTTACCAGCTTCCGCCGAGCGCTCACTTCGGACCCCACAGTCCTACAGGCATTTCCGCTACGTGCCAGGAGCTGACATTGAGATATGTTAATTATGGTTCGCAGGCCAACTGAAAAATACAGTTTCTAAATCTACAAGCACCAGAAAATTCCAATAGAAAAAAAGATCAAGCAATCGAACCTTTACGTATTTATTTACGCCGCTAAGCTTTAATTATTATGGAAATAACCTTGAAATCACCTTACGCCATAAAGAACTTTTCTTTTCAGTGTCAGCCGATGAATTAGCCCAAGATGGATTCATCAAATCACTCGGTAATAAATATTTGCGATCATCATCATCGACAACGACGGCATCTAACTTGACCGCGATCTGCAACATCTTACAATACAGGGCCTCACAGGGTTGCTTGGTGTAAATTCGTCCATCATACCATTCGAGCCAAGGTTCATTATGTGGTTGATGGACATTCCATGTAGCAAAGAAATCACCATTCTTATTATCAATTGATAATTCTTCATCATTATAAACGAGCTGAAGCCATTCTTCACTCGTAATTGGATCATTTGAACTATCAAACCAATTTTCTGTTCTTACGATATGAAGTTCCCAGCCCATGAACACCTCCATTTATTTATGAATATTGCCATTTGTTGAAATGTAAAGCGAAAGCCTGATATTTATGTTGTGAGTATGCATCAAACAATACTAGATCAGCCAGCATCAATGATCAGATATATTTGCAGGCAAAAAAATTGCTCGGACAGAGCGATAGAGACATTCTCCGCTTTGATTTACTCAGTACGAATCTAGTTATTGAACATCAGTTGTGATAGCTACGCCTGACGTCCGTTCCTCGCTCTCAGCAGACATTCAGCTCAGTCAGATGGTCCGCTGTGTGCCAACAGCGGATATTGTTCCCTCGCAACATTATGCGTTAATCACTGGCGATCAGGTCGATCTCTATGAGATCTATACGTTTACTGAATGCTAGTTAAACCCCAACGTAGTCACTAGTAATAGAGTTATCGACATAGCTGTCTATCATCAATGCTGGCGGGGCATTCGCATAGGGGACATTTACTGTTCCAAACCAGATAGGATTAGCCGCGCAGACGGAGCCACAAATGTAGGCTGGTATGCCCGCAAACCTCGGTCGTCTGAATTACACGGCAGTATCAATGAAGGGTAACTTTGCTGATTTAGGCAGTCAGCTATCTGTTTATAAGCTTCCTGCCAATGCCCATCGGTTAGATCACCTGTAAGCACCAGTACATCCGGTTTCAGATGCATAAGCCAATTTAATACTTGGTCAAACGGAAGTAGATGATCATTTTCGGGTGAGGCGTGAATATCTGAAACCTGCATTATCAGCAGAAAGACCTAAAATAATTATTTTGTGAAGAACAGGATCACAATGAATCGCTAAGTTCAATTCCTACTGCTTAGAGCTAATATTAGTATGGATGCGAATGCTCATCTCCTCGCTCGCAGCGGACCATTCGAACGAACAAGCCTGCTCTGTGCCATGATCACACGTTTTTGTCGTTATTTTTCGCAAAGCTCCCTGCACAGGGCTAGGTAATCAGGTGATATAACTGCTACGCAGCACTTTTTCCTCAATTAGGATGTCTCAATCACAAGAGTAGGCGCTAATCACAATGAAAGGATGCGAAAATGTTATCTAGTGTAGACTGGATGGTATAGGTGATTTTTTATCTTCGATGTAATCGTTATACTAATCATAGTTATTTCTTTATTCACCGGCATAGAGAAATGCAAATATAGGGAAAGTTCACATGCTTATTTAGGCTATATTAAGCATAGATCTGCTTATGGTTTTTAATTCTAACTGTAACACGCTCTGGAATTTCTGAGACAGATAATTTTTGCCACGGCCTCTTGTTAAACCATTTGAATCACCCCGCGCTTGCAGCCGCATCGAAAGATAACTTTGTTCAGTTATCCCGTTCTTATCACCCCATGCTATGGATAATCAACCTCTCTTGAGGCCCCTTGTAATCAAGCCGAATTAACGTCCGCTCAACGCGGATGTTGGCCTGCGCACAGCACACTCTGTGCCGAGGCGGAAATGGAAAATAGCGTGACATTTTAAATGAAAGGCTAAATAATTTGCATCGATAGATGCATATTTCATTGTGTGAACTGACTCTGCTTTTTGCTAGCGTATTAATCGGGAGTTATCCTCGAGTGTTGCAGTTTCATCTGTTTGTGATAAGGTTTTAGTAGGACATGAAGCGCGTAAAGGGATAATAGAATGAAGAAGATAATATCAGCAATATTGATTTTTTTTATATTGCCAGCATCAAGTTGCCTTGCAGTTGAAAATAAAACGATACATTTCATTTTTGGGGTTAGTGATCTTTATTCACCTGTGCTTTCTGATGAAGAAAACAGGTCTGTACTGGAAAGTCTGACAAAGGGGGCTACTGTTACGGCAACATACAGACATACTACTCGCAAGTTTCATTGGTTTTCAACAATGAGCGGGGTCACTACGTTCCTTGATCCGGGATACAAATATACATCAAAAGATGAAACTCGCAGTTATACACTTTTACCAGAAGCCGATAACCGATCTATTTTAGGGGTTGATATGCCGGTATCGCTGGATGGTGACTATGTGCTTGCTGAATTATACGTACAACTATATCCATCACTATACCAACAACCCGGATATCTTGCGACAATAAAGAATTTGCCTGAAAAAGACCTGAAGTTTTCCCGTGAATTCAGAGGCTCATCATCATTTAGGTATCTTGTCAGCCAGGATAAAAGAAGAACACAAAGTCCTGTTAACGAACATCAAGGGTGTCTCTTTGTCACTACCCCCTATGGCTATCCTGATACCACCATTCCGGTTGTAACACTTGTTGGTACAAATTTAACAAATATGCGTCTAACCAATATTATGCATCAGCGTTGCCCACTAGTTAATATAAATACCAATGAGAAATCGACGGTTCTTACTGGACATTTACCACCTGCGAGAATAGCGGCTGCTCAAGCTAATATAGACTACTCTACAACTAAAGGTATTACCCAAAAATCGGGGGCGCTCCATCCTGTCAATAAAGAGATGGCTCGATGGTATCAACGAAATGATGAAGGGGTTTATGCTGCCTTACAGGCATTTGGACCTTTTAAGTTATTTAGGATGCGTATCCGTTTTGATGCGGCGTATCCCGAAGGAAAGCGACTACCGATACGAACTGAAAGCTGGTATCTCTATAATGAAAAATTAGTTAAATACTCTGGTTCAATTTATTATCTATCCACTGACAATGAAAAAAGTATGTCAGCAGATGAAGTGGTTTATTTTCATGACGAAAAAAAAGTTTTCAATGAGAGTAAAAAGGATAACTGTAATACACAGGGCTGTCAGAATGCTCTTGCTGATATACAACATCATTCAACTAATTCTTGGGATGATTTACAACGAGAAGCAGTGCGCTATATGCAACTCACTTTGATTCCAATAACTGATGATGAATGATCTGACTTGCATTTAACATTTCAACAGTTAGTTTTAATTCACAATCTAGGGGCTTGCTAAAAGCCCTGAAAACTTAAAAGCCAGTACCCATCCCGGTGACGTATCCATAACTTAGGTAGGGGGCTTTTACGTCTCCTTTTCGCTCACAGCGGACCTTACCCGCCAGCCGCCAGCCGCCAGCCGCCAGCCGCCAGCCGCCAGCTTACCAACAAAATACACCCCAAAACATTATGGTAAATCCCGTGTTGTGCTGTGCTCAGGCAGTTGTATCTCGAAACTACTTCAGCAAACATCTCTTAAGCACAAATATGGAGCACCTACCATGAACATAACCAAAATCGACCACATCCACGTCTACGTTGACGATATCGAGAAAGCAGAACGCTGGTATCAGGAAATCCTTGGCTTCACCCGCGATAGCTCGCTGTACTTCTGGTTTGAACAAGGAGGGCCGCTGGTCATCAGGAATAATGGCGCATCGCTTTCCCTCTTCCTGAGAAAATCCCAGCACCCAGGCCATACCATGGCTTTTGCCGTGCAGGCATCCGCGTTTCTCGAACTGATATCTATCCTCAAGTGCAAAAAAATCGCCTCTACCGTCAGTGATCACGATGTCTCTATGTCTCTTTACTTCAGCGATCTCAGTGGCAACAAGATTGAAATAACGTCCTGGGAATATACACAGGCAAAACAGATATTGGAAAATGCGGGATAACGATTCGCCATCAAGGAACGGATAACGCTACAATCAATAACGGATTAACATTTTGAACGGAGTCAAAAATTGAAATTTCACTATTCGCTTCATCGCCTTGGTCTGATAAAACAATGGCAAAAGGACCGATTCAGAATTGCATTTTTTATTCTCATCGGCCTATTCTTTTCAGCCGTGATCAAATGGCTATTACCCCAATTAACTCATGGCAATATCACAGGTGGCTTTACCGGTATGCTATGCGGGCTTGCAGCAAGCTTTTGGCTTACTAATATTGCGTGGCTTACATTTAAGACCCCCATTCGCCAAAGCGACCTGGATTCAGTTTTGGAGAAATACCATTACGAGCAAACTGAGCAAGGTTATTATGAGCTGCAGATAGCGAAATACAGAAGATTCAAATCTCAGCGTATTTATATAAGTAACGATGATAATGACATCACGCTTGAAGGCCCCTACAACACCCTCAAAAGAATCATCAATCATCTCAATAAATAGCCGGGAACTTTGAGGGGCAAATATTAGATGACTGGAACAAATATCAATCCAGTCATCGTCAGTCTTAACCGTGCATCACCACATTAAACCCTTCATCCGCATCCGGTGCGACGAAGTAGCTGCTGATCACCTCGAACTGCGCATCGGTCGCCGTGAAGTCATGTTCACCTTCTGCATTACGCGCATGCAAACGGCTTTTGCACACCGCATCGGGCACATCGATAAAGTGCAGCTGATGTTCCGCCTGTGCACTCTGGATCACCGCCTTCATCCACTGACGTTGGCCGACGGTGTTCGCCGGGAAATCCAGCACCACTGACACACCTCGCTGTAACAGTGCGATTAGGTGTGGCGTCATCGCATTGCGTAACTTGCCCGCACAACGCACGTAGTCCGCAACATCCTGCATCTCTTCGGCGAACAAATGTGCCAGCCAGGCGTCTTCGCTAATAATCACCGCGCCAGTTTGTTGGGCCAGTTGATGTGCCAGCGTGGATTTTCCGGCAGCGATTTTACCGCACAGCAGATGCAAAACAGGACGAGATGTGGACACAGACGCAGATTCCATTAGCCAGCTCCAGATAAAATGACGCTCTACCATGCCGTTAAATGCCGGTCCAGTAAAGCCTGGCATCTACACTTACGCTATCTCTGCAAAAATAAGGAGACGCATGATGAGTCAACGCCTGCACAAAATCGACTTTCCGGTCAGCAAGGCGCGGAAGTATCTGGAACCTGATCCGGTGGTGTTGCTGAGTTCGCAATTTGAAGATCACCACGACATCATGACGCTCGGCTGGCACACCATTCTGGAGTTCTCGCCGTCACTGGTGGGCTGCATGATCGCCAACGGCAACTACAGTCATGAGCTGATTCGGCAAAGCGGACAGTGCGTGATTAACATCCCCTCGGCGGATTTGGTGGATAGCGTGGTGGCGATTGGTAACTGCCATGGCGATCGCCTCGATAAGTTCGATGCCTTTCACCTCACGCCAGAACCGGCAAAAGTGGTGAATGCGCCGCTGATCGATGAGTGCTTCGCCAGCTTTGAGTGTCAGCTGTATGACGATTCGATGGTGAATAACTACGGCTTCTTTATTTTCGAAATCGTCAAAGCGCATGTCGCCGATAAACCGGAATTTCCGCCGACGCTGCACTACACTGGCGAAGGACGTTTTACCGTAATGAGCAATAGCGTGCTCGACAAGCACCATGATTTTAAGCCAGAAATGTTAATTTAGGCGGCTTGAATTCACCTTCGAGCGCCCTCACAGTAACGCTTTCGACCTGACAGGAGTAATAACAATGGCAACTGAATATGCGGTGATCGCCGGTGGCTGTTTCTGGTGTACCGAAGCAGTGTTCAAAGATGTGATTGGCGTGGAGTCAGTCGAAAGTGGGTATACCGGCGGGGAGCGCCCGAACCCAACCTATGAGCAGGTGTGCAGCGGTGCCACCGGCCACGCCGAAGCGATCCGCGTCGGTTTCGATCCCGAGCAAGTGAAATATGGCGACCTGCTGGATATCAGCTTTGCGACGCACGATCCAACGCAGCTGAACCGTCAGGGCAACGATGTCGGTACTCAGTATCGTTCAGCGATCTTCCCGGCGAATCCAGAGCAGGAAGCCGAAGCGATTGCTGCCATTGCGCGTGCACAAGCCGATCTCAACGTGCCGGTGGTGACCACCATCGAGCCGCTGAAAGAGTGGTATCCGGCAGAAGATTATCATCAGGATTACTGGGATGGCGCCGGCCAGCGTAACGGCTACTGCATGGCGGTGATTCCACCGAAACTGCAGAAGCTGCGTAAGAGCTTTGCCAACCGCGTGAAGCAGGGCTAATCCAGCCCCCCTAAGATGCGGCCTCTGCACGCCGCATCCAGTCTGCTTATCACCATCAAAGGTCGTCATTTATGACGACCTTTTTGCATTAAAGCGTCATAATAGCGCCCTCTTCTCTTCAGGGAGCGATGATGACCACGCCTCAACCCGCAATCCCCGCGCGCAAGCGGCCCATGAAACTCAACACGCTGGTGACGCTGATGCTCAGCGCGGTGATCGTGCTGGTGCTGCTGAGTGTGCACATGTTCTATTTCTTCCAGATTGGTGCTTCAACCCGTGCCCAGTTAGAAGATAAAGCCATGGCGGTGGCCCGCACGCTGGCAAGATCGCCGGAGATTCAGCAGGCGCTGACGCAACCGGTGGCCAATGCCAATATTCAACCCATCGCGAAAGCCGTGGAAGAGAGCAACAATCTGCTGTTTATTACCGTCACCAATATGGACGGTATCCGCTATTCTCATCGCAATCCGGAACTGGTCGGCAAGCACTTTATCGGCGAAGACATTGGGCCCGCCCTGCGCGGCCATGAAAACGTCTCGGTGAACAAAGGTTCTCTGGCAAAAGCGCTGCGTGTGTTTACCCCGGTGTATAACGCGGAGGATCGGCAGATCGGCGTAGTGGCGATCGGTATTTCCCTTGATGCCGTGACCGATCAGATCAACGAAAGCCGCTGGAGCATTATCTGGACCATTCTGATTGGTACGCTGGCAGGCGCGATTGGCACCCTGGTGCTGGTGCGCGTGCTGAAACGCATCTTATTCGGCCTCGAACCCTACGAGATTTCCACTCTGTTTGAGCAGCGTCAGGCAATTCTCAACTCGGTCAAAGAGGGCGTGGTGGCGATGGACGATCAGGCGCAGGTGACGCTGGTGAATCAGGCCGCGCGCACCCTGCTTAATGAGCCGTCGTCCAGCGGTATGATTGATAACGAGGGCATTGATGATGCCTCGGTGATCAACCAACACCTGCGAGATGTGCTGCACAGCGGCCGTGCGCGTCGTGATGAAGAGCTGAATGTGAATGGTCGCTTGTTGTTGTGCAATACGGTGCCGGTACGCAGCCAGGGACGCATTATTGGCGCGGTCTGTACTTTCAGGGACAAGACCGAAATCAGCCGACTGATGCAGCGTCTGACGGGCATGGTAAACTACGTCGATGCGTTGCGGGAGCGCTCGCACGAGTTCATGAACAAGCTGCACGTGATCCTCGGCCTGCTGCACATGAAAAACTATGCGCAGGTGGAAGCGTATATTTTGAAAACCGCCAATAATTACCAGACTGAGATTGGCTATTTGCTCGATCGCATCAAGTCACCGGTGATTGCCGGTTTCCTGCTGAGCAAGATCAATCGCGCTTCGGATTGCGGTCATCGCCTGACCATCAGCGATGCCAGCTATGTGCCCGACAGCGGTAACGAAGACCAGATGGCGGCCCTGATCACCGTGGTCGGTAATCTGGTGGAGAACGCCATCGATGCGCTCAGCGAGCAGACCGAAGGCGAGATCCACGTGATGCTGCACTATCAGAACGGCTGGCTGGCGTGCGAAGTGAGTGACGATGGTCCCGGCATTGAGCCGGCCAATCTGGCGACAATTTTTGATAAAGGGTTCTCCACCAAAGGAGAGAACCGTGGTGTGGGCCTGTTCCTGCTGAAACAGCAAACGGAAAACCTCGGTGGCGGCGTGACCGTTGAGTCAGAACCCGGCGTATTTACCCAATTTTTAGTACAACTTCCCTGGGATGGAGGAAACCAATCCGCATGATCAATGTGTTAGTGGTCGATGATGACGCCATGGTCGCTGAGCTGAACCGTTCTTTTATCGGTCAGGTTCAGGGCTTCCACTGCTGTGGAACCGCTTCGACCCTGAAGCAGGCCAAAGAGATTCTGTTCAACAGCGACACCCCGATTGATTTGGTGCTGCTGGATATCTACATGCAGCAAGAGAATGGCCTTGATCTGTTGCCTGAACTGCGCAAAGCCCAGAGTTCGGTGGAAGTGATCATCATTTCATCCGCTGCCGATGCCGAGAACATCAAAACTTCGCTGCACTACGGCGTGGTGGATTATCTGATCAAGCCGTTCCAGTTCCCGCGTTTTGAAGAGGCGCTCACCAGCTGGCGGCAGAAGAAGTCGCTGATGGATAATCAGCACTACTATCAGCAGTCTGATGTCGATCTGTTGATCCATGGTAACCCGGCCACGCAGCATGACAACAAGCGCCTGCCGAAGGGTTTAACGCCGCAGACGCTGCGCACCTTGTGTCAGTGGATTGATGCCCATCCCGGGCATGAGTTCTCCACCGATGAGCTGGCGGCGGAAGTGAATATTTCGCGCGTGTCGTGCCGTAAATATCTGATCTGGCTGGCGCAGATTAATATTCTGTTCACCAGCATTCATTACGGCGCCACCGGCCGTCCGGTGTATCGCTATCGTTTACAGCCGGAATACCATTCGCTGTTGCAGCAATACTGTCAGTAACGCAGCTGCCAGTCGACATCGCGCTGCTGGAACTGAAAGTGGCGCGGTGAAGAGCAGATGATTTGCCGATCGCGCGTCACAAACACCGCATCCAGATCGGGCTGGTCGGCCAGATAAGCCAGCCCCTGCTCCACGCCCATGCCGTACAGCAGTGTGGTGTAGATGTCGCCATCCAGTGAGCGGTCGGAAATCACCGTCACGCTCAGTAACTCGTTGTCCAGCGGATAGCCGGTGTGTGGATCAAAGATGTGGTGCCAGCACTTGCCGTCCAATTCGAAATAGCGCTCGTAAATTCCCGATGTCACCACCGATTTGCCCTGCACTTGCAGCACGCCCAGCAGTTCATCCTCACGCCCAAACGGCTTTTTCAGGCCAATGCTCCAGCCTTGTGGCTCGTGCGGTGGCGCGCCGAGCGTCTGCACATTGCCGCCAAGATTGATCAGCGCCTGCGGCACGCCCTGCTGGCGTAAAAACGCCTGCACCACATCCGCGATATACCCTTTGGCGATGGCCCCGAGATCGATCTCCATGCCCGGCTGTTGCAGGAACACCGAACGCTCTTCTTCGTTGAGGATCACCTGATGTGGATCGGTGAGCGGCAACAGTGCGGCAATCTCATTGGCGGGAGGCACGGCACGCCCCTGAAAACCAATCTTCCAGCGTTTGACCACCGGACCGATGGTGAAGTTGAATGCGCTGCCGGGTGACACACTGACGGCGTGTGCCACGCTGATCAGTCGGAACACCGCCTCACTGACGCGCACTGCATGGCGTCCCGCTGCCTGGTTGATCGACATCACTTCGGATTCGGCACGATTGACGGTGAACAGGTTTTCCTGCTGCTTGATAAGTTGAAAGACCTGACGGGCTAAGGTGGGGTTATCGTCGAAGAGTTTGAGCAGAATGGGCGAACCCATCAGAACAGCAGAGTAGGAGTAGACGCCTTCGGTCATAGAGCCTCGTTTACCCACCATACTGCGCGCCAGTAGCTTGTGTCGATAACCCAATGACCGACGGTTGTCAGTCACCGGAATTCACACTCTAACGCCTTACTCTGGTACGCAATATTTTGGGTAATTAACGTTAATTAGTTTCCTAACGCCAGTTTAGCCGCATTGTGACCGGCCTTGATACCAAAGATGATGATATCCGCTACTGCATTACCGCCGATACGGTTCGCACCGTGGATACCGCCGACCACTTCACCAGCAGCCCAGGCACCGGGAATCACCTGTTTCTGCGCATCCAGCACCGCAGTATCGGTGTTGATGGTGACGCCGCCCATAGTGTGGTGCACCCCAGGGGCGATACGGATGGCGAAGTACGGACCTTTATTCAGCGGGTGACGCAGCGCCGTCTTACGACCGAAGTCTTCATCATCCTGCTTCGCCACAAACTCGTTGTAACGACCGAGTGTGGTTTGCAGCGCTTCCTGATCCATGTTGAGTTTGACCGCCAGCTCGTGCGGCGTTGGCGCGCTGATCACAAAGCCTTTGGCGATATATTCGTCGGCCGCTTTGTTGTTGGCGCGGACCTGCTCATCAAACACGATCCATGCGCTTTTCTCTGGCAGTGCGATGATCTCAGCAGAGACTTTGTCACGGGTTTCCATCTCATTGTAGAAACGCTTACCCGCCTGGCTGACCAGAATCGCCCCGCCGCCACGCATCGCTTCGGAGATCAGATAAGACGTAGTCTGCTCAACCGTTGGGTGAATCTGGATCTCGCCCATATCCACGGTATCCGCACCGATTTTTTGCAACATGGCGATACCGCTACCGGTGGCACCTTTATGGTTGGTGGTAACGAAGCCATCCAGTTCCGGACGGTATTTCACCACCATTTCGCGGTTAGCACTGAAACCGCCGGTGGCGACAATCACGCTTTTCGCATTAAGAATGCGGCTGTCATTGTACTCATCCACCACTTTGACGCCGGTAACGGCACCGTTTTCCACCAGGATCTCTGAAACTGAAGTCTCCAGCAGCACTTCGATTTCGCGCTGGTTGACGTTTTTCACCAGGCCGCTGATCAGGAAGCCACCGACGGCAGAACGGTCTTCCGGGCGGTGCGTACGGTCGATGCTCATACCCCCGGTGATGGTGATGTCACACAGCTCGATATTTTTCGCCGCCAGCCACTCAATCGCTTCCGGCGCCTGCTCAACAAACTCGCGCAGCAGCACCGGATTGTTTTTGAAATTACCGCCCTTCAGCGTCTCTTCGTAGAACAGCTCTTTGCTGTCTTCGATGCCTTTCAGTTTCTGATAGCGGGTTTCGGCGGCGTTCATGCCCACCGAGGCTTTGATGGTGTTACCGCCAATGGTCGGCATCTTCTCGATGATCACCACGCGTGCGCCGTCATCGTGCGCCTGAATCGCCGCCGCCAGACCGGCACCGCCCGTGCCCACCACTACCACGTCATAATTGACCGGTGCGTTCGGGTTACCGCCCTCTTCAATCACATACTCTTTACTGGAGGTGGTCAGTGCGCGGGAGACCGCTTTTTTCAGCGCCTCACTCTGTGTGGTCGCACCGGTGATGGCATCGACGTGCGGGCTGTTCGCCACCAGAATGCGTTCACGCAGGCTTTCAAAGGTACTGGTAAAGTCGACATCCAGGCTGGGATCCGGCACCAGTGAGATATCAGTGATACGGTCGGTGTCGAGGGTGACGTTGATTTTCAGCTTCAGCGCTTCGGCTTCCACTTTCGCCTGGTAAACCCCGGCTTTGTATTTACGATGGCCATCGCTGACGTCACGGATCATCGCATCCACCAGCGAGAAGCGCCACAGCGGTTCTGGAATCGTCAGCGCCTCACGCTTGGTGCTGTCGATGTAGAGTTCCATGTGCTCGTTTTTGATGATGCGGTCGGCCCAGTCCGGATAGGCGATGCAGGCTTTACCGACCGCCACCAAATCAAAGCCGTGCTCCAGCGCGTTCTCGGCATCTTCTTTATTCACCACACCACCCACGCCAATCACTGGCACTTTCGCCAGCGTAGCAGAGCGTTCGGCCAGATATTTGGTGATCAGGGGCGTGGGATCTTTGGTATCGACAATCGATGGACGCAGCAGCTGTCCGACGGAGAAGTGCACGTAGTCCAGACCGCGCGCCGCCAGTTTTTCCAGCAGATACATCGTGTCATCCCAACGGATGCCGGGAACTTCCAGCTCTTCCGGTGAGAAGCGATAACCGATGATGAAGTCAGCCGCCGCAAAGCGATCGGCCATTTTATGGGTGATCTCCAGCACTTCCATTGGGAAGCGTGCGCGGTTATCGCGGCTGCCGCCCCATTTGTCGTCACGCTGGTTGGAGTTAGGCGAGTAGAACTGCTGAATCAGATAGGTGTTCGCGCCGTGGATCTCAACGCCATCGAAACCGGCTTTAATTGCGCGGTTCACCGCATCACCAAACTTGGTGATCATCACATCGACTTCTTCAGCGGTCAGCGCTTGCGGCTTGGTGGCACCGTCACGAGGTGCAGCAATAGCGCTCGGTGCAACAGGGGTTTTGCCGCCAATCAGTGCCGGTTCCACCATGCGGCCACCGTGGTAAATCTGCAGAATGGCTTTTGAACCTTCAGATTTGATCGCATGGGCGATTTTCGCCAGCCCGGCAATTTTGTTGTCGCTGTCGATACCCAACGCGCCAGGGAAAGCCGGGCCACGGTTATCAATAAAGCAGCATTCAACAATCACCGTACCGATACTGCCCGCACGTACGCGGTAATACTCGACCAAATCGCTGGTGACACCGCCGTCAAAATAGCCGGTACAGGTGGTCATCGGGGCCATCACCAGACGGTTTTTCAGCACCGCACCTTTCGGCAGCGTTAGCGGGTTAAGGATTGGGGTGAGCTTATTCATAATGAGCAACTCCAGAATTAAGAAATTGTGTATTCAATTCTTTGGCGGTTCGGCGCGGCTTTATAATTATTTAAGTGGTCCGATTTCATGGCATAAATATACCATTTTATTTAGTTACATAACCCAGATTGTTAGTTATATAAGTTTTACGTTTAGAAATGATATTTGATGCTCATTGCTGGAATTAGCGCTCCGATAAGTTTTAACCAAGACTTGACAAAAATCAACTTTTTCCTTACATTTAAAACAAATGTAGTACTATCATAAAGATAAAAGCCTCCAACCCGCCTCATTTTGCTCGATTTTTCGCGTTTCGATAGTTTGTAGCGTTTAATCCACAGCAGACAGAAAGTTAAATAAAAAGCAAAAGATAAAAATTAAAAAACAGTGCATATTTTTTATTGATCTAGATCAAAGGAGATATTTTAATTAATCGCATCTTAGCTGCATTCAATTGATAATTCGCGTATCGAATTTGCAAAGCAAAGTTTCATCAAAGAACAAAATTTAAATTGTCACGACTCATCTGCTGCACGCATGTTGAAACCAAAAGAACAGTGTGTTCGTGACAATCAATCGCATTCTTCCTAACTTGCAGACAAAACTATGAACACACAAACAACCCAGAGTGCCTCCCCCGTAGTGCCTCCTGCGGCGCCGGGGAAAAAGAATCGCCTGATTATGTTGTGCCTGCCGATCATTGTGGCGGTGCTGTTGCTGTTGGTCCCGACCCCTGCCGGGCTGGAACCTTACGCATGGCACTTCTTTGCTATCTTCGTTGGCGTGATTGTCGGGCTGATCTTTGAGCCGCTGCCCGGTGCCGTTATCGGCCTGACTGGCGTGGTGGTGATAGCGCTGTTCAGCCAGTGGGTGCTGTTCAGCCCGGCCGAACTGGCGGATCCCAAGTTCAAAACCGCCGCACAGTCGTTCAAATGGGCAGTGAGTGGCTTCGGCAACTCCACCGTCTGGCTGATCTTCGGTGCCTTTATGTTTGCCGCCGGCTACGATAAAACCCAGTTCGGACGCCGCCTGGCGCTGATTCTGGTGAAGTATCTCGGCCGTCGCAGCCTGACGCTCGGTTACGCCATCACCTTCGCTGACCTGTTACTGGCACCGTTTACGCCTTCTAACACCGCGCGCAGCGGCGGTACCATCTACCCGATCATCGCCAACCTGCCGCCGCTGTACGGTTCAAAACCGAATGACCCGAGCGCACGTAAGATTGGTTCTTACCTGATGTGGGTGGCTATCACCGCCGCCTGTATCACCAGTTCGATGTTCCTCTCTGCACTGGCACCGAACCTGCTGGCGCTGGCGCTGGTAAAAAGCGTGGTGGGCTTCGAAATCTCCTGGGGCATGTGGTTCCTCGCCTTCCTGCCGCTCGGCGTGCTGTTGATTCTCACCATGCCACTGCTGGCGTACTGGCTCTATCCGCCGGAAGTGAAGGTTAATGACGAAGTGCCACGTTGGGCGACCGCCGAACTGGCGAAGCTTGGCAAGCTGTCACGCAATGAAATCCTGCTGCTGGTGTTTGTGGTCTCAGCACTGATGATGTGGATCTTCGCTGCCGCATGGATTGAACCGGCGATGGCCGCCCTGCTGGTTATCGTGCTGATGCTGTGGACCGGTGTACTCAACTGGAACGATATCACCAGCAACAAAGCGGCATGGAATACCTTTGCCTGGTTCGCCACCCTGGTCGCCCTGGCAGATGGTCTGGCACGTGTTGGCTTTATCGCCTGGCTCGGTAAAGAAGGTGCGCAACTGCTGCAAGGTTATGACCCACAAGTCTCGGCGGTGGTGCTGCTGGTTGCCTTCTACTTACTGCACTACCTGTTCGCCAGTACCACTGCGCACACCACTGCACTGTTGCCAGCGATGCTGACCATTGCCGCTTCGATTCCGGGCATCAACATGCCAGTGTTCTGCCTGATGATGTGTGTGTCCCTGGGTGTGATGGGTATTATCACCCCGTACGGCACAGGCCCAAGCCCGATTTATTACGGTAGCGGCTATCTGCCAACCAAAGATTACTGGCGTCTCGGTACTATCTTTGGCGCTATCTTCCTGATTGCTCTGATGGTAATTGCTTACCCATGGATGGTGATGATGTTCTGATGATGTTGCTCCGATGTTAAAATCGGAGCCGCGCAGAGCCGTGAAAGTGTTATGATGCTCGCCAGTCAGCCCTTGCGGAGGGCTGGCGAGAGAAAATCAAAAAACAGATCGCCTAATTTGTCACCTGCCACTCTGACAGGCGACACGAAGCTAAGTGAGCCAACATGTCGAACAAACCCTTCTATTATCAGAATCCCTTTCCTCTCGCCAAAGATGATACCGAATACTATCTGCTGAGCCGCGATTACGTCTCAGTAGCCAACTTCGATGGCGAAGAGGTGTTGAAAGTCGATCCGAAAGCCCTGACGCTGCTGGCGAAGCAGGCATTCCATGATGCTTCATTCATGCTGCGCGCCTCGCATCAGGCGCAGGTTGCTGCGATTCTGGCGGATGACGAAGCCAGCAAGAACGACAAATACGTTGCCCTGCAGTTCCTGCGTAACTCGGAAATCGCTGCCAAAGGTGTGTTGCCGACCTGCCAGGACACCGGCACGGCAATCATCATGGGCAAAAAAGGCCAGCGCGTCTGGACCGGCGGTGGCGATGAAGCCGCGCTGTCACAAGGCGTCTATAACACCTTTATTGAAGACAACCTGCGTTACTCGCAGAACGCCGCGCTGGATATGTACAAAGAGGTCAATACCGGCACCAACCTGCCGGCGCAGATCGACCTCTACAGCGTGGATGGCGACGAGTACAAATTCCTGTGCATCGCCAAAGGCGGCGGTTCTGCCAACAAAACCTATCTGTATCAGGAAACCAAAGCACTGATTACCCCGGCCAAGCTGAAAAACTACCTGGTCGATAAAATGATGTCGCTCGGTACCGCAGCCTGCCCGCCATACCATATCGCGTTTGTGATTGGCGGCACCTCAGCAGAGAGCACGCTGAAAACCGTCAAGCTGGCTTCCACCCACTACTACGATTCCCTGCCGACCGAAGGTAACGAACACGGTCAGGCATTCCGAGACGTGGCGTTGGAGCAGGAACTGCTGAAAGCCTCACAAGAGCTGGGCCTCGGCGCACAGTTCGGCGGTAAATACTTCGCCCACGATATTCGCGTGGTGCGTCTGCCGCGTCATGGCGCGTCTTGCCCCGTTGGCATGGGTGTGTCCTGCTCGGCTGACCGTAATATCAAAGCCAAGATCAACCGCGAAGGCATTTGGATCGAAAAACTGGAAGATAACCCAGGCCGCTATATCCCGGAAGAACTGCGTCAGCAGGGCGAAGGCGAAGTGGTGAATGTCGATCTTAACCGCCCGATGAGTGACATTCTGGCGCAACTGTCATCCTATCCCGTGGCAACCCGCCTGTCGCTGAACGGCACCATTATCGTGGCGCGTGATATCGCCCACGCCAAACTGAAAGAGCGCATCGACAACGGCGAAGGTTTGCCGCAGTACATCAAAGATCATCCGGTGTATTACGCGGGCCCGGCGAAAACCCCGGAAGGTTATGCATCCGGCTCACTCGGCCCAACCACTGCCGGTCGTATGGACTCCTACGTTGACCTGCTGCAGGAACACGGCGGCAGCATGGTGATGCTGGCGAAAGGCAACCGCAGCAAACAGGTGACTGATGCCTGCCATAAACACGGCGGCTTCTATCTCGGCAGCATCGGCGGCCCGGCCGCGGTGCTGGCGCAGCAGAGTATTAAGAGTCTGGAGTGCGTGGAGTACGCGGAACTGGGAATGGAAGCCATCTGGAAGATTGAAGTGGAGAACTTCCCGGCGTTTATCCTGGTGGATGACAAAGGCAACGACTTCTTCCAGCAGATCCACAATCAGTGTTCTGCCTGCGTGAAGTAAGGCTTTTAGCCGTGCTAAAACTAAAAATCCGCGGCTTATGGCTGCGGATTTTTTTATGGGGTGAGCACTGCGCGATGCTTACATCGCACCGAGTTGTACGTCTAACAGCATATCGGCATCATCATCGTTTTGACCAATCACGTAGATCGCCTGACGTCCCGGCAGATTCACCGTGATGATGTGCTGATCATCGGCATCCAGCACGTCATCGTGCTGTTCCTGAAACTTATGCAATGTGTTCATGTTTTTCCTTAAAAATGGTGCGCGACTTTACTTTCCCTACACTCTTATATCGACAAGACCAGGCTCAAATGTAGCGGAATATTCTGCTTTCGTGATGCAGGCACTCTGTCACGGCCAAATGACAGTCTGATTAAAGAAGTAACGCACATTTCTTACTGTGAGGATGTCAGTGCCGGACAACCTGGTAGCGCCGGATAACGGATGCAATCCGCTGTCACCGCCTTCTCACTGTGCGGCGTCCCATCTGGTGCCCAGCGGTAATCCACCATGTAGGCGCGATACACCGTGTTGCCACTGTAGTGATCGCGCGGCATCGCTTTGCCGTAAAACGGGCTGACGTACTCCCAGACAATCGCGCCCTGCGGTGTCACCTGGAACAGGCGGCCGCTCTGCCCTTCGTTGATCAAGGTGTTGCCATTCGGCAGGCGCTGCGCGTTGCTGATATAGGCACTGTAGAAGGTGGAGATCGCTTGTCCCGATTTCTCGCCGGTGTACTCCCAGACGATTTGTTTGGTTTGCGGGTTCACTTCAATGACGCGTGAAGCGGAGAAGAATCCTTGCCGCGTGGGCGGGAATCCGGCGTTGCCCTGATTATCAAAAATCAGAATATTGCCAGCACCCGGCAAGCCCGGTCCGATCATGTGCACATCGTGCTCGCCAATCAGCTGATCCAGCGGACGCGGCAGCGGTGTATCCAGCTTCAGCGCTGGATAATCAGGCCCGATGCGCCACACCACTTTGTCCGTCTGCCGATCGACAATCACGGCCACGTTGCCGTTGCGCGAGTTAAACAGGATGTTGTCAGGGGCAAAGCGCTGATCGCCTTTATCAAACCACGGGTTTGGTCCCAGCGGTGCCGCCGTGTTCATATGCAAAAAGTCAGCGTCCTGACTGTCACGGATCATCGCCAGTTGCGCGTCAGAAAAACCCAGCTCATTGAGGTGATCGGCCACCGACCAGCTCCATAGCTTCTCTCCCTGCGGCGACACCTCCTCCAGCGTATTATCGATGATGCGATAGTTGTAGCCGGGCAGCTGGCGCAGTGCCGCGCCCAGCACCAGGGTGTTGCCATCTGCCAGGCGCTGGATTTCATGGTGTTGATGCACCGGCTGCTGCTGACTGCCGTATTGCCACTGTACCGCACCGTTCCAGTCCACTTCCGCCACGCTGGCATTCACCATGCCGTTGCCGGGGCTGGCTTCCTTATCGAGATCTTTCTGACGCTCCAGCTGTACCAGCAGATGCCCCCGCTGGCCGTTGATGCGATCAGTGGGAATTGGCCAGCTCGGGAATCCTTCATAGGCCCAGCGATGCACTTCCTGCCCGGTCATATCAATTAAATGGGTTTGGTTATCGCTGCCGGGGATCACCACATAACCGTTCCAGGCACGCGCGGGATCGTAATACGTCACGCCCGTAGGAAACGCACTGGGAATGGCCGATGCACCAAATGAGAGGGACAACAGGCAGACAGACAACGTTGCCGCAATACGCATGATTCACCATCCTGACTAAGGGAGAAAGAAAACGCCCTTATAGGGTAGATGCGAATGGCGGCAGGATTAGTCCGAATGAGGCATGTGGGAGAAAAGGCAGCGGCATGACCCGCTGCCTGAGTGCTTAGAAGAAGCCCAGCGGTTGCGTGCTGTAGCTCACCAGCAGGTTTTTGGTTTGCTGGTAGTGATCAAGCATCATTTTATGGGTCTCGCGACCGATACCGGATTTTTTATAGCCACCGAACGCCGCATGTGCCGGATAAAGGTGATAACAGTTGGTCCAGACACGGCCCGCTTTAATCGCGCGCCCCATACGATAGGCGCGGTTGATATCACGGGTCCATACACCTGCGCCCAGTCCGTAGATCGAGTCATTGGCGATGGCGAGGGCTTCCGCTTCATCTTTGAAGGTCAGCACACCGACCACCGGTCCAAAGATCTCCTCCTGGAACACGCGCATGCTGTTGTCGCCTTTCAGCAGCGTTGGCTGAATGTAGTAGCCGCTATCGAACGCTTCACCAATCTTCTCTACACCGCCGCCGTGCAGCACCTGTGCACCCTCTTTCTGCGCGATTTCCAGATAAGAGAGGATTTTGTCGAACTGCTGTTGCGACGCCTGCGCGCCAATCATGGTTTCGGTATCCAGCGGATCGCCGCGTTTGATGGTTTTAATACGTTTCATGACGGCCGCCATAAACGGCTCAAAGATCGACTCTTGCACCAGCGCGCGTGACGGACAGGTACAGACTTCGCCCTGATTCAGGAAACCGAGCACCACGCCTTCTGCCGCTTTCTCGATAAAGCTCTCTTCCGCATCCATGATGTCTTCAAAGAAGATGTTCGGTGATTTACCGCCCAGCTCAACGGTGGACGGGATCAGGCTTTTCGCCGCCAGTTCGAGGATATGCCCACCGGTAGCGGTGGAGCCGGTAAAGGCGATCTTGGCGATACCCGGATGTGACGCCAGCGCTTCACCGGCTTCTTTACCGGAACCGTGCACCACGTTGATGACACCCGGTGGCACCAGATCTTTGATCACTTCCATAAACAGGGTGATCGACAAGGGCGTCTGCTCAGCCGGTTTCAACACCACGCAGTTACCCGCTCCGAGCGCCGGAGCCAGTTTCCACGCCGCCATTAACAGCGGGAAGTTCCACGGGATGATTTGCCCGACCACGCCCAGCGGTTCGTGGAAGTGATAAGCGGCGGTGAATTCATCGATTTCTGCTGCGGTACCTTCCTGTGCGCGCACGCAGCCCGCGAAGTAGCGGAAGTGGTCTACCGCCAGCGGTAGGTCAGCGGCCAGGGTTTCACGTACCGGCTTGCCGTTATCCCAGGTTTCGTTGACCGCGATGTATTCCAGCTTCTCTTCCAGTCGATCGGCGATTTTCAGCAGCACCAGCGAACGTGCCTGCGGGGAGGTTTTGCCCCAGGCATCTGCAGCGGCCTGTGCTGCCGCCACCGCATTATCGATATCGGCCTTATCCGAACGCGGGAACTCGCCGATGGTAGAACCGTTGATGGGGGTGGTGTTGACGAAGTAATTACCGTTCACCGGCGCAACGAATTCGCCGTTGATAAAGTTGCCATAACGCGATTGCAGAGTGATGAGAGAACCTTGTTCTCCCGGAGCAGCGTAACGCATGGTGTTTCTCCTTGCGGACAGAGTGGCGAATAACAACTATGAAACCTGTTATTAACATTGATCGATCAATGTCAGCCTGTCAGATCGCAGAGCGGGAAACTGTGACCGCACCGAAGGAAAATTCCGGCAATGAGGGTTTGAGATTTATGCGTGATGATCCTGCACGTCAGTCTCAGCATTGATTAAACGTTACGCTCTTGCCCGCCGCAGATGGCGGGAGTCTATTGCGCCAATTCACAGCCAGGTTATCAGCTTTACATCTCTCCAATTTCTTCCCCGCTTCGTTGCGGAAAATTCCGAGTTTTGCCGCATATGCAGCGAAAAGCGAAACAAACGCAATGAATTTGGTCAATATGAAACAGGATACTCATCAGGAGAAAGAGATGTTGGCTTCAGCCCTGACGTTAATGCGCGCCAAAGCGAACTTTGTTCAGCAATTTATTCGAAACCCGCGCAAGATGGGCAGCATCACGCCCTCCTCTGCTGCGCTGTGCCGCACCATGTGCGATGCCGCCAACTGGGATCACAGCCTGCGTATCGCCGAACTGGGTGCCGGTGACGGCGTGTTAACCCGTCATATTCTGGACAGAATGTCACCGCAGGCTCAATTAGATGTGTTCGAGATCAGTCCAGATTTAGTGAAGAGTTTGCGCGCGTGGAGCGATCCGCGCATGCAGGTGCGTGCGTGCTCAGCCGAGTACTTGTCGGGTGAATACGATGTGATCTTTTCCGGCCTGCCGCTGCTGTCGCTGCCGCCGGAAACGCGCGAAGCGATTCTGAGCGCCGTGCACGATGTATTGGGCCCGCGCGGTGTATTTATCCAGTTTCAATACACCTCATTGACCCAACCTACTCTGTCACGTTACTTCACCTGGCAGCGCCAGCGGGTGCTGAAAAATATGCCGCCCGCCTGGGTTTATCGCTGCACACGGCATTACGCGCCCTGAGCCTGCACGCGCGGCTGCGGCCGCGTTTGCTGCCAGAATCTTTGGAGCAACTCACGTGACCAATCCTCACCGGCGACCTGCGCGCCATCATCACTCACGCCTTCCGGTAAGCAGGTGGTCATGATTTCGCGGGTAAACTCCGGGTGGAACTGCACCGACAGAGCCTGCGGGGAATAACGTAAAATCTGGCAGCCATCCAGCTCGGAACGTGCCAATACTTCAGCCTGCGACGGCGGCGTAATCACCGACTGACGATGTGACAACCACGCCTGGAATTCACCTGGTAACGTCGCTAACCAGGGATCATCACTGGCAGTGTGGGTCAGGGTTTTCAAGCCGCGCTCCCAGCCGTTCGGGTTATCACCCACTTTGCCGCCCAGCGCATACGCCATCAGCTGATGACCGTAACAGACGCCCAGCAGCGGCAGCTCCGCTTCCAGCGCACCACGGATCCATGCGGCCGTGCGTTCGCTCCAGTCGGCGTGGTCGGTGACCATTGCCCAGGAGCCGCTGAGAATCGAGCCGCTGACGCGATCAAACGCCGGCAACTCTTCGCCAAGATGCGGACGGACAATCACATAGTCTTCAGGCTGCAGTTGCAGCGCATCAATAAACCAGACGGGTTGTTCACCAATTTGCGCCACAACCTGCGGTGGCGGCACTTCGAGTTGAATCAGAGCAAGGGGTAACGCGCGGGTGTGTGTCATTCCGAATTCATTCCTTAACGGAGTCAGCTTTCGGACATCCACTTTGACAGGAAATCAGTGACCTGTCTTATTTTTTTCCTGCATAAGCTCATGCCATAACGAAAAATATTTTTGCACAATGTCACAGAAATGTACGGCTTCGTGCCATGATTAGCCGGTGATTACCCCCCTTTCATGTGAAGGATGACATTGTGGCAGTGCGGCATTTCTTTATGGTTCTGATGGTGGTCTCCATCTGGGCTTTCAATAACGTGGCAGTGAAGTGGGGATTGCTGGAACTTCCGCCGCTGTTCCTCACCTGGATGCGCTTTGTGGTGGTGGCGATTGTACTGGTGCCGTTCTGCCGAATTACGCGCGAACAGTTGCCATGGCTGCTCACCCTTGCCTTCACCTTTGGCTTTATGCACTTCTCGCTGCTGTTTGTCGGCATGCGCTTTACCGATGCCGGCACCGGTGCGATTGTGGTGCAGCTTGGTACGCCGATTGCCATGTTGCTGGCAATGCTGGTGCTAAAAGAGAAGCTGACGCTGGTACAGCTGTTTGGTATTGCGATCTCTTTAAGTGGCGTGGCGGTGCTCTCCGGCAGCCCCACGATTCCGGCGTGGTGGGTCTTATGCATCTTGTTGTGCAGCGCCTTTGGCTGGGCCATCAGCAATATGATCGTGAAGAAATCGCCGCCGATAAAACCGCTGACGCTCACCGGTTGGATCTCCTTCCTCGCCGTGCCGATTGTCGGTGCCGCTTCCTGGCTCACCGAATCGCACCAGTTTTACGCCTTAAGTCATGCGGGCTGGCGCGGCTGGTTTGGTATTCTTTACAGCGCGCTGGCTTCCTCGATTGTGGCTTATACCCTGTGGTATTCGTTGCTGAAAAAGTACAACGTCAACTTAATCATGCCTTACTCGCTGCTCACGCCCGTGCTGGCCGTGTTGATGGGCGTATTTGTGCTGGGCGATAGCATGAACAGCTTCAAAATTCTCGGGGCGTCTCTGGTAGTGCTCGGTACCGCCATTGCGGTGATCAACCTGCGTAATCTGCGCATGCACGCGCGCTTTCCTCGCCTGCGCCGCCGTTAAATTCTCTCTGCTATGCTTGAGTCTCGCGCGTTTTCCGGAGACTCAATATGGATACTCAATCTGCTGCCGCGTTATGGCAGCAACTGTGGCAAGGATTGCGTGGCGCGGAACCCCTTCCCGCGCTCAGCTTTCTCCAGCCCGATACCTTTTCTTCCGCGTTTGCCGTCAGTGAACTGGCCGCCACCAGCATCGGGTTGGCAAGCCAGGCTGTGAGCGATTTACTCGGGCAATCGGCCCCGGTTAGCGTCAATGTAAGGCTCGCCTCTCGCTGGTTTCAGCACAGCCTCACGCCGCTAAATCGCTCACCCGCCGCGCTCTGGGATCCCTTTGCAGGCGATTACGCCACCGCCGACGGCTGGATCCGTTTACACACCAACGCCCCGCATCATCGTGCCGCCATGGAGCAGGTGCTCGGCCAACACACCGACCGCGCCGCATTAGCGCAACGGGTGTCTCAGTGGCAAGCGGCCGCGCTGGAGCAGGCCGTGATTGAGGCTGGCGGCTGTGCTGCGCAGATGCGCAGTGAGCAACAGTGGTTGCAGCACCCGCAAGGGCTGGCCGTCAGCAGTGAAGCGCTGATCGCCCAACAGGCCACGGGGGATGCCCCCACGCCCGGCTGGCAACTGCAGCCTGCTCGTCCGCTGCTCGGCGTGCGTGTGCTGGATCTGACGCGCATTATCGCCGGGCCGGTCGCCACGCGTTTTCTCGCCAGCCTTGGCGCGCAGGTTTTACGTATCGATCCTTACGGCTGGGAAGAGCCAACATTGGAGGAGGAGATCACCTGCGGCAAACGCTGCGCACGGCTCGATCTCAAATCCAGAGCGGGCGTTGAGCAGCTGCGCGATCTAATCAAACACGCTGATGTGCTGGTGCATGGTTATCGCGCGGATGCGCTGGAAAAGCTGGGGCTGGATGCCGAGTCACGGCGCAAACTGTCGCCCGGATTGGTGGATGTCAGTCTCAATGCGTGGGGCTGGGGCGGACCATGGCGCAATCGTCGCGGCTTTGACAGTCTGGTGCAGATGGGATGCGGCATTGCCGAACAGGGCATGGTCTGGCGTGGTAACATCAAACCGACACCGCTGCCGGTGCAGGCGCTCGATCACGCCACTGGCTATATGATGGCCGCCGCTGTGCTGGAAGGGATGCGTCAACGTCGGGAAAATCACGTTGGCTGGCAGGCACGCCTATCGCTGGCGCGCACCGCCAGGCTATTGCAACAGTTTGGCGCGTCACCGCAACAGCCGCAGCATGGCATTACCGCGCAGCACGACGATGCCCTGCCGACAGTTGAGATAAATACGTGGGGGATTGCCGAAAGGTTGCGTGCCGCTGCATACCTGCCCGGCACGCCGATGATCTGCGCCACGCCGGGCGTCAAGCTCGGCAGCAGCGCAGCCAGCTGGTAATCAGGCTTCTTCGTCGTTGCCTTCGTTCAGCTCGTCGTACATTGCCTGAATAGCTTCACGGCTCAGCGCGGCCAGCGTGCGGTAGAACGCGCTGGTCGCGTGGGCTTCCACTTTGCCGAGGAACGCGCCGCACCACGGCAGCAGATAGTCGTCGAACAGCGCTAATTGCGCAGCAAACTCATCCTCCGCGGACTGATCTTCCAGCCACGAGGCCGCCAGCAGCAGTACGCCAAAATGGTCGGCTGGCGCGTCGCTTAACGGCATGCCACGTGAAGAGAGAAACGCACGCACATCCGCTTCTTGCGGGCCGTTTGGCCATTGTGAGGCGTAAGGCGGTACGCTGCATTCGCTGCCGACGAACAGTGCGTTGTAATCCGCCGCCAGGGCCTGCGGATCGCTATTCTGCTGCAGACGTGTTAACAGTTCATCCTGCTCCAGCGGCCACTGAGCCTTCAGTTTGCCTTCACGCAGCATGGAGAAGAGCGGCACCAGCAATGGATCTTGTGGCTGGCGGTTGAACAGCGAGCCGATGACGCGGCAGAGAATGGAAAACTCATTCATGCAACAGAATTCCTTGAGGCTAAAAGTTAAAAGTCCGCAAATTCAGCAATGTGCTTACCGGTTCGCTGTTGGAGGAAATCGAGCAGGCGGCGCGGCGTGACATTTAACACGCGATCCTCGGGAAAATCCACTTCACGCGTAATGCGGATGCAGTGTTCGAAATGACCGAGGGTAAAGGCGGTGTGCGAATCCGACCCAAACGCCAGACGCCCGCCGGCATCACGCACCGCTTCAGCGATGGCGCGGCAGTTGGGTTCACTGCCCGGACGCGAATGGGTAAAAGAGGAGTTATTGATCTCCAGCGCCACATCATAATGCGCGGCGGCTTGGGCAATGGCGCGGATATCCACCGGGAATTTCGGGTTGCCAGGATGTGAAATAATGTGCACCAGCCCGCCCGCCATCGCGGCAATCATCGCTTCCGTGTGATGCGCTTTATCACGCGGTGCGTACACCGGCTCATGGAAACCGGCCACAATCAGATCCAGCGCATCCAGCATCGGGCCGCTGCAGTCAATGTCGCCTTGCTGGTTTTTGATGTTGGCTTCAATACCACGCAAAACGCCTACGCCATCAATCACGCGTGGCCAGATGCGCATATTAACGAAGTGCCAGTAGTGCGGCGCATCCGCCATATCCGGGCCGTGATCGGTGATGGCAAACAGCTTCAGGCCATTCTGCTTCGCCTGCACCACATAATCATGCAGTGTGCTGTATGCGTGGGTACTGGCAACGGTGTGCATATGCAAATCGACGGGATACATCCTCTTCTCCTGACTCAATGTGAATTAATAACCGCGCTGACGATCGACTAAACCACCCGGCTGATCCCCTTGCTCCAGAGCAAGTATGGCACCGGCAATGAAATCCATCGCCTCGCCGGGCAACGTGATAGCCGCAGTATGTGGCGTCAATGTGACATGTGGATGAGACCACAGCGGGTGATTCGCCGGCAGTGGCTCGGTCTGGAACACGTCCAGCGCCGCGCCCGCCAGTTGCCCGCTGTTCAGCGCCGCCAGCAGATCGGCTTCCACCACATGCGCGCCACGCGCCAGATTGAGGAAAAAGGCCCCGTGCGGTAACGCGCGCAGCAACTTTTCATCGATCAGGTTGGTGGTTTCCGGCGTGGTGGGCAGCAGATCGATCAGCACCTGAGTGCCATCCAGAAACGCATCCAGCTGATCGCGACCGTGGAAGGTTTGCACGCCCTCAATCTGCTTAGCCGAGCGGCTCCAGCAACGCAGCGGGAAGCCCCACTGACGCAAACTTTCGAGCACGCTACTGCCCAGTACGCCCGCACCGAGCACGCCGATGGTGAAGTTGGCGCGGTCTGCTGTGTTGAGTGGCTGCCAGTTTGCCTGTTGCTGCTGCTGGCGGTAGTCGGCAAAACGGCGGAACCAGCCTAGCACGCACCAGTTGGCGTATTCCTGCATCTGTCGCGCCATGCCGGTATCTTCGAGACGGAACAGCGGCACGTCATCGGCTAACATTTCCGGATGGGCGCGCAGTTGCTTAAGAATTTCGTCGACGCCCGCGCCCATGGCAAACACACCTTTCAATGGACGACCAGCCAGCATCTCGGTGGGTGGCGAACGCACGATGGCATAATCCGCCGGATCCGTATCGCCCGGCTGCCAGTAGCGCACGTTGGCTTGCGGTAAACGCTGACGTAGTCCCGCTAGCCAGCGATCGGGGGCTTGCGACGGGTGATACCAGATGATCTCCATACAGCTCTCCTTTTTTTCCTTCAGCCTCAGGCAAATAGCGCTTCAGGGCAAGCAAAAACCTTAAGGTTAATGCAATTTCTTGCGTGATTAATTCCCGCGGCTTCACATTTCCATGGCCTGAGGCGGCTAAGCGGCGCGTTAGCGACTAAAGTTGTTCGGGTGGTCAATGTGTTAGCGCACCACCTTTTCGGACAAGGAGAAAAACCGATGATAAAAAATGTCAAATTCACCCCCGCGCCACTGACATTCTTACTGAGCGCGGCGCTGCTGGCCAGCGCCTCTGTTGCGCAGGCGGAAGATACCAGCCGAATGCTAAGCAGCCAGCCACAGCCGCCCGATATCCGCCTGGGGCCTCTGTTTAATGCGGTACAGCAGGCAAAATTTTATCCGGATCAGAAAACCTTTGCCGATGCGGTTCCGAAATACAATCCCTCCTCGATACTGGCGGACTGGCAGATGCAAAAGAGCCAGCGCAATTTCGACCTGAAGCATTTCGTGGACGCTAATTTCACCCTGCCTAAAGAGCAGGACAAATACGTGCCGCCTGCAGGACAAAGCCTGCGTGAACATATCAACGGCCTGTGGCCGGTGCTGACACGATCGACACCGACCGCCAGCCAGTATGATTCCCTGTTGCCACTGCCGAAACCCTATGTGGTCCCCGGCGGCCGTTTCCGCGAAGTTTATTACTGGGACAGCTACTTCACCATGCTGGGCCTCGCCGAAAGCGGGCACTGGGATCGCGTGCAGGATATGGTGGATAACTTCGCCACCGAACTGGATAAATACGGCCATATCCCGAATGGCAACCGCAGTTATTATCTCAGCCGTTCGCAGCCACCGTTCTTTAGCCTGATGGTAGATCTGCTGGCGACCCATAAAGGTGATGATGTCTATCGCCAGTATTTGCCGCAGTTGCAGAAAGAGTACGACTACTGGATGGCGGACAGCGATAAGGTCGCTGCCGGTCAGGCCAGCAAACGCGTGATCAAACTTAGCGACGGTACCCTACTCAATCGCTATTGGGACGAACGTGATGCACCGCGCACCGAATCCTGGCTCGACGATGTCAACACCGCCAACAAAGCGCCCGATCGCAATAAACAGCAGGTGTATCGCGATCTGCGTGCCGGTGCGGCCTCGGGTTGGGACTTCAGCTCTCGCTGGTTTACCGATGCCCACAATCTGGCCTCGATCCGCACCACCCAACTGGCACCGGTCGATCTCAATAGCCTGATGTTCCATCTGGAGCAGGTATTGTCCAAAGCCTCGAAACTGGCGAATCAGGATGACAAAGCCAAACAGTTCGCGGCAGATGCTGAGAAACGTCAGGCAGCGATTAATCGTTATCTGTGGGATGAGAAACAGGGCTGGTATGCCGACTATGACTGGCAGAAAAAACACATTCATCCGCAGCTGACCGCCGCTACCTTGTTCCCACTCTATATGCAGGTGGCGAGCAAGAAACAGGCGGACCGCACTGCCAAAGCGGTGGAGAAACAGCTGTTGAAACCTGGCGGTTTGGTGACCACCACCGTGAACAATGGTCAGCAATGGGATGCACCAAATGGCTGGGCGCCTCTGCAATGGGTGGCGGTGGAAGGTCTGGAACATTACAAGCAACCCAAGCTGGCACAGGAAATTGGTCAGCGCTTCCTGCAGAACGTGCAGGCCACTTACGACAAAGAGCACAAGCTGGTTGAGAAGTATGTGGTGGAAGGCGCGCAACTGGGCGGCGGTGGTGGCGGTGAATATCCGTTGCAGGACGGTTTCGGCTGGACCAACGGCGTGACGCTCAAACTACTGGATAAATACTGCCCGAAAGATCACACCTGTAATAACGCGAGTGATATCCCGAATATGCCCGCGCTGAGTGCGGGTAAATAACCCTCTCCCTCTACTTTAAATAAAACCGCTGCTACTGCTTTGTTTGTCAAACGGTAGCAGCGCAATCGGTTCGCGCTGTTAAAGCTAAGGTGCTCAATGCCATCATCTCAGGCAGGCGATGTCACCATTTAACGCAGCGAAGTCATCACCTCAGGTCTGCAAACCATCGTGCACCGCGACAGAGGGTATGACTGCATCATGAAACCTTTTCTCACATAAAGCCGCGCTCGCTACGCCACCGCTCCTGTTCATTTCCTCACAATCTCTTTCACTCACATTAACAACTTGAAACACACCCACTAAAAGATAATAATTCTCACTATTAATTTTAATCGTATTCTCAATTTTCGGCAGTGCCGGTTGAGTGCTGCTTTTGTTCTGCTTCCCGTTAAAGGATTTCCAATGACGCTTTTTACCCTTAATCGTACCCGCGTGCTCTGTGCACTGGCTCTGGCCCTTCCCGCCGCAACCTTCGCGGAAGAATCCATCGTGGTCACCGCGCAACCGCAAGAGAGCGCCAACTCACCGACGCAAGGCTATCTCGCCACCCGCAGCAGCGGCGGCAGTAAAACCGATCAGCCGCTGATCACCACGCCGCAGTCCATCTCAGTGGTGACACGTCAGCAGATGGAAGATCAGGGTGCGCAGGATCTCAATCAGGTACTGAACTACACGCCGGGCGTATTCACCAACTTCGGCGGGGCCGCCACTCGCTATGACACCATTGCGCTGCGTGGTTTCCATGGCGGCGATGTCGATAACACCTTCCTGGATGGCTTGCGCATCATGAGTGATGGCGGCAGCTTCAACATCTTGCAGGTAGATAACTGGTTCCTCGATCGCGTTGATGTGATCAAAGGCCCCTCCTCCGCACTTTACGGCCAGACCGTACCAGGCGGATTAGTCAATCAGGTGAGCAAGCGGCCGCAGTTTGCTGAAGAGGGCCATTTCCGCCTGTCGACCGGCACCAACGCCACCAACAGCGCCGCCTTTGACTACACCAATGCGATTAACGATCAGTGGGCTTTCCGTCTCACCGGCATCACGCGTAACAGCGATACGCAATACGATCACACCCGTGAAGAAAAATATGCGATTTCGCCACAGCTGCTGTGGCAACCCAGCGAAGACACCAGTCTGGTGCTGCGTGCCTATCTGCAAAAAGATCCATCCGGCGGTTATCACGGTTCCGTGCCCGCTGAAGGCACGCTTTATAGCCATAATGGCCGCAAGCTGAGTGATGGATTCTATGAGGGCGACAGCGCGCTGGATCAGTTCAAGCGCCACGAGCAGATCTACAGCTACGACTTCTCGCACCGCTTCAATGAAGTGTGGTCTGTATACTCCACCGCCAGCTATAGCCACGCCAATGTCGATCTCGATCAGGTGTATCAGATTGGCTGGGATGCCGCTAACCCGGACCTGCTGACCCGCTACTACTCCGGTGAACGTTCCTCGCTCAGCGCATGGGCAAACGATAACCGTCTGCAGGCCGATTTTGCCACCGGCGCGCTGCAGCATCGGGTGATCCTCGGTGCCGAATACCACCGTTATAAGAATGATTTGAGTAAAGCCAGTGGCTATGCGAGTTCATTAAACCCCTGGACGGGCGAAGCGGTCGGCAGCATGCCGGATTACAGCTGGACCGAACAAACGCGTCGCTATTATCAGACCGGACTCTACTTGCAGGATGAAATGCAGCTCGACCGCTGGCATCTGGATCTCTCTGGTCGTTACGATCGCATCGTCTCCAATAATGGCACCAGCCGTCGCCAGGATGACCACGTCAGCGGCCGTGCTGCGCTGCTGTATGCGTTCGACAGCGGTATTTCACCTTACGTCAGCTGGAGCCAGGCGATTACCCCGGCTTCTTTGACCGACCCAGACGGCAATCAGCTGAAGCCAACCACTTCCGAGCAGTATGAAGCCGGTGTGAAATACCAGCCGGTGGGCACGCGCGATATGTACTCCATCGCGCTGTACGATTTGACGCAGAACGATGTGGCGAACCGCAACGTGGTAGACAGCACCTTTACTCCGTCCGGCAAAGTGCATTCGCAGGGCATTGAGCTGGAAGCCCGCAACCAGCTGACGCCGCGACTCAGCACCATCGCCGGTTACACGCTGAACCATCTGCGTTTCAAAGATTCCGTTGACGGGAATGATGGCCATACGCCTTACGTCACGCCGAACAGCATGGCGTCATTCTGGGGTCACTATCAGTTTGATTACGGCTTGAGCGCCGGCGCAGGCGTGCGTTATATCGGTAAGCAGTGGGCCGATAACGACAACACCACACGTTTGCCGTCGGTAACGTTGTTTGATGCTTCCGTACGTGCCGATCTCGGTGCGTGGGATTCACAGTTGAAAGGGGCTTGGCTGCAGGTGAATGCCAATAACCTGACCGACAAAAAGTATCTCGCCGCCTGCTATGGCACCGGCTATTGCTATCGCGGTGCGGAGCGGACCATTACCGCCACCGTGGGTTACGACTTCTAACCGCCATAAAAAAATCCGCATCCCGTTGGGGATGCGGATTTCATTAAATCAGAGTGTATTGCTAGGTACGCACTTTACGGTAGATCCACAGCACCACAATGGCACCAATCACCGCCACCACGAAGCTGCCAAAGTTGAAACCGTCAACCTTGCCGAAGCCAAACAGGGTACTGATCCAGCCGCCAACCACCGCGCCGACAATCCCTAAAACCACAGTGATGATGAATCCGCCGCCATCTTTACCTGGCATGATCCATTTAGCGATGATCCCGGCAATCAAACCAAAAATAATCCATGAAAGAATACCCATTTACTGCTCCTTACGTTATGAATCAAGGTGTTCACTGCGATTAGTATAGCCGGATATTTTTAATCTGCTTGATGAACATCACAGTAAATAGATAGTTAGCAGGCTAAAGCTTTTTGTCAGAACGTCGATAACAATTCGATAGCCGTGTCACCCGTGATAATAACAATCGGATAAGTGGAGCAGGATGTGAAAGACGCCGATAACGAACAATATCTCAAACGAGGCACCCTTGCTGTTTTAAACGTAATGAAGGATTTGTTGCGTTTCCAGACCCCATTAATGGTCAGTTTTTCGCGCGGTCAATTTATCAGCCGCATGCTGGATGCCGATGAAGATCGCGTGATCTTCGACCTCGGCAGTAATGCACTGGATAACGATTTAGCGCTGCAGGGCGGTGAAGTGAATATCGCGGCAGAAACCCAGGGTGCCAAAGTGGAGTTTGGCTTGATCAAACTGGAGCGCACCGAGTTTGAGGGCTTACCGGCGTTTACTGCCCCGCTGCCTGAGCTGCTGTGGCAGATTCAGCGTCGTGAGTTTTTCCGTGTTTCAGCTCCGATGGAACCGGTGTTTTACTGCCATACGCAGTGGCCGGATGGCAGTAAAGCGCGCTTCCGTTTACAAGACCTCTCTCTCGGTGGCGCAGGTGTCTTGCTGGACGAAAGCTTGCCAGAGGGTCTGAACCGCGGTGATACCTTTAAAAACCTTCGCGTGGAGTTGGGCGAATACGGTCATTTTGAGGTCACCGCACAGCTGCTGCACATTGGCGAGCGCAGCATGGTCACTAGCAAGAATGAAACTCGCACAACTCCTCGTCTCAGCTTCCGTTTTACCGCCATTGAGCCCGTACAGGAACGCCAGCTACAGCAAGTGATCTTTGCGCTGGAACGTCTGGCCCGCGACAAAGCGAATCGCTTCCAGTAAATCCCTGCTGGCGCCACAAAAGGCGCCCGCCAGGCTATCCTTTCCTTGCTTTCACTTTTTATCGCCTCCCAGCAAGGAGAATCTCCCCAATGGAAAACTGGCTTTCTGCCCATCGTTTACAACTCATTTTTCTCAATCAAACCTTCTGGATAAACAGCGCCATCATCGTCTTCGGTACCTTGATGATGTATTGGCTATTACGCACCCTCATCCGCTTTGTATCCAACCGTATTGCGCACTACAGCGAGCAGCGGAATCACCGCGTCACCACACTGTTGGTGGAAATTCTGCGCAGTACCAGCCAGCCTTTGCTGCTGATTTTCTCATTACTGATTGCACTGAGGTTTGTCGACCTACCCACCAGCTGGAGCGTGACGATTGCACACGGCTGGTTCCTGGCCTTTATTCTGCAAATGACCATGTGGATTGACTGTGGCATCCGGCTCTGGCTACAGAGTTTGCTGCGTGATCCATTGCACGTGCGCAATCCGGTGACCACGGTGATCCTCGGCATTCTGCTGCGGGTGGTGGTGTGGGTGATGATGATGTTGGCAATCCTGTCCAACATGGGCATCAATATTACCGCACTGGTTGCCAGCCTCGGCGTCGGCGGCATTGCGATCGCCCTGGCGATTCAGACGGTGTTGAGTGACGTGTTTGCCTCGCTGGCCATTGGTTTTGACAAGCCCTTTGAGCATGGCGATTTTATTGTGTTTGGCGATGTGGCGGGATCAATCGAACACATTGGTCTGAAAACCACCCGGCTGCGCAGCCTGAGCGGGGAACAGATCGTTTGCTCGAACACCATTTTGCTGCAGCAGACCATCCACAATTACAAACGGATGCAGCAGCGTCGCATCGTGTTTAAGTTCGGCATTAATTACGGTACGCCTGCTGAGAAAGTGCGACAAATTGGTAGCATGGTGAAGGAGATCATTCAGGATGTGCCGGATACTCGTTTTGACCGCGCACATTTCCTCGCTTTTGATGAGTCGCAGCTGACATTTGAAGTGGTCTACTTCGTGCTCAGTGCCGAGTACAACAAGTATATGGACATCCAGCAGGAAATTAACCTCCAGCTGATGGCGCAACTGGAGCAGAAGCAGATTCGTTTTGCTTTCCCAATGCGTCGTGTCGAGTTTACGGGGGGTGTATTACCACGGATTAATCTCAGCGATGCCTCCAATGAATCCTCACCCCAGACGGCACAACGTTAGTGAGCGATGTTCAGGCGGTTACCCCGCCTGAACGCTAATGCGGTTGATAACGACAACGCGCCACCGCTTCCAGCCAGCCGCGATAATTCTCTTGCATAATGGTCGCGCGATCGCTGCGCGGCTCAATCACGCTGCCCCCCTGCAACGCCTGCATATCACTGCCCTGCTGCCACCAACCTAATGAACGCCCCGCCAGCAGCGCGGCACCCAGGGCGGAGACTTCAGCGGTAGGGGCACGTTTCAGCGGCCGCTGCAACACGTCTGCCTGCAACTGCATCAGCCAACTGTTTTCGGTTGCCGTGCCATCCACACAGAGCGCGGGTAACTGCACACCACTGGCCTGCTCCATAGCGAAGAACACATCGGCAATCTGGAAGGTGATTGATTCCAGCGCCACGCGCGCCAGCACCTCTGGCGTGGCGGCATCGGTAAGGCCACATACCATGCCGCGCGCCTTCAAATCCCACCAGGGCGCGCCCAGGCCTGACAATGCAGGCACGAAATAGATGCCCTGATTATGCTCGCTGCGTTGCGCCATCGCCGTCAGTTCACGCGGATCGCTGATGCCCAGCATGCGTCCCAGCCAGGCCGCGCCCGAACCGGTATGGGTGATGTTACCTTCAAAGGCAAATCGCAGCGTCCCATCGTGCCACGCCACCGTGGTGCTGAGGCCGTTCTCGGTCAGCAAAGGGGTGGCCATTGACATCATCAGCGATGAACCGGTGCCGTAAGTGGCTTTCACCACTTCTTCGCCTGCACTGCGTTGCGCCTGCAGTGCCGCATGGGAATCGCCAATGCGCGACAAAATGGGCGTACCCGCTTTCAGTCCGGCGATGTCCTGTACCGTGACAACACCCTGCGCACTGGCGGAGGGCACAATATGTGGCAGTGCCGCACGCGGGATATGGAATAACGCCAGCAGTTCGTCATCCCAGTCGCCGCTGTGCAAATTGTAGAGTTGGGTGCGGGCCGCATTAGCGTGATCGGTGACAAAACTTTCGCCGCCGCTTAATTGCCAGCTGAGCCAGCAATCCACTGTGCCGATGCAGAGTTCACCGGCTTGTGCACGCGCCAGTCCATCTGGAATCGTCGCCAGCATCCCGGTGAGTTTGCCTGCGGGAAACATGGGATCGACCGCCAGGCCCGTTAAGCCGGTGATGCGTGGCGCTTTGCCCGCCATGCGTAAATCGCGACAAAAGGCTTCCGAGCGACGATCCTGCCAGCTCACCAGCGGCGTCAGCGGTTGCCCGTCGCGGCGCTGCCAGATCAGCACCGACTCGCGCTGGTTGCTGATCGCGACGGCGGCCACCTCTGCCCCGCCGCACTGCGCCAGACAGCTTTCAATCGCCTGTTTCACCGCCTGCCAGATCGCCAGCGGATGCTGCTCGGCCAATCCCGGCTGGGGATGGGCTAGCGTCAGAGGCTGGCTGCCGCGCGCCACCACGTTGCCTGCGCGGTCCACCGCTATGGCTTTCGCGTTAGTGGTACCCTCATCAATTGCCAGTATTAATGGACCCGCCATGTTTACGCTCCTGCACACATGCGCACTGCACTCTTCACCACGCTGGCGGCGTCAATACCATGATGCGCGCGCGTGGAGGCACGATCGCCAGCAATCGCGTATTGACCATCGGGGATGCCCAGACGTAACAGCGGAATTCCGCAGCCGCCTTCAGCCAGCACTTCGGCCACCAGACTGCCGACGCCGCCGTTAACATTGTGCTCCTCTACGGTGATCACCGCCGGATAATGCTTTAACAGCTCTTGCAGCCGTTGGGTATCGCAGGGACGAATTGATGGAATGGCGATCACACCTGCGCTGATTCCCTGTTCCTGTAATTGCTCGGCCGCACTCACCGCCTCATGCACGGTGGAACCCATCGCCACCAGCACGATGTCGTTGCCTTCACGCAACACGTCGATTTGGCCCGGACGGAACTGGTAGTTTTCATCGTGCAGCTGAGGCAGGTCCTTGCCATCCAGACGGATGTAAACCGGCCCCACATGCGCAAGGGCATAATCGATGATCTGGCGGCACTCCAGCGGGCAGGATGGCGCGTAAATCTCGATATTGCCGAAGCCACGCATTACCGCAATATCATCAATGCTGTGGTGGGTGCTAGCCAGCGGGCCGTAACTGGCACCGGCATTCAGGCCAAACAGTTTGACGTTGGTATTGTTGTAACAGACGTCCACTTTTACCTGCTCGTTGGCGCGCGAAATCAGGAACGGAGCTGCATTACAGGTCACCGCCACTTTTCCACCGATTGCCAGACCGGCCGCCGTGCCCACCAGGGTTTGTTCCGCAATGCCAACGTTCACCAACCGATCGGGAAACGCCTTAATGAAAGGCGATATTTTTGCCGTTGAGGTGGAATCTGCCACCACCGGCACCAAATCCACACCGCGATTTACCGCGTCAATAAAGGCTTCCACCATCACCGTGGCCAGGTGTTTTGCATTACTCATCTTTTAATTCCTCCAGTGCCAGTTCGATCTCTTCCCCTTTCGGCACACGGTGATGCCACTCTGGTTTGCCCTGAATAAAGGAGATGCCAAAGCCTTTCTCGGTATGCGCCACAATCACCTGCGGTTTGCCGTTACGTGGCAGGTTTTCAATGGTTTCCACCACGGAAGCCATGTCATTACCGTTGCATTCAGTGACTTCCAGACCGAAGGCTCGCCATTTATCCGGCAGCGGATCGGTGTTCATAATGTCGCGCGTGTGCCCTGCCAGCTGCAGTTTGTTCTTGTCGTTGATGATCACCAGGTTATCGAGGTTGTAGTGCGCCGCCACCAGCGCGGCCTCCCAGTTACTGCCCTCGGCCAGTTCACCGTCGCCTGTGACCACAAAGATGCGGCGGTCGCTGTTGTCTTTTTTCGCCGCCAGCGCAATACCCACCGCCACCGGTAAGCCGTGGCCCAATGCACCGGTGTTGAGTTCCACGCCCGGCGTTTTCTGCCGCACCGGATGGCCCGGCAAATGTGAATCCGAATGCTGATAAGTGGGCAGCCATTCGGTTGGGAAGTAACCCGCCTCCGCCAGCACACAGTAATAGCCGCCGACCGCATGCCCTTTCGACTGGATGTAAATGTCACGCTGGGGATCGTTAGTGCGATCCGGTGCGCAATTCAGGATGCGGAAATAGAGCGCCGTCAGGATTTCGACCTGAGAGAGATCGGCACCGGTATGTCCACCCGCCGGACTACCGGCATTGAGCTGGATGATGCGGCGACGCACAGCGCGCGCTTTCGCTGCCAGGTCCGCCACCGAATATTTGAAAGGATTCATAGACACCTCTGCATTTTAAAGCGTTATTGAATATATATTCAAAGCAGGTAAAAAAATTTACCCGGATTTTTCCCCTGAATAAGCTGAGTTGCGGGAAGGCGGCCAGCTCGTCAATCCCCCAGGAGCTTACTCAGGTCAGTGACTGGGGTGAGCAAGCGCAACCGACGCACCTGCGGCTCGGCTTATGACGGGTAACAATTAACCTTTGGCCTCACCTTCCTGAATCAATGCCTTCTGCGCCACCACGGCGGCCTTTTGCTGCATGCGGCTTTGCATTTGATCGATGATCACTGCCACGATAATCACGATGCCTTTGATCACCATTTGCCAGAACTCGCTGACGCCCATCATGATCAAACCATCCGCGAGGAAACCGATGACAAATGCCCCTACCAGCGTGCCGAGAATGGTGCCGCGCCCGCCAGCCAATGAAGTACCGCCCAGCACGACCGCCGCAATCGCATTCATCTCGAATGAGGTGCCGTTCGCCGGATGGCTGGCCACCAGCTGCGAGGAGACCACAATGCCGGCAATCGCCGCACAGAAACCTGAAATGGTGTAAACCCAGATTTTCACCGACTTCACTTTGACGCCCGAGAGTTCCGCTGCACGCTCGTTATCACCAATCGCATACACCTGACGGCCAAACGGCAGGCGACGTGCTACATAGGCAATCACCAGCGCCAGCACCACCATCATCCAGATCGCCCACGGTAAGCCGAGAAAATACCCCGCACCGATTTTGTCGAAACCGGTGTTACCTAGCAGCGGATTGCCCTGCAAGCCGGGGAAGGTTTCGCCGCCGGAGGTCAGCATCGCCGCCCCGCGCAGGATGTACATGGTGCCCAGCGTGCAGATAAACGGGGCCACGTTGTATTTGGTGATGATCCAGCCATTCACCGCGCCAATCAGTCCACCCACCACTAACACCACGGGCACAATCACCCAAACGCTGGGAAAGATGGCGATGCCAAACATCGGCAACACAATGCCTTTGGTAATCAACCAGCCGGCAATCATGCCGCACAGGCCCAGCGTGGCGCCAATGGAGAGATCAATTCCCGCAGTGATAATCACAAAGGTGATGCCGAGCGCCAGAAACGCATTGATGGCGATGTGTTTGACCATGATCACCATGCTACCCACGGCGAGGAAATCCGGCACGGTGATGGCAAAGAAGCCGACGATGAGGAACAACGCGATAAAGGTGCGCAGTTTTAACAGCAGCAGAATCATGCCTTCACGCGAGTTGAAAACCTTACCTGGCGAAGCGAGCGCCATTGCGCCATTGTTTTTCATGCTCAGAACCCCTGTGCACTTGCTCTAACCAGCGCCGCCTCTTCCGCTTCCGCGCGCGGCAGGTCAGCTGTCAACTTGCCGCCAGACATCACAAGAATGCGATCGGCGACGGCCATAATTTCTTTTAAATCGGAGGTGGAGAACACCACGGCAATGCCCTGCTCTGACAGTTTCACCATCATGCGAAACACTTCCGCTTTGGCACCCACATCAATGCCCCGGCTCGGCTCATCCAGCAGCAGTAAACGTGGATTGGTGAGCAATGAACGGCCAATCACCACTTTCTGCTGGTTGCCGCCACTCAGCGCACTGATCGCCACGTCGGGTGACGATATTTTGATGGCCAGATTGCCTACCGTACTGTTTACCGCTTCGCGTTCAGCTTGTTCGGCGATAACGGTGCGATGCGATAAACGTCGCCACAGGCTGGCAATGGTGAGATTGCTGGCCACAGAGGAGACCGGGAAAATACCGGCCCGTTTGCGATCTTCCGGCACCAGGCTCATGCCCATACGAATACGTTCGGCCGTTGGCAAGCGTGTGGGTAACGGTTTACTGTCCAGCCACAGTTTGCCGAGATAGTTGCGCTGGCTGCCGAGCAGGCACTCAAACAACTCGGTGCGCCCCGCGCCCATCAGGCCATAAATGCCGACGATCTCCCCGGCGCGCACATTGAAACTGACATCGTCCACCAGTGTATTGCCATGGACACTGACACAGGTGATGTGCTCGGCTTCCAGCACCGCCGCCCCGAACTGACGATTAGGCGGCAGAAAGTTACTCACCGGTTCGCTGCCGAGCATTTCACGCACGATCCACGGCACATCGATGTCGCTGACCTTCGCTTCCGCCTGAAAGCGACCGTCGCGCAGGATGGTGATCACATCGCCAATCGCCATCAGCTCTTCCAGCCGATGTGAGATATAAATGATGGAAACCCCCTGCCGCGTCAGTTCGCGGATCACCCGGAACAGGATCTCCACTTCGGTTTTGCTCAACGCCGAGGTCGGCTCATCCAGAATTAAGATGTCGGCGTTTTCTGCCAGCGCTTTGGCAATTTCCACCAACTGCTGCTGACCCACTTTCAGGTTGCCGACCATCTCGTCCGGTGAAATTGGCTGGTCGAGACGTTGCAATAACGCAGCCGTGCGTCGCTTCTGTTCAGCTTCGTTAATCGGGCTGATGCCGCGCTGGATTTCCCGTCCCAGAAAGATGTTCTCCGCCACGCTGAGGTTTTCGAACAGGTTGAGTTCCTGATGCACCATGCCGATACCGTGGCGGGCGGCGTCTCGCGTACTGCTCAACACCACTTTTTCGCCGTTAAGGAACATTTCGCCGCTGGTGGGCTGCTGCACCCCGGCGAGGATCTTCATCAGCGTGGATTTACCTGCCCCATTTTCACCGATGATGACGTTCACTTTGCCGCGCCACACGCGATAATCGACACGGTCCAGCGCCAGGGTGCCCGGAAACAACATCGACATCTGTTTGGCCTGCAGGATGATTTCATCGCTCATCATGGATTCCCTTGCTGCAACTGAATCGCCACCACGTCATTCACCTGATTCGGCTCCATACTGACGGCTAACAGCGCCTGCACCGGTTTGCCGACCCAACTGGCATCCACCGGCGGTAGTTGCTGAACGGCATGACGATTCAACGCTTTAGTCAGCTGTGCGTATTGCACCTGATTGGTGAACTCTTCAAAGCGATAGCCCGCCGCATCACGAATTGCATTACTGCGCAGTACCGGCCCAATCAACACCTTGACCGGTTTGCCATTGATGGTGACAGTCAGGCTGCGTTCGCGTTCGTTGCTGTTATCAAAGGCGGTGACGGTTCCTCCGGCACGCACAAACACGCTTTCGCTGCCCCCGGCCTTGACGATATGACTTTTGGTTTCCATATCCGCCCAGCTCAGCGCCTGCTTCTCAGCCGGTTGCTGTACCCGGCTGGCCCAGCTCGATTCGGCGATCTGCTGTGGCGTCTGGTTGCTATAGCCGGGTTTGGCATTCGGATCTTTCGGCATGATGGGATTGCCGTTTGCATCGAGATCCACCACGGTGCAGGCGGTCAATATCAGCGATAAGAGCCCAACCATCAGCCCGGTTGCTGCTTTTCCCTTCATGCCGACCTCCGTCTTATTTCGCCAGGTTGAAGTTTTTCAGCTTCGCGGCGTTACTGTCGTCGATCAGCACGCAATCCATCAGCTGCTTCTCTTCTTTTTGCGCTTTGCCGTTTTTAAGGTAGTAATCCACCTGCTCAACCGCCATTTGTGCCTGATCCCAGCCCGGCTGCAGCACCGTGGCTTTGATGTTGCCTTTATTGATGATGGAATCGCGCGTGTAATCGCTGCCGTCAAAGCCCACCACAATTACGTTGGTTTTACCGGCGGCTTTCAGCGCGGCTTCTGCCCCCAGCGCCATGGTGTCATTCCCGGAAATCACCCCGACAATGTTGGGATTTTTCTGCAGAATGGTTTCCATGCGGCTAAAGGCTTCGGTCTGGCTCCAGTTGGCACTCTGCTGCGCCACCATCTTCATATCGGGATAGTCATCCAGCACGTCGTGATAGCCCTGTGAGCGCACGCCCGCGTTGGTGTCCGACTCTTTGCCCAGCAGCTCAACGTAGTCGCCTTTGCCGTTCAGCAACTTAGCGAACTTCTCTGCGCCCAACTGCGCGCCCTGATAGTTGTTAGAGACAATCTGCGCCACGGCGACGCCGGTTTTGTTGATCTCGCGGTCAATCAGGAAGGTGGGGATTCCGGCATCTTTGGCTTTTTGCACCGGGCCAACGGTGGCGTCAGCACCGGCGTTATCCAGAATGATCGCTTTGGCTTTACGCGCGATGGCGGTTTCGATCAGCTGGTTCTGTTTGTTCACGTCATCATCGTGCGAGGCCACCAGCGTGGTGTAACCGAGCGCTTTGGCTTTCTCTTGCGCGCCATCGGCTTCAGCTTTAAAGAACGGGTTATCGTGAGAAGGCGTGATGATAGCAATCAAGCCCTTTTCTGCCGCCAGCGTTGCCGCTGAAGCTAACATCAGTGAAGCCAGTAGGGTCATTTTGAGGACAGAAGCTTTCATTGATTTTTCTCCGCTTGAATATATATTCAATTGCGATTTTATATGCATAATGACTATGCGCTGGCTTCCTGAACTCGTCCATCGCGCGATCCTGAAAAAGCGAAAACGATCACAAAATGTTCTGCGTTGTTATTTATGACAGCCTGATTAACAATACCAGGCAGGTTAAGAGAGAGAAAAACCATGGCAAAACAGGACGAACAGCGGCTGATGGTAAAAATCGCCACGCTTTATTATGTGGAAGGCATGAAGCAGTCCGATATTGCGCAACTGCTGAAGCTGTCGCAATCCTTTGTGTCACGCATCCTCAATCGCAGCGTGAAAGAAGGCGTAGTGAAAATCAGCGTGGTGCCACCCGCCAATGTCTATCCCGAACTGGAGAAGGCGATTGAGCAGCAGTATCAGCTACCACAGGTGATTGTGGTCGATGTGCCGGATCAGGCTTCCGCGCTGCAAATTAAACAGGCGATTGGCTCAGCAGCGGCGCACTATCTGGAAACCCGCCTGCGCGCCGATGAACTGATCGGCATTTCATCATGGAGTGGCACCATTCGCGCGATGGTGGACGCGTTGCATCCGCTGAGTGCGCCCTGCAAAGGCGTGATCCAGCTGCTTGGTGGGGTGGGTGCGAACGGCAACGTGCAGGCCACCATCCTGACGCAGAATCTTGCGGCGCTACTGGATTGTCCGGCCTGGTTGCTGCCGTCGCAGTCGATTGAGCATTCAGTGCAGGATCGTCAACGCTTATCAGTAAACCCAGACGTGGCCGTGGTGCTGGAAAAGTTTGATCAAGTGGATCTGGCGATTGTCGGCATTGGCGATCTTGAGCCTTCCGCGCTGCTACGCAATTCCGGCAACTACTATGACGGCGAGATGCTGCGCACGCTGGCCGAGCGCGGTGCGGTGGGCGATATCTGTTTGCATTATTTTGATACTGACGGAAAACCGGTGTTGAACGCCGAGGAAGATCCGGTGATTGGCATGGAGCTGGCGCAGGTTAAACAGTGTGCGCAAGTGGTGGCACTGGCGGGCGGCAAAGAGAAAGCCCTGGCGATTCGCGGAGCGTTGCGCGGTGGATATGTGAAAGTGCTGATTGTGGATTATCCCACCGCACGATTGCTGATGGAATGACCGATTTAACAGGTTGCTTTAAGGCGCGGCCCTGACGAGCCGCGCTTCGCAAAGCCGACTTATCCGATGGTTCGGTAGGCCGTTGTGACCTTCCACAGATAACGTGGTGCCTGTGCCGCCGGATGTTTATCCTGCACATGCTGATAGAATTCGTCCGGCGTCATCGAGTTGATCATCGCAATCGCCCGATCGCGATTCCGTGAGAAGGTGCGCAGCAACGCACCAGCACCGTTGGCGTAAGAAACGATGGTGGCATAACGCAGCGTGAGTGGATTTCGAATACCGGCCAACTCAGAATCCTGCAGCAGCTTGAGATATGCCGCACCGATATCGATATTTCTCGCTGGATCGCGCAATTCCGAAGACGTCGGCTGACCGTGACGTCCCTGAGTGCGATACACCGCACGCCCCGCCGTTGAGGCTTTAATCTGCATCAACCCTACCGCGTTTGAACGGCTGGTAACGGTGGGATTGCCCCCGGATTCGACACTAATAATGGCGCTGATTAACTTCTCATCAACGCCATAATGACTGGCGGCATCTTCGGTAAACATTGACCATGCATCATTCACTTTCGACGGTGGTGCCTGGGTTAATGGCGTATTTTTCTCTGGCACGACCGTTTTTTCTGGCTCACTGGCACAGCCCGCGAGCAACAGCGCAGATAGCATAAGTAGTCGAATTTTCACTGATTTTTGGTTCCGCAATAGAGTTGGCGCAAGCTATCATACCTGGCGCAGCGCAATGCAAAATTACCGTTTATCCTAAATACGTAAAAAACCTTGTGCTGCCGTGACATCGGTAACGGATTTCGCCATCATCGGCAGGCCACTTTAAATCAGGATGAACGCTATGCTTTCCCCCCGATCTATTCGTCTAATCGCCCCCTCCGGCTATTGCCATAATCAGGATGCGGCCCAACGTGCAGTGAGTCGTTTACAGGCTCAGGGACATCAGTTGGACAACTTATCAGCGATTACACGCCGCTTCCAGCGTTTTGCGGGCGAAGACGGGGAACGGTTGAATGATGTGAACCAGCTGGCAGCACTGAGCACGCTGCCCGATATTGTGCTGGCGGTGCGCGGTGGGTACGGTGCCTCGCGTTTGCTGGATCAGATTGATTATGTCGCTCTGCAGCGCCGGCTGCTCAATCAACCTATCGCGCTTTGTGGACACAGTGATTTCACCGCGATTCAACTGGCGTTACTGGCGCAAACCGGGCTGGTGACCTTCAGCGGCCCGATGCTGGCCGGCAACTTCGGCGCAGAGGCATTATCCGAATTTACCCTGTCACACTTTTGGCAGGCGCTCTCTTCTCCTACAGTCAATATAGGCTGGCAGACCCACAGCCCGGATGCGGGACGCTGGCAAGGGACCTTGTGGGGTGGCAATCTGGCGATGATCTGCTCCCTGATCGGCACACCCTGGATGCCACAAATTGAAAACGGCATTTTGGTGATCGAGGATGTGAATGAGCATCCTTTCCGCATAGAGCGTATGCTGATTCAACTGCAACAGAGCGGCATTCTGGCGCGCCAGCGGGCGATCATCACCGGCAGTTTCACCAGCACGTCACTGTCGGCTTATGACAATGGTTTCGATTTTGCCAGCGTATGGCAACGCATCCGCGATGAATATCAGCTACCGGTGATCAGCGAACTGGCGTTTGGCCACGATGCCGACACCGTCACGCTGCCGCTGGGTGCCAGCGCCACCTTACAGCTTGAACAGGGCGAAGCACAGCTTGCCTTCACCGGCCACCCGACATTGCGCTAACGTTTTGCCGCAGGAGACCGACATTGAAGCCACTGTACGAAGATTTGTGGATCTCCACCCCGGAATTTCCCGCCGAAGAGACGGCGCAAGATTTAATGATGCATGGCTTTATGCTGCGCCATCCGCGCGGCAATCTGGTCATCGGCCGTGTCGAGCATCCGCTCGATCATGAGTTTCTCAATGATGCGGGCGGGGTGATTCGCCACTACCTCACCCACTGGCATGAAGCCGCGCCCGGCGCCGTGGCGATCCAGCAGCGTTTTAACAGTGCGCTCTACTGTCACAGCCGTTCACTGGGGCCGGTCAGTCTGATTGTCGAACCTGATGAGACCTTCATTCAGCAGGAAAGCCACTTTGGTGATTTCCATCTGCTGCCCACACCCGGCCACACGCCGGGCAGCTGCAGTTACCTTTATCACTCCCCGCTGGGCCAGACCTATCTGTTCGTTGGCGATACCTTGACCTGTGACTACAACCGCTGGATCAGCGTGTTGGTACCGGAGAGTAATCCGCTGGAGTTACAGCAATCACTGGAGCTGTACCGCGCGCTGCGCCCGGATGTCGTGCTGATGAGTACCACGCGTGGTCACTTATCATGGGCCAAAGTCGATTTGCAGAGTTGGCTGGCGGCGATTGATGAGGCAGAGCAATCGCCGCTGGATTTACGCCAGCAGCCACTAATCTAGTTACAGCGATTTACTGAGGTAATGACGCTGATGCAGACGCGGATAATTATCGAGGCTAAAGCGTAAGGTGTAGCCCATCTTTTCATAGAACGGGCGCGCCTGGAAACTGGCCGTATCAACCTGCGCATAAAGGCAACCACGGGCGCGGGCTTCTGTTTCGGCGGCCTGAATCAACTGTGTACCAGCGCCCTGCCCACGTAACGCATCGCCGACCCATAGCAGGTCGATGCGCAGCCAGTTACCAAAGGTGGAACCGGTCAACCCGGCCAGCTTGCGACCAGAAGCATCCTTAATGAAGACGCCAATCGCCTGCATCTCACTGGGATCGATAAAGCGGCTGTTATATTCGGTGAGGCCGAGACGAACATCATCCAGATCCTCTGCGGTAACGGTGTCGGTTACGCTTAATTGCATCGTCTTCTCCTTTGACTGGCAACTATGAATTGGGGCGCTGGCTATCGTCGTAACGTTCCAGCGAAAGAATTTCCGCATCGCGTTTTTCGGTGCGATTGCAGGGGATGAGTTTATCGCTATCGGCATAGACAAAGAACGTATCGTCATTGTTTTTGTTCACAATCAGCTGATCGCCATTACGAAAACGCGTGATCGCCACTTTATCACCGCCTTGCAAACGCGTGCGCTGTTGCCCTGCTGCAATTTGAAAATGACGTGTTGGCCACATCAGCGTACTTAAACCGTATTCCGCACGCGATACCGTCATGGTCGGGCGCCCCGGACAGGTAATTTGAAATTCGGTTTCGCTCCAGGCCGGCGCGATATGGCACGCCATTAAGCCAACGGCAATAGCTATCGCCTTCATTGGATCTCCGCTGAGGTTAGATGATGATTTCGTTGGATTTTATGCAGAGAAGCGTAACACAGAAAAAAGCGTTAAAACGAATAATGGCCCGTTGAGTACGGGCCTGCAAGGATAGAAGGGTAAAGGAAACGTTAGTTAACCGAGTTCATATCTTTGATTTGATTACGGTTTATCTGCTGTTCTTTACCATCAATATCTTTGTAAGTAATCATGCCGGTATCTTCATCCACTTTAGGTTTACCCTGCACCACAATGGTTTGCCCATCGGTGGTGTGCATGACGTGATCGGATGCGCAGCCCGCCAGCAGTAGGCCGAGGCTAAAAGTACCAATTAAAAGCAATGTCTTTTTCATCTCATCCTCCTTTTAGATTCATTGTCAGGTTTAGCACAGCGCGCAGTAATGTGAACCAGGAGAAAGATTAATCTGTGCAGAACAATCGCTGCGCATCAGCCGATATCGACTGAGCAGCAGCTATATTGCATGGATTTCCATCGCAAACGGATGGGGAAGGAATGACCGAAAGGGATTACTCTGCTGCAACCTGTGCGGCGACTAACATTAACGCCAGACCCGCATCTTCCGGATCGAAGCCTTGCATCACTTCTTGTATGGCCGCTACACAGTTCATTACCTGCTTTTTTTTGTCGGCTTCTAATTTATCAATCGCGTGCTGAAGAATCATTAAACTGGCTTCTTCTTCTTTCATAGATTTGCCCTTGTTTTGCTTACCTGATGCGCAACGCTGGCAAGAATAACGTTTATCTGCTACCAAAGTCACCCCTTTACATTCTTACCGCTTAACGATTAAGCAAATGACAAATGGGAAGCGGTGCCAGACCTGCTATGATCAGCATATCAGTGGGCATTGACGGGCCACTGCAAACAAGGAATCGAACCAGGACAGGATCATGTTGCGAATCACGGTAGTACTCACCCTTTTATTATTGGCTGGTTGCAGCTCCACGCCCAAAGGTGTCGACTGCCCGGGCGAAGTCGCGACCATTTATGGACAATCAATGGGGCAGACGCAGGCGCGCATCTTCGATTTGGTGAATGCCTTTACGGTCACGCGTGATGGCGTGGCGGTGAAAAGTGGCACATTGCACTCCAGCGATCGTTTCCAGTATGTCCCTTCTGCCGTGACGCCTGAGGGCTTCACCGCTCAGCGGCTGTCAGATAAGCAATTCCGTCTGATCAACCCTTATCAGAACACCATGATTACCTGGACGTGCCCTTAAACGTGCTTAGCCGGGAAAGATGGTTTATTGTCAGGCTTCCTCACGCTGCGGACCTGTACTATGGAAAAGAGTCTGGACAATAACGGCTACATCGATTTCCCCTTCCCCGCTTCCACCAACGCGGATGGTTCGGTGAATCCTTGTGGATTTGACCTCACGCTGCAGACCGATCGCATCGACGAAATCTCAGCGGGTAAACATTCCGAAAATTTACGGCGTTTACTGGAAGAGGTGAATTTGCAGGAGGGGGTATTTATGACCTTAGCCTGTGACTGGCAGCAGCGTGATGACGGCGTGTGCGGATTTATCGATGTGGCATTACGCCCGGCGCTATCGAGTGGCAGCAGTGAGGAGACGCAAAGTCTGGATCAGGCATTTGAACTCTATCTGAGCCGACAAGAGAAGCAGCACAACATGCAGAGCGGCACCCTGGTCAATTACGCCCGCGCCGTGCTGGATTGGGGCTGGTCACCTTTGCATCAGCGTCATATGCGCTATGAGAAAGTCACCGTTCGCTATTATTGTCAGCAAGCCGACGATGCCGAGTGGTGTTTCGATCATCTTCGCCATTTTTTGGTGACCTGGTATCCGGCTTATCGCGGCAATCCCTAAGGGCGTCTCGTGACACCCTTAGGGATTAGGGTTTGACCAGACGAATCGCATGCTCCAGCATCCGCTGTTCGTCGCGTTCATCATGCGCGCGATGATGGCGGGTTCGCTGCAATAAATCGGTGATTTCAGCGCGTTTAGTTTCGTGGCCACATTCGGATAGGACAATCACCGCGTCGCCAATGACCCGACACACTTCATCGTAATCGTCTTCATTTAATACATCACGTTTCATCTCTCCTCCTGGTGTGACACGGCCTGATTTCCGCAAATCAAAAGGCCTGCTACTTCGTTTAAGCCTGGACAGAGTTCAACAATCCTGCAAACCACTGTTACAACCTCGTTGGCCTGCGGGTTGCTGGTCTGAAAATCTGTGACTACGCTGAATCGTAATATTCACAACCAGCAGGGAGTCATCATGACTGATAAAGCGGAAGCAAAATTGAATGAAGCAGCGGGCGCAGTTGAAGAAAAAATCGGGGAATGGACCGGCTCTCGCAAACATCAGGCTAAAGGTGCCGCGCGTCGTTATCCCGCGCAAGCCAGTTATGCTGTGCAGGATGCAGCAGATTGCGTGGTCAAATCGGTACGTGATAATCCGGCAACTGGCCTGGCGGTAGCGGCCAGCATCGGCATTATTGTCGGTTTCCTGCTGGGCAGGAAATAAGCGGCGAAGGGGGGCCTTTCTGGCCCCAACGCTTATTGATGATGACCGGCCTCATCCAACCTTTCCTGAATATGTTCATCCGGCGTCTCTGCCACATCAGCCGTGCTGTTATTCACATCCAGATGACGCCCCTGGTGCACAGTGATATTCACTGGCACGTCAGGTAATTGCGCACAGCTGCCAAATGACACCAGTAAAAAGAACCACGCGGCTAATGACGTCTTTGCCATCTTCACTTCCACCCACACTGTTTTGAGTCGGGCCAGATTGCCTGACAGAGTGCAAATTAGCGTCAGTGCTGCGCAAAGCTGTGTGGGAAGATGTGAGCAATCAGGCTTGCGAACGGCGTGCTTTGAAGCGCGCCACCATGGTCATCAATGCCTGATAAATCAATCCAGCGTACAAGCTTTTCACCACCACCATACTGATGGCCTCACCGTGCGCCTGCCACGAAGTGAACCACATGAAAATGCCCCACAGCAGCGAAAACAGCAACCAGCCCTTAACGAATTTGATGACACCTTGCATACCACCTCCAGAATCTGAAGCGCAGAACATAGCGGGTTTTGCCAGAAAAGGCACGACGAAGGGTTCATGGATGCTATCTGTTTCAAAGTTTTGCGAAATGTATTGTCAGGCGCGAACCGCCGTTAAGAAATTGCGCACTTGTCGCATACAGTATGATCACAGTTTGTGATTGAATCCCCGCCAACGTTGTCAGGCATGTTGTGAATATGAATTATTTAAGCGATATCCAGAAATTTATTGAGAGTAACACCCTGCTATCCACCACTTTTAGCTTGCTGCTGCTGGTGATCGCGGGGATGGTGACGCATCTGATCTGCAAATTCTTTGTGGTAAAGGTGGTGCGCAAGGTCTTCTTCAGCACACACAAAAAACAGGTTCCACTTGATAAAGATGTGCGGCTATCTGAAAAGCTCTCAAACTTTATTCCGGTGATCACGGTCTATTACCTGCTGCAGTTTATGCCAGATCTGCCCGAGCATCTGCTGATTGCTATTAAGACTATCTGCGGCATTTTGTTCTTTGTTTATCTGTCGCTGTTCTTCACAGAAGTGCTGGAGATTGTTAACAACTCCTACTCCCGCAAATCAAAGCGTAAGAATCACTCGATCAAGGGCTATATTCAGGTCGGCAAGATCCTGGTGCACATTATTTCGGCTATCATGATTCTGGCCATTATGTCGAATAAATCGCCAGTGATTATTATCTCGAGTTTGGGTGCGGTTGCTGCGGTATTGATGTTGGTGTTCCAGCACACCTTAATGTCGCTGGTGGCGAATATTCAGGTGTCATCCAACGATGTGCTGCAACTTGGTGACTGGATTGAGATGCCGGATAAAGGCATTAGCGGCGAAGTGATTGATATTGCACTGCACACCATTACGCTGCGTAACTGGGATAACACTTTGTCACGCATCCCGACGAAAAACTTCCTCACCGAAACCTATACCAACTGGCAGGCGATGTTCTCCTCCGGCGCGCGCCGTATTATGCGTAGCTTCCACCTCGACCAAATGTCGATTCGCTTTCTCGATCACGAACTCATTCAGCAGATGAGCCAGATTCGCGGTGTTAACGAGCAGCTGTCAGCGTTAATGGATGGCCGTGACAGCAATGCCGTGGGTGACCGCTGGTTTGCCGAAAACGGCATGACCAACTTGACGGTGTTCCGCAAATATCTCACCGCGTGGCTGTCGCAGCGCGATGATATTAAGCAGGATATGTATATCGTGGTGCGCACCATGAAGCCCTCGCCGGAAGGTTTACCGGTAGAAGTCTATTGCTTCACCTCGTCGATATTTTGGGTGGAGTATGAGAACTCGCAGTCAGCGATCTTCGAATATATCTATGCGATTGTCGGCCAGTTTGGCCTGCGCATGTATCAGCATCCGGGCGGCAATGATTTCTGGCGCTTGTCGCAGCAGCATGCGTCATCCGCCAAATCTGTTGAACAGCAGGCCGATTAACTTAGCGCATAAAAAAACGGGAGCCATAGGCTCCCGTCTCAATTTCTGGCTGGCAGAAATTACATGTTCGCGATGATCGCGTCACCAAACTCTGAACATTTCAGCAGTTTAGCGCCATCCATCAGACGCTCGAAGTCATAGGTCACGGTCTTAGCAGCGATAGCGCCTTCCATGCCTTTAACAATCAGGTCTGCGGCTTCGAACCACTCCATATGACGCAGCATCATTTCTGCGGACAGGATAACGGAACCTGGGTTCACTTTATCCTGGCCAGCGTACTTAGGTGCCGTACCGTGGGTTGCTTCGAACAGTGCGCACTCGTCACCGATGTTCGCGCCAGGTGCGATACCGATACCACCAACCTGTGCCGCCAGGGCATCAGAGATGTAGTCACCGTTCAGGTTCATACAGGCGATAACGTCGTATTCTGCTGGACGCAACAGGATCTGCTGCAGGAAGGCGTCAGCGATCACGTCTTTAACGATGATCTCTTTGCCAGTGTTTGGATTCTTGAACTTCATCCATGGACCGCCATCGATCAGCTCGCCGCCGAACTCTTCTTTCACCAACTGGTAGCCCCAGTCTTTGAATGAGCCTTCGGTGAACTTCATGATGTTGCCTTTGTGAACCAGGGTCAGAGAATCACGATCGTTGGTGATGGTGTACTCAACCGCAGCACGCACCAGACGTTTAGTGCCCTCTTCAGAGCACGGCTTCACGCCGATACCACACTGTTCTGGGAAGCGAATTTTCTTCACGCCCATCTCTTCGCGCAGGAACTTGATCACTTTGTCCGCTTCTGGCGTGCCCGCTTTCCACTCGATACCCGCATAGATATCTTCTGAGTTCTCACGGAAGATCACCATGTCGGTATCTTCTGGGCGTTTAACCGGGCTTGGGGTGCCGGTGTAGTAGCGAACCGGACGCAGACACACGTACAGATCCAGCTCCTGACGCAGCGCCACGTTCAGAGAACGAATACCGCCGCCAACTGGCGTAGTCAGTGGGCCTTTGATGGCAACGCGGTACTCTTTGATTAAATCGAGGGTTTCTTGCGGCAGCCAGACGTCCTGGCCGTAAAGTTCTACTGATTTCTCACCAGTATAAATTTCCATCCAGGAAATTTTGCGCTCGCCGTTGTAGGCTTTCTTCACAGCGGCATCAACCACTTTCAGCATAACAGGGGAAACATCAACGCCGATGCCATCACCTTCGATGTAAGGAATGACTGGGTTATTCGGAACAGTGAGTTTGCCCTGAACCAGGGTGATTTTTTGACCTTCCGCCGGAACAACTACTTTGCTTTCCATCAACCTCTCCTTCGAGCGATTTTTTGTTAATGATTTGTAAGATGCGGGTCAATACTACTTGAATATTTCCGCTACGCCAATCACCGCAGTTTCGCGTTATAATGCGCCGATTGTTTCTGACTGCAAAGCCCATGCGAAAAACTTCTCAACGAATTCACCAGGATAAGCGTCCAAACACCGCAGCACGCCAGCCCGTGCGCCGTGACACACGTCCAAAAGGACCGCGACGCGTCATACTCTTTAACAAACCTTTCGATGTTTTACCGCAGTTCAGTGATGAAGCGGGACGCCGCACGCTCAAGGATTTCGTGCCGGTTAGCGACGTTTATGCCGCCGGCCGCCTCGATCGCGACAGCGAAGGTTTGATGATTCTGACCAACGATGGCGCGCTACAGGCGCAACTTACGCAGCCCGGAAAGCGCACCGGAAAAATCTATTATGTGCAGATTGAAGGTGCACCACAGGAATCAGATTTATCCCTGTTACGCAACGGCGTCACCCTCAATGATGGACCCACGCTGCCTGCTGGCGTGGAATTAGTCACTGAACCAGAGTGGCTGTGGCCGCGCCAGCCGCCGATCCGCGAGCGTAAAGCGATCCCGACCAGTTGGTTGAAAATCACCCTGTACGAAGGACGTAACCGTCAGGTGCGGCGCATGACGGCGCATATTGGTTTTCCCACCTTACGCCTGATTCGCTTTGCCATGGGCAAATATCAACTGAACGATTTAGCCCTGGGAGAGTGGCGCGATGTCAGTGCCAACGTTTAGATCACGACTTTTCAATAACTTTTAGTTAACAATTTCGGAGGAAGGATGTTTAAACCTCATGTAACCGTAGCCTGTATTGTGCAGGCACAAGGCGAATTGCTGGTGGTTGAAGAGCGTGTTCACGGACGCATTACCTGGAATCAGCCGGCGGGTCATCTCGAAGCCAATGAAACGATTTTAGAAGCGGCGCAGCGTGAGTTGTTTGAAGAGACCGGCATTGACGCTCAACCTGAGTATTTCCTCGGTGTGCAGCAGTGGATCGCGCCTGACGATACACCTTTTGTGCGTTTCCTGTTTGGCCTCGATCTGCCAGAAAAATGCGAGACGTCCCCGCACGATCGCGACATCGATTGCTGCTGGTGGCTGCCGCCAGAGCAGATTCTGACGGCGAATCGCCTGCGTTCACCGCTGGTCGCTGAGAGTGTACGATTGTGGCAGCAAGGCGCACGTTATCCGCTGCAACTGGTGGCGCCGTTCCAATGGCCGTTTCACGAAGGTGCGCGCCCGGCTTCGGCATGATAGAATGCGCCGCCTGTTTTTATCGTAATTAAGAGTGCGTCATGTCTGACAACAGCCAGAAAAAAGTGATCGTCGGGATGTCCGGCGGCGTCGATTCTTCCGTATCCGCCTGGTTACTGCAACAGCAGGGCTATCAGGTTGAAGGCCTGTTCATGAAGAACTGGGAGGAAGACGACGGCGAGGAGTATTGCACCGCCGCTGATGATCTGGCTGACGCTCAAGCCGTGTGTGACAAACTCGGCATTAAACTGCACAAAATCAACTTCGCGGCTGAGTACTGGGATAACGTGTTCGAACACTTCCTGGAAGAGTACAAAGCGGGCCGCACGCCTAACCCCGATATTCTGTGCAATAAAGAGATCAAATTTAAAGCCTTCCTGGAATTCGCGGCTGAAGATCTCGGGGCAGACTTCATCGCCACCGGTCACTATGTGCGCCGCGCCGATGTGAATGGCACCAGCCAGTTACTGCGCGGTCTCGACGGCAATAAAGATCAGAGTTACTTCCTCTACACCCTGAGCCATGAACAGATTGCGCAAAGCCTGTTCCCGGTGGGTGAACTGGAGAAGCCTGAAGTGCGCCGTATCGCTGAAAAACTGGATTTGATCACCGCGAAGAAGAAAGACTCGACCGGCATCTGCTTTATCGGCGAGCGCAAATTCCGCGACTTCCTTGGTCGTTACTTACCTGCACAACCGGGCGAAATCGAAACCGTTGAGGGTGAGATTGTCGGTGAGCACCAGGGGCTGATGTATCACACGCTGGGTCAGCGCAAAGGATTGGGTATTGGTGGTCGCAAAGAGAGCAACGACGATCCCTGGTATGTGGTGGACAAAGACGTGGCGCGCAATCGTCTGGTGGTGGCTCAGGGTGCGGAACATCCACGCCTGATGTCTGTGGGTCTGATTGCTCAGCAACTGGATTGGGTCGATCGCCAAACAATGACGGCCCCGCTGCGCTGCACGGTGAAAACCCGTTATCGTCAGACCGATATTCCATGCGAAATTATCCCGCTCGATGCCGAGCGTATTGAAGTGCGTTTTGACGAGCCGGTTGCGGCCGTCACGCCTGGCCAGTCGGCCGTATTTTATCTGGGTGATGTTTGCCTCGGCGGCGGCATTATTGAACAGCGCCTGCCCCTGGCAGAAGCCTGAGGTCGGCGCTGCCGACGCGATGACAGGAGTTAAGCGTGGCTAAGAACTATTATGAGATAACGCTCGCGCTGGCGGGTATTTGTCAGTCCGCGCATCTGGTGCAGCAATTAGCGCACCAGGGCAGTTGCAACAATGCCGCATTAACCGTGTCGCTGCGCAGCCTGCTGGATCTGAACCCCGGCTCGACGCTGGCGGTCTTTGGCAATGATGAAGCGAATCTGCATCTCGGTCTGGAATCGCTGATGGCGGTGTTGAACAGCGGCAGCCGCCAGGGTGCCGGGGCCGAACTGACACGTTACACCCTGAGTATGATGGTGCTGGAGCGCAAATTGCACGGCAACAACGCGGCGCTGAACACCCTTTCTCAGCGTATTGCGCAGCTTGATCGCCAACTCGCGCATTACGAGCTGGAATCTGAAACCATCACCAGTGCCATGGCAGGGATTTATGTCGATGTCATTAGCCCACTGGGTCCGCGCATTCAGGTCACCGGTTCGCCGCAGGTATTACAGAATTCTCAGGTACAAAGCAAAGTACGCGCTACCTTGCTGGCAGGCATTCGTGCCGCTGTGTTGTGGCAGCAGGTTGGCGGTGGCCGCCTGCAGCTAATGTTCTCGCGCCAGCGTCTGCTGCGTGAAGCCAAAACCATTTTATCCCGGTTGGGCCCGGCGTATTAAGCGCCACCCTGCCCTAATTTGTTAACGATTCAGGAGTTGCACTGATGGAATTATCCTCTCTGACCGCCGTCTCACCTGTCGATGGCCGTTATGGCGATAAAGTCAGCCCGCTGCGCGCCATTTTCAGCGAATACGGTTTGCTGAAATTCCGCGTTGAGGTTGAAGTTCGCTGGTTACAGAAACTGGCTACGACCGCAGAGATCAAGGAAGTTCCTGCATTTGATGCTGACGCAAACGCTTTCCTTGATGCCATTGTCGCCAATTTCAGCGAAGAAGACGCGGCGCGCATTAAAACCATCGAACGCACCACCAACCACGACGTTAAAGCGGTTGAGTACTTCCTGAAAGAGAAAGTGGCCGATATCCCTGCGCTGCATGCGGTATCCGAGTTCATCCACTTCGCCTGTACTTCTGAAGATATTAACAACCTTTCTCACGCGCTGATGCTGGAAACCGCTCGCCGTGATGTCATCGTGCCTTTCTGGAACAAAATCATCGATGCGGTGAAAGGTCTGGCGCAGGAGTATCGCGATATCCCGCTGCTGTCGCGTACTCACGGCCAGCCTGCTACGCCATCCACTATGGGTAAAGAGATGGCTAACGTCGCTTACCGTATGGAACGTCAGCTGCGTCAGTTGAGCAAAATCGAAGTGCTGGGCAAAATCAACGGCGCGGTCGGCAACTACAACGCCCACATCGCTGCGTATCCGGAAGTGGACTGGCATCAGCTGAGCGAGCAGTTTGTCACCTCACTGGGTGTTACCTGGAACCCGTACACCACTCAGATCGAACCGCATGATTACATTGCGGAACTGTTCGATTGCATCGCGCGTTTCAACACCATCCTGATCGACTTTGACCGTGATATCTGGGGTTACGTAGCTCTCAATCACTTCAAGCAGAAAACCATCGCGGGCGAAATTGGTTCTTCCACCATGCCGCATAAAGTGAACCCAATTGACTTCGAAAACTCAGAAGGCAACCTCGGTCTGGCGAATGCGGTGATGCAGCACCTGGCGAGCAAACTGCCGGTTTCCCGCTGGCAGCGCGATCTCACCGACTCTACCGTACTGCGTAACCTCGGCGTCGGCGTGGGCTATGCGCTGATCGCTTATCAGGCGACGTTGAAAGGTATCTCTAAACTGGAAGTGAACCGCGATCGTCTGCTGGACGAACTGGATCACAACTGGGAAGTGCTGGCCGAGCCGATCCAGACCGTGATGCGCCGCTACGGTATCGAGAAGCCATACGAAAAGCTGAAAGAGCTGACGCGTGGCAAACGTGTAGATGCAGCCGGTATGCAGGCCTTCATCGACAGTCTTGAACTGCCGGAAGAAGAGAAAGTGCGTCTTAAGCAGATGACACCGGCCAACTATCTCGGCCGCGCCATTCAGATGGTTGATGATTTAAAATAATCATGAAGGGTGTGCCTGTGCGCACACCCTACCCTTTCCCTCAGACAGTCGAGCACCAGCAAATCGGCAAGTACATCAATCCTTTGTTGCCTGCGTCCGGAATGAATGCTCACCGCTTTTTGCTGCTGTCGTTCAAACGATGACAATCAAGTGTTGTTCTCTTGTTTAGCTCGCTTAACATATACTCTTGCCATCATCACTGAGTTTGAAGGTAAGGAAATTCTATGCGTGTTCTGGTTGTGGAAGATAATGCACTGCTGCGTCATCATCTCGCCGTGCAGTTACGTGAAATGGGTCATCAGGTGGATGCTGCCGAAGATGCCAAAGAAGCCGACTATTTCCTGCAGGAACACATTCCCGACATTGCGCTGGTCGATTTAGGCTTGCCTGATGAAGATGGCATGTCGTTGATTCGTCGCTGGCGCGGTGATGCTGTGCGTCAACCGATTCTGGTGTTGACGGCACGTGAAGGCTGGCAGGCTAAAGTGGAAGCACTCGAAGCCGGTGCCGATGACTACGTCACCAAACCTTTCCATATCGAAGAAGTCGCTGCACGTTTGCAGGCGCTGATGCGTCGCAACAGTGGACACGCTTCGCAGATCATTGCGATGCCGCCGTTCCAGGTTGATCTGTCACGTCGCGAAGTCACCGTCAATGATGCACCGGTCAAACTCACCGCCTTTGAGTACACCATTGTAGAAACCTTGATCCGCAACGCCGGAAAAGTGGTCAGCAAAGATTCGCTGATGCTGCAACTCTATCCCGATGCCGAACTGCGCGAGAGCCACACCATTGATGTTTTGATGGGGCGCCTGCGTAAAAAGATTCTTGCGCTCCATCCGACCGAAGTGATTAACACCGTGCGCGGCCAGGGCTATCGCTTTGATCTCTGATTTATGAATTGGCTGAATCGCTTACGTCCTTTCTCATTACGCGCCCGGTTTTTACTGGCGACTGCCGCTATTGTCCTGTTTCTGTCGCTCTCCTACGGCATGGTTGCCGTAGTCGGCTATGTGGTGAGTTTCGATAAAAACACCTATCGCGTGATGCGCGGCGAGAGCAACCTGTTCTTCACTCTGGCGCAATGGCAAAACAATAAGCTGACCATTGCCCAGCCAGAGCGTATGACGCTCAATTTCCCGACGCTGGTGTTCATCTACGATGAACACGGCAAGTTGCTGTGGCAGCAGCGTGATGTGCCTGACATCCGCAAAAACATTCGGCGTGAGTGGCTGCTCAAGCCCGATTTTTATGAAATTGACACCACAAATCGCACCAGTCTGGCCGCCATCGGCAACAACTCCGAGGTCAAAGAGCGGTTACATCAACTGGACAGCGACAACAACGACACCTTTACCCACTCGGTCGCCGTCAACCGTTACGATGCCACCACCAACTTACCGGCACTGACCATCGTCGTGGTGGATTCCATCCCTCAGGAACTGCAGCACTCGGATGTGGTGTGGTCATGGTTTAGCTATGTGCTGGCAGCAAACCTGCTATTAGTGATTCCCCTGCTGTGGCTGGCCGCGCACTGGAGCCTGCGCCCTATTGGTGACTTAACCGCGCAGGTGCGTGAACTGGAAACGGGTCATCGCGAGAATCTGGATGACAATCCACCGCAGGAGTTGCGCAGCCTGGTGCGAAATCTCAACCTGCTGCTGACCAATGAGCGCCAGCGCTACACGCGTTATCGCACCACCCTGTCTGATTTAACGCACAGCCTGAAAACCCCGCTGGCGGTGTTGCAGAGTACCTTGCGCTCCCTGCGCAGCGGCAAGGAGCTCACCGTGGAGCAGGCCGAGCCGGTGATGCTGGAGCAGATTAGCCGTATTTCACAACAAATTGGCTACTACCTGCATCGAGCCAGTATGCAAGCCGATCATAATCCGCTGCAGCGCGATCTGCATTCGGTGTCGGCACTACTGGATAGCCTTTGCTCGGCGCTGAATAAGGTTTATCAGCGCAAAGGTGTCGAAATCACCCTGGATATCTCCCCCGAGTTGACCTTTATCGGCGACCAAAATGACTTTATGGAAGTGCTGGGCAATGTGCTGGATAACGCCTGCAAATACTGCCTGGAATTTATTGAGGTCAGCGCACGACAAACCGACAAGGCACTGCATCTGTTTATTGATGATGACGGCCCCGGCATTCCTGAAAGCAAACGCGATCTGATCTTCGTGCGCGGTCAGCGTGCCGATACGTTACGTCCCGGCCAGGGCCTTGGCTTAGCCGTGGTCCGCGACATCCTCGAACAATACGCCGGTAAGGTGATCGCCAGCACCAGCCCACTAGGCGGTGCCCGCATGGAAGTGATTTTCCAGCGTCAGGAAGTTGAACATCACCGCGAGTAGAAAGGCCTGCGGGCTGTTATACTTGCCTGCATTCATGGCCCTAACCGGAACACTCGTATGGACTATCAGCTCGATATTAACTGGCCCGACTTTATTCAGCGCTACTGGCAAAAACGTCCGGTGGTGCTCAAGCGTGGTTTTAAAAACTTCATTGATCCCATTTCTCCTGATGAGCTGGCGGGTCTGGCGATGGAAAACGAGGTGGACAGCCGCCTGGTGAGCCATAACAACGGCAAATGGCAGGTTAGCCATGGTCCGTTTGAAAGCTATGATCATCTCGGCGAGAGCAACTGGTCGCTGTTGGTGCAGGCGGTTAATCACTGGCATGAACCTTCTGCTGCCCTGATGCGCCCGTTCCGCTTCCTGCCTGACTGGCGCATTGACGATCTGATGATCTCTTTTGCCGTTCCGGGCGGCGGCGTAGGCCCGCACTTCGACCAGTATGATGTGTTTATCATTCAGGGCACCGGCCGTCGTCGCTGGCGCGTAGGCGAAAAAGTGCCGATGAAACAGCACTGCCCGCATCCCGATTTGCTGCAGGTTGAGCCGTTTGACGCCATCATCGATGAAGAGATGGAACCCGGCGACATTCTGTACATTCCACCAGGATTCCCGCATGAAGGCTATTCGCTGGAAAATGCCATCAACTATTCGGTCGGTTTCCGTGCACCTAACGGTCGTGAATTGATCAGTGGCTTCGCTGATTACATGCTGGCGCACGAATTAGGCAGCTATCGTTTCAGCGATCCGGATGTGCCGTCGCGTCATTGCCCGTCACAGATTTTGCCTTCTGAAGTGGAAGGAATTCGTCAGGTAATGCTGGATGTCATTAATCAGCCAGAACAGTTTAATCAGTGGTTTGGTGAGTTTATCTCACAGACACGTCACGAACTGGATATCGCACCTCCTGAGCCGCCGTATCAGCCTGATGAGATTTACGATGCGCTGCAGCAAGGCGATGCGCTGACACGTCTTGGTGGCCTGCGCGTGTTAACGCTGGGCGATGCGGTGTTTGTGAATGGCGAGCGCGTGGCGTGCAGCCACCCGGAAGTGCTGGCGGCACTGGCACACAATCAGGTGTTAACGCTGGAAGATTTCGGCGATGCGCTGGACGATCCGTCGCTGCTGGCTCAGCTTGCGGCGCTGGTGAACAGCGGCTACTGGTTCTTTGGTGAGTAATCTGTTGCGCTAAAATCGCGCCTCTTTATCACGGCGCGATTTACCACAGGTTTTAGCCGCGACAGAGACGCTGTTGACTGCGCCGCCACGTAAGATGTTGATAAAAGGCCTGCTTAGCAGGCCTTTTTCATATTATTTCTTCTCTGCTGCCAGCGCAGATAAGCGCACAATCACATCCACCGCCTGCGACATTACATTTAATGACGCGAACTCGTGTTTACCATGGTAGTTATAGCCGCCGGTGAACAGGTTCGGACACGGCAAACCTTTCCACGATAGCGCAGAACCGTCGGTGCCACCGCGAATCGGCTTCACCACTGGCTCGATACCGCAATCACGAATGGCCTGCAGCGCCAGCTCAATAATCTGCGGATGTGGCTCAACTTTCTCACGCATATTGCGGTAGCTGTCGCTAATCTCTACTTTCACTGAGCATTCAGCCTGCAGCCCCTTCCCAACGCGCGCAGCAATCTCTTCCAGCAGCTGTTTACGCTGTTCATAACTGTCGGCGTCGAAATCACGAATCAAATACATTAACTCGGCATGCTCAACCGTGCCTTTGATGGTATGCAGATGGAAAAAGCCTTCATAACCGTCGGTGAACTGCGGTTTTTCTTTGGCGGGCAGCTCGGCGTGGAAACGCATTGCCAGATCCAGTGCATTCACCATGACGTTTTTCGCACTGCCGGGGTGCACGTTATTGCCGGTGATTTTCACCATCGCGGTAGCCGCATTGAAGTTTTCAAATTCAAATTCGCCGAGGTCGCTGCCATCAATGGTATACGCCCAGTCCGCTGCAAAACCTTCAACATCGAAATGAGAGGTGCCGCGACCAATCTCTTCATCAGGGGTAAACGCCACACGAATCGCACCGTGCGGAATATCCTCTTTCACCAGACGCGCCATCGCCGTCATGATTTCAGCGATACCCGCTTTATCATCTGCGCCCAGCAAGGTTTTGCCATCGGTGGTGATCAGGGTATGGCCAATCAATTTGTGAAGAATCGGGAACATCACCGGCGAGAGGATTTCATCGCCATTGCCCAGCGCAATATCGCCGCCACGGTAGTTTTCGATAATCTGCGGATTGACGTTTTTAGCGGTGAAATCCGGTGACGTATCCATATGCGAGATAAAGCCGATCACCGGGGTCGGCCAGTCAACGTTGGCGGGCAAAGTGCCCATCACGCAGCAGTGATCGCTCAGGGACACATCAACAAATCCCAGTGCAATCAGCTCTTCCTGTAACTGACGCGCCAGCGTCCACTGCCCTTCACTGCTGGGCACCTGACGCGCCTGCGGTTTTGACTGAGTTTCTACGGCCACATAACTGAGAAAACGCTCAAGTAATTGATCCATTTGTCATCCCTCTAAAGAACCTGCGTTATTATCATGGCGCGTGAGGCGCGCCATGTTGCGTCAAATCATTATCCTTCAGGTTAGCGTTCTCAGCGCAAAGTGCTTAACCAGATATCGTCTTACTTATACAGCCCGCGTAGAAAGGTATGCACAAAATCCGGTACCACCTCACTGGCCAAGCCGTACTGGCTTTCCGCGAACTCATTGCCCACCTGACTCGGCTCCAGATTAAGCTCAACGGTATGCGCACCCTGCAGTTTTGCTTCATGCACAAAGCCGGCGGCGGGATAGACATGCCCGGAGGTGCCAATGGCGATAAACAGATTGGCTTTCTCGATCGCCTGATAAATCTCTTCCATGCCGAGCGGCATTTCTCCAAACCACACCACATGCGGACGGAGTCGGGCCGGGAACTGGCAGCAGGTGCAACGATCGTCCGGCTTAACATCTTCCGTCCAATCCAGCACCTGACCACTGCTTTCACAGCGCACTTTTAGCAATTCACCGTGCATATGCAACACGCGCTGACTGCCTGCCCGCTCATGGAGATTATCGATGTTCTGCGTCACCAACAGGAAGTTGTCGCCCAGCACCTGTTCAAGTTCGGCCAGCGCTTTGTGCGCGGCATTTGGCTGAATCTCCGGCTGTTGCAACTGACGGCGGCGCGCATTGTAGAATCCTTGCACCAGATCGGGATTACGATGAAATCCTTCTGGTGTGGCAACATCTTCAACCCGATGCTCTTCCCATAATCCGTCGGCAGCGCGGAAGGTTTGAATGCCTGACTCGGCGGAGATGCCAGCGCCGGTCAGTACCACGACGCGCGGTTGCGGGTGCGCAGCCAGTTCAGCTTTGCGATCGCGTTCAAAGATGCGCTGGCGAAAGCGCTGATGCACTTTGCGGCGATTTTTCTTGTCGCGGGCGAGTCGTAGGCGGCGGCGCGGTATGCGCATAAAAGCTCCTTATGCTGCGGTGGTTGTCACCGCATGTCGGGTGTTTGGCTCGGGATAATGGTTCCCGATAATAGCGGCTGCGCATGACGGCTGCATGCCACAGACGCTGAAAATGTGCGCAGCCGCGAAGGCGGCTGCGTTTTTTATCATTACTGTCCGCTCAGTACGCGAGCCGGATCGATTCGACTGGCACGCCGCGCCGGATACCAGCTGGCAATCAGGCTGAGCAGGATGGCGGTCACCAGCACCGAAATCACATCAATCCAGTGCAGCTCCGATGGCAGGAAATCAATGAAGTAGATATCCCCCGCCAGCAACTGATGACCGGTAAGGTGCTCCAGCCCACGCACGATCGGCGTCAGGTTGAGCGCCACCAGCACGCCCACCACCACGCCGCTGATGCTGCCGAGCAATCCGGCCAGTAAGCCATACCAGATAAAAATGGCGCGGATCAGGCCATCTTTGGCGCCCAGCGTGCGCAGCACCGCAATATCACTGCTCTTGTCTTTCACCGCCATTACCAGCGTCGAGACGATATTAAAACAGGCTACGCCAATCACCAGCACCATCGCCAGATACATAATCGCGCGGATCATCTGGATATCGCGGTACATGTAACCGTAGGTGCCAATCCAGCTCTTGATATAGACATAGGAATGCGTGGCTTCACCCGCATCGCGCACCAGTTTTTGCGCCTGGAAGGGATCGCTCATCTTCAGCGCGATGCCACTGACGCTGTCGCCCATATCAAGATATTTTTGCGCATCCGCCAGCGGCACCAGCGCCAGGCTATGATCCAGCATGCCGCTGAGTTGCAGAATGCCTGATACCTGCAGACGAATACGTTTCGGTTGCAGCAGCTTATTTTCACCGTCATTGTTCGGGATCATGATGGTGATCCAATCGCCCTGCTTCACGTTAAGCGATTCCGCAATGCCGCCACCGAGGATGATCTGCTGTTTATCCGCGCCAAACTGCTGCCACGCATCGCCATCGACAAAACTCGGCAAGGCGCTTAGCCGCGATTCCTGTTGCGGATCGACACCCTTCACCTGCAACGCCTGCATCTTCGCGCCGCTCTCAATCAAGCCGGTGAAGTTAACATAAGGCGCCGCTGCCGCGATACCCGGCACCTTTTCAATCGGTGCGATCATCGGCTGCCAGTTGCGGAAAGGCTGATTCACCGGCTCGATTTCACCGTGCGGCACCACGGCCAGAATGCGCTTGTTCAGCTCGCGTTCAAAACCGTTCATCGCGCTCAGGCCAATGATCAACACGGCAACACCCAGGGCGATGCCGATGGTCGAGATGATGGAGATCAGTGAGACCATGCCACCACGCCGCCGACCGCGACTGAAGCGCAGGCCAAGCAGCAGGGATAATGACGAACCCATCAGATGGCTCCCAGCGTCAGATGCTCGCTCAGCTGACCGTCGCGCATCTCCATCTGGCGATTCAGACGTTTAGCCAGATTCAGATCGTGCGTCACCACCAGAAATGCGGTGCCCTGCTGCTGATTCAGCTCGCCCAGCAGTTTGAAAATCGCATCGGCATTACGCGCGTCCAGGTTACCGGTCGGTTCATCCGCCATCACCAGGCGCGGACGGTTCACCAGCGCACGCGCGATTGCGACACGCTGACGCTCACCGCCTGACAGCTCAGAAGGACGATGCGCAGCGCGTTTTTCCAGTCCGACCGCTGCCAGCATTTCCAGCGCGCGCGAGGCGGCCTCCGCTTTTGCGGTTTTGCCGATCAGCAATGGCATCGCCACGTTCTCCAGTGCCGTGAAGTCTGGCAATAGATGGTGGAACTGATAGATAAAGCCCAGCTCGCGGTTGCGCAGTTCGGCTTTGGCAGCAGAAGACATCGCATTCAGTGATTTGCCGTCGAACACCACGTCACCCGAAGTGGGCGCATCGAGGCCGCCGAGCAGATGCAGTAAGGTACTTTTACCCGAGCCGGAGCTACCAACGATGGCCGTCAGTTCGCCTGGCTGCAGGCTAAAAGCCACATTGCGCAGCACATCGGTCTGCACGCTGCCTTCCTGATAGCGTTTGCACAGGTCACGACACTGCAACAAAGGGGTATTACTCATAACGTAAAGCCTCAGCGGGTTGAACGGCGGCAGCGCGCCATGACGGATAAAGGGTTGAGAGCAGCGCGACGATCATCGAGACCAGCGCAATCGTGACCACCTGCCAGACGTTGATATCAACCGGCAACGCCGCGCCATCCAGGAACAGGCCAATCACTGGCATCAAATTATTCAGCTGGCTGGCGAGCAGCACGCCGAGCAGCGTACCGAGCAAGGTGCCGATAATGCCGGCACTGGCGCCCTGGACCATAAACACCGCGACGATCTGTCGGCGGGTTAAGCCCTGCGTTTGCAGAATCGCCACTTCGCCCTGCTTTTCCATGATCAGCAGGCCGAGTGAAGTAATGATGTTAAACGCCGCCACCGCGATGATCAGACTCAGCAGCAGCCCCATCATGTTTTTTTCCATGCGTACCGCCTGGAACAGATCGCCTTTGCGCTCGCGCCAGTCTTTCAGCGTCAGGCCATCCGGCAGGTGCTGTTCACTGAAGGCATCCACATTCAGCGGTTTATCCAGCCACAAACGCCAGCCGGTGATGTTACCCAGCGGATAGCGCATCACGCGGGAGGCATCCTGCTGATTCACCAGAATCTGATAGGCATCGACTTCGCTGTTGGCAGCATAGGTGCCTGCGACGGTGAAGATACGCTGGCTCGGCAAGCGGCCCACCGGCGTAAACTGGCTCACCGTCGGCACCATCAGACGCAGCTGGTCGCCACGTTTAACGCCCAACTGAGACGCCAACTGTTCACCGAGAATCACATTGTATTGGCCCGGTTGCAGCACGTTCTGTTGCGTGTTCACAAGATAAGGGGTGAGCGGGTCTTGTTCGTCCGGGTTGATGCCCAGCATCACGCCCACTGAGACATTGCGCGCGCTTTGCAGCACCACATCAGCGGTCGTCAGCGGGGCCACACGCGTGACGCCCTGTAGTTTGAGGCTCTCCGCCGTCACCTGTTGTGGATTGATGCTGCCTTTGTCGCTGGTGACCAACCCTTGCGGCATCAGGCCGAGGATGTTGCCCTCCAGCTCACGCTCGAAGCCGTTCATCACCGACAGTACGGTGACCAGCGCCAGCACGCCCAGCGTGATACCGATGGTGGAAAGCCAGGAGACGAAGCGACCGAAGCGGTCTGAGGCACGTCCACGCATGTAGCGCAAACCGATGAATAACGCGACTGGTTGATACATGAGATCCGTCTTGGCAGTTGCCTGAAAATAAGTAGTGGGATGATAAAGGAGCAGCCCTGTTTATGAAACCTCTAACCCTCTGAGTCTATGGCAAAGTTGCATCCAAATACGTCGCAATCTGCGTCAATGCATAAAATTGCGACAAAATAATGATACTTGTTGTGCGTTTATTAGGCATACCCTGCGGTAGACTTCTCCATGTAGCACAAATTTATGTCCAGCCGGCACCGCAGTATGCCCGTTTAATCAGCACCGCAGTCAGCCCAAAGATTTCGTGCTGTGGCAAGGCGGCAAGCCTGCTAATCCCCAGGAGCTTACATCAGTAAGTGACTGGGGTTAGCAGGCGCAGCCAACGCCGCCACGGTGCGAAAGATGCCGGGCGAAAAGGAGTATACCCATGTTCAGATTTCCGAAGGGCAGTATCGTGAAACACAAATCGGGAGAAATCAGAGGCGAGATCGTCAACGTCTTTGAACAGGGAGATGCGGCAACCGGCTATTACGTGAAGTGGGACGACGGCAATCACAGCTATCATCTGGAAAAAGAGCTGTCCTGGGCTAACGTCGATCGTCCGCGCATGCACTACACACAGCAATCAAGTAAGTGACCGGGATTCGCAGACGCAGCCAACGCGGCCACAGCGCGAAGTATGAAGGGCGATGAGAAATAGCACCGCGACAGATGATCCTGGGGGCGGATTATGGAATGATGACGCCCTGGAATCCAAGGAGAGAATGTCGAGTCCTTATGTCGGAACAGAGTCGTTATACCCTGCCTGCGAAAGCGGGCGATCATCGTCAGCTCGGCGAACTGATTGGCGCCGCGCAGGCGGTTGAGTGCGCCAGTATCACCGAACGCCACCCGGGTCCGGTGCTGATGATTACGCCGGATATGCAATCTGCCCTGCGTCTGCAGGAGGAGATTCGCCAGTTCACCGATCTGCCGGTCACCAATCTCGCCGACTGGGAAACGCTGCCTTACGACAGCTTCTCGCCGCATCAGGACATTATCTCTGCCCGTCTTTCCACCCTTTATCAACTGCCCAATCTGACGCGCGGCATGCTGATTATGCCGGTCAACACGCTGATGCAGCGCGTCTGTCCGCACAGCTTCCTGCATGGCCATGCGCTGGTGATGAAGCAGGGGCAAAAACTCTCGCGCGATGCGCTGCGTGATCAGCTGGAGCAGGCTGGCTATCGCCATGTCGATCAGGTGATGGAGCACGGCGAGTACGCCACGCGCGGCGCGCTGCTGGACCTGTTCCCGATGGGCAGCGATCAGCCCTATCGTATCGACTTCTTTGATGACGAAATTGACAGCCTGCGCCTGTTCGATGTGGACAGCCAGCGCACGCTGGAAGCGGTTGAGGCTATCAATCTACTGCCTGCACATGAATTCCCGACGGATAAAGCGGCGATTGAGCTGTTCCGCAGCCGCTGGCGCGAGCTATTTGATGTGCGACGCGAGCCGGAGCATGTCTATCAGCAAGTGAGCAAAGGCACGCTGCCTGCCGGGATCGAATACTGGCAGCCGCTGTTCTTTGAGCAGGAGTTGCCCACCCTGTTCAGCTATCTGCCTGCTAACACGCTGGTACTCAACAGTGGCGATCTGCACGGCAGCGCCGATCGCTTCTGGCAGGATGCTAACGCGCGTTTCGACAATCGCCGCATCGATCCTATGCGCCCGCTGCTGGAGCCTGCAACGTTGTGGCTGCGCCCGGACGCGTTGCTCGGCGAACTGAAAGCCTGGCCACGCATGCAGCTCAGCAGCGAAACGCTGCCAGAAAAAGCCGCCAATACCAATCTCGGCTATCAACCGCTGCCGGAACTGACGGTGCAGGCCCAGGCGAAAGCGCCACTCGATCTGCTGCGTCAGTTCATGGAGCAGTTTGATGGGCAGATCATTTTCTCAGTAGAAAGTGAAGGCCGTCGTGAAAGCCTGCAGGAATTGCTGGCGCGCATCAAACTGCGCCCACAGCCGATTGAACGCTTTGAAGAAGCCGCCAAACAGCCGCACAGTTTAATGATTGGTGCCAGCGAACGCGGCTTTATTGATAGCGCGGGCCATCGCGCGTTGATTTGTGAAAGCGACCTGCTGGGTGAGCGTGTCAGCCGTCGTCGCCAGGATAATCGCCGTACCATCAATCCCGATGTGTTGATCCGCAACCTCGCCGAGCTACATCCCGGCCAGCCGGTGGTGCATCTGGAACACGGTGTGGGCCGTTATATTGGCCTGACTACACTGGAAGCCGGCGGCATTGTCGCGGAATATCTGATGCTCTCCTATGCGGGCGACGCCAAGCTGTACGTGCCCGTTTCATCACTGCACCTGATCAGCCGCTACGCGGGTGGCGCGGATGAGAATGCCCCGCTGCACAAGCTGGGCAGCGATGCCTGGTCACGCGCACGCCAGAAAGCGGCGGAGAAAGTGCGTGATGTGGCGGCCGAACTGCTGGATATCTACGCCCAACGCGCGGCCAAAACCGGCTTCGCCTTTAAGCACGATCGCGATCAGTATCAACTGTTCTGCGAAGGCTTCCCGTTTGAGACTACGCCGGATCAGGGCCAGGCCATTAATGCGGTGCTGAGCGACATGTGCCAGCCGCTGGCAATGGATCGTCTGGTGTGCGGTGACGTAGGCTTTGGTAAAACTGAAGTGGCGATGCGCGCCGCCTTCCTCGCGGTGGAGAATGCCAAACAAATCGCCGTGCTGGTGCCCACCACCCTGCTGGCGCAGCAGCATTACGATAACTTCCGCGACCGTTTCGCCAACTGGCCAGTGCGCATTGAGATGCTGTCACGCTTCCGTAGCGCGAAAGAGCAGAGTCAGGTGCTGGAACAGGCACGTGAAGGCAAAGTGGATATTCTGATCGGCACGCATAAGTTGCTGTCAAACGACCTGAAATGGCACGATCTCGGTCTGTTGATTGTCGATGAAGAGCACCGTTTTGGCGTGCGTCATAAAGAGCGTATTAAAGCGATGCGCGCGGACGTTGATATCCTGACGCTCACTGCTACCCCCATCCCGCGTACGCTGAATATGGCGATGAGCGGCATGCGCGATCTGTCGATCATTGCAACACCGCCAGCCCGCCGTCTGGCAGTGAAAACCTTTGTGCGCGAGTACGACAGCCTGGTGGTGCGTGAAGCGCTGCTGCGTGAAATTTTACGCGGCGGTCAGGTTTACTATCTCTACAACGATGTTGAGAACATCGAAAAAGCCGCACAGCGGCTGGCGGAGCTGGTGCCGGAGGCCCGCATCGCCATCGGCCACGGCCAGATGCGCGAGCGCGAGCTGGAACGGGTGATGAATGATTTCCACCACCAGCGTTTTAACGTGCTGGTGTGTACCACCATCATCGAAACCGGTATTGATGTGCCGAGCGCCAACACCATCATCATTGAGCGTGCTGACCACTTTGGCCTGGCGCAGCTGCATCAGCTGCGTGGCCGCGTCGGGCGCTCACACCATCAGGCCTATGCCTGGCTGTTAACGCCGCATCCAAAAGCCATGACCACTGATGCGCAGAAGCGTCTGGAGGCGATTGCCTCGCTGGAAGACCTGGGCGCGGGCTTTGCGCTGGCGACGCACGATCTTGAGATTCGCGGTGCCGGCGAGCTGCTGGGCGAAGATCAAAGCGGCCAGATGGAAACGATCGGTTTCACGCTGTATATGGAACTGCTGGAAAACGCCGTGGATGCACTGAAGGCCGGGCGCGAGCCATCGCTGGAAGATCTCACCAGCAACCAGACCGAAATCGAACTGCGCATGCCTGCGCTGCTGCCGGATGACTTTATCCCGGACGTGAACACGCGTTTGTCACTCTATAAACGCGTTGCCTCAGCCAGTGACGAGCAGGAACTGGCTGAACTGAAGGTTGAGATGATCGATCGTTTTGGCAAGTTGCCGGATGCGGCGCGCAACCTTCTGGATGTGGCGGCTTTACGTCTGGTGGCGCGAGAACTGGGCGTGCGTAAAATCGAAGCCAGTGAAAAAGGCGGATTCTTCGAGTTCGCGCCGCAGAATCATGTCGATCCTGGTTGGTTGATTGGCCTGCTGCAAAAAGATCCTAAACAGTGGAAGTTGGATGGTCCGACCCGTCTGAGATTCACTCGTGATTTGGAAGAGCGCAAAGTGCGGATGGAGTGGATTCAGGGCTTCATTGCCGAGCTGGCGAAGAACCGGATTTAGCGTCCTCAGCCGCATCTCGCCTGGCGAAGCGATACATTGCGCTTCTGCATGCAACATGGTGGCTATTGGGACGCGAGATGAATCTCGCCGCGCCGGTTTACACCATATAAAAAGCGCCTTACGGCGCTTTTTTCGTTACTGCTGCTGTGACGTGTCTTTGCCCAATCAGGCCTGATTCGAATTCAGGATCAGCTGACCATTACGGTCAAGCGGAATGCGGGTGCCAGGGTCATTTTCCATGCGGATTTTGCCCTGCTGGTCGCCTATTTTATAGGTCACATCATAACCCAGCATTTTTTCCTGTTTGTCATAAACGGTTTTGCAACGCTGCTCGTTGGTGGTGTAGGTATCACGATCCTGCAGTGCCCCCTGCACCTGGTTACCACCGTAACCGCCCGCCAGCGCGCCCGCTACCGTTGCGACATCGCGCCCACGACCGCCACCAAACTGGTGACCGAGCACGCCGCCCGCCACTGCACCCAGTACCGAACCGGCGATGCGGTTCTCATCCTGTACCGGACGACGATGCGTTAACGTCACGTTGCGACACTCCTGTCGCGGTTGTTTAATGCTCTCTTTAATCGGCGTAGCCGAGAGAACTTGTGCATACTGCGGGCCGCGATCAAAGACATCCATGCTGGCGACGGCGGCAACCCCTAACGCTGCTGCCACGCCGATACCGATACCCGCTAACATTGATTTATTCACAGGAATGTCCTCCTGAATGTTGTTACCGCGCATTCCTGCCGCTACGAAATCCTGTGTAGCCGAGGCATAACCGGCGTGCGCGCCGCGCCGTGTTTGTGGATATAAGTTTTACAGATGGTCCGTAATTGCAACATCAGATTAATGGAGGAAACGCAGCGGAAAGCCGTCAGGGCCAGTTTTTCGGAGAGTTCTGAGAGAGGCTGAAATACCGCCGTAACCTTAAACTGAATTGTCGTTTTTCAGCGGGTTACGGCAGGCAGAGCGGCATCGGGCGGCAGAGGACCGCCCGAAAACATTAGTGCAACTTGAGGCGAGGACGCAGCACGCGGTTCAGGCTACCGACCAGCATCATCAGGCCGGTTTTGAAGTATCCATGGAGCGCAATCTGGTGCATGCGATATAGAGAAATGTAGACGAAACGCGCAATGCGCCCTTCTACCATCATCGAGCCGCGCATCAGGTTACCCATCAGGCTACCCACGGTGGTGAAGCGCGACAGTGATACCAGAGAACCGTGATCTTTATAGACGTAGGCTTTGAGCGGTTTGCCTTTGCGTTGCGCCAGAATATTTTCCAGCGCGCGTGACGCCATCTGGTGTGCAGACTGCGCGCGCGGTGGCACAAAACCGCCGCCCGGTAGTGCGCAGGAGGCGCAGTCACCAATCGCGTAGATGTCATCATCCAGCGTGGTTTGCAGCGTGTCTTTCACCACCAACTGATTGATGCGGTTGGTTTCCAGCCCGCCAATCTCTTTCATAAAGTCCGGCGCTTTAATACCGGCAGCCCACACCATCAAGTCAGCATTAATAAATTCGCCGCCTTTGGTATTGAGCCCCTCTTCTGTTGCGCTGGTCACCATGGTTTGCGTCAGGACGCGCACGCCGAGCTTGGTCAGTTCCTGGTGTGCCGCAGCAGAAATGCGCGGTGGCAATGCTGGCAGAATACGCTCACCGGCTTCCACCAGCGTCACGTTCAGTGCAGAGCTATCAAGGCCTTTGTAGCCATAGCTGTGCAGCTGCTTCACGGCATTATAGAGTTCTGCTGACAGCTCAACGCCGGTGGCACCGCCGCCGACAATCGCAATGTTCACTTTTTCCAGGCTACCTTCACTGGCGGAGAAGCGCAGGAACAGGTTAAGCATCTCGTTGTGGAAACGACGAGCCTGATGCGGGTTATCGAGGAAGATGCAGTGATCTTTCACACCCGGAGTGCCGAAGTCATTGGAAGTGCTGCCCAGCGCCATCACCAGACGGTCATAAGCCATCTCGCGCTGCGGTACCAGTAATTCACCGTTAGCATCACGGATTTCCGCCAGCTCAATGGTTTTGTTTTCGCGGTTGATTTGCGTCAACGAACCCAGCTGGAACTGAAAACCGTGATTACGCGCGTGCGCCAGATAGCTCAGGGCATCTATCCCTTCGTCCATCGAACCGGTTGCCACTTCATGCAACAATGGCTTCCACAGATGGCTGTGGTTGCGATCGACGAGAATAATCTCGGCTTTCTTGTTCCTGCCCAGCTTGTGACCGAGCTGCGTTGCCAGCTCTAAGCCGCCGGCACCACCGCCAATAATGACGATTTTTTCCATAGATGTAGTCAACAAAGACCCCCTCAAAGTTGTAAACCAATAGTTAATTAATGGTTACTAAAAACCTTAATAAACATAGGGTTGGCGACGTTAAATCGCGAGCTGAGGGCAGAATATCACGGCGCTAACGACATATCATAAGAAAATTGATGTACATCAATCTTTCAAGCGCATTATCAGAATGTTAAACGTTTTGTGCGCCGCATCACACGGCGCGCGGAGGCTCAGGCAAGGGATTTAAAGGCCTTAATGCGGTGTAAATGCGGCGAGATGTTCTTGAATTTATGGCTGGCCTGTTCGTCCCACACGATTTCATAGAAAGGATGCAGTTGTGCGGCCGTGCGCTGATTATCCAGCGCCTCGTCATGGCGGGACAAAATGGTCAGGCAGCGATCGCGATTCTTTTCACGAAAATCACTGACGCACTTGGTGGCGATATCCAGATACTCTTCCGGACGATCAATCTTGCCTTCCATGTTCTCATACGGGAATAGGTTGGGATTGAAAATCACCTGACGCATACCGCAAAGAAAACCGATACGTTCGGCCCAGTAACCACCCAGCCCCACCCCGCAAATCAAGGGATACGCGTCACCGCCCTGCTGCTGCAATTTATCGCACTCTTTCAGCAGAAACTGCATGTCATGTTTGGGGTGTTGCGTGCTGTAACTGATGAGTCTGACGTCCGGGTCAATAAACTGCAGTTGCAGCACTTTTTCGTGGTTGCCCGGACTATTGGAATCAAAACCGTGCAGATAGATGATCATGATTATCCTCAGCGTGGAATGAAATCCGGGCAGCGACGCTTATCTGCCCGACGCTTTATGCTCCAGCCAGCGCTCCTGTAATGCGCTCAGCTGATGATGATTCTGCTTCCAGCGTTCACTGGATTGCAGTGATTCTCGAGTGTAACGTCCCTGATGGTATAACTGCGTGACACGCTCCGCCTGGATCGGCGTCAAGTTATCCAGCACACTTACCGCCCCAGCACGCTGATTGCACACCAGGATCATATCGCAGCCCGCATTGAGCGACTGCTGTGCGCGCTCAGCATAACTGCCCATTACCGCAGCTCCTTCCATCGACAGATCGTCGGAGAAAATCACCCCGTTAAAACCGAGTTCTTTACGCAGCACGGTTTGCAGCCAATAAGGTGAGCCGCTGGCAGGTAATGGATCGATCTCAGTATAGATAACGTGCGCCGGCATCACGGCATCCAGCAGTTGCTCATCAATCAACTGCTTAAAGATCGCCATATCATGCTGGCGCAGTGTGGCGGCATCACGCGGGTCGCGCGGGGTCTCTTTGTGGGAGTCAGCGCTCACCGCACCGTGGCCGGGGAAATGTTTGCCGGTGGTTTTCATGCCCGCTTCGTGCATGCCGTTGATAAAACGGCGAGCAATTTGCAATGCAATCGTTGGATCTTCGTGGAAGGAACGGTCGCCAATCGCCGCGCTGATGTGGCCGATATCCAGCACCGGCGCAAAGCTGATGTCGATATCCATGGCAATCATTTCCGCGGCCATCTGCCAGCCCGCCTGCTGTGCCACTTCACCCGCGGTGGCGATATCGTGCAAGGCGGCAAAAGATTGCATCGCCGGGAGTGTGGTAAAGCCTTCACGGAAGCGCTGCACCCGTCCGCCTTCCTGATCCACGGCGACCACTAAACGATTACGCGAAGCAGCGCGAATCTGGCGTACCAGTTCCGCCAGCTGATCCACATCGTGAAAGTTGCGGGCAAACAGAATCAGTCCGCCCACCAGCGGATGCTTCAGAATCTCGCGCTCTTCGGCGTCGAGTTCGTAGCTTTCAACATCCAGCATTAATGGGCCGGGGGTATTCATGGTCATGGTTACAATCCTGAGTTAGAGATCCTGCCAGCTGGCCTGCGCCAGCTGTTGCAAATGAGGGTCACCGCTCTGTTCAGCACGCAGCTGATACCAGCTCGCCATCAGCAGATGCAGCCACGGCTGCCAGCGCCGCATATGTCGCTTAAGTCGCGCTTCGTCAAGCTGGCTGCGTTGCGCGTAACCCGCAATCCAGTCGATTGGGTGTTCACCATCGATCGCGCAGAGCGCCGCGAGTTCCAATGCCACATCGCCATCGGCAGAATATTCCCAATCGATGAGACGTAAGCCGTCTGACGTGGCAATCACATTGCCCGCGTGAACATCCATATGAATCGGCACGAGGCGTAACGGCCGGGGTTCACCCTGCCTGATCAGGCGCTGCAGTTGATGTTGCCAGCGCCAGTGGCGTTGCTGACACAGCTGCCAGTAGTGTTGCAACAGCGGTGTCAGTCGCAAGCGATAGCCTGTCAGCGGCTGCTGATGCAGGCGATGTAGCAAGGCAAGCACCGCATCACGCTGTTGATTGAATTGCTCAGGAGTCAGCACCTCGCCGGGCAACCAGCTCTGTAATAACCAGGGATGATGCCAATCCAGTGGCGTCGGCCCGAGTTGCGCAGCACGCATTCGACGCAAGATGCGATATTCGCGTTGGCGATCAACAAACGGGAGCGGTTGCTGTGGCGCACGACGCGCCAGCAGCTCACCCTGCTCGGTTTTCACCCGCACACTGTTGCCACTCAATCCCGGCAGCGCGAAAAAATGACCGGCAGCTTGCGCCGTCGGCCATTGTTGCTGAATCCGTTGTTGCAGTATGGGATCAGGGTTGAGCAATACCATTGCCTGACCAGATAATTTCACCGGTCTGCACCAGCATCAGCTGCATCTGCAGCGTTGGCGCTTTCACATCGCCCTGAGCACTGCTGTAAAGCACATACTGCGCGTTGACATTGCGTGCCAGGCCAATGGCTTTGCTGCGCGAATTGAGGCTGTCATCGGCGGATAAGCCCAGCGTCTGTTTTGCCTGTGCCAGCTGTTCTGGCGTCACCAGCGTGAATTTGCCGTTGTTTGCCAGCGCATTCTGGATGGCGTCGGTGGCTTTATCACTCTGCAACGCTCCGTTGGTGCTGTTCTTGATGCGATCCACCAGCAGCACGCTGCCTGGATTCACACCAGCAGACTGCACCATATTCCCGACTAACGGCTGCACGCTGGCATTCCAGTTAATGGTTTTCAGTTTTGGCGGCTGCGGCACCGTTTCCGGCGGCGATACCGGCTGCACAGGTGGCTGCTCCGGTTGGGTTGGCGTCGTCGGCTGGGTCGGTTCAACCGGCGCTGGGGTTTGCTGTTTCACCACACAACCGGTGAGCATCAACGCAAATAACAGCGCGCTGGAACGTTTTACACTGCGAATCACAGGTTACTCCTCAGAGATAAAGATAGAGACGCACCTTACTGGCGGTCAGGTTACCGATTTGCGAGACAACTTCAGTGCTGCCATGCGCCGGGACGATTTGAGTTTGAGCCGGCTCTTCCGGTGTTATCTCCAGCCCCTTTTCGTCGTACCAATAGAAACGATAGTGAACGGTCACCGGCGTTTCCCGCTGATTATAGAGCACACTTGAGGCGCGCATCTGCCCATCACGGCTGGCCAGCGTGGGTTCATCGGTGATGATGCCCGCAGAGAGCACGGAAGATTCCATCACCAGCGATTGCGAGGTGTTGATCATCGGTTTGTCACTGCTGCACCCGACAAGGGTCAGCAACAGCAGGCCACTCAGCCATTGACGCATCACAAGGTCCGCCTGAGGTTAAATAGACAGCATCGGACCCAGTGGCTGACCGCCGACCAGGTGCATATGAATATGATAAACCTCCTGACCACCATGCTGATTACAGTTCATGATCAGACGATAGCCATCCTCGGCAATCCCTTCCTGTTTCGCGATTTTCGCCGCCACGGTAATCATACGGCCCAACGCATGCTCGTGTGCTTCCTGCACGTCATTGGTGGTGGGGATCAATACATTAGGGATAATCAGAATGTGCGTTGGCGCTTTAGGCGCAATATCGCGGAAGGCGGTGACCAGTTCGTCCTGATAAACCACGTCGGCGGGGATTTCGCGACGAATGATCTTACTGAAAATGGTTTCTTCAGCCATGGTGCATTTCCTTAAGCCTGAGTTCAGTCAGGCAGTATGCGCGAGGAATTCGTTTGCTTTCAACCTCAGTACCACTTTTCTTCTGTTAAATGGCTGCCTTTACGCCATTTCATCCCCCAGACAGCATTGCTGTGCTCTCCCTCTCAAATTTACGCCATCGCAGATCACCAAAATGAAACGCTGTTTTATAAATTAGAGATATCACGCCAGTTTCTTTGTGTTTTTGCCACTCAACCGACAACCCTTACCAAATCACGAAGGTTTGCCGTTGCGCGGCGCTCTACTTTCTATCCAATCCGGGCAAGCAGTACGGAGCAATGAGGGATGTGTCATCCGTCGATTTCAAGGAGAAGCTGCCATGCAGTCTCGTAAGATTGGTCTGGGCCATTATCTGGCTTACGGTTCCGGGGATTTCCTCGGCGCCGGCACCACGGCGCTTACCGCCGCCTGGTTGCTCTATTTCTACACCACCTTCTGTGGGCTTTCGCCGATTGAAGCCACCTTTATTTTTGCTGCTGCCCGCGTGCTGGATGCGGTCGTCAGCCCGCTGATGGGTTTTCTCACCGATAACTTCGGATCCACCTGGCTTGGCAAGTGCTTCGGTCGCCGCAAGTTCTTTATCCTGCTCGGTATTCCGTGTGTTTTCAGCTATAGCCTGATGTGGATCGGCGACATGAGTTTCTGGTGGTATCTGCTGACCTATCTGCTGTTCGATATGGTCTACACCATGATTCTGGTGCCGTACGAAACGCTGGTGCCGGAGATGACCGACGACTTTAAACAAAAGACCCGCTTCTCCGGCGCACGTATCGCGCTGGCACAACTGTCATCGATTCTGGCCGCCTTCCTGCCAGGCATCCTGATTGGCTGGTTTGGCAAAGAGAATCCCATCTCCTTCTTTTATGCCAGCCTGGTGTTCTCGGTCATCTGTGCGCTGGTGCTATTCCTGGTGTGGCGCTTCACCTGGGAACGCGCGCCGGAGGATTTTTCCGCCGAGTCACGTCGAGCTGAAGAAGAAAAGGCGCAACTCTCGCTGTTCCAAAGCCTGAAACGCCTGTATATCGAGCTGGCCTCCACGTTGCGCATTCGTATCTTCCGTCAACACCTCGGCATGTATCTGGGCGGTTACATCGCTCAGGACGTCTTTAATGCGGTATTTACCTGGTACGTGGTGTTTGTACTGATGCAGAGCGCGCAAATCGCTTCCAGCCTGATGGGAACGATGGCGGTGCTGCAATTTATAGCGGTGATGGCAATGATCCCGCTGTGTATACGCCTCGGACCGGCCCCAGCCTATCGTCTGGTGGTGATGCTGTTTGGCCTCAGCGCCCTCTCCTACGCTGGACTGTGGTACAGCGGGATGAACGATAACTTCGCGCTGTTAGTGCTGATCTCGGCCTTCGCCGGTTTAGGACGTGGCGGCATCAACTACGTGCCATGGAATACCTACACCTATATTGCCGATGTCGATGAAGTGATCACCGGACAGCGACGTGAAGGCATATTCGCCGGGATCATGACATTGACGCGTAAAGCCTCGCAGGCCGGTGCCGTGATGATCGTTGGCATCATGTTGCAGCTGGCGGGTTTCACCTCCGGTAAAACTGAACAGATTCCTGCGGTGGGCCATACCATTCTGCTGATCCTCAGCGTCGGCACCGTTGGGGTGCTGATCTGCGGCTTTATTGTGTCGCTGCGCTTCAAACTGAATCTGCATACCCACACTGTTTTGCGCGAAGAGACGCTGAAGATGCGTGAAGCGGGCCGTGTGGTCCCGGAACGTATAACACCGCAGGCGCGCACCATCGTCGAAACCCTGGCGGGTATGCCGTATGAAAACTTATGGGGCAACAACAACGTCGGTTACCTCAACCGTAACAAGCCCGCAGCGCCCGCGCTATCCACGCATCGCGGCACGCTTCACTCTCTCCCTACCCTGATTAACGATAGGAATGAACCATGACTGTATTTCCTGTAAAACACAGCGCCTTGTTGTGCCAGCCTGAATACCTGTTGCCACGCAGTGAATTAGTGCAACTCATCCACAAACTCACTGACAATCTGGTCAATATCACCGATCACAGCGGCGAGTTTTTGCTGCGGCTGGATGATGGCCGCGTCATTGACACTAAAGGTTGGGCTGGCTGGGAATGGACGCACGGCATCGGGCTGTATGGCATGCTGCATTACACCCAGCAGACGGGCGATCAGGCAACCCTGAAGATTATCGATGACTGGTTTAGCGCGCGCTTAGCAGAAGGCACACCGACAAAGAACGTGAACACGGTATGCCCGTTCCTGACGCTGGCTTATCGTTATGAAGAGACCGGTCATGCAGCATGGCGGCCGGTGCTGGAACGCTGGGCTGAGTGGGTGATGTATGAAATGCCGCGCACTGAGCAAGGCGGACTGCAGCACATCGTTTACAACAACGAAAATACCCAGCAACTGTGGGACGACACCTTAATGATGAGCGTGATGGCGCTGGCGAAGATTGGCCAGTTACTCGATCGCCCGGAGTTTGTTGAAGAAGCCAGCTATCAATTCCTGATCCACACTCAATACCTGATGGATCGTCAAACCGGTTTGTGGTTCCACGGCTGGACCTTCGATGGCCGACACAATTTTGCTAATGCCCGCTGGGCACGAGGCAACAGTTGGCTGACCATCGTGATCCCGGATTTCCTCGAAATGATGAACTGGCCGGAACAACATGCCACGCGTCGTTTCCTGCAGCAGGTATTGGCCAGTCAGGTCAAGGCATTAGCCGCTTGTCAGCACAGCAGCGGTCTCTGGCATACCCTACTCGACGATCCACAAAGCTATCCGGAAGCGTCTGCCACGGCGGGATTCGCTTATGGAATCCTCAAAGCGGTACGTAAACGGTATTTGTCTGACGAGTATCGCCCGATGGCGGAAAAAGCCTTGCGTGGCGTGATCGCCAATATTGATGAAGACGGGGAGTTAAAACAGGTGTCGTTTGGCACCGCAATGGGCAGCGATTTGGAGTATTACCGCCAGGTACCGCTGACGTCGATGCCCTATGGTCAGGCGATGGCGCTGCTGTGTCTGACGGAGTATCTGCGGGTTTATCTGTAATCGCATTTACGTTGAAGTGGGAGATAGCGACGGCAGACATGTATAGCGACGCGTGACAGGAACCATAGGCCGTGTAACGTAGCATGACTACCCAATACCGCTAACACCGATACCCTAATTTCTGGCGATGAGTCTGCTAAGTCCAGTGAGGAACGAGGGTTTTATCCCATACCGCACCTAAGGTGAGGTGCGAGGGAGCGGCGGCAGAGGAGTAAAGCGTCCCGCGACAGGGATGTCGCGGGCCGAGCCCCAGGGATAGTTTATGGCGTCTTTACGATCTGCCGCCGCTTCATCGCACAGGCTCGGCCACTGCCTTGACCTTGACCTCAGGCCGAGCCCAATCCTTTACATATTACGAATATAATCATCCATCTCAGTTTTCAGGTTATCGGACTTGGTACCGAAAATCGCCTGAACACCGGAACCGGCCACCACCACGCCACGCGCGCCGAGGTTTTTCAGTTCAGTTTGATTCACTTTTGCCACATCCGCGACACTCACACGCAGACGCGTAATACAGGCATCTAGATTGGTAATGTTCTCTTTACCACCAAATGCAGTCACCAGTTTGCCTGCCATCTCGCTACCGGTAGCGCTGCTCTGCTCCATTGCAGTGTCCTCACGTCCAGGTGTTTTCAGATTCAATTTCACAATCAGCACACGGAAAACGGTGTAATAAATCAGGCCGTAAATGATACCGACAATCGGGAACAACCAGATCTTGCTGCTGTTACCGCTCAGCACCACAAAGTCAATCAGACCGTGTGAGAAGCTGGTGCCATCACGCATACCCAGCAGAATACAGATTGGGAACGCCAGGCCCGCCAGAATCGCATGGATCACATACAGAATCGGCGCCACAAACATAAACGAAAATTCAATCGGTTCGGTGATACCGGTCAGGAACGAGGTCAGCGCGGCGGAGATCATAATGCCGCCCACTTTGGCGCGGTTTTCCGGCTTAGCCGAGTGCCAGATAGCAATCGCAGCCGCAGGCAGACCGTACATTTTGAACAGGAAGCCGCCAGAGAGTTTACCTGCGGTTGGATCGCCCGCCATATAGCGTGGGATATCACCGTGGAACACCTGACCTGCGGCGTTGGTGAACTCACCAATCTGCATCTGGAAAGGCACGTTCCAGATATGGTGCAGACCAAACGGCACCAGCGAACGCTCAACGACACCGTAAATGCCGAACGCCACCACCGGGTTCTGATAAGCCGCCCATTGTGAGAAATCCTGAATCGCGGTGCCAATCGGTGGCCAGATAAAGGACAACACGATACCAGTGAAAATCGCGGTCAGACCGGAAATGATCGGCACAAAACGTTTACCCGCAAAGAAGCCAAGATATTCAGGCAGCTTGATACGGTAGAAACGGTTGAACATATACGCGGCGATGGAGCCGGCAATGATCCCGCCCAGTACCCCGGTATCGGCAAGGTGTTTGGCCTCAATTTCCGCTGGCGGTAAGTGCAACACCAGTGGTGCAACCACCGCCATGGTTTTCACCATGATGCCGTAAGCCACCACGGAAGCCAGCGCCGATACGCCATCGTTATTGGTAAAACCGAGCGCCACGCCAATCGCAAAGATCAGCGGCATGTTGGCGAACACGGAACCGCCCGCCTCCGCCATGACATGTGAAACGACAGCAGGCAACCAGCTGAAGTTAGCCGAACCAACACCTAATAAAATACCGGCAATCGGCAAAACCGATACCGGCAACATTAGCGATTTACCTACTTTTTGCAGGTTCGCAAATGCGTTCTTGAACATAAAAGCTCCTGAGTATGAGTGCATATTTGCGCAGTGCGCTGGCGAAGGGGGAGGATCCTTCACCGGGGTGACGCTGAGCGTCTTTTGATTTATTACGAAGGGTAAAATAAATCGATATTTGTTACTTTGACGGCTATCACGTTTCGCTCAAGACGAACGCTTGCTTTCTGTTGTTTTTGACTGAATTGCCTGGAGAAACAGCAATAAATCACTGCCCGTGCCGCGTTATATGCCGCACAGGTCAGTGATTATAGAATTAATACGGAGTTTAAAATAAAGCGGATTAGCCGCCGAGTCGGCTCATTGGGACATGGAACAGACGCGAGAAGTTTTCTGTGGTCGCTGCAGCCAGGGTTTCGATATCCACACCCTTCAGCACAGCCATATAATCCGCGACATCGCGCGTAAAAGCTGGCTGATTTTCTTTGCCACGATGCGGAACCGGCGCCAGATACGGCGAGTCAGTCTCGACCAGCATGCGATCCAGCGGCACATAACGCGCGGCATCACGAATCTGCTCAGCATTGCGGAAGGTCAAAATGCCGGAGAAGGAGATATAAAAGCCCATATCCAGCAACTGCGCCGCAGTCTCTTTATCTTCAGTAAAGCAGTGCAACACGCCACCACATTTTTCCACCTGCTCTTCACGCAGGATTGCCAGCGTGTCTTCACGTGCATCACGGGTATGTACGATGATCGGCTTATTCAGCGCGATGCCGGTACGGATGTGTTCACGAAACGAGGCTTGCTGCTGCGCTTTGGTCTCCTGCTGATAGAAATAATCCAGCCCGGTTTCGCCCAGTGCAATCACCTGCTCTTCAGCTGCCAGTCGACGAAACTCTTCGACATCGTACGGTGCTTCCTGATTTAACGGATGCACGCCGCACGCCAGGGCGATGTTTTCCCTGTCGCCGACCAATTGCTTGATCTTGTAGTAATCCGGCAGCGTGGTGGCAATCGCCAGCATAAACTTCACGTCACGCGCGGCGGCTTTGGCGATCACATCGTCCAGATCGCGATGCTGCTTCTCATAATCCAGGCCATCAAGATGGCAGTGCGAATCAACAATAAACATACTTCTCTCTTTTACGCTTAGCCGACCGCCATGGGCGACATTAAGCGTCCCCAGGCTAACAGGCGATCGGTCAAAATCAGTTCACGGTTCAGGGCGGCGACATGCAACAGTTGCTCACGACACTGCATCCACTGCTGGGCGCTGGCGTTGAGCGCACTGCTGTTAAGCTGCTGAGCCAGTTGCGATACGACCTCAGGATGGTCGCCGTTGCTTAACCAGTTGCTGGCACCCTGCTGCACTTTCATGGCATCCACCAGTAATGAAATCAGCCAGCTGAGGCGCTCTGCCACATCGTCGCTGTTCAGCGCGGGCAGCAGTTGCAGTACATCGCGGTTCAACGCGCTGAGCAAGGTTTCACACAGCTTCTCACGTGCCTGCCAACGCTCAGGCTGCAGCAGGGTCAACGCCGCAGCAGGTGCGCCATTGCTCAAGCGCAGAGCGGCTCGCAGTACTGGCTCGGATTGCGGCAACTGTTTCTGCAGCCATTGCAAACTGGGCAACTCTTCTGGTGGGGAAAGATGCCATGTCATGCAGCGGCTGCGCAAGGTTGCCAGCAAACGTGATGGCTCACGGACGCTGAGGAAAAACCAGCAGTTGGCAGGAGGCTCTTCCAGCGTTTTCAACAACGCATTGGCGGCGGCTTCAGTGAGCTGCGCCGCATCCGGCAACCAGACAATCTTTGCTCCGCCCTGCTGAGCAAAATGGTAGAGCTTCTCGGTGACGTCACGTACCGCATCAATACCCAGTGAAGATTTGCCTTTTTCTGCTTCCAGACGATACCAGTCAGGATGCGTCTGCGCCTGCATCAGCTGGCAGCCGTGGCAATGGCCGCAGCTCTTCAAGCCTTCCGGATGTTGGCACATTAACCAGCGGCTAACACCCCACACTAACGCATCGTCACCCATGCCATTAATGGCCTGTATCAGCAAGGCATGGTGTGCCTGACCGCTTTGATGACGGCTGATAATCTGCCGATAGGGCTGATTCAGCCACGGATACCAGTTCATGCCGCCTGACCTGCCAGCCATTTTTGTAGCGCTGATTTAAGTGACGATGTCACTTCGGCAATATTTTGTGTGGCATCAATGGTTAAAATGGTGTCATCGCTGGCAGCCAACGCCAGATAACGGTCACGTGTGCGTTCAAAGAAACGCAGTGATTCTTGCTCAATACGATCGAGTTCCCCGCGAGCACGCGCGCGTTGCAGGCCAATTTCCGGTGTCACATCCAGGTAGAGGGTCAAGTCCGGACGGAAGTCGCCCAATACCGCATCGCGCAGGGTGGCCATCAACTGCGTATCCAGGCCACGGCCACCGCCCTGGTAAGCCTGGGATGAGAGGTCGTGACGGTCACCAACCACCCAGGCGCCACGCGCTAACGCAGGCTTAATCACGTTCTCGACCAATTGAACACGGGCGGCATACAGCATCAGCAGTTCGGCTTTGTCAGTCACCTGTTCGCCATCAATTCCCTGCTTCACCAGTACGCGTAATTGTTCTGCCAGCGGCGTGCCGCCGGGCTCACGGGTGAACACCACATCGTCGATACCCTGCTCATGCAGCACCGCCACAATGGCATCACGCGCAGTGGTTTTGCCCGCGCCTTCAAGGCCTTCAATGACGATAAACTTACTTTTCATTTTTTTCCTTCATAGCCAGCCGATAGACCTGCACCGCTTTATTATGGCTGGCGAGATTGGTGGTAAAGGTATGTCCGCCTTTGCCATCCGCGACAAAATAGAGATAGTTGGTTTTTTCTGGATGCGCCGCCGCTTCCAGCGAGGCTCGGCCTGGCATCGCGATAGGACCAGGCGGCAAACCGCTAATCGTGTAGGTATTGTAATCGGTCGGCGTTTCGAGGTCTTTACGCGTAATCGTACCGGTGTAGTTATCACCCATGCCGTAAATCACGGTAGGGTCGGTTTGCAGCTTCATGCCGGTGCGCAAGCGATTAATAAATACCGAGGCAACGCGCGCGCGCTCTTCCGTCACGCCGGTCTCTTTTTCGATAATCGAGGCCATGGTGACCAGATCTTGCTCATTTTTATAAGGCAGATTGTCCATCCGCCCCAGCCAGATCTCATCCACCAGTTTATTCATGCGCGTGTGTGCCCGCTCCAGCAGCGATATATCACTGGTGTTAGCTGTATACAAATAGGTGTCGGGATAGAAAGCGCCCTCAAGCTGATTTGCATCCATTTTCAGCGCAGCGGCGACAGTCGCAAACTGATCGTCAGTTAGCGTATGTTTGATATAGGGCGCTTGACGCAGTTCGGCCAACCACTCCTTCAGGCGCGAGCCCTCGACAAACCGTACCGGAAATTGCGCTTCTTTACCGCTGGCCAGCAACTGCAACAGCTGTCTTACCGTCATATTGCTTTCCAGTCGGTAGGTGCCGGCTTTAAACTTCGCGAGTTCAGGCTCAAGTTTCAAAAGCGGCCCAAACCAGATACTTTCCGGAATGATGTGTTGGCTTTCCAGTTGCGCTTCCAGCACGACCCGACCACTACCCGCGGGCAATGTGTAGATCGTTTCCTGATTAATGGTCAAAGGGGTATCGGCAAAACGTTCAATCTGCCAATAACTCAATGCCGCCGCGAGGCCGGCAATCGCCACAGCGCTGGCGAGTATTTTTTTCATTCGGGTCATGATGCTTCCATCTTCTGGCAACTGTTATACAGCTGCTGGTACAGCGTGCGTGCGGTGAACGAAACATCGTCAATTTTCCGCACAGGTAAAACCGGCATCAGGGCATTGCAGATCACCACTTCATCGGCGTTCAGCACATCCTCCCTGCTTCCTTCAATCAACTGACAAGCCTGGCCTTCCGACGCTATCTGCGCCATCAGATAACGGCGCATAATGCCATCGACACCCGCTTGCTCAAGACGCGGCGTGAAAACCTGATCACCTTTGCGCCAGAATAAATTGGCCGCACAGCATTCCACCACCGTCCCTGCAGTGTCAAGCACCAGCGCCTCATCAGCATCGGTGTAGTCAAGCTGCTGACGGATCAGCACCTGTTCCAGTCGGTTAAGATGTTTGAGGCCGGCGAGCAGTGGATTGCGCGCCAGTCTCACTGGGCTGGTTATGAGCGCTGCGCCCTGCTGCTGCAAAGTAGTGTAGTGTTGCGGCCACGGAGAAAGGGAGAGGATGCGCGTCGGGGTTGTGCAACCGGTTCGGCTATATCCCCGTCCACCGACGCCTGGCGTCAGAATCACTTTTAAAACGGACTGGGTTTGACCATTGGCGGCATGCTGCATCTCCTCGGCCAGCTGCGCCATATCCGGTAAGGGAATGAATAAACGCTCACAGCCTTCCTGCAATCGCTGCAAATGGGCGTTCAGCAGTTGTATCTTGCCTGCCACTACCGCAGCAGTGGTAAAACAGCCATCACCAAACTGCACCGCGCGATCGCGCGCAGAAAGTTCGAACTGCTCTACGCCGTTTATCCACATACCGCTCACCTTTGGCTACCCTGCCAGTCTGAATACCACTGACAGCGGTAAGAATCCACGCCACTGCGTGACAAAATATAAAAAAGGCCCGCATTGCGGGCCTCTGTTTGGCTGGGTAAAACTTAGACCTTGCGGAAGATCAGCGAGCCGTTGGTGCCGCCAAATCCGAAGGAGTTACACAGCGTGTACTCCAGTCCGCTCACCTGACGTGCTGTATGCGGCACGAAGTCGAGGTCACAACCTTCATCTGGGTTATCCAGGTTGATGGTTGGCGGAACTGCCTGGTCGCGCAGCGCCAGAATCGAATAAATCGCTTCTACCGCGCCTGCTGCACCCAACAGGTGCCCAGTCATGGATTTGGTAGAACTCACCATCACGCTGTGAGCCGCTGCACCAAATACAGACTTGACCGCCTGAGCTTCAGCTTTGTCACCCGCTGGCGTTGAGGTGCCATGCGCGTTGACGTAGCCAATCTGTTCAGCATTCAGCTGCGCGTCACGCAATGCATTCACCATCGCTGCTGCAGCACCTGAACCATCCTCCGGCGGGGACGTCATGTGGTAAGCATCGCTGCTCATGCCGAAACCGACGATTTCAGCATAAATTTTCGCACCGCGCTTTTTCGCATGCTCGTACTCTTCCAGCACCACAATGCCTGCACCATCGCCCAATACGAAACCATCACGGTCTTTATCCCACGGACGGCTTGCCGCCTGCGGATTATCGTTATTGGTTGAGAGCGCACGTGCAGCACCAAAGCCACCCACACCCAGCGGGGTACTGGCTTTTTCAGCACCACCGGCCAGCATGACATCGGCGTCGTTGTACGCAATGATACGCGCAGCATGACCAATGTTATGCACGCCTGAAGTACAAGCGGTTGCAATAGAAATGCTTGGACCTTTCAGACCGTACATGATGGTCAGGTGACCTGCCACCATGTTAACAATGGTAGAAGGAACAAAGAACGGGCTGATTTTGCGCGGACCGCCGTTAACCAGTGAACTGTGGTTGTCTTCAATTAAACCCAGTCCGCCGATGCCGGAACCGATAGCTGCGCCGATGCGACCGGCATTCTCATCAGTCACGACCAGACCGGAGTCCGCCATAGCCTGAATACCAGCCACAATGCCGTATTGGATGAAGTCATCCATCTTGCGCTGATCTTTGCGCGAGATGAATTCATCGCAATTAAAATCTCTTACTAAGCCCGCAAAGCGTGTTGCGTAGGCACTAGTATCAAAATGGTCGATCAGGCTGATGCCGCTCTGACCGGCAAGGAGAGCACTCCAGGTAGACTCTACGGTATTGCCGACAGGAGACAACATGCCAAGACCAGTCACAACTACACGACGCTTAGACACGTACGTCCTCCAGGGAGGGAAAAAATAACGCTATGTGGGGCAAACATAAAACTCAGGCGGTCGAGGTGACCGCCTGAAGATATTCATTAGCCTTGGTGGCTATTGATGTAATCGATCGCTGCCTGAACGGTAGTGATTTTCTCAGCTTCTTCGTCTGGAATTTCAGTATCAAACTCTTCTTCCAGAGCCATTACCAGCTCAACGGTGTCAAGAGAATCTGCACCCAGGTCTTCAACGAAAGAAGCAGTGTTAATCACTTCGTCTTCTTTAACACCCAGCTGCTCAGCTACGATTTTCTTAACGCGTTGTTCGATATCGCTCATACTATTTAATTTCCTATCAAAACTCGCTTTCGCGATGGTTTTCGTAGTGTATAAAATGTTGAAAAAGATGCAACAAAATCCCGGCTGGTCGAACCACGATTTTGCGCTATTCTGCGGTGTTTACCGCAGATAATGCAAATGTTTTCGTGATTATCAGACCATGTACATGCCGCCATTGACGTGGAGCGTCTCACCCGTGATGTAAGAGGCTTCGTCAGAGGCTAAGAATGCAACAGCATTGGCAATCTCCTGCGGGTCGCCTAAACGACCGGCCGGCACTTCTGCCAAAATGCCCGAGCGCTGATCTTCGTTCAGTGCACGCGTCATGTCCGTTTCAATAAAGCCCGGAGCCACGACGTTTACGGTAATGCCACGTGACGCGACTTCTCGCGCCAGTGATTTGCTAAAGCCAATCAAACCTGCTTTTGCTGCCGCATAGTTTGTTTGACCCGCGTTACCCATGGTTCCAACTACAGAACCGATGGTAATGATACGGCCCACGCGTTTTTTCATCATGGCACGCATAACCGCCTTAGAAAGACGGAAGACTGATGTCAGGTTGGTATCGAGGATATCCGCCCACTCATCGTCCTTCATGCGCATCAACAGATTATCACGCGTAATGCCTGCATTATTGACTAAAATGTCCACTTCGCCAAATTCAGCGCGAACTTTCTCGAGCACGCTCTCAATAGAGGCCGCATCGGTCACGTTCAACAGCAGACCTTTGCCGTTATCGCCGAGGTAAGCACTGATTGCTTCCGCACCGCTTTCGCTGGTGGCGGTTCCCACCACTTTCGCACCGCGCGCAACCAACGTTTCCGCGATTGCACGGCCAATGCCGCGGCTTGCGCCAGTCACCAGCGCTACTTTACCTTCAAAGCTCATGTTTTTCCTCTTATTCCTGTGTAAGCGCCGCAGAGAGTGAAGCAGAATCGTTCACGGCTGCAGCGGTCAGGCTATCCACAATACGTTTGGTCAGACCGGTCAGGACTTTACCTGGACCGATTTCCAGCAACTGGCCAACGCCTTGGGTGGCAATAAATTCAACAGCTTCGGTCCAGCGCACCGGGCTATACAGCTGGCGAACCAGTGCACTGCGGATTGCCACGGCATCGGTTTCACACTTGACGTCAACGTTATTGACGACAGGCACAGATGGTGCGTTGAAAGTGATGCTTTCCAGTGCCACAGCCAGTTTATCTGCTGCAGGCTTCATCAACGCGCAATGCGAAGGAACGCTCACAGGTAATGGCAACGCACGCTTGGCACCGGCCGCTTTACAGGCAGCACCTGCACGCTCAACCGCTTCTTTGTTACCCGCGATAACCACCTGGCCTGGCGAATTGAAGTTCACCGGCGAAACCACCTGACCTTGCGCGCTTTCTTCACACGCTTTACGGATAGACTCATCATCAAGCCCGATGATTGCCTGCATGGCTCCGGTCCCTTCAGGAACCGCTTCCTGCATCAGTTTGCCGCGTAATTCGACTAACTTGATTGCGTCCGCAAAGTTCAATACGCCAGCACAGACCAGCGCAGAGTATTCACCCAGGCTATGGCCGGCCATCAGCGCAGGCTGCGGGCCATTTTTGCTCTGCCAGACGCGATAAATCGCGACGGAGGCCGCCAGCAACGCAGGTTGCGTCTGCCAGGTCTTATTCAGTTCTTCAGCTGGACCTTGTTGTACCAACTGCCATAAGTCATATCCCAGTGCATCAGAAGCTTCACGGAAAGTGGCTTCAACCTGCGGGTTTTCCACAGCCAGATCGGCCAGCATGCCGACGGTCTGTGAGCCCTGTCCTGGGAAAACAAAAGCAAATTGTGTCATCTGTCGTTCCTGTCAATCAAAAGCGAACCAGCGCAGAACCCCAGGTGAAACCGCCACCAAAGGCTTCCAGCAAAATCAGTTGGCCAGGCTTGATACGGCCATCTCGCACCGCTTCATCCAGTGCACTTGGCACCGAAGCCGCTGAAGTGTTGCCATGACGATCCAGCGTCACCACCACTTTTTCCATGCCCATGCCGAGCTTTCTGGCCGTTGCGCTGATAATGCGCAGGTTGGCCTGATGTGGCACTAGCCAGTCGAGCATTTCGCGATCAAGGTTGTTGGCTTGCAGCGTCTCGTCCACGATATGGGCAAGCTCGGTCACAGCGACTTTAAAGACTTCATTACCGGCCATCGTGAGATAGGCTGGCTCATCCTGATGTTCACGATCCTGATACGGCAGCGTCAACAGCTTGCCATAACGACCGTCAGCATGCAGATGCGTTGACAGGATACCGGGCTCTTCACTTTGCCCCAGCACCACAGCGCCAGCGCCGTCACCAAACAGGATGATGGTGCCACGATCGTTAGGATCGAGGGTGCGGGCTAAGACGTCCGCACCGATCACCAGCGCGTGTTTGACCACACCGTTTTTGATGTACTGATCGGCAACGCTAAGTGCATAGGTGAAACCTGCACATGCAGCGGCCAGATCGAAAGAAGCGCAGTCATTGATCTCCAGCATCTGTTGAATCATGCACGCTGAACTTGGGAAGGCATGGCTGGAAGAGGTGGTCGCCACGATAATCAGACCAACATCGCTGGCCGCAACGCCTGCCATTTCCAGCGCGCGCTGTGCAGCCGCGAAGCCCATAGTGGCAACCGTTTCATCTGGCGCGGCAATACGGCGCTCACGGATACCGGTACGCGTGACAATCCACTCGTCCGAAGTCTCCACCATTTTTTCCAGATCCGCATTGGAGCGAACCTGCTCAGGCAAATAGCTACCCGTACCGATAATTTTGGTAAACATCTACGCTTTGTCACTCCTGGCTAATACAGCGTCAAGGCGCGCCGCAATCCTCTCTGGGACTTGCCTGCGCACCGCCTGCTCTGCCTGCTCTATCGCCACGGCAAACGCACGTTGATTCGCCGCACCGTGGCTTTTGATCACTGTTCCGCGCAATCCTAACAGACAAGCGCCATTGTACTGGTCGGGGTTGAGATGGCCGAAACGTTTAGCCAGACGCTTTTGCAGCCAGCGCCCGACCCATTTCAACCACCACGCCCGTTTTTTCCCATCCTCTGACGACTTGAGCAGAGAAAGAAACATTCTTACCACGCCTTCCATGGTTTTAAGCGTGACGTTTCCCACGAAGCCATCACAGACCAGCACATCCGTCTTGCCGGTGAGGAGATCATTCCCCTCAAGATAACCAATATAGTTGATTTGCGGCGTATCCCGCAGAACCGCAGATGCTGTGCGAATCGTTTCCAGTCCCTTGGTCTCTTCCTGCCCAATGTTGAGCAGCGCGACACGCGGTCTGTCGATTTCCAGCACTTCCTCGGCCATAACAGCGCCCATGATGGCAAACTGCACCAACATATCGCTATCCGATTCCACATTAGCGCCGAGATCCAGCACCACCGTTTTACCCTGCTGCTGATGCGGCAGAACGGTCATCAGCGCCGGACGCTCAATGCCATCCAGCGGCTTCAATAACATCTTAGCCAGACCCATTAACGCGCCGGTATTGCCTGCACTGATGCAGGCTTGCGCGTTACCCTCTTTCACCAGCTCGAGTGCCACACGCATCGAGCTGCCGCGGCTGTTTCGAATGGCTTGTGAAGGCTTGGCATCACTTGCAATAACCGATTCGGCAGGGATCACCTGCACACGCCCCAGTAACGAGGAATCCGCTTTGGCAAGAAATGACGAGATGATGTCGGGATCACCGACCAGAAGAAGAACCAGATTCGTATGAGAGGCCAGTGCCTGCAAGGATGCAGGCACTGTCACGCAGGGACCGAAATCCCCGCCCATGGCATCAACTGCCAGGGTCAAACGTGTCAAGGTATCGCCTTGCGTAACCGCAAAGAATTACTTGGTGATAACCTTGCGACCGCGGTAGTAACCATCCGCAGTGATATGGTGACGCAGATGAGTTTCACCAGAAACTTTATCTACTGACAGAGCTGCAGTGGTCAGCGCATCGTGCGAACGACGCATACCACGCTTAGAACGGGTTGGTTTATTCTGTTGTACGGCCATGGACCTTACTCCTATTACTTACGCTTTAAACTGGCTAATACGGCAAAGGGATTTGGTTTTTCTGCCTCTTCAGGCAACTTGCCAAATACCATGTCCGCGTCGGACACTTCACAGTGTTCAGAATCATGCACCGGAACTACAGGCAGCGCGAGGATGAGTTCATCTTCGATAACTGCCAGCAAGTCGATTTCGCCGAAATCATTGATATCAACTGGCTCGTAAGCTTCCGGCAGTGCCTCGGCCTGCTCATCAGAAGAGACAGGACTGAAGCAATAGCTTACGTGGACAGCATGCGGGAATGACTGGTTGCAGCGTTGACACGACAATGTCACCTGCACATCAGCTGTTCCTTGCAGAACCGCTAAGCGCTGGTTGTCAATCGCAAACGACATGGTGCATTCCACATCACTGTCCACACTCACGACCGTTTCGGCCAGGCGCGCCACCAATTCAGGTGCATACACACCTTGGTAATCAAGGCGCTTTTGCGCGGCGCGGGCCAGATCGATCGTCAGGGGTAATTTTACCTTTTGCATAGGGCGCGCATATTAACTTTGTAACGTCATAGAGTCAAAGAAAAAGGCCGGTTTACAGCATCTTTCACCCGTTAGTCGCATCCAGTGCGGCGCATAGTTTAAAATGCCTGTCATCTTTACGCTATCTATTCTGAAAAAAAATCATGACACCGTTAATTCTGGCCTCCACTTCCCCATTCCGTCAGGCCTTGCTGAGCAAGCTTGGCCTGCCTTTTATTGCCGTTGCGCCCGATTGCGACGAGACGCCGCAATCGAACGAAACCGCACCGCAGTTAGTGCAACGCTTAGCACTGGCAAAAGCCCAGGCGCTAGCCGCTCGGTTTCCACAAAGCTGGATTATTGGTTCGGATCAGGTCTGCGTGCTTGATGGCAACATCACCGGAAAACCGCATACGGTGGAGAATGCCTGCCGGCAACTGGCTGTGGCCAGTGGCAAAGTGATTACGTTTTATACCGGGCTCGCCTTGATTCAGCCACAAACGGCACAACAGCAGGTGGTTTGTGAACCGTTCAACGTACATTTCCGTCATTTAAGTCAGGCAGAAATTCGTCACTATGTGGAAAAAGAGCAGCCGTTGAATTGTGCGGGCAGCTTTAAAAGCGAAGGTATGGGGATTTGCTTGTTTGAGCGGCTGGAGGGGCGCGATCCCAATACGCTGATTGGATTACCGCTGATAGCGTTAAATAAGATGCTGATCAAAGTGGGCATCAACGCGCTGGGTTGATGCCCGGAAAATCAGGCTTTTTTCTGACGCAACTGCGCCAGGCAGTGTTTCAGCGCATTATCCAGCGGCGCTTCCATTCGCAGGACTTCCCCGGTATTCGGATGGGTAAAGGTCAGCGCTGCAGCATGCAGGAACAACCGCGCCAGGCCCGTTGACGCGAGCTGACGATCAAAGTCCCGATCGCCATAGCGATCGTCAAAAGCGATAGGATGGCCACCATGCAGCGTGTGCACACGGATCTGGTGCGTGCGCCCGGTCACCGGACTGGCTTTTACCAGAGTGGCGAAACCAAAACGCTCTTCCACTTTGAAACGGGTCTCGGAGGGCTTGCCTTCCGCACTGACACGCACCACGCGCTCACCGCTTTGCAAAATATTTTTCAGCAACGGTGCCTGCACCGCTTTCAAATGTGAAGGCCAGTCACCGCGCACCAGCGCCAGATAATCTTTTTGCATGCCCTTTTCACGTAACTGCTCATGCAGCGAACGCAGCGCAGAACGTTTTTTTGCCACCAGCAAAATACCGGAAGTGTCGCGGTCAAGACGATGTACCAGTTCGAGGAAACGGGCTTCAGGACGCAGCGCGCGCAGACCTTCAATCACACCAAAGCTAAGACCGCTACCCCCGTGTACGGCGGTACCTGATGGCTTGTTCAGCACCAGTAGGTGATCGTCCTCATACAGGATGGCATTCGCCAGCGCGGCAACCTTATCGAGTTTCGGTGATACCGCCTGCTCTTCACGCTCAGCCACACGCACTGGCGGAATGCGCACTTCATCCCCCACCTGCAGCTTATACTCGGGTTTCACGCGTCCTTTATTCACGCGCACCTCGCCTTTACGCAAGATGCGATAAATCATACTTTTAGGCACGCCCTTGAGCTGAGTGCGCAAAAAGTTATCAATACGTTGTTCGGCATTTTCAGCCGTAATGGCGACATAAAGTACGCCGGGATTCTCTGTTTTCATGGCGGCGATTCTAAATAGTGTCCCTGGATAGCGCCACCCCTTTTTCTGTGCTTAACTCTCTCTTTGTCGCGCGGACAAAAGGTCATAATGATGACTTTTTCACCGATGCGATGTTAAGCCCTGCAAATGAACAGGTTAAGGATGCACAAACTTCACAGCTCGGCAAAAGTCGCCTTGCTATATGTGAGTGAGCAATGGAATAATGCAAGGGTTTCTGCCCTGGAAAAATTCAGGCAGGAAAAAAGAGCGAAATAAGTCATTTTGCCGGATTGAACGGACACGCAGCAATGGCGTAAGACGTAATGTTAAATCAGGCACTTAGCGGGCTGCGGGTTGCAGCCTGGACGACAGACTGGGATGTGTGGATTTCTGAATTTTCTATAGCTATTCCACCTTCAGGCGCTGTTTTTCCTTATGAAAAACAGGCCACCGACAAGATTTGCGCCCCTTTAGCCGACGACAGCCGTGAGGTTGACGTCAGTGCATTAAGACACGGGGCCATCGGTTGATTCTCGTCCAGGGTAACGATGCCCGCAGCTACATCACTCATGTGAGAATAACGAGTAAGTCACGATGAAAAGAATGTTAATTAACGCATCTCAGCAGGAAGAGTTGCGCGTTGCCCTTGTTGACGGCCAACGTCTGTACGATCTGGATATCGAAAGCCCCGGACACGAGCAGAAAAAAGCCAATATCTACAAAGGTAAAATCACCCGTGTTGAACCCAGCCTCGAAGCGGCATTTGTCGATTACGGTGCTGAACGTCACGGTTTCCTCCCTCTGAAAGAAATTTCCCGCGAATACTTCCCTGCTAATTACAACGCACATGGCCGTCCTAACATCAAAGAGGTGCTGCGTGAAGGTCAGGAAGTTATCGTGCAAATCGATAAAGAGGAGCGTGGAAATAAAGGTGCAGCCTTAACCACCTTCATTTCTCTGGCCGGTAGCTATTTAGTCCTGATGCCGAATAACCCGCGTGCCGGGGGTATTTCCCGCCGTATTGAAGGTGACGATCGCACCGAACTGAAGGAAGCGCTGTCCGCACTGGAACTGCCAGACGGTATGGGTTTGATCGTGCGTACCGCAGGCGTTGGCAAATCTGCCGAATCGCTGCAGTGGGACCTGAGTTTCAGACTGAAGCACTGGGAAGCGATCAAAAAAGCCGCTGATAGCCGCCCTGCCCCGTTCCTGATCCACCAGGAAAGCAACGTCATTGTACGTGCCTTCCGCGACTATCTGCGTCAGGATATTGGTGAGATTCTGATCGATAACCCAAAAGTGCTGGAGCTGGCCCGTCAGCATATTGCTGCGCTCGGTCGCCCGGACTTCAGCAGCAAAATCAAACTGTACACCGGTGAAATTCCGCTGTTCAGCCACTACCAAATTGAGTCGCAGATTGAATCGGCATTCCAGCGCGAAGTGCGCTTGCCTTCCGGTGGCTCAATTGTTATCGATAGCACCGAAGCGCTGACCGCCATCGATATCAACTCCGCCCGTGCAACACGCGGTGGCGACATCGAAGAGACGGCATTCAATACTAACCTCGAAGCGGCTGATGAAATCGCTCGTCAGTTGCGCCTGCGCGACCTCGGCGGCCTGATTGTCATCGACTTCATCGACATGACACCGGTTCGACACCAGCGCGCGGTTGAAAACCGTCTGCGTGAAGCGGTTCGTCAGGATCGTGCACGTATTCAAATCAGTCACATTTCGCGTTTCGGTCTGCTGGAAATGTCGCGTCAGCGTCTTAGCCCATCATTGGGTGAATCCAGCCATCACGTCTGCCCACGCTGTAGCGGCACCGGCACCATCCGTGATAACGAATCGCTCTCGCTGTCTATCTTGCGTCTGATTGAAGAAGAAGCGCTGAAAGACAACACCAAAGAAGTGCATGCGATTGTACCGGTGCCCGTCGCCTCTTACCTGCTGAACGAAAAGCGTGATGCAGTCAGTGCCATCGAGAAACGCCAGGGTGGCGTGCGTGCCATCATCGTGCCAAACGATCAGATGGAAACGCCACATTACTCTGTGCTGCGCGTGCGCAAAGGCGAAGAGACGCAGACACTGTCTTACCACCTGCCGAAACTGCATGAAGCCGAAATGGCGCTGCCTTCGGAAGAAGAGCATGCCGAACGTCGTCGTCCTGAGCAGCCAGCCCTGGCCGCCTTTGTGATGCCTGATGCGCCGCCTGCGCCGGTTGAAGTGGAAAAAGAGAGCCGTAATGCGGTTAAAGCGGATGCAAAACCGGCAGCTGCCGCCGCGGCACCTGCCGTTGCCAGCACTGGCTTTGTCGCTCGCCTGTTAGGCGGTTTGAAAAAACTGTTTGTTGGCGATGCGCCTGCTGCTGCACCTGTTGAAGCTAAACCAGAAGAGAAAGCCGCTGAAAGTGAGAATAATCAGCAGCGTGGCGACCGCCGTAACAACCGTCGTAGCAATAATCGTCGCGATCGCACTCCGCGCAACGGTGAAAATGCTCAGGGTCGCGAAGGCCGTGAAGCGCGTGAGCCACGCGAATCGCGTGAACCACGTGAAGCCCGCGAGCCGCGTGACAATCAGGACAATCGCCGTAACAAACGTCAGAACGAGCCTCGTGGTGAACGTCCAGCGCTGACCGATGAGCAGCTGCAGCAGCGTGATGAGCAGCAGCAACAGCGTCGTGAGCAGCGAGCTGAACGCCAGCGTCGTCGTCAGGATGAGAAACGTAATCAGCAGCAGGATCAAAAAGCCGCTGAAACCATTGCTCAGGCCGAAATCACTGATGAAAACGTTGCGCAGGAAGAAGAACGTGTGCAGGTCATGCCACGCCGTAAACAGCGTCAACTGACCCAGCGCGTGCGCGTGGATGATACTGGCGAAGTGGCGGCAGCCATCTCAGCACCAGCAGCCACGGAAGCGGTTGTGGAAAATGCACAGCGCACTGCATTCAATGAGCAATCTGAAGTCGCTCAGGATGAACAGGATGATAACGAGAACCGTGATAGCGCCAACATGCCGCGTCGCTCACGTCGTTCACCACGTCATCTGCGCGTGAGCGGCCAACGTCGTCGTCGCTACCGTGATGAGCGTTACCCAACCCAATCTGCCATGCCGCTGGAATCGGCTGCATCTTCTCCAGAGATGGCATCCGGCAAAGTCTGGATTACCTACCCGGTTGCTCAGGCCCACGATCAGTTCTCCTCTCAGGAAGCGCTGAACGAAATGCCTGATTACAGCTATCAACATACCGGTGAAGCGGACGCACTGCCGGTTGCGGCAGCAGCAGAACAGGTTACTCAGCCAGCAGCGCAAGAGGCTGTTCATCAGTCTGAGCCACAGGCACACACTGAAGTGCCGGTGGTGAACACCGATGACCTGACCCCAGTCGCTGCGCCTGTTAATGAAGAGCCTGCCGTGATTTCTGCCGCTGTTGAGCAGATTGCACAACAAACCGCTGCTGAAGCCGTACCGGCCGATGAAGTGACAACGGCACCGGCTGACACAGTCATCGCTGATGAAGTTGAAGATATTCAGGCTGAAGTTGCACCCGCTGCGGAAGTTGCTGCTGCATCGTCTGAAGTGGCACCGGCTGCGGCGCCTGCATCGACTGAGACAGTTTCTGCTACTGAAGTGACACCAGCTGAAGAAGTCCCTGCTGCGGAAATTACCGCACCACAGGTCAGCGAAGCCGTGGCTGAGCAAGCGCCTGCTGAAGTTCAGCCTGCTGTTGCAGCGGCTGAGCAAGCGCCTGCTGACGTTGAGCCTGCTGTTGCGGCGAAAGTGGAAGAAGCACTGGCTGCACCCGTGGCTGCTGAAGCGCCTGCTGCACCGGTTACTGAACCGCATGCTCCTGTTGCTGCACGTGATACCGCAGTGAGCAACGCTGATACCCGCTGGAAGCACCACGCCACGGCGCCAATGACCAAAGCACCTGCTCCGGCATGGGAGCCAGAAGTCGTTCGTCACAGCGATTGGGTTCGCCCACCGTTTGACTTCGAAGGCCGTGGCTCTGCGGGCGGCCATAGCGCCACGCATCAGGCGACGGCACCGGCAACACGTCCGGAAAGCGTTTAAGTCTTAGTCGCTAATCAGCGTTAACAAAACCCCGACTGGTTCGGGGTTTTTTATTGCCTGTCGATCCTGCTCTGCCGCAATGACTCGTGATGATCTGGCAGAGTAAACAAACAGACCGCTGCGCCGCAGGAGGCAGGTGCGAAGAGGTGATGATCTGGCAGAGTAGACAAACAGACCGCGGCTCCGCAGGTGCCAGGTGCGATGAACGGTGCGACGAAATGACAGGCAAAAAAAATCCCACGGCCCCAAAAGGCGGTGGGAGAAACTAAGCGCGCCCGGTTTAAGCACGCTCAAATTTTCAAGTCAGATCTTATGAATTCAGCTGGAACAGTGACATCTTCGACATATCAGTGAAGGTCTTGTAAGACGCTTGCAGTGCTGTCTGTTGCATGGTGTAACTGGAAATGGCGGAGGTGTAATCGACATCTACCAAATCGCTCATTTGCGACGTCATGATAGTATCGCGATCGTCACCCTGCGCATTCAGCGTGTCGAGTTCTGACAACTGTGTACCGACTGCAGAACGCACAGTCAAAACGTTGTTCAGTGAATTACTGAGGCCACGGTTGGTTTTATCCATCGCATCCTGGAACGTTTGTTTGGTCGCATCATCCGCATTGTCTTGTGGCACTTTAAGGGCCGCAATGGCGCTGTCGAGCATATTAAAGACATTGGTCTCGCTCGCCGTTCCATCTGGTTCAACTTTCGCATTGCTGGTAATCGACATGAACACAGAAGATCCGGTACTGCTCACATCCATAGTGCGCCCATCATCGACTTTCTGCGTGATAGCCTGATCGCCGCCCACATAGCTCACGCCAGTGCCGGCAGTATCGGTGAATGGTGCCGTATCGGTTTTGTAACCGGCGAAAATATAGCGACCATTACCATCCTGGCTGTTGGCCTGATTGAGCAACTGGGCGCGAATACCTTCCAGTTGGGTGGCGATAGAGGCACGGTCGTCATCGCTAAGTGTGCCGGTAGAGCCATAAACGATCAGGGTTTGTGCATCCTGAATGCTACTGGTCGCGCCTTTAAGCGCATTCTCTTCCATCGACAAGCTTTGATCCGCGAAACTACGCGCGGTAGCGTATTGGGTACTTTTCGCCTGAGACTGCGACAGCACCACGGCACGAGAGGCCGCAATGGGATCATCAGATGGGTTGTTAACACGACGACCGCTGGAAAGCTGTTCGCCCACTTTTAACCAGGAAGATTGCGAGTCAGTAATCCCGCGCACCTGCTGGTCAAAAATCATATTGGTACTAAGACGCATGGTTTTTATCCTCTATGCTTAGCCGCGGATGTCCATCAGCGCGTTGAAAATCGTGCTGGCGGTTTGCAATACCTGCGCATTCGCCATATAAAACTGCTGATATTTGGTCAGGTTGGCGTACTCTTCATCAAGGTTCACCCCTGAGACCGACTGCTGACGGTCGGTAAGCTGATCGACCACGTTTTTCTGCGTGGTACTGGCCGTTTCCAGCGTGCTGGTTTTGTTACCCACCGTGCTGACGATGCTGGCATACGCTTGCGCAATCGTTGCGTTGCCGTTAACCAACTTCGCATCCTGCAAATCCAGCATTTTTTGGGCGTTGGTGTTGTCACTTTCGCCACTGGTCGCACTGGATGCAGCAGCGATTTGCGATTCATCCGTGATAGCCACAGACATACTGCTAATCACGTTCTGGACCGGTTTTACCAGGAAACTATCTTTATTATCAGGCGTACCGGTAACGGTTAATTTCAGACCATCAAAGCTCAGTGTGCCGTCTGTCGCATCAGGCGTAACGCTAAATTTCACGTTGTCAGACAAGCGAGTCACAGACCAGGTACTGCTGGCGCTGTCATAGCTCATGGAGTAGTTTGAGGCTTTAAGCGCACTGGTATCAGACCATTCTGCGGTCACCGTTGCAGTGGACGTATTCTTGCTGTTACTCACTACGTTCGGTGAGCCGATGTTGAAGAATTTCGTGCCCAGATCGCCGTTACTGTCATATCCTGCAGTTTGCACGGCGTTAAAGCTGGTGGTGAAGGCTGCCGCTAACTGGCCAAGCTGATTCTGTGCGGTATCTAAATCCTGCGTGCGGAACGCCAGCAAACCACCCAGTGAACCGGTCGTCAGGGTTTTTTCAGGAATTTCGACATTACCTGCTTGCTTGTCGACATAACCAACAGTGATACGCGAGTTATCGGCGCTGGAAGGCATCGCGACCAAATTAGTCGAATTTTTGCCGTTAACCAGAGTGACACTCCCCATCGAGACGATATAGCTACCCTCTTGCTGAGAGACGTTTACCCCAACGATGTTATTAAGGTTGTTCACCAACTGATCGCGTTGATCCAGCAGATCATTCGGTGCAGCACCGTTGCCGGTGGTCAGTTTTGCAATCTGGGTGTTGAGATCGGCAATCTGGCTGGTGTAGGTATTAATCTGGTCAACGTTAGAGGCGATGTCCGTATTCACGCTGGTTTGCATGTTATTCAAGTACTGCGCCGTGGTCTGAAACTGATTGACCAACCCCTGGGCATAGCTCAGCATTGATTGACGTGCAGACGGATCGTTTGCATTACTTACCACGTTTTGCACATTGGTAAAGAAGCTTTGAATCGACGTTGAAAGGCTGGTGGTCGATGTCGACAGCAGGTCATCAATGTTTGAAATCTGACTGTATTGGGTATTCACCGCGCTGTAATTGGCATTGGATCCGCGCAACTGAGCAGTAACAAACTCATCATATTCACGCTGCACGCCAGACAGCGTCACGCCATTGCCATAGTAGCTGTTGCCTTGTAGGGTGCTATTGGCCTGCGACAGAATGGTGGTCTGACGTGAGTAACCCGCTACCGTGTAGTTGCTGATGTTGTTACTGGTGGTGCTTAATGCGGCCTGTGCGGCGCTCAGCCCACTCATCGCTGAGTTAATTATGCTGGACATCTCGGTTCCTTTATTTCCCGTTAACCGGGCTGGCAGTCATCAGTGCGATTGGGCGGGCTAAAACGCCCGCAGCTTATGATGGTTATCGGCGTGCTTAAGTGAAACTTGAGGTAAAAAATCAGAACAAATCGGTGATATCCTGGCTGTACGCCTTCACGACTTTCTCGCCCATGTTTTTGAATTGCTGGATCATTCCCACCAATTTCTGCGCATATTTCGGATCGGTGGCGTAGCCCGCTGCCTGCAGGGCTCGTGCGCCCTGCTCCGGCGTTGCGGCATTGGCAACGGCGGCATAGCGCGGGTTATTGGACAGCAGCTTGACGTAGTCGCTGAGTGCTTCCATATAGGAGCCATACACACGGAAGGAGGCACGCACTTTCTTCGCCACGCCACCTTCATATTCGGTGGTCATGATGTCGGTGGTTGCGCCCTTCCAGTCACCCCCGGCCTTGATGCCAAACACGTTGTAGCTCGGCTTGCCGTCACGCGTCAGGATCTGGCGCTGACCCCAGCCCGATTCCAGCGCCGCCTGGGCAAGGATCAAGTGATGAGGAATACCACTCTGCTGACTCGCGGCCTGCGCGGGTTGGGATAACTGGGCAATAAAGTCGTTGCTATCCGCTGGGAAACTGGACGGCGAGACCGGCAGACGCGGCACCGCTTTGCGTACCATCTGCTCCAGTTGGTTGGAAGGCAGATTGCTATAAATGAAGCTGTTATCCAGCTTCATCGGTACCGTGCCAGCGGTTTCATCAGGCTCTTGCGCGGGCTGCATCTGTTTGACGATCAAATCCGCCATACCCAGCCCGCGTTTACCGATTTCCTGCGCAATCTGCTGATCGTACATTGAGGTGTACATCTTCGTTGAGTCGCTGCTAAAGATGCCATCCTGCGGCAACGCTTCACGCATGCTCTTCAACATCATCTGTACGAACATTCCCTCAACCTGTTTTGCCACCTGCAGCGCCTTCCCTTTCGGGTCGGCGGCTGCTTCGCGTTTCAGGTTGTTCAGTGAGCGGCTGTCATAGGCCGCACTCATCAGCGATTGCGTATCGGTCATCAGATGATTTCCAGTTTGGCGCGCAGACAGCCTGCACTTTGCATCGACTGCAGAATCGACATCAGCTCAATCGGCGTTGCGCCCAGGGCGTTAAGTGCACGGACCACGTTATTAAGGTTGGCGCTGGCGTTAACACGCTGCAAGGCTCCGCCGCTCTGGCGCAAGTCGATCTGCGTCTGCGTAGTCGCCACGGTTTGTCCACCGGCGAACGGCGTGTTCGGCTGGCTGACGTTCTGCTGCTGATTCACTGTCACCGACAAGTTGCCTTGCGCCACAGCACAGGTATTGAGCGTCACCTCGCGGTTCATGACCACCGAACCGGTACGCGAGTTGATGATGACTTTGGCATCTTCAACCGGCACGGAAACGTCTATATTCTGGATTTCTGACAGCAGGCGCACCTGTGAACTGTTGTTGGGTGAAACGCGAATCTGCACGGTACGCGCATCAAGTGGCTGCGCTGAACCCACGCCACGGCTATTAATCGCATCGGCAATACGCTGCGCCATGGTGAAATCTTCAGTATTCAGTTGGAGATTGATGGTGTTTTGGCTGCCAAAGTTACTTTGCAGCTCGCGCTCTACCGTTGCACCATTAGTAATGCGGCCACCGTTTAGCTGGTTAACCTGCACACTGCTGCCGCCTGCAGATGCACCTGCACCGCCCACCAGAATATTTCCCTGCGCCAGCGCATACACCTGGTTATCGACCCCTTTCATCGGCGTCATTAACAGCGTGCCACCGCGCAGGCTTTTGGCGTTACCCAGCGAAGAGACCACCACGTCAATATTCTGCCCCTGCCGCGCAAACGACGGCAGCTTCGCCGTGACCATCACCGCCGCCACGTTTTTCAGCTGCATATTGGTGCCGGTGGGCACGGTGATACCGAGCTGCGACAGCATGTTGCTTACCGTCTGGGTGGTAAACGGGGTTTGTGTTGTCTGGTCACCTGTCCCATCAAGCCCCACCACCAGGCCGTAGCCGATCAGCTGGTTTTCGCGCACGCCCTGCACGGATGTCAGATCGCGAATGCGGTCAGCCTGGGCCATCAGACTGACACCGAGCAGCAGGCTCAGGCTCAGACGCAGCAGAGTGTTCATTTTCATCATTACCTCGATTACATCGGCGACACGTTCAGGAAGAAACGCTGGAACCAGCCCATGGTTTGCGCCTCATTGATATACCCGTTTCCGACATACTCAATACGTGCATCGGCCACCTGCGTTGACAACACGGCGTTGCTGGCGCTGATGGTGCGTGGGTTAACCACACCGGAGAAGCGAATAAATTCGGTTCCCTGGTTAATTTCGATCTGTTTCTCACCGACCACGCGCAGGTTGCCATTCGACAACACCTGATTCACGGTGACGGTGATGGTGCCGGTAAAGGTGTTATTGGCCGTTGCGCCACCTTTGCCAGCGAAGTCATTTTTGCCATTGGCATCCAGTCCGGCTTTCTCACCGGCGGCGCCGACCAGACCGCTCAGGCCGGTTGGCACAGTGCTCACGCCAAAGCTGTTGCTGCCATCGCGGCTCGCATTGGCTGAAGAACTTTTGCTGGCGCTGACATTTTCTTGCAGCGTAATCGTCAGAGTATCGCCAATGTTACGTGGACGGCGGTCTTCGAACAGCGGCTGATAGCCATAGTTCAGTGGCGCAACGCCCTGGAAAATGGAACCGTTTACCACTGGCGGTGCGGAAGGCGTGGGTTCTGCCGTTGTGGCACCCTGCACCAGAGGCGTACGCGGGACTAACGCACAACCGTTTAATGTCAGTAGCAGCGTGGCTACTAACCAATGCCCAGGCTTGAGAATCACTTGCTTCGCCACGGAGTTCTGACCTTATTCATGTTCTTAATCGGGCCAGCCAGGCTGGCCCAACGGCCCCAGATTAAACCTGGGTTAATTTCTGCAGCATCTGATCAGAGGTGGTGATCGCTTTGCTGTTGATTTCATAAGCACGCTGCGTCTGAATCATGGTGACCAACTCTTCCGCCACGTTGACGTTAGAGGTTTCAACATAACCCTGATACAGCAAACCAGCGCCGTTCTGCCCTGGCGTACTCTGCGTCGCCGCACCGGATGCCTGCGTTTCCTGATAGAGGTTTTCACCCAGGCTATCGAGGCCCGCATCGTTCATAAAGGTGCTCAGCGTCAACTGTCCCACCTGCGCTGGGTTGGTCTGCCCCTGCTGCGTCACGCTCACCACACCGTCACGCGAGATGGTGATGCTGGTGGCGTTCGCCGGAATAGTGATCCCAGGCTGAACCGGATAGCCGGCGTTGGTCACCAGCTGACCGTTCTGATCTACCTGGAATGAACCGTCACGCGTATATGAAGAGGTACCGTCTGGCATCTGCACTTCGAAATAACCCTGACCGTTGATCGCCACGTCTTTTGAGTTGCTGGTCTGCGACAGGTTGCCCTGGGTATGCAGACGCTCGGTGGTCACTGGGCGCACACCGGTACCAATCTGCAAGCCTGAAGGCAATGTGGTCTGTTCCGATGACTGCGTGCCCGGCTGACGCAGCGTCTGATACATCAGATCTTCGAACACGGCACGCGAACGTTTAAACCCGTTGGTTGAAACGTTCGCAAGGTTGTTCGAAATGACGTCCATATTGGTTTGCTGGGCGTCAAGGCCGGTTTTAGCGATCCATAAAGAACGAATCATGTTGTTTTCCTTACGCCTTAGCTGCTCATGTTGAGCAGTTGATTGGCTTTTTGTTCGTTTTCATCGACGTTAGTGATGACTTTCATCTGCATCTCGAAACGTCGGGCGTTGGCGATCATGTCGACCATGGTTTCCACTGGCTTAACGTTGCTGCCTTCCAGCACGCCTGGCATAACGGCGACCGTTGCATCAGGGGCTAAAGCCGCACCGCGTGTCGCCTGCGTCGCCTGGGTTGGACGGAACATACCGTCGTCACCGCGCTGTAACTCTTTGCCCGTGGCCTTAACCAGCTTCAGCTTGCCAATCTGTACCGTGGCGTTTGGCGCATCACCCGCATTACGCGAGGTGATGGTACCGTCAGCCGCGATAGTCAGCTCGGAGCCTTGTGGAATGGCGATTGGACCGCCATCGCCCATCACGGGATTGCCCTGAATGGTCAAAATACCGGTCGAGCTGATCTGCATGTTGCCGTTGCGGGTATAGGCTTCAGAACCGTCAGCGGTACGCACCGCCAGCCAGCCATCTTGCTGTACCGCCACATCGAGCGGGCGTCCGGTGTTGTCCATGGCGCCTGGCGTCATATCGGCACCCGGCGTTGAGGCAGCCACTAAGGTGCGCGTCGGCAGCGACCAGCCGTTGACCGGCACCGCGCGCAACGCGTTGAGCTGGGCGCGGAAGCCCGGCGTTGAGGCGTTGGCGAGGTTGCTGGCGGTCACCGATTGTTGTTCCATCGTCTGACTGGCGGCGCCCATCGCGGTGTATATTGCGTGATCCATAATGCAATCCCGTTAGCGAATTAACGTAAGTTGATCAGGGTGTTGAGGATCTGATCCTGCGTTTTAATCGTCTGGCTGTTCGCCTGATAGTTACGTTGTGCAACGATCATGTTGACCAGCTCTTTACTCAGATCGACGTTGGAGGCTTCCAGTGCACCTGAAGTCAGTGAACCGTAAGTGCCGGTGTTAGCCAAACCGATAGCTGCCTGACCCGAAGAGTTGGTCGCAGACCAGACGTTATCGCCTTCTGACTGCAGGCCTTCCGGGTTAGAGAAGCTGGCCAGAACGATTTGACCCAGCAGCTGAGTTTTCTGGTTCGAATAGGTACCGGTAATGGTGCCGTCATCGTTGATGGCGTAGCTGGTCAGGTCGCCCGGCGCATAACCATCCTGCGTTGGGTTTCCGAATGACGTGGTGCCGGTGTTTTGTTGCTGGCTTCCAAGTACGCTCAACGTGATGGCCTGATTAGCCGCAGCACCATTAGATCCCTGAATAGTCAAGCCAACAGTGGTTGCGCCTGCGGTGGTTGTCCCGCCGCTTGTGATAGATTGCAGCTTACCGTTGGAGTCAAAGGTCATGGAGAAATCACCTGCTGACGTTCCAGTCGTGGAATCAATCGCGTGCACATCCCAGTTGTTATCACTGGTTTTCACATAATAGAGGTCGAGAGCATGATCGTTACCCTGTGAGTCATACACAGTGACGGTGCTTTTGGCGTTGTAGCTATCGACGTCTGACGAGCTGAAGGTTGCCACTGTTGGCACGCTATCTGTGGAGTTCAGGTTAGACACCAAACCGGCGGTCGTGGTCGCGCGCGCCGACATCTGCGTCGTCGGTACGCTCAATGCCACCGGGTTTGCACCCGTCTGAATGGTCGGCGGGGTACCGGTTGCCGGATAGCCGGTCACGCTCATGCCCTGAGTGTTCACCAGGTTACGGTTGGCATCCAGCGTGAACTGACCATTACGAGAGTAGTACACGCTACCCGCAGCATCGGTCATACGGAAGAAACCGTTACCGCTCAGTGCCACGTCCAGACCACGGCTGGTTGAGGTCGTGGTACCGTCGTTGAAGTTCTGAATAACCGCAGCGACCTTGGTGCCCATACCGATATTTGAACCAGCAAACATATCCGCGAACGAAATGGTGCTGGATTTGAAACCCGCGGTCGCGGAGTTGGCGATGTTGTTACCAATGACATCCAGGTTACTGGAGGCCGCATTCATACCACTGACAGCTTGAGAAAAAGACATAACGTGTCTCCTGCTAAAATTGAATTAGAGAATCTGACGAACTTCATCAAGAGTGGCGGAGCCCATGGTGCCGAGGTCCAGTTTTGAGGTGTTATCCACCGTACTCACGCCATTCACGTAAGCGTAATTAAGCGGTTGTGCCACCAATTGTGTGCTGCCATTACTGGCGGCAATTGATACAGAATATTTGCCATCAGCCACTGTCGTGCCATTCGCATCTTTGCCGTCCCAGGAGAAAGCGTGAACGCCGGACGTCAATGCGCCCAAATCGACAGTGCGAACCACAGTGCCGTTCGAATCTTTGATGGTCGCGGTGGTGGCGGTAGAGGCCGTGCTCAACTCCACACCGAAGGGTGTCGTGGTACCACTGCCAACCAGGATCTGGCTGCCATCAATCATCACACCATGCCCAATCAGCGTCGTACTCTGCAGTGACTGGCTTGTAGTGAGCTGACCAGAGATAGAACCCAATGTGGTATTCAGCTTCTCAATGCCGCTCAGGGTGTTAATTTGCGCCAGCTGAGTGGTGAGCTGGCTGTTGTCCATTGGGTTGGTGGGATCCTGGTTCTGCAACTGCGTCACCAGCATGGTCAGGAACTGGTTCTGCAAGTCCTGAGCACTGTTTCCCGTCCCTGTTGAACTGGAAGAACTCAGTACCGTTGGGTCAAGATTGGCATTAACGCCGACTGCTACGCTCATGTTCGTGCTCCGTTATTGACCCATCGTCAGGGTTTTCATCATCATTGATTTCACCGTATTCAACACTTCGACGTTGGCCTGATAACTGCGGGACGCTGACATGGTGTTAACGGTTTCTGATACGACATCGACGTTTGGCATCTTGACGTAACCCTTCTCATCCGCCATCGGATTACCGGGGTCATAAACCAATTTGGCCGGGGTAGGATCGTTCACCACGCCCGCGACCTTGACGCCACCGGTCGCCGCGCCAGGGGCGGCATCGGTCTGGAATATCACCTGTTTTGCCACATAAGGCTGGCCATCCGGCCCGGTGACGCTGTCGGCGTTGGCCAGGTTACTGGCACTGACGTTGAGGCGCTGTGATTGCGCGGTCATCGCAGAACCGGCGATATCAAAAATATTCAGCAATGCCATGGTTATTGCCCCTGCAGAACGCTCATCATGCCTTTGATTTGGCTACTGATGAGGGTGAGATCGGTTTGGTATTTCAGGCTGTTATCAGCGAACTGGGTACGTTCACGATCCATATCCACGGTGTTGCCATCCGCGGCAGGTTGATCGGGAATGCGGTACATCAGGTCCATGGATGGCTGAGAGTTGGTTTCAGCAGCGATGTGGCGTGAAGAGGTGACTTTCAGCGCAATGCTGCTCCCCTCCGCGCGACCATTTTCCATCACCTTGCTCAGCTGGCTGGCAAAGTCGATATCCCGCGCCTGGTAGCCCGGGGTATCGGCGTTGGCAATATTGGACGCCAGGATTTCCTGGCGCTGAGCACGCAGATTTAACGCTTCTGTACCAAATCGCAGCGCGGCATCGAGTTTGTCGAGCATGCTTCCTCCGCGAATGAGAATTTCGAGCTGACAGCTTAAGTGGACAAATGCAAGGGCGATCGTCTGAATAGCAGCAAAAATCACGGCTATTTTTGACATTGAATTTTTCGCGCGAAGAGTAGACTCAGGCCATCTTCTCGACAGGAGGCGTTTATGCGCAGTTCTTCATCTTTGCTGGCCACGTTGTTGTTGGCCTTCGCGCTGCCCGGCCATGCGGCGGACCTGACCGCACAGTTAACGCAGTTTTTTAAAGCGCGCGATCCGCAACATGCCGCGGGGATGACCGTGGTGGTGCGCACACCCAAAGAGCAGTGGCCGACCTGCGAGGCACCGGCGTTACAACTGCCGGGCAACAGCCGCCAGTGGGGTAATCTCAGCATTGCCGCCAGTTGCGATCAGAATCGTCGTTTCCTGCAAGTTCAGGTACAGGTGACCGGTCAGTATTTAGTTGCCAGCCGTCAGGTCGCCCGTGGCAGTACCCTCGACCCGAATGATTTCCGTCTCGAGACCGGGCGTCTGGATGAACTGCCTCCGCGAGCCCTGTTCGATAACAACAGCGTGACCGATGCGATTGCGCTGCGCGATATCCCGCCTGGACAGCCGGTGACCGCAATGATGCTGCGTCAGCCCTGGCGGGTCAAAGCAGGACAAAATGTGATGGTGGTAGCCAGCGGAAACGGGTTTAATGCCAGTAGCGAAGGACGTGCGCTGAACAACGCCAGCGCGGCACAAATGGTGCGCGTGCGCATGGGAAATGGTCAGGTTGTCAGTGGGCGCGTCGACGCGGATGGGAATATTCTGATATCGCTATAAAGCGTTAAAGAACCTTGTTGTTCTGCCGATAGAGATATCAACAAAGACATTACCCTATGCTGACTCAGTTGACTGACCCTCAGCTGACCTTACAGGAGCACGACCATGAGCATCGACAGAACGCAGCCTTTAATTCCGGTGAGCACTGTACAATCCCGCGACACCAACGATAACAACGGCAAGGTGCGCCAAAACGTGACTGCTTCAACCAACGCCAGCACCAGCGAAAGCGGTGCCGAAGTGAAGTTGAGCACGGCTCAGGCGCAGTTAATGCAGCCGGGCAGCAAAGACATCAACACTGCACGTGTTGAACAACTGAAAACCGCTATTCGTAATGGCGAACTGAAAATGGATACCGGTAAGATCGCCGACGCGCTGATCGCCGATACCAAGGCGTATTTAGAGGGTAACTAATCCCAATGGACAATCTGCTGACCACCTTAGATAAAATGCAAGACGTGCTGGCTTCACTCACTGTGGTGATGGATGAAGAGCAACAGCAACTGTCTGCCGGCCAGGTTAATGGCAACCTGTTGCAGCGCATATCAGAAGATAAAAGCGCGCTGCTGACGACGTTGAATTATCTGGACGACATGCGCCGAAATACCGAAAAATCACTCGGTACTCAGGCGCCCTATGATGGTCACAGCGATCGTGAACGCCGCTGGCAGAGCATTCAGCAGCATACCCGCCGTTTGCGCGATACCAACACTCATAACGGTATTCTGCTGCAGCATCAAATCAGCTTCACCAATGATGCGCTCTCGGTACTGAAACCGCACCAGACTCAGGCGTTTTACGGTCCCGATGGATTAGGCAAAGGTCAGTCGACGCTCAGCCGCAAAGGTTAATAAAGAAAAATCCCGCCGAGGCGGGATTTTTTTATGCCAGCGTGCGGCGGGCAAAATCTCTCGGGCGGAAGCCCAACAGACCCAGCATGACAAAGTAAGCACCACCGCCAATAGCACAGACTGCAGCCAGACGCAGTAACCGCCACCACATCTGCCCTTCTTCCCAGGCCGGCATCACATGCAGAATGCCCAGCAGCGCTGCTGCCATGACCACAACCGCAATCATCAGACGCACCAGGAAGCTAAACCAACCCGGCTGCGGCTGGAAGATATCCTGTTTACGTAATTGCCAGTACAGCAGCGCGGCATTCAAACAAGCCGCTAATCCAATCGACAACGACAATCCGGCATGTTTGAGCGGGCCGATAAACGCCAGGTTCATCACCTGCGTCATGATCAGCGTCACAATCGCAATCTTCACCGGGGTCTTAATGTCCTGACGCGAATAGAATCCGGGCGCCAGCACTTTGACCACAATCAGCCCCATCAATCCTACCGAATACGCCACCAGCGCACGCTGCGTCATGGCGGCATCGAACGCGGTGAATTTACCGTACTGGAACAGCGCCACGGTCAGTGGGCCAGAGAGGATGCCGAGGGCAACAGCGCTCGGTAGGGCCAACAGGAAGCAGAGGCGCAGGCCCCAATCCATCAGACGCGAGTACTCATCATGATTGCCGCTGGCGAAACTCTTCGCTAACGATGGCAGCAAAATCGTGCCCAGTGCGACACCCAATACGCCCGACGGGAACTCCATCAAACGGTCAGCATAGTACATCCACGACACTGAACCCGAGACGAGGAATGAGGCGAAAATGGTGTTGATGATCAGGGATATTTGGCTCACCGATACGCCAAGAATCGCCGGTCCCATTTGGCGCATGACGCGCCATACGCCGGCGTCACGCAGGTTGAGGCGCGGCAACACCAGCATGCCGATTTTCTTCAAGTGCGGCAGTTGGTAGAACAGTTGCAACACCCCACCGACCACCACAGCCCATGCCAGCGCCATCACCGGTGGATGGAAATGCGGGGCAGCAAACACCGCAAAGCCAATCATGCTGATGTTTAATAACGTCGGCGCAAATGCCGGAACCGAGAAACGATTCCAGGTGTTGAGTATCGCACCGGCCAGCGACGCCAGGGAGATCAGCAGAATATAAGGAAAGGTAACGCGTAGTAGCGAACTGGTCAGCGCGAATTTATCGGCGGTATCAGCAAATCCGGGCGCAGTGACCATAATCACCCAGGGCGCGGCAATCATGCCGAGCACCGTCACCACCGCCAGCACCAGCGTCAGCAAACCGGAAACGTAGGCCACAAATACGCGTGTGGCCTCTTCTCCCTGCTTGCTTTTGTATTCGGCAAGAATGGGCACAAACGCCTGAGAAAAGGCGCCTTCCGCAAAGATACGGCGCAGCAGATTGGGCAGTTTAAAGGCCACGAAGAAGGCATCGGTGGCCATACCGGCACCGAAAACGCGTGCCACTATGGCATCACGGGCAAAGCCCAGCACGCGGGAAAAAAGGGTCATCGAACTGACCGCAGCCAGCGATTTCAACAAATTCATTTTGAGTGGCGCATCCTGAAAAGTGTCGGATAAATGAGCAACTTAGCGCGGACATCTGCTGATGTCCGGCGATAGTCTACTGCCACGGCGGGAAATGACCAGCATTGAGTGTTACAAGGGGTTATTCCTGTTCGGCATCGCGCCACAGTTTTTCCACCAGACGCTGCGCCGCCAGCGCCTGTTCACCGCTGGTTTCAGGCATCGTCTGATTTTGTACGCACTGGATAAAATGCTGTGCCGCACCGCTGAAACCACGCTGAGCAAGATGGCTTTGCCAGGAGGCTACCGGATCGGTGCGTAAGCCGCCGAGGTTCTCCTGCTGCCAGTCACGCATCTCATTAATTTCGATGTAGTCACCGTCGCAGATGGCGCTCACCACCTCGCGCTGCGTGCCCGCGCGACGATGCATGCTGGTGGTGATTTGCAGTGCCCCCGCCGAGAAGTGATGCTCGGCATACAGCATCGCCCCCTCCTCGTTAGTTTCAATAAAGCCCTGCTCACGCGTCAGTTTGCCCCCTGCCAGCCACAGCGCTGTATCCACCACGTGCAGGTAGTCATCCAACAAAGTGAAACGCAGATCCTGTGGACCCACGCTATCCGCACGATGCTTCTCAATACGCAGTGAAGCCGCTCGCGGCATTTCCGCTTTCAACTGTTGATAGCGTGGCGCAAAGCGACGATTAAACGCCACCATCAGTTTACGTTTGCGCTTCTCTGCCAGTGCCACCAGCGCTTCCGCCTGCTGCAGGGTTTCGGCTAAAGGTTTATCCACGCAAACATCTTTGCCCGCCAGCAGCAACGCCTGCACCACTTCAAAATGACTGGCGGTACTGCTGTGCACAAAGACCGCATCACTGGCGGCTGCCAGCGCGTCCAGCTGACGGAAATATGGCATGCGGTAGCTGTCGCAAATCGGCTGGGCTTTAGCCTGATTCGGCGAAAACGCCCCTGCCAGCTGCCAGTCGGTGGCGTGCGACAACACGGGCAACCAGGCTTTTTGCGCGATGCCGCCTAATCCAACAATACCGATACGTAGCGTCATGTTATTGCTCCTTCTGCAACAGGTGCTCCAGCTGGGATTGCAGCTGAGCCACCTGTTGTTCCAACTGCGCAACTCGGCTGACCAAATCTTCACTGTCCATCTCATCCGTGCTCGCGGCGGGTGCTTCAGCCACATCGCCGCCGAACAGGTGCATATAACGGCTTTCGCGTTTACCCGGCTCACGTGCCAGACGCACCACCATCGGGCCGTCATCACGGGTGATTAAGCCGTTCAACGTTTGCTCGACCTCATTCATATCGCTGAACTCATGCAAACGTCCACTGCGGGTACGCAGCTCACCCGGCGTCTGTGCGCCGCGTAAGAACAGTAGCGTCAGCACCGCCACTTCTGCGCTGTTAAGCTGCAAATTACCGAATGCAGAGTTACAGAAGCGCTGTTCATACTTACTGACGCGTTGACCGAACCCGTTATTGGAGGTGGCAAGATGCTTTTTCACCAGCTCATCAAGCTGAGATTGCACCTCCATTTCACTCAGGTTCATCACCGGTTCACGGTTGGATTTTTGATTACAGGCGGTGACCACGCCGTTAAGGGAAAGCGGATATTGATCCGGAGTGGTGACCTGTTTCTCTAACAGGCAACCGATCACACGCAGCGCCTGCGCGGATAAAGCCATCTTCATGCGGTTTTCCTTTTATTGTCCACGACGATCCGCGGTCCACTCCTGCCACGTCAGCGCGGTCAGCACGTGATCCTGCCAGCGTCCATCAATCAGCAGGTAATCTTTGGCATAACCCTCTTTCTCGAATCCGAGACGCGCCAGCAAATCACCGCTGCGCTGATTATGCGGCATATAGTTAGCCATAATGCGGTGAATGCGTTGCTGTCGTTGCATATAGCGAATCGCTGACTGCAACGCTTCAAACATCATGCCTTGCCCCTGCCACTTCTCGCCTAATGAATAACCGAGGTAACAGGCGTGAAATGAACCGCGCAGCACGTTGCTAAAATTGGCCACCCCGCGCACTTCATGCTCTTCCGGGTCCATCAGCACAAAATAGTAGGCAGAGCCCTGTTTATGCATATCCGCGATCAGTCCAAGGCGTGCCTGCCAGCCCGAGGGATAGCAGTGGCTCTCGTCGCGCACCGGCTCCCAGGGTTTAAGAAAGACGCGGTTCTCTGCATAATAATCTGCCAATCGCCAGGCATCGCGCTCGTGAACTAAACGGACCACCAAACGATCGGTAGTCAGGCGCACGCGGGGTCCAGCAGAACGATAGCCAAACATCATGACTCCTGAAATCCATAACTTTAAGAAAGATGTACGCCTGAGGCGATACTTCTCACTATAACCGTCCCTTTCACTACGGTAAAACCCTCAAGCCCCTGCCACGCAATTCATCCTTATCCAGGATTAATTTTTCTGCGGATTCGATGAAAAAATATCATCCTGGATACGCTGTCTTTCCCGTCAGCGCAGGCGGAAAATAGACCAACTGGTCACTTTTCTCTTCTCTTGCTCAGGATTAAGCATGTCTCGGGTAGCGCGGGCACGACGCCTCGGTAAAACATTCCTCTTAGTCGATAACATGTTGGTAGTGTTAGGCTTTTTCGTGGTATTTCCACTGATTTCTATCCATTTCGTTGAGCAACTGGGCTGGGCGGCGTTAATGGTGGGTATCGCGCTGGGTTTGCGTCAATTTGTACAGCAGGGGCTAGGCATTTTCGGCGGCGCGATTGCGGACCGTTTTGGCGCACGTCCGCTGATTGTGACGGGCATGCTGATGCGCGCAGCCGGATTTGCCTGCATGGCGCTGGCGCATCAACCCTGGATGTTGTGGCTGGCCTGTTTGCTTTCCGGCCTCGGTGGCACCTTGTTTGACCCGCCCCGCAGCGCCATGGTGGTAAAACTGGTGCGCGCTCGTGAACGCGGTCGCTTCTTCTCGCTGCTGATGATGCAGGACAGCGCGGGAGCGGTGCTAGGGGCGCTGATTGGCAGTTGGTTGCTGGCGTGGGATTTCCGCCTGGTGTGCTGGGTGGGTGCAGCGGTGTTTGTCGCTGCGGCGATATTTAACGCCGTGTGGCTACCGGCGTGGCGCATCTCAACGGAACGCATTGCGATGCGCGAAGGTATGCAGCGTGTCTGGCAGGATAAACGTTTTCGCCTCTATGTGCTGACGTTGACCGGCTACTACATTCTGGCCGTGCAGGTCATGCTGATGCTGCCGGTGATGGTGAATCAGGTGGCTGGTGCGCCCGCCGCCGTGAAATGGATGTACGCCATCGAAGCCATGCTGTCGCTCAGCCTGCTCTATCCGCTGGCCCGCTGGAGCGAAAAACGCTTCCGCCTGGAAACCCGGCTTATGGCGGGTTTATTCCTGATGACCTTTAGCCTGCTGCCTGTCGGCATGACCCAATCTCTCCCTTCGCTGTTTTTGTTAATCGGCGTGTTCTACCTGGGGTCCATCATCGCCGAACCGGCACGCGAGACGCTCAGCGCATCGTTGGCCAGTTCACGCGCGCGGGGCAGTTACATGGGATTCAGTCGTTTAGGTCTGGCTATCGGCGGTCTGATTGGCTACTCCGGTGGTGGGTGGATGTTCGACATGGGCCAGCAATTGGCTCTGCCTGAACTGCCCTGGATGTTGCTGAGCAGCGTTGGCATCATCACTCTGCTGGCATTGTGGTGGCAGTTCCAGCCGCGCCCGGTGGCACCGATCATCTTCAGCAGCTAGTTTGCCCCTTCGGAGGATCTCTTCCATACTTCCCGCACGTCCGGAAAAAGGGTGACCTTTGTCACCCTTAGATTTACACAGGAGAAACGGGATGAAACTCTACATCTACGATCACTGCCCTTTCTGCGTGAAAGCACGCATGATTTTTGGCTTAAAGAACCTGCCGGTTGAATTGATCGTTATGCTCAATGACGATGAGCAGATGCCAAAAAAACTCATCGGGCAGAAGATGGCGCCCATTCTGCAAAAAGCCGATGGCAGTGCGATGCCAGAGAGTATGGACATTGTCCGATTGGTGGATAAGCAGGATCGCGAGCCGCTGCTTAATGGCAAAAACAACCCCGCCATCAGCGAATGGCTGCGCCGCGTTAACGGCTATATCAATAAGCTGCTGATTCCGCGCATCGCTGATGCCTCGTTTGCGGAATTTGCCACGCCGGAAGCGCGGAGTTACTTCCGTGAGAAAAAACAGGCCAGCGTCGGAGATTTCACTGAGCTGCGTAAACACGCGCCCGGGCTGATAAAAAACATCAGTGATGACCTGCGCCAACTCGATAAGCTCATCGTCAAACCCAATGCCGTGAATGGCGAACTGTCTGAAGACGATATCAATCTGTTTCCGCTCCTGCGTTCGCTCACCTTAGTGGCTGGCATCGAATGGCCGAGTCGCGTAGCGGATTACCGCGACAATATGGCGAAGCAAACCCAGATTAACCTGCTCTCTTCCATCGCGGCATAGCCCCGTCCGATGAGAAACGCTGCGGCGTTTCTCATCCCTCTCCTGGTGACACCTGGCCCGGTTTCAGGCAGGCTATGGCTGTTTTGCCGTATCGTTCAGGATGAGGATCTATGAAAAAGGCGATGTCTGGGCTATTAGCCCTGTTTTTAGCCGTGCTGTTGAGCGGCTGTAATCAATTGACGCAATACACCATTAGCGAACAGGAAGTGAATCAAGCGCTGCAGAAGCGCAATAACTTCGAAAAAGACATCGGCGTATCCGGGCTGGTCAATGCACACATCGTGCTCAGCGATCTCACCAGTCAGATTGGTCGTGAAGAACCCGGTAAGATTACCCTCTCCGGCAAAGCAAACATCAATGTCAGCTCGCTGTTTGGTCCACAGCAGGCTGAGATGCAGCTGAAGATGAAAGCGCAGCCGATTTTCAATGCGCAGGAAGGCGCAATTTATCTGCATGATATTGAAATTGTCGACGCGCAAGTACAACCAGAAAAGATGGCGTCCATCATGAAAACACTGACGCCTTATCTTAATGAGTCTCTCAAACGCTACTTCAATGAGAAGCCTGCCTATGTGCTAAGCGAAGACCGTAGTAAAGGGGAAGCACTGGCGAGGAAATTTGCCAAGGGTATTGAAGTGAAGCCGGGACAATTGGTGATTCCGTTTACGGATTAACCTCAACCACCGCACCTTCGGGTGCGGTTTTTGTTTCCGGCAATAAAATCCCGTGCAAACGGTTGCTCACACCCTTATGATTACTCCCCGGCCTAAACGTGCCCATTCGTTTTTTCTCAGCCGGAGCCTTTTTGAATGACAGCCCAACCCCAGCAAATCACGATTCGCCGCCCTGACGATTGGCATATCCATCTGCGCGATGGCGCGATGCTTAATGCAGTTCTGCCTTATACCAGTGCGGTCAATGGTCGTGCGATTGTCATGCCAAACCTGGTTCCACCGGTGACCAGCGTCGAGGCCGCCATTGCCTATCGCGAGCGCATTATGGCTGCGCTGCCCGCTGAACACGCTTTTACGCCACTGATGACCTGCTACCTCACCGATTCATTAGATGCGGATGAAATTGAGCGTGGCTTCCGCAACGGGACTTTTACCGCAGCGAAACTCTATCCCGCGCATGCCACCACCAACTCCAGCCACGGCGTCACCAATATTGACTCCATTGCCAGCGTGCTGGATCGTATGCAGCAGATCGGTATGCCGATGCTGGTACACGGTGAAGTCACGGATTCGCACATCGATATATTTGACCGTGAAGCACGCTTTATCGAAACCGTGCTGGAACCGCTGCGTCAGCGCTTCCCAGCCCTGAAAGTGGTGATGGAACACATCACCACTAAAGAAGCGGCAGAATATCTGGCTGCGGGCAACGACCTGCTGGGTGCCACCATTACACCACAGCATTTGATGTTTAACCGTAACCACATGCTGGTGGGCGGTGTTCGCCCTCATCTCTATTGCCTGCCGATCCTGAAACGCAATATTCATCAGGAAGCGCTGCGCGCCCTGGTGGCGAGTGGCAATCGTCGCGTGTTCCTCGGCACGGACACGGCACCGCATCTGCGTCATCTGAAAGAAGCCAGCTGCGGCTGTGCCGGCGTGTTTAACGCACCGACCTCGCTGCCTGCCTATGCCACGGTATTCGAAGAGTTGAATGCGCTGGAACATTTTGAAGCGTTCTGTTCAGAAAACGGCCCGAACTTCTATGGCCTGCCACTGAATGAAGGCACGCTGACGCTGGTCCGCGAGTCATGGACAGTGCAGGACACCATCAATGTGACCGATGACACACTGGTGCCGTTCCTTGCAGGTGAGACGCTGAACTGGCGCATCAAAGAATAATAATGCATGGCTTGCCTTTGGGATAATTTTACTGTACAAATAACCAGTATATTATCCCGGAGGCTTTTATGCGTGTTGAAATTACCGTAGCGAAAACTCAGCCCCTTCCCGCAGGTGCACTGGATGCACTCAGTGCCGAACTCACCCGTCGTATTTCCCGTGATTTTCCCGAAGATAATCACCATGTCAAAGTCCGTTATGCGGGCGGCAATCAATTGAGCGTATTTGGTGGCTGTAAAGCGTCACGCGAACGCATTAGCGATATTTTACAAGAAACGTGGGAAAGCGCAGACGACTGGTTTATTACTGATTAACTGCCACTGTGCCGTTTTTGCCGGGTTTCGCCACCCGGTTTTTTTGTTTTAATTTCCCTCTCGCCAGATAAAGTCGCTGCATCTAGACTCATGTTTAACGATCCCCTATCCTTGCCTCGTCATGCTTACGGGAGGTGTTTTACATGACTACTGAAAAACCAGAAGAGGCGATGACCTTCGGTGAATTGCTGGCATTAATTGCTGAACAGCAGCGACGTTTAACGGTGCTGGAAAATGCCTTTGCCAGTTTGACGTTCTGCCTCGACGATCGCGCCAGTCAGTTACTGGTGCATAATCTGTCGCTCGAAGCGCAAAATCAGAACCACGACGCACAGTTACAGCAGCACTTTACTCGGTTGGCTGAAGAGATTCAGCGGCGTAATGGCCAGCTGCCTCCAGAAGCGCAGGCCTGAAACTGGCCTTTTTTTACTTGTCGCTGCAGCGTAAAGTTTTCCCCTAACGCCGCCGATAACTAAGGTGTAGCCACTGTCACGATTATCGAATAAAGGCCCGAAGCTGCGGGCACTTTATTATTCGACAAAAGTCGCATTCTGAACGCATTTATTATCGTTCTCTTTTTAATCGCCACACGTTTTAACTATTGTACCGCCTGTTTCATGTTATAATTGTTCCGCTAGTGCAAGAAAAGCCGCATTGAACCTCAAGAAGCACTTCGTTTAACGAGTAATAAGGAGGTTATAATGGACAGAAATAAAGACGTCATTCAGACTCATCCGCTGGTTGGATGGGACATCAGTACCGTAGACAGTTATGACGCCATGATGATCCGCCTGCACTCGCTATCATCGCAGGATCAGAAAGAAGAAGAAGCTGACGTGGGACCCACCTACTGGCTGACTACCGACGTAGCCAGACAGTTCATCTCGATACTCGAAGCTGGCATTGCAAAGATTGAGTCCACAGAGCAATACCTACGCGATAATCAAAAGCACTAATTTCTTACTTCGCGTGAAAGGGCACCCAATAGGGTGCCTTTTTCATGGACACGATTTTTTTGCTATGCTGTTGAAAAATTTCGTCGTTTGGCAGGAGTGATGTGGTTATGGTTTATGATCTGATTGTGGTGGGCAGCGGATCGGTGGGAGCCGCCGCCGGTTTTTACGCAACCCAGGCAGGCTTATCGGTATTGATGATTGATAGTGCCCATCCTCCGCACTGCCAGGGCACACACCACGGTGAAACACGCCTGATCCGCCATGCCTATGGCGAAGGTGAACGCTATGTCCCGCTGGTGCTGCGCGCACAAACCTTGTGGGATGAGCTGGAACGTCAGAGCGGTGAACGCATTATGCATCGAAGCGGCATCCTCAATCTGGCCCCCCTCACTTCCTCATTTATCCAAAATGTCATCGACAGCGCCAAAACCTATCAACTGGAAGTAAAAATCCTGCAGGCAGACGAAGTGCGCAAGCGCTGGCCGCAGATCTCTGTGCCCGACGGCTACGTTGGGGTATTCGAACCTCACTCCGGCTTCCTGAAATGTGAGCAGGCGGTTCGTAGCTGGATACAGCTGGCTGAACAGGCGGGCTGCGCGCAACTGTTTAATTGCCCGGTGAGTGAGATCGCACGCGATGGTGACTTGCAGCAAGTCACTACCCGCGACGGCGTGTTTCGCGCGCGTAAATTATTGGTCAGTGCCGGAACCTGGGTGAGTGAGCTCGTAAAAGATTTGCCAGTACAACCGGTGCGTAAAGTCTTTGCCTGGTATCAGGCAGATGGACGTTATAGCGAGAACAACCAATTTCCTGGCTTCACGGTGGAGATGCCTGATGGCAGTCACTTTTATGGCTTCCCTGCCGACAACAATGCATTAAAAGTGGGACGTCACGATGGCGGGCAGCTGATGCAGAAACCCGAAGATCGTAAACCTTTCGGCAGTATCGCTGCAGACGGCAGTGAAGCCTTCAGTTTCCTGCGTCAGTTCTTACCGGGGGTTGGCGTTTGCTTACACGGTGAGGCCTGCAGTTATGACAACACACCTGACGAAGACTTTATTGTAGATACCCTTCCAGGCGAGCCAAATCGATTAATTATTACCGGCTTGAGTGGACACGGATTTAAATTTGCCAGCGTATTAGGTGAACTTGCCAGTGAATTTGCCCAGGATAAGCCCTTCTCCTTTGACCTGAAGCCGTTTTCACTTTCGCGCTTTGCTTAACGTTGTCTCGCTGGCGCCTCAGGCGCCAGCCTTATATTGACGCAAACTTACATTAATAGTTCTTTCCTGACATTTAAGCGTTAAGATTGCCGCATTAGGTGTAGCAATATTCAATTCAATTTTATTTCCCCGCCACCTATACAACCATCTTCAATATTTCTGACGCAGACATCGATATAAACGCACAATTTCCGAATGTCTTTTTAAATTTTATAGAAAGGTAAGCTTAATTGCTTTCATATTTCAAAGTATGGATGCTTATTACCACCTATTTCCAGATATGGATTCACTTTTATGTGGCGTAACTCCAGACAACATTTCGGGCTAATGACCATTATGTTGCATTGGCTAATGGCGCTGGTCATTTACGGCATGTTTGCGCTGGGTCTGTGGATGGTCGGATTGGGATATTACGATGGCTGGTATCACAGCGCCCCGGAAATCCACAAAGGCATTGGCATGCTACTATTTGCCACATTACTGCTGCGCCTTGGCTGGCGTGTTATTTCTCCCCCACCCGCACTCTTACCACACTATTCTCCCTTAATTCGCCGCTCCGCCAGCCTGGCTCACGGGCTGTTGTATGGCTTGTTGTTGCTGCTACTGGTAAGCGGCTACCTGATATCGACCGCCGATGGCAAAGCTATCTCGGTGTTCGGATGGTTCGAAGTGCCCGCCCTGTTAAGTGGAGCAGGTGAACAGGCTGATTTGGCTGGCGATCTGCATTTGTGGCTGGCCTGGGGATTAATACTGTTTTCCGCGCTGCATGGGCTGGCGGCATTAAAACACCATTTTATTGATCGAGACGTCACATTGAAAAGGATGCTGGGTTACCGCATCCCGTTAACCTCTGAAAAGGAGAAGTAAAATGCTCAAGAAGACGCTACTGACACTGAGTGCCGCTAGCCTGTTAGGCACCAGTTTGCTGGCCAGCGCAGCAGACTATAAATTTGATAAAGAAGGCCAGCACGCCTTTGTTCAGTTCCGCATTCAGCACCTGGGTTACAGCTGGCTATACGGGACGTTCAAAGATTTTGACGGCACTTTTACTTTTGACGAAGCCAACCCAGCGGCCGATAAGGTTAACGTGACCCTGAACACCGCCAGCCTCGATACTAACCATGCCGAACGTGACAAGCATATTCGCAGCGCGGATTTCCTTAACACCGCCAAATTCCCACAAGCCACCTTTGCCTCAACCGCAGTGAAAAAAGAGGGCAAAGAGTACAAGATCACGGGTGACCTGACGCTCAACGGCGTGACAAAGCCGATCACGCTGGACGCCCGACTGCTGGGCGAAGCCAAGGATCCCTGGGGCGGCTATCGTGCCGGATTTGAAGCTAACGGTGAGATCGTGCTGAAGGATTTTAATATCACTAAAGATCTTGGACCGGCATCGCAGAAAGCTGAGCTGATTATCTCAGTGGAAGGCGTGCGGCAGTAAGGCAGAACCAGCCTGAGGTCATGCGGCCTCAGGCTGGATGCAGTTTACTTCTTCTCTGGCGCGGGGATCGCCATCGTCATGTTGAGTAAACCGCGTGACTTATTGAACACCTTATTACCGTTTTCACGGCCTGCGCGGCGTGAACGCTGCTCTTCCGGTGTTAATGTCGCCTCTTCCATGCACAGCGGGCTGCAGCAGTTGTGGTATTTCTCCGCACAGCTCGGGCACTGAATGAACAGCAGATGGCATCCGTCATTGACGCAGTTAGTGTGACTATCGCACGGCACGCCGCACTGGTGGCAACTCGAGAGAATATCGTCAGAAATACGTTCGCCCATACGTTCATCAAACACAAAGTTTTTACCTTTGAAACGGACAGGCAAACCTTGCTCACGCGCACGGCGGGTATATTCAATGATGCCGCCTTCAATGTGGTAAACATCATTGAAGCCTTTGTGTTTCATCCACGCACTGGCTTTTTCGCAGCGGATCCCGCCGGTGCAGTACATGACAATCTTTTTGTCTTTATGCTCCTGCAGCATATCCACGGCCATCGGCAGCTGATCGCGGAAGGTGTCGGCCGGGACTTCCATCGCCTGATCGAAATGGCCCACTTCGAATTCGTAGTGATTACGCATGTCGACAAACACCGCATCGGGATCATCCAGCATCGCATTGACGTCTGCGGCTTTTAAATAGGCACCGACATCGCTGGCATCAAAGCTTTCATCTTCAATGCCATCGGCCACAATGCGCTCACGAACTTTCAGGCGCAGTACCCAGAAAGATTTGCCATCATCGTCCAGCGCAATGTTCATTCGCAGGTTATTTAACGCCGGGTCAAACGCATACAGTGCAGTTTTCATGGCTTCGTACTGGCTGGCAGGAACGCTGATTTGCGCGTTGATCCCCTCTTTTGCCACGTAGACGCGTCCAAAGACCTTGAGCTTTGTTAGCGCAATGTAGAGGGCATCACGGAAGACTTTCGGGTCGGCAATCTGGAAGTACTTGTAAAAAGAGACTGTGGTACGCGGCTCGTTTTCAGCCAGCATACGTTCTTTCAGCTCTTTATTGGAAACAAGGTTATGTAACACTGGCATGGTGTTCGATCCTGTTAGCAATCAGAGAAATTTAGCGCGCACATGATACCTGAATTCCGCTCGATGCAAAGCCCCTGGTCAGATAATCCTGAATGGCGTGATTACCGACGCAATTCTCCGCCGCAGTGGTAGATTAATGCGCAATCTGACTGCCTTACACCCGCCTGCAGGCTATGCTTGATTTCAGTCAGCACGAAAAAATGGCATAATCACGACAAATAACAGAAACCGGACTCTCTGGCACAAGACGCAGGATACTGACATTTCCATGACTCAACTTCCCCAATTTTCCCGTGAACTTCTTCACCCGCGTTACTGGCTGACCTGGATAGGTATCGGCTTTCTTTATCTGCTGGTGTTACTTCCTTACCCGGTGCTGCATACGATTGGCTGTGGCCTGGGCCGCATTGCCATGCGCTTCTTAAAACGTCGTGTGGAAGTCGCGCAACGTAACCTGGAACTCTGTTTTCCGGATATGCCTACCAGCGAACGTGAAGCCATGGTGAAGCACAACTTTGAATCGGTTGGCATGGGGCTGATTGAAACCGGTATGGCGTGGTTCTGGCCTGACTGGCGTATTCAAAAATGGGTGGCCACTTCCGGGCTCGAACATGTCAGCCATGCGCTTGCGGAAAAACGCGGCATTTTATTGATTGGCATGCATTTCCTGACTCTGGAGCTGGGTGCTCGCGTGTTTGGCATGCACAATCCAGGCATTGGCGTTTACCGGCCGAATGACAATAAGCTCATCGACTGGCTGCAAACCTGGGGACGCATGCGCTCAAATAAGAGCATGCTGGATCGCAAAGATCTCAAAGGCATGATTCGCGCCATGAAGAACAACGACATCATCTGGTACGCGCCTGATCATGATTATGGCCCGCGCAGTAGCGTGTTTGCCCCGTTCTTTGCCGTGCAGGATGCGGCAACCACCACGGGCACGCATATGTTGATTCGATTGGGCAATCCCAGCGTGATCCCGTTTCTCGCCCGCCGCCTGCCCAACGGACGCGGTTATGAGCTTAAAATGATGCCTGACATTCGCCATAAGTTCTCGCTCGAGAATGAACTCGATACCGCTATCGTGATGAATAAAGTGGTTGAAGAAACCGTTCTGTTGGCACCAGAGCAGTACATGTGGTTGCACCGCCGTTTTAAAACCCGCCCTGAAGGTCAACCATCGCTGTATTAATGTGATGTGGAGCACAGTCTGTGCTCCACGCTTTCCTGAAGAAATTTGCGTTATTTCACGACGATAGTCTGTCAATTTTAGTCAAACCGGACCAGTCTGAATTCAGGCTGATGGCATTGTTCGGTCCAGCTTTAACTTAATCCATGGAGCAGAATAACCTGTAGAAATGCAGAATATTCATCTTTGTTAACGAAATGTAAACACTAAAATGCGCATCTCTTTGAATTCTCATCCAGCAGCATCAAAAAGCTTCATCAATTGAAACAGGTGGTCACGGATCTAATTTTCACGCATTCCAGGCCTATTCCTATTTAATATTGCTGAATGCTTTTGCTCCGCTTATCAATCCAGTAAAATTAACTTACATAACAAGGTATTGTCTTAGTCCACCCCCTTTATATTCTGTTTCTACAAAAGAAGAGCTATGCTTATTCCTTTCTGGAATTTGTTAGCGAAATCGATTCCAGTTAATTTCAACCGTGACAGTTAGCCAAATAACTGCCCTTCTAAAAATATAAAAAGATTACACACAGCAAATATATCGCAGGAACCTATAATATGAATAAAGGCATCTATTACTACGTGACAATCAGTACCGATCAAGAGGGCTACCACCTCTTGCATCGGAAAGAGTGTAAACGTCTACCCGTTAAGGAGGATATGGTTTTTATCGGTACGCTCTATAATTTAAATCAGGCTTTATCAACCGCTCGTATTAATTTTAAAAAGGTGAAACCCTGTATTAAATGCTGCATTCGTTACTCTGCTCCTATTATTCGCGAGTCAGTACGTCCTGTACTGCATTTCCCGCAAAAGATGATCTAAGCGGTTTGGGCGGTTGAATTGCATTCATCCGCCCGCCGTTATTCTATGCCTGCCCTGCACACTTCCATTTTTCGTCTATTCTTCTGTGAAATCCCTTTCAACAGACATGGAGTTCATTATGAGCTTGTACAGCACGCTTGAAGAAGCTATCGACGCCGCACGCGAGGAGTTTCTCGCCAGCCAGACGGATGTGCACGAGGACGATGCCAGCGTGAGCCAGTTCTCGCTACAAAAGTATGTGATGCAGGATGGTGACATCATGTGGCAGGCAGAATTCTTTGACGGTGAAGATGAGCAAGGTGAATGCCTGCCGATCTGCAGCGGCGAAGCAGCCCAGGCGATATTTGACGGCGATTTCGACGAGGTGGAACTGCGTCAGGAGTGGCAGTCGGAAAACACCCTGCACGAGTGGGATGAAGGGGAATTCCAGCTGGAGCCACCACGCGATCTCGAAGAGGGTGAAGCTGCGGCAGAGGAATGGGAAGATGACGATAGCCCATCGGATAAATGGGCGTAAGCGTTACTCGTAAGGGCCGTGGCTGGCATCGACGGGCAGTAACAGCGTATCCATCACCAGCGAGAGTGGCAGATCAAGGATGGTCAGCACGCGCCATGGCCCGTCACGCACATCCCATTGCACACCGGGATAATACTGGCTGCCATGTCCCTGTCCCGGGACGGTTCGGCTGATAATACTGCCGCAGCCGCTCAACACGAGTGTGGTGGCACACAATAAGGTTAATTTAAGGAAATAATTCACAACATTTACTCACAATGAACTGGCGTTAGTTTAACCGGGTCACGGGTGGAATAACTACACCTGTGCGCGTAAAGATTGTGTTAGTCAGAATGTTGGCAAAAAAAAAGCGGCATCGCTGCCGCTTTTCGGTTTTCGAGGTTAGCGCTGCCGAAGCGCCTCAGGATTGAGTGTCAATTTCTGATAACTCTCCACCCATTGATGATATTTCTCTGCACTTTCCCACAGGCGTGAGTGCACGCGCGCCAGCACTACTGGGTCACTGATGAGCTGCAAACGCTGCTCGCGGTTCAGTTTCTCAGGCGCATCGCTCAGTGCCTGATCGACACGGCGGTCGCGTGCATGATCCAGCAACGCACTCTGTTTGTGACGCGACGTGGCCATTGCGGTTGCCAGTGCATTGAATGCCGGGTTGAACAAGGCATGCATAAAGCCATTCTTCAACGCCCGCTCGCGGTTCAACTGCAGGTAGTGATCGGTATCAACCAGCTCTTTCGGTGGTTCATACTCTTCCGGGATCAGGAACAGCTTCGCATTCTTACTCTTCTGTCCCACCGTTGCACGGCTCGACATCACCGACACGAACGGTGACAGAATCAGTGAGAACACAATCGGCGCCAGCCACCATAAGAAGTTCAGATCGAGCACACCCATACCGGCCGCCCAAACGATACCTAACAGCATCTGAGAACCATGACGACGGAAAGCTTCGCCCCATGGTGTAGCATCGTCATCACGCTGCGGTGAGTTCCACACCACTTCCCAGCCGAGGAACGCGCTGACCACGAATACCGTGTGGAACAGCATACGCACCGGTGCCAGCAACACCGAGAACAGCATTTCCAGAATCAGCGAGCAGAACAGACGAATGGCACCACCATACGGTTTGGCACCTTTGAACCAGATCAACACCACACTGAGCAGCTTCGGCAGGAACAGCAGTACCAACGTGGTAGAGAACAGCGCGATCGCCAAATCAGGACGCCACTGCGGCCACACCGGGAACAGCTGGCGCGGTTGCAGGAAGTAGGTCGGTTCCATCAGCGTATGTACCACCTGCAACGCGGTGGACAAGGCGAGGAACATAAACCACAACGGTGCTGACAGATAAGACATCACACCGGTCAGGAACACCGCACGGTGAACCGGGTGCATCCCCTTCACCAGGAACAGTCGGAAATTCATCAGGTTACCGTGGCACCAGCGACGGTCACGCTTCAGTTCATCCAGCAGGTTCGGCGGCAGCTCCTCGTAAGAGCCCGGCAGATCATAGGCGATCCACACCCCCCAACCGGCACGGCGCATCAGCGCGGCTTCAACGAAGTCATGTGACAGAATTGAACCGGCAAAAGAACCTTCACCAGGCAGCGGTGCTAACGCACAGTGCTCGATGAACGGCTGAACACGGATGATGGCGTTATGGCCCCAGTAGTGCGATTCACCCAACTGCCAGAAGTGCAGACCGGCGGTAAACAGCGGGCCATAGACGCGGGTCGCGAACTGCTGACAACGCGCATACAGGGTGTCCATGCCTGACGCTTTTGGCGACGACTGGATAATACCGGCGTTCGGATTGGCTTCCATCATGCGCACCAGTCCGGTGAGACACTCACCGCTCATCACGCTGTCAGCATCCAGCACCACCATGTAGCTGTAATTGCTGCCCCAGCGACGGCAGAAGTCATCGATGTTACCGCTTTTACGCTTCACACGACGACGGCGACGGCGATAGAAAATCTTGCCTGCGCCTCCGACATCACGCACCAGCTCCATCCAGGCTTTCTGCTCAGCGATGGCGATATCGGCATCGTAGCTGTCGCTCAGGATATAGACATCGAAGTGCTCGGCATTACCTGTGCGCTGCACCGATTCCCAGGTGGCACGCAGACCGGCGAATACGCGTTCAACGTCTTCGTTACAGATCGGCATGATCAGCGCAGTACGATGCTCCGGATTGAGCGGCTCATCACCCGTGGTCGAATACGAAATGCTGTATTTGTCGCGACCCATCATCAACTGCAGGAAGCCCATCAACGCGGTCCAGAAACCAGCGGACACCCAGCAGAACAGAATGGCAAACAGGAACAATATCCCGGTTTGCAAAATGTAAGGCAGGATCAGCTCTACCGACTGCAGCCAGTTCTGGTTAAACAACTCGATAGGATCGAGCAGCGTCCAGCCCTGATATGGCAGAATGGTTTTCATGTACCAGGTCGCCACTACCGTCTGTAAAATCGTCAGAATCAGCAGGACATAACGGCGCATAGAACCGACATGACGCCACTTATCTTCGGTCTTTTGCTCTTCCGCTGTGGCATAACGCGGCGTGGATTTTTTCCCACGCACAGAATCCCATGCACGCGCGATCGGGTTGGTGCGCCAGATCTCAGGGAACATCAGCGAGCGCTTCACTTTAGGCATCGCCTTCAGCGTGGTGCGGTCGAGATAATCCTTACTGAGTTGTTGACCCTCGGCCAGTGAATCCGGCCAGGCCATCTGTACGCGTGATGACACCGATTTTAACGGCGCATCATCCGGGCGATCGCTGGCGGCAACATCTTGCCCCAGCGCCGTATGAATAGCGTGGAACGCCTGGGCATTCTGTAACGAATCACTCAGACGAGCGCGCCCCGCCGCATCAAGCGGCAGGGCCTCCACGTAAGATTGAGGTAAAAAAGTCGATTTATTCATTGGCAGGTAGCTGATAGCTCCAGGTTTCCGTCAATGTCTTGTCGCCGCTCACCAGCGCCGCACGCATTTCGGTCGGCTGCTTGTTATCTTTCACGCGCAGACGCAATACCAAACGCCAGCCTTTGGTCACCGGGTTGTAGCGCACACTCTGCTCAACCACGTCGGCGTTGTTGCCCACACTGACCTGAGGCGCGACCTGGGTATTGTCCGGTAATTTGCTCATCGCTTTACCGACGAAGTCGATGGTAAAGGCAATGGAGCCATCCGGCTGACGTACCAGGTTAGACTGCTTCACATCACCCGCAGAACGCAGCGTGTTTTTCACCCACGCCACATCATCCTGATGCAGTTGGTTTTCATCACGCGTGAAGTGCAGACGATACTGGAAGTTCATCTCTGTGCCCGGCTCAGGCAATGACTCTGGCGTCCAGAAGGCCACGATGTTGTCGTTGGTTTCATCGGCCGTTGGGATTTCGACCAGTTCAACTCGGCCTTTACCCCAGTCGCCCTGTGGCTCAACCCAACCGCTTGGACGCAGGTCGTAGCGATCGTCGAGATCCTGATAATGGCTGAAATCACGGCCACGCTGCAGCAAACCGAACCCTTTAGGGTTTTCCACGGTGAACGTGCTCACCGCCAGATGTTTCGGGTTGTTCAGCGGACGCCAGATCCACTCGCCGTTGCCAGCATGAATCGACAATCCGTTAGAATCGTGCAATTCGTTACGGAAGTTGGTCACCGGTGAAGGCTGGTTAGCACCAAACAGGAACATGCTGGTGAGTGGCGCAACACCCAGCTTGCCGACGTTATCACGCAGGTAAACCTTAGACTGCACATCCACCGTCGACTCTTTGCCCGGCTTGATAATGAAGCGGTAAGCACCGGACGCACGTGGTGAATCCAGCAGTGCATAGATCACCAGCTGCTTGTCCTGAGGTTTTGGACGTTCAATCCAGAACTCTTTAAAGCGCGGGAACTCTTCACCTGATGGCAGTGCAGTATCAATCGCTAAGCCGCGCGCTGAAAGACCATACACCTGACCTTCGCCAATCACGCGGAAATAGCTGGCGCCCAGGAAACTGGTGATTTCGTCGTCTTTACCCTTTTTGTTTAAAGGATACAGTACTTTGAATCCGGCAAACCCGAGGTTCTTGACGGAATCAGCATCGTGTTTCACGTTGCCGAAGTTGAAATAGTCAGGGTTATATTTGATTTCACGTACTGATGAGGCGGTGACTTCATTAATTTTCACCGGCGTATCAAAATACATGCCCTGATGGTAAAATTCGAGCTTAAACGGCGTGCGCAGTTTGCCCCAGTATGCTTTGTCGTGGTTAAACTGGATCTGCTGATAATCCGCAAATTTCATATCACGAAACTGAGAGGGTAAATTGCTCTTCGGCGCTTCGTAACCCTTCCCTGCCAGCGCCTTGGCTTGTTTTGCTACATCATCAATGTTGAACGCCCAGCTATTGTTGGCGTACAACGCCAGCAGAACTGCCGCGCCTACCCAGCGCATTTTTACCAGTCCCACTTTTTTATTCACTTTATTTAGCACATCCCCCCCTTTCGTGTGCTCAGATCAAACCCGTTTATCTTAAAGGATTATTCGGTTTTCCGACAGCTTATGCACAAGATTGTTCCGCTGATTTGTAAGCTGAAAGTGTGCTTTTCGGATAATTAAACCCTTCAGGTTAAGATACAGAATCACCTGATAGTATACGCTGTTTACAGGCGGTAGAATTTTCATCCAGCATAATCCGGTTTCAGGGTGAAACCGGCAAGTAAACTGACAAATTGGAAGCTTATGAGTTCAGCAAAACCCGAACGCGAATATTTTCTCGACTCCATTCGAGCGTACTTAATGTTATTAGGCGTGCCCTTTCACGTCTCGTTGATTTACTCCACACAGCGCTGGGCCGTGAATAGCCACGATGCCTCAATGTGGTTAACCGTTTTGAATGACTTCATCCACGCCTTCCGCATGCAGGTGTTCTTTGTTATTTCTGGTTATTTTTCCTACATGCTTTACCTGCGCTATCAGCCACAACACTGGCTGAAGGTCCGCATGGAGCGTGTAGGTATCCCGCTGTTAACCGCCATTCCGCTCATTACCCTGCCGCAGTTTTTTATGCTAAAAAATCTGACCGACAAAGTGGGTCATTGGGATAGCTTTTCTTGGTATGACAAGTACAACACGCTGGCGTGGGAACTGATTTCTCACCTGTGGTTTTTACTGGTTTTAGTGATTCTGACGGCATTCGGCATGCTGACCTTCCGCTGGCTGAGCACTCAGCAGCGGAAGATTGATTATCAGCAGGTAGGCTGGGGGAAACTGACGCTGGCACTTCTGGCTTATGCATTGGTCTGGTGTCTGTTCCGCCGCGCGCTGTTTTATGCCGTACCGGCCGTGTTCGCCGACGGTCTGTTCAGCGTGGCCGTGATGCAAACCCTGACGTTCCTGCCGTTCTTTATGCTCGGTGCGCTGGCATGGAAACATCAGGCGCTGAAAGCCTTGTTTGTGCGCTTCAATCCGGTGATGTGCTTTAGCGCCATTGCGGTGTTTATCGCCTATAGCCTGAATCAACGCTACAGCAGCGGCGATGGCTGGCTGTATGAAATCGATGAGGTAATCTCAACCCTGATGGGACTTTGTATGCTGAATGTCTGCTTTAGCTTTGGTCACAAGCTGCTGAACAGCCATTCCCCGCGCATCATGTATTTAGTCAATGCCTCACTGTTTATCTATCTGGTGCACCATCCGTTGACGATTCTGTATGGCATTTACGTTACCCCGCACATAAGCAGCAACACGCTAGGTTTCTTTGTCGGTCTGCTGATGGTGTTTGGGATTGCTTTTACGCTGTACGAAATCCATCTGCGCATTCCGCTGTTGCGTTTCCTGTTCTCAGGTAAACCACAGCGCAATGAAGTTAAAACGCCCTCTGCTACACGGTAATCGGCATCAGCCCCCACAATGTGGGGGCGATTGTTGTCCGGTGCGCCAGCATGTCCTGCGGCATTTACAACAACCACTCCACCGGTAAGCGCCACACCAATCGCACCAACAGTCGTTGTATCCACGTACACTGCGGCTCATGCTTGTGCACCACCTCACCTGCTTCACCGGGATATTCAACCCAGTTCACCCGCCCCCAGTTGTCCAGACGCAGTGCCCAGGCGCGATCGCGCATCCCGGCAATAAAGCGCTGATGGGTTTGCTGCGCCAGGGCTTCACTCTCAATCACCAGTCCCATTTCGGTATTCAGCACCGCAGAGCGGGGATCAAAATTAAACGAGCCGATAAACACCTTTCGGTTATCGACGGTGAAGGTTTTCGCATGCAAGCTTGAGCCGGAATTACCGGTTAACCCACGGTCATGTGGGGCTTCACTGGCATTCGCTTGTGGCTTCATCTCATACAGCGCAATTCCATGACGCAGCAGCTTTTTACGCCAGCGCGCATAACCTGCGTGCACCACGGACACATCATTGGCCGCCAGTGAATTGGTGAGTATGGCGATTTTGACACCCCGCCGCTTCAGTGCGACCAGATGAGCCACGCCGGCACGCGTGGGCACAAAATACGCCGAAATGATATCGAACTGCTGTTGCGGTGTGCCAATCACCTCCAGCATGCGTTGCGGCAACAGGCTGGAACGTTTCGCTTTGCCAAGTCCCTTGCTCGGATCATCACTCAGCAGACGCGATTCGGCCCACGTCATCTGCATTGATCCCTGTTCCATTTGGCTGACAAAAGAAGAGTGCTCCAGCCGCGCCAGATAACGCTGAACGGCTTCACTCTGCTGCCACTCTGCCGGTAAACGCACTGCCTGATGGGCATCGCCCGAGACATCTACCACCGCGCGCAAGGGGGAAACCGCTTTGCTCTGCCAGTAGCGCTCGAAATCGTGCGCGACTTGGTGTACCACCGGACCAATCGCCAGCACATCCAAATCGGTAAACAGCGGCTCATCGCCAGTCCCGAAATATTCGTCGCCGATATTGCGCCCACCGACCAGTGTCACGGCCCCATCCACCGTCAGGCTCTTATTGTGCATGCGTCGATTAAGTCGGGCGAAATCAGTCAGATAACCGAGCGCGCGCAGGGTGCGAAAGGAAAAGGGATTGAATAAGCGCACCGCAATATTGGGATGACGATCGAGTTCGGCCAGCGTGTCATCCAGGCCCGGCGTATTATTGTCATCTAATAGCAAGCGAACTTTGACGCCCCGTTCGGCGGCATCCAGCAATGCGCTAAATAACAGACGGCCAGACATGTCGTTATGCCAGATGTAGTACTGCACATCAATAGTGTGTTGCGCCATGCCCATCAGCAGGTAGCGCGCGGCAAAGGCGTCTAAACCATCGTTGAGGGGATGGATGCCACTCATCTCGGGATGCAGCGCACAACGTGCATCAACAATCTCTCGTAACCCTTCGCCCGCTGGCGGCTGCTGAACGGATGCTGCTTCACTCATACCGAATCCCTGAATTCACTGGATCTATTATTGTTAGTCTTAACGCATCGGATGGCCATCAGAGATATCTGCTACCGCTCGCTGACGCGTCTTTAGTTTACAGTCTAGACTTAGGCGTGCGTTCTGCATCCGACGTTTACCGTGAGGAGAGGATGATGACTCAGCAATCCCCGCGCCATCACCCGCAGCTTTTCCGCAGTTTCTTCCAGGGTAGCTTCCCCTGCTCCACCGCCTGCCGCAGCGGGGGCCGTCGTATGGATATGGTGATCAGTAGTGGTCACGATATGTTACTGGAGAAAGATTACGCTGCGCTGGCGCAGGAAGGATTACACACTGCCCGCGACGGTGCACGCTGGCACTTAATCGAAGCCACGCCTGGTGAATATGACTGGCGCAGCTTTTTACCGATGGTCCATGCCGCCGCACGTCACGATATGCAAATCATCTGGGAGCTGGCGCATTTTGGCTACCCGGAACATCTCGATATCTGGCGTAGCGCCTTTGTCGATCATTTTGAGCGTTTCGCACGTGCCATGGCGCAGTTGATGCGTGATGAAGGCGTTGAACACCCTTTTTTCACTCCAATCAACCAAATCTCGTTTTGGTCATGGGCCGGGGCAGATGTTTCCTGGCTTGATCCCTATGCCAGCGAGCGCGGCCGCGAGCTAAAACGTCAGCTGGTACGCGCCTCACTGGCGGCGATGCATGCGGTTCGCGAGGTTTATCCTGATGCGCGCTTTGTACTCACCGATCCGCTAGTGCAAATCGCCGCCGACCCCGACAACCCCGACAGCAAACCCTACGCAGATGCACAGCATCAGGCCCAGTTTGAAGCCTGGGACTGGATTGCCGGGCGTGATGCGCCAGAGCTGGGCGGGCGTGAAGACTTCCTCGATATTCTCGGCCTGAATTACTATCCCGATAACCACTGGTTCTTTTCCGGCGACACCATCCCTGCTGAACACGCCACTTATCAACCGCTGCATCGCCTGTTGTTGCAATGCTGGCAGCGCTATCAACGTCCATTGCTGCTGGCAGAAACCGGTGCCGAAGGAGACGCGCGCGCGCCCTGGCTGCGGCATGTCACGGAACAGGCGCTGTTAGCGCTGGACGAAGGGGTGGCGCTGGAAGGCATTTCGCTCTATCCGGTAGTCGAATATCCGGCCTGGGCAGACGATCGACGTTCACCTGGCGCGCTGTTTGGCCTGGGCGATCCCAATGGCAATCGCACGCTACACGAAGCCCTGGCGTTAGAGCTACGCAGTCAGCAAATTAAGTGGCACAACCGGGAAAAACTGAATTAAGAGTGTTGCGTCGGATGAACTTTTGGCGGACAGGTTTGTACATCAAGCGTGGGATCGGCGGGATGGCGCACATCGGTCAGCCATGTCATGGTGAACAGGAACACCACGCCAATTAAACAGGCGGAGAGCAGGCCAATTATGGCAATCAGTTTGTCATCTCGGGCTTCCATCGACATCTCCTTGCAGGCTTCCATGAACTGTTGCTGACCTTAGCTCATCCATAACGTCACCATCAGGACGAAGATTATAAGGGTAACAGAGGTCACTGCAAGTACCACAATAGCGAAGTGCGCATCATCCAGAGATTGTCGTAAAGGCTCGTCGTGATCGTCAGGTGGCGCGGGTGAACTCATGTCGACTCAATAACAAAAGACTTTTGTGCGCGGGATTGCCGCACTGAGTGTAATGGAATGCGTGGCAAGGTACAGAATTATTTCAGTATGAAATGACAACAGGGACGCAATGGCGTCCCTGTTAAGAGCCGGATTAGAAATCGTAGCTCATGGAGACTTTCAAGGTGCGAGGGTCGCCCTGCACCAGATAGGTGCCAGTACCATCTACGTTGGCCCAGTATTTCTCATTGGTCACGTTATCCACACCCACGCGCCAGACCAGATCGTTCTGGCTGACCTTCATGCGGTAACGCACACCCAAATCGAGCGTGGTATAGCTACCTAGTTTCAACGTATTGGCTGAGTTAGCATACTGCGAACCGGAGTGATTCAGCATGGCTGTCGCGGTCAAACCATCAACAGGCTTGATGTCGTACTCAGCACCCAGCACATAGTTGTAACGAGGCACACCGATAGCCTGTTTGCCATCATAGGTGCCGCCGGAGGTTTTCGTCATCACTGGATCGATCCAGGTCGCACTGGCATTCAAGCGCAGACCCAGAACCGGCTCACCAAAGACGTTGGCTTCCAGCCCACGGTGACGCTGCTCGCCATCCATCACATAAGCGCCGTCGCTGTTTAACAGGCCTGATGGTTTCTTGATTTCAAAAAGACCTAACGATCCGCCCATACGACCGAAGTCGGTTTTCACCCCGATTTCGTTTTGCTTGGAGTGTGCAACACCCGTTACGCTGCCATAGTTAGTCGCGGTGTTAGGTGCCACGCTGCCTGGCTGTAACGCTTCGGTGTGGTTCGCGTAGAAGGACACCTGTTTCCACGGCTTATAAACCACGCCGTAAGTTGGCATCCAGCGATCATTGGTATAACGAGAACTGACATCTTCCGCGCCTGTTCCGTAAGCATAATTACGCACCACCACTTTCTGATGACGCGCACCCACGGTGAACAGCAGCGTATCGTCAAACACGCCTAATGTGTCACTCAGCAGATAACCTTGCGTACGTGTGCGGGCTGTCGTCAGCGGATCTGAGAATTTACCACCGGCGAAGGTCGCTGCCGGCTCTGCAACATCACCGCTGTTGTAAATGTTGAACGGCGTGCCGACCAGCGACATGTTGTAGGCGTTTTTGGCATTGGTGGTTAATGCTGAATAGCCCACATTGACTTTATGACTGACGAAACCGGTGTGGAAATCACCGCGCAGACCCACCATACCGCTCATGTTGTCCTGAATGCGGTTGGAGTAGAAGCTGCTGATAGTGCCATCACCATTAGTGTCGGTAACCGTTGGCGAACCATAGTTACCGGTTTCGTGGGCGTGCTGCGCACCCAGTCCGGCATAGGCCGTCCAGCTATCGGTGATATCGTATTCCGCTTTCGCCATTCCGAATTCGGATTCCATATCGCTATACACCCATTTCTGGCTGTAGTTATGCGAATTGGAGGGAACTTCTGGAATGAAGTCGCCGAATTTCACGCCTTGCAGCGCATCATGATAGGTCTTTTTCTGATAGCCCACGTCCAGTGAGGTGCGCAGACGATCGCCACGATAATCCAGGCCCAATGATGCTGCCGTGGTGCGTTTCTTTTCGCCATCGACGCCAGTCTCACCTTCGCGATGAACTGCATTGAAACGTACGCCAAACTGGTTGTTATCACCGAAACGACGACCCACGTCCAGCGTTCCGCCGACCTGAGAAGAAGAGGTGTAATCCACGCCAACGCGGGTAATCGGCGTATCTTCCGCGTGCTTCGGCTCAAGGTTGATCATGCCACCGACGCCAGATGACGCCGCGCCGTTAACCAGGCTGTTAGCGCCTTTGAAAATTTCGACGCGATCAATCAGGGAAGCGTCCATCACCTGACGCGGCACCACGCCTGCCAGACCACCGAAGGTCATGTCGTCGCCATCCAATTCAAAGCCACGGATGCGATAAACCTCGGCAAAGTTACCGTAGCCTTTAACATTTTGAACGCCTGCGTCATTACGCACCACGTCAGCGATGGTTTTCGCCTGCTGATCCTGAATCATTTTCGAGGTGAAGCCGATGACGTTAAACGGCACGTCCATGGCATTCTGCTCACCCAGCATGCCGAGGCGGCCGCCGTGGGCGATTTGCCCGTCGAGGTACGCGGGTACTAAATCATTGCCGCCGGATTTGAAGTCAGCTTGTGGCGTTGCGGTCACAGTCAGCGTCTGCTGCTCGTTTTTGGCCGCGGTTGAAGACGTTGTGGTGTTGGTGGTAGCAGCCATCACTGGCAAACAACCGGCACTGACCAGAACAGCAAGCAGCGTCGGTTTCAGTCCGGGATTGAAAGGCGAAGTACGCATGGATATCCCCTGATACGAAATATATTGATAATCATTTTTATTACGGTTTGCGATTATGCGGAGTGTTATTACGAAAGCAAGCAAAATCGCTGAACTTCCTCAACTCAGCGTGGTCAGATGCGCTTATTTGTTAAGAAAACGAAAACACCTGCGCTAATTGCCCTGACCACTGTAATTTCACTCAGAAAATGTGGGGATTTAAGGCCGGTAAAAATAAGAGTACCGCGGCTTCGTTTATTGAAACCGCCGTCAGTCTGGGGGATTTAGGCGTTGTGACTTCGTTGATTGAAACCGCTGACAGTGTGGGAATTTAGGCTTCGCGGCTTCACTTATTGAAGCCGCTGACAGTCGGGAATTCAGGCGTCGCGCCAGCGTTTAAATATCAGCGAGGTGTTGATACCCCCGAAGGCAAAGTTGTTGGATTGAATATAATCGGTATCGATCGAGCGTGATTCGCCGATGATATAGTCCAGATCGCCACACTCTGCGGCGGGCTGCGTCAGATTCAGCGTGGGCGCAAACCACCCTTCTCGCATCATCTCAATGCTCATCCAGGCTTCCAGTGCACCACAAGCACCGAGCGTGTGACCAAAATAGCTTTTCAGCGAGGAGATTGGCGTGTCATTGCCAAAAATCGCCGCGGTGGCCTGACTTTCAGCGATGTCGCCGCGATCGGTGGCCGTGCCATGGGCGTTGATATAGCCAATCTGCTCCGGCGTCACACCCGCCGTTTTCAGCGCGCGTTCGATGCAGATCTGCATGGTTTCACGCTGCGGCTGGGTAATATGCGCCGCATCACAGTTGGTGTGGAAACCCACCAGTTCGGCGTAAATGGTGGCGCCGCGTGCCTGGGCATGCTCCAGTGATTCGAGGATCAAGGTTCCCGCGCCTTCGCCAATCACCAACCCATCGCGATGCTGATCAAAAGGTGACGGTGAAGAATGCGGTGCATCGTTGCGTTGGCTGGTGGCAAACAACGTGTCAAACACCGCCGCTTCGGAAGGACACAACTCTTCCGCACCGCCCGCCACCATCACGGTTTGATATCCATGGCGGATCGCTTCCCACGCATAGCCAATCGCCTGGCTGCCCGAGGTGCAGGCGCTGGAAGTCGGGATCACCCGGCCGCGCAGGCCAAAGAACAGCCCGGCGTTCACCGCCGTGGTATGCGGCATCATCTGCACATAGGTGGTGCCGGTAATGTTGTTGGTATGTTTTTCTGTCAGCATGGTGGCAAATTCACTGACCGGGCCGGTGCTGCCAGTAGATGAACCATAGGCAATACCGGTTTCCCCGCTGGTCAGCACCGGGTGATCGATCAAGCCGGCCTGTTCCAGCGCCAACTCGGTGGCGCGCGTCGCCATTAGCGACACTCGCCCCATCGAACGAATGCGTTTGCGCGTGTAGTGCGCAGGCAGTTCGAAGTTATCGACCGGGGCACCGAGCAAGGTGTGTAAGCCGTCGTAAATCTGCCATTCCGGCATTTTACGCACTGCATTTTGCCCCTGCTTAATGCGCGCAGCCACCGCTGGCCAGTTTTCACCAAAGGCAGTGACGCCCCCCATTCCGGTTACCACGACCCGCTGCATCACAGCATACCTCCATTAATTGAAATCACCTGACGCGTTACGTAGCCCGCAATATCCGACATCAAATAGCTGGCGAGCCCGGCGACTTCCTCAGCCGCGCCCATCCGTTTCATCGGGATGATTTTCAGCGCTTCGTCGATCACCATCGGCTCCAGATCCGTCATGCCGGTGTCAATCAAACCTGGCGCGATACAGTTCACGGTGATTTTGCGTTTTGCTAACTCGATGGCCAGCGCTTTGGTGGCACCAATAATCCCTGCCTTGGCCGCGCTGTAATTCACCTGACCGCGATTGCCCATGATACCGGACACCGAGGATAGGGTGACGATTCGGCCGCCTTTACGCAGACCAATCATCGGCATCACACAGGGATGAATCACGTTGTAGAAGCTGTCGAGGTTGGTGTGGATCACGCTGTCCCACTCATCTTCGGTCAGGGCCGGGAAAGCGCCGTCACGCGTAATACCGGCATTGTTCACTACGCCGTAATAGGCGCCGTGTTCGGCGATATCGTTTTCAATTGCCGTGCGTGTGGCTTCGCGATCGGCCACGTCAAACTGCAGAGTGCGCCCCACTCCGCCCGCATTCGTGATGTCCGCCAGCGTCTGTTGTGCACCCGCTGCATCACGGTGGTAATGCACCACCACGTTGAAACCATCCTGCGCCAGGCGAAGCGCAATGGCGCGGCCAATCCCTTTACTGGCGCCGGTCACTAATACGCTGCGCGTCATGCCTGCATCCCTTGTTGTAATTGGTTAAGTTCCTGTTCATCCGGCTGATAGGTATTCAGCCGACCGCTGGCAAGGACCGTATCCTGACTGCGGATCTCGCCTTCAAAGCTACCGAGCTTGTCGTCACGCATCAGCAGATGCATTTCCACCCGCAGCGTGCTGTCTGCGGCAAAGGTGGCAGCAGCGGCACGATAGCCGCGTCCCCCCAGTAACATGCCGGGGCGGATATTCCGATCGCCGCGCTGTCGGGCATGAAAGCCAGACCAGACGCCAACGGTCTGCGCCATGATCTCGACGCCAAACCACGCGGGCAGCTCGCCCTGCGCATTAAGAAACGGCGCGAGTACGCCCTGGTGGTTGATGGTCACTTCACACACCACACGCTCGTCGCTGACCTGAATCACGCGATCCAGCAGCAGCATCGGTGCACGGTGCGGCAGATAGTCGCCCACCGGCAGAAAATCAGTCATGAGGCTTTCCTACAATCAGGCAGGTGTTGTTCCCGCCAAAGGCAAAAGAGTTTGAGGCGATGATGGGACGCGCCAGCGGCTGTGGCAAAGTCAGCAGTCCGCAAACCGGCAGCGTGCTATCCAGGGTAGTGGCGCTAAAATCCTGCGCCGGTAACGCCAGATTCTGCTGCACGATGAGTGCCGCCAGCGCCGCCTCGGTCGCACCCGCCGCGCCGAGCGTGTGGCCCGTTAGGTGCTTAGTGGAACTACAGGGCACGCTATCGCCAAACAAACGATGAACCACGCCCGACTCGACCTGATCGTTGAGTGGTGTCGCGGTGCCGTGCAAATTAATGTAGCCGATATCCTGCGGCTGCAATTGGGCCTGCTTCAGCGCCATCTTCATCGCTTGCTCGGCGCCAATGCCTTCTGGATGCGGAGCCGACATATGCCAGGCGTCTGATGACTCACCCGCACCAAGCAGCGCCAGCGACTGCGGCTCACGCGTCAGCAGCAGCAGCGCCCCCGCTTCACCGATAGAAATACCGTCACGTTCTGCGCTGAACGGTGCACACTGGCGTTCGGATAACGAATCCAGGCTGGCAAAACCGTTTATTGGCATGCGGCTCAATGAATCCGCACCGCCCACCAGCGCCACATCCACCAGACCGGCCTCAATCAAGCGCTGTCCACTGATCAACGCGCGTGCACTGGAGGAACAGGCAGTAGAAATGGTGTACGCCGGGCCGTCCAGTTCAAGGTAGTGCGCCAGGAAACGCGACGGATCGCCCAACTCCTGCATGCGGTAATCGTAACCCGGTAAGCCTCTGTCAACCTGACGATCGCCTTCGTCCACGCCCGAGGTGCTGGTGCCCAGCACCACCGCGACACGTTCACCACCAAAGCGGGCAATCGCCGCATCCACGGCCGGACGGATCTGCGCCAGCGCCGCCAGCAGCAGCTGATTATTGCGCGTGTTATGCGTGGCAAGTGCGGCGGGCACAGCTGGCAGTTCGCCCGGCACCTCGCCCAGCCAGCAGGTTTTACCTTGCTGCAACCAGCCTTCGCGCGGCTGCATGCCGGGTGCGTGGCCTGAGGTTAACTGCGCGGCAATCTGCTCCAATGAGTTGCCAAGCGCATTCACCATGCCAAACGCCGAAATGTAAATCATGACGATGCGTCCAGATGCTGGATTTGAATTTGATAACCGAAGGCGCGCTGATCGATGCTGATCGGTTCACGTACGGTTCCCCGTTGCAGGTAGCGAATCAACGTCACTACGTTACCGGCAGGATCGCGCAACTCACGACGATCGCCCTTGTCGATCAACTGCCAGCCTGGCGGCAACTGCGGCTGCCACGCACTCAGCGGCCAGTGGCTCAGCATGACATCTGCCAGCACCTGGCTGGCTGGCGGCATTTCGGGCAGCGCCATCATCTGCTGCGTATGAATCCCGTTTTTATCATAGGTCACACGGAACAAGCGAATGCCCAGCGAGGACAAACCCGCCAGGCTGATTTGCTGTGAATCGGCGCTCAGCAGCACCAGCAGTGACTGGGTTTTACCTTTGGCGTGGCCGGTCAGCAGTTGCTGCTGCTGAAACGCGGGTGAAATGCCCGGCGCAGGCAACGTGACGCGCACGCCCGGTTTCAGCCACGCGGTGGGCCGTTCGGATGGGCTGTCATGCTGCGCACAACCGCTTAACAGCAGGCTCAGCATCAACAACAAAGCACCTGTTTTCATCGTTGCTTCCTTTTCCCTGGTGCCAGCGCCAGCGGCGCTAACAAGAATGCACAAAAGATCCCGCTGCACAGCACCGTACCAAAACCACTAATCGCCGCTGTGCTGCTGAACACCAGCATGCCCAGCGTCAGCAGTGTGGTCATCATCGCCAGCGTGACGGCCAGCATAGAGGTCAGCGGCGTACCGCGCGGATTACTGAAGAACAGCGTGTAATTGATGCCGATGCCCAGCACCAGAATCAGCGCCAGCAAGGCAAATAAGTTCAGGCTGGCGCCAATCCAGCCTAATGTTGCCAGCGCTGCCGCCAGCGACAGCCAGGAAGGCAAGGCGCTGCGTAAACCCGCTTGCAGGCCAAGGCGCACGATGTAACTGACGGTGATCAGCAACAACGCCAGCGCCAACAGGCCACTCAGCAGCGTACGCCAGAAACGGAACAGTTCATCGTAGCTGGCTTTGCGATCGACCCAGCTCACGCCCGCCTGCTGCGTAGCTAAGTCCAATAACGCCGCACTGTTTTTCACGCCATTGACCGGCACCAGCACGCTGCTGCGTCCATCCGGCAGCGACAACCACAGCAAACGCCAGCCCTCGCTCAGCGGACTTACCAGCCAGTCATCGGCATTGACTGGCATCGCCGCAAGATCGGCATTGGCTAACGTGATTCCCGCCTGTTTTAACCGCGTCAGGATATTCGGCGCAGCCTGCTGCAACAGCTGCAGATCCTGCTGTTGCTGATCCAGCGAATTAAGCGGCAATACGCGATAACCTGCCATCCAGCCCTGCTGCTGCGCCAGTTGTAACTTGGGTGTCAGTGCAATGAGACGCTGCAATGCCTGCTGCTCGTTATCCCCCCACACCACGAACCAGGTTTGATCGGCCTGCTGTCCCGTGAGCTGTGCCAGTTGGCGATCCTGTGCCAGTAATTTAGCCGGAGCGCTCTGCAGATGAGCAATATCGTCATCGACGCGCAGCTGAATCATGCCGCTCAATGCATAGATCGCCACCAGTAGCGGCAATCCAACTTTTAACAGCGTGTTGCGGCGCCATGCCGCTAACCAGCGCGCCAGCCACACCATGCCGGGAATCGGTCGCACCGGCAGGCCACGCACCAGCCATGGATAAAAACAGATCACCGTCAGGCAAGACGCACTTAACCCGCTGGCGGCGAACACCGCCAGTTGGCGCAAACCGGGGAACGGTGCCAGCAGCATCAGCAACCAGGCAATCGCCGTGGTGCCCAGTGCCAGCAGTAACGTGGCGCGCACTTTATGCAGGCTTTGCCACGGCGTGTTTTGTTCGCCATGTACCATGCGTTCCGTCAGATAGTACAAGGTATAATCGGCAGAGATGCCGACAATGCTGAGGCTCATCACTAAAGTCGTGAGATGCAGCTCACCAAAACAGATCAAGGTCAGCACCGTACCCGCCATCGCGCCTATCGCCACCGAGAGCGCACACAGCGCCAGGGGCCGCAGCGAGCGGAACACCAGCCACACCAGCAGCAGCAAGCCGGCCAGTGTGACGCTGCCGAGCGTCTCGACATCATGCTGCGCGCGCTGGCTGGCATCATCGCTAAACAGCACTGTGCCACGCGTTAACAGCTGCGCATCTGGCCAGCGCGTTTTTAACTGCTGTTCAAGCTGGTTGAGGGCGGTCACCAACTGATGACTTTGCTGAATGCTAAAGGCATTGCTCGCCAGTTCACCGTGCAGGAAATACCAGCGGCGCTGCTGGGCGTCATTCACGGTTAACCAGCCGTTATGCAGTACCATTTTGCTGGCATTCTGCTGCAGTGCCAGCTGCGCGCCACGCACCAGCATCAGCGGATCGTTTTGAATTTCTTTACTGCTCACACCGGCAAACGCTGAAAACAGTTGCGCCAGAATCCAGTCGGCTTGTGCCGTACCGCCGTTTTGCAGACGGGCGCGCGTTAACGGATCGATCAGGCCGTTACGATGCTGGAAGGCGTAGGTGCCCCAACGCTGCATCTGGTCATCATCCAGCGCACCGCTCACCTGTTTCAGCATCGGCAGCGCCTGCAGCTGCGCTTGCCACCACTCTGCCGCTTCATCGCCGTGATCGTTATCGGCGCTCACCAGCCACACCAGCTGACGATCCAGCCGCTGCATAAAGCCTTGCTGGATTTCAGCGGGTGCCTGCCCCAGATTTTGTTGCGGCAGTAAAGCCAGCACGCTGCTGTTCAGCTGGCTGCGCGGCAACAGGATGGCCAGGGCCACCGCCAATGCCAGACAAACCGCCAGCCACAGCAGCGCAGCGGTTTTCTCACTGCGCTGGGGCAAAACGCGCTCGCTCTTCATCAGTCAGTTGTTTCGGCTTGGTGCGGGTATCACTTAAGGTGATGGCGGTTTTATCGCCCTGCTTATCATCCAGCGTAATGCTGTTAAGGAAGGCTGCACCTTGTAGATCGATGCGATTGAAGATTTTGTTCAGCGGTGCCGCCTTAGGCGTCAGGCTGAGCTGCCACTGGTCATTCCCTTTATCATGGAAATCGAGTTCGAAATTCTCACGCAGCACCTTTTCGTCGGCCTGGAACAAGGCGCGCAGCAGATGGTTGAACTGGAACATCTGCGGATTACTGTCGGCGGTGATCACCTGCGGCGGCTGACCGCTCATGCTCTGCACCATGCGCTTATCATCGAGAATCAAGGTCATCACAAACGGCGTGGCCTGATGCCACCACAAACCTTGTTGCTGGGCGATTAATAACTGGCCACGCGACACCAGCGGCTGCGACATACCAGAAATGGTACGCACCTGCTCGAAGTTGGCGCGGATCACCGGCTGGCTGGCAAAACGCTGCTGCAGCTGATCCAACGTGATGGCCTGTGCGCTGGCACACAGCAACGTCAGCATCAGACAAAGAGTTCTGATCACGGTTTGACTCCCAGGCGTTCAAATAAAATATCGGGTGAAACGAAATTCATTTCCTGACTTGCCGCATCAACCGCCACCTGCAGCGTGTGTGCTTTGGTGGTGATCTGGCCCGCCACATTGCGGATGACATAATCGATACGCAGGCGGTTTTCGTATTCGGTAATGCGGGCTTCCACGCGGATCACCTCTTCACAGCGTAACGGCTGGCGATATTTGACACGCGTATCTACCACTGGCCAGACAAAACCGCTGGCGGTCATCTCACCGTAGCTGTAGTTGATGCTGCGCAGCAGCGCTTCACGCGCCACTTCAAAAAAGCGGAAATAGTTGCCGTGCCACACCACGCCCATCGGGTCGCAGTCGTGGAACGACACGGTTAATTCAACCTCAGCGCGCCAGATATGTTCACTCATCGCGGCTCTTCTCCTCTGGTAACGTCCAGAAATCGTAAAAGTTAAACCAGTCCAGCGGCGCCATCAGCGCATGCTGCTGCAGTCGTTCGGCATAGCGATCCACCGTGGCCTGCAGCGCCGCCTGTCGTTGGGCGCGCGGCAGCAGGATCGGATCGGCAAAGGGTTCACAATGCACTCGCAGTCTGCCCTGTTCCCGTAAGGCAAACATCAACAGCACCGGACAGCGTAAGGCGGCGGCCAGGACAAAAGGCCCCTGCGGAAACGGTGCCGGACGGCCCATAAATGCACTCCACACCACGCGGCGTTCGCCCCCGCGCTGACGATGCACGGCGGTGCGATCGCCAACAATCGCCACCCATTCCCCGGCATCCAGTTTTTGCTGCAGCAGGATGGCCGTATCCGGGCCGATATCGGTGACCGGCATCAGATTCACCCCGGCCTGCGGTGCAATGCTCTCCAGCACCTCGCGAAAGCGCTGGGCGTTATCGGTAAACACCAGCGCATTGATCACCAGCCCACTGACCTGCTTTGCCATGGCGCGGCAGGCCTCGATATCACCCAGATGCGACGCGAGGATCAAATGTCCTTTGCCCTCCGCAGCACGGATGACCGCTTCGGCACCCGGCGCAAAATCAATATCGCGTCCCCACTGTACCTCTCCGCGCCAGCTGGCGACTTTATCCAGCATGCTGTAACCAAAGCGCAGAAAGTGGCGATAGCTATTGATCGGCGTCGGCAGGGCAATCTGCTGTTTACTGGCTTCTGCCTGCACCCGCGTCAGCCATTGCTGAGAAGCGGTACGCGCCTCACGTCCGCTCAACCAGTAAACCGCCACCACCGGCCATAGCAACAGCACAAACGGCAGCCGCCCGGCGCGACGATACAACCACAGCATAAAACGCAACCCGCTCTGACCCCGACGTTCTGGCGTGGCGGCCCAGTGCTGCGCCGTTTTACCCCGGCTCAGTAACTGTGGGATGCGCGGCACCATGCCAAAGAACAGGCGCGTGTGCATCCATGAGATACGCAGGTTGTCGTGCAAGGCATCAAAATGTGACAGGCCACTTTCCGGATAGGTGACGCGCGTGCTGATAAAGCGGCTCGGCGTGCCCTGCCAGTAGAGTCGCACCATGATTTCGGTGTCGAAATCCATGCGCTGGCCAATCGGGTGGCGATCGCAGAGTGCCAATGAGGGTTGCAGCGGGTAGACGCGGAAACCGCACATGCTGTCTTTTAGCGAGAAAGATAGCGTTTCAATCCACACCCAAAAATGGGTGATGTAACGGCCATACAAGCGGGATTTCGGAATGGAATCATCGTAAACAGGCTGGCCGGAGATCAGGCAATCGGGATGGCTTTCCGCTTCCGCCAGCATGCGCGGCGTGTCTTCCACCTGATGCTGACCATCCGCGTCGAGTTGTAGCGCGTGGCTGTATCCTGCTGCGGCGGCCCGGCGCATCCCGGCGATTACCGCCGCACCTTTGCCCTGATTAACCGGTAAGGTGAGGATATCCAGCTGTGGAGCCTCAAGGTCAGCGATCTGCTGCTGAGTCTGCGTATCACTGCCGTCATCGACGATAATCACCGGCAGATTAAAGGGAGCCAGCCGCGCCAGCACCGAGGCCAGCATGGCGCCGTGGTTGTAGCAGGGAATCAGCACACAGGGTTTGAAAGGCGCATTCAGCACAGGCGAATCTTCCCGCTGCTGGCAATCTCAGTGCTGTCCGCGTAAATCAGGCTGTAGCTGAAGCTCAGCAGTGATTTGTCTTCCTGCCAGCTCAGCTGCAGCTCTAGCTCCGCATCAGGCGGCACCGGCTGCTGAAACTTGATGTTCTCAATTGAACGGAAGTGTTTACCGATGGCCAGGCGTGACAGGCCGTAATGTAAAGCCCAGTCGAGCTGCGCCACGCCGGGTAAAATCGGTAAGGTCGGGAAGTGGCCGCGGAACCAAAACAGATCCGCGGCAGCATGCAGGCGCAGCGTCAGTGTTGCGCCCTGCTGCAGGGCGTTGAGTTCAACCGGCAACATCAAACAGTTCCTCAATTTGGGGCCAGGCGCGTTTACTCTGCGCCGTAACCGGAATCGCGTTGACGACACGCCAGTAACGCGGCATGGCGACTGGCTCCAGCCAGGGTTGTAGCGCGATTTTCCATTGTTTCTTGCGTTGGGTCAGCGTTGCGGCATCCAGCGTGTCCGGCAAAGCCAGCACCACGCCAATCGCCTGGCGTCCGTGACGCTGAATCGCCAGAGCGGCCGCGTCTTCTACGCCGGGTAAGGCCAGCAGTCTTCGCTCGATCTCACTGAGTGAAACGCGCTTATCTTCTATCTTCACCACCCGATCCTGACGCCCCGCCAGCTGAAATACGCCGGAGGGCTGTTGCACGATGCGATCGTCGAGCGGCCAACCTTCAGGGGTTTCCAGCAGAGCTGAAAACACCCGCCAGCCGGCTTCCTGCTGTACCAGCTTAACTTGGGGGAAACAGTGCCACGGGGCGTTTTCCGCCTGCACACAGCGCCAGCCGATCACGCCAGTTTCGGTGCTGCCGTAAATCTCATCCACCGCACACTCAAAGGCGCGCTGAGCGTGCTGTGCATCAGCCCAGGGCAATGCCCCGCCAGCCGAAACAATCAGCGCACATGAAGGTGCATCCAGGGCAGAATCCAGGCGACGCAAAAAAGCCGGGCTACTGATAAAGGCATAGCGACGATCGCGACGCTGATCGGCGAGCTGTTCACCGTAAAAAATTTGCTGAGCGGCAAGTGGCAAGCTCAGCGCCATCGGCAACACAATGCGAAACGTCAGGCCATACAGATGTTGATGGCTCACTGACGCAATCACGTGGCATTGCTGCAGACGGTCGGCCCATAACGCTGCCAGCCATTGCGCTTCAAGATCGAGTGCACGCAGTGATTTCACCACGCGACGCGGCGTCCCGGTGGAACCGGAGGTGAATAGCACCAGTTCGGCATCTTCGGCGATGGCAGGCAGTTCGCCCAGCGCCAGTGCACCGTCCCAGCGCAATTGTGGCAGGGACACCGCCAGCGGCATATCGCTGATCACGCCATCCAATTGTTCTGCCATCTCTTCCAGCTGCGCGGCCCGACAATGTCCGGGGATCACCGGGGTTTTACCGGCGTGCCATAACGCCAGCAGCGCCGCCGTGAAGTGATAACTGTTATCGAAGCACAACGCCCAGTGCTGACCCGGCTGGCTTTGGAGTTTTTCCATTAACGCCAGCACCTGCTGACGCATCTCCGATAACCAATGCTGTTGCTGCCCTTGCCAGGCCACCACGCGATCCGGCGCAGCCAGCCAGTCGCGGATACTCACCACCTTCATGCCTTGTTCCTCATACGCTGACGCAGCAACCATTCGCCGCCCATCAGCGTGCCCATCAGCAGATAGCTGATGCACCCATTCCAGAGTGTCCACAGCGAGAGATCATTGAGCAGGCAAGTGACCAACGCCACGCTGCCATTAATAATGAAAAATCCACACCATACCTGTGTCACGCGCCGCGTATAGCGCACGGCCCGCGCGGGGAAATCCGCTTCACGCAGCCGCGCTAAACGCTCGACCAGCGGCATCGGGCTCCACAAAGATGTGCCAAACAGCAGCAGCATCAGCCCATTCACCACCACCGGATACCACAGCAAATAATGCTGACTGCGCAACAGCATGCTGGCGAGGCACAGTAAGGTCCCCACCAGCGCCAGCGACAGCATCACTCGCCCCATCGCGCCCTGCGCATGACGTAACTGCCAGATGCGCCAACCAAACAGCAGGGCTAACAGAGCAATCACGCCGCGCCATTGCGGATGGGTGACGGCAAGCCACACCAGAAACGGCCAGGCCAGCAGGGCCAGACCATTTATCAGGCGCAGAAAGGCTGGCATGCCGGAAATCAGGCTTCGTCGCGCATCAGTTGATCGACGGCATCCACCACATCCTGCACGGTGCGAACCGCACGGAAGGCTTCAGGTTTGATTTTACGGCCGGTGCGCTTTTGCAGGTGCACCACCATGTCCACCGCATCAATGCTGTCGAGTTCGAGGTCTTCATACAGACGGGCATCCGGGCGGATATCATTGGCATCAATTTCAAACAGCGAGGTGAGCAGCGAGGCCACTTCCTGGTAAATTTCGTCTTTATTCATCATTTTGACTGTTCTCAGGCTTGCTGTTGTTCAACAAACGCGGCCAGCGTGGCCACGGAAAAAAAGTGCGCGCGTAAGGTTTCGCTTTCTGCAGAAAGCTGTACGCCGAAGCGATTTTTCACCGCCAGTCCCAGCTCAAGGGCATCGATTGAATCGAGTCCCAACCCTTCGCCAAACAAGGGGGCGTCGGTTTCTATATCGTCCGGGCTGATATCTTCCAGATTCAGCGTGTCGATAATCATCAGTTTGATGTCGTCAATCAGTGCTTGCATAACTTACTTTGTCTCTTCAGGGACCAGCGCCTGTTGCAGGTGACGCGTCAGGCGACGCGCGGCGAGCGGCTGCGCATCTTCTTCGGCTTCACTAAAGGCCTGGCTATCAATACGCGATTGTACGCGTACAGTAAAAACGGGTTTAACCAGCGGAATCTGATACCAGCGACTTTGCTTATCGAGCATACGCTGGGTGCAGCTAATATGTACCACGCGCAGATCGCATCCGGCACGCACCGCGATATTGGCGGCACCGCGTTGCAGCTTTAACGGTTCACCATAACGGGTACGCGTCCCTTCAGGAAAAATCAGGATGGTATCGCCGCGCGCTAAACGCTGCTGGCTATCGGGCAACAAGGTATCGGCTTCGCTGTTAATCAGGTAATCGGCACATTTGATGACGCCATTAAAAAAAATATTGTGCTGCAGTTCGGCTTTTACCAGACAATCCATTTCCGGAAGCACCGAAGCAATCATCACATAATCAATTAACGAAGGATGATTGGCGACAATCAGACAGCCGCGATCCTGGCGCAGTAGCTCCGCACCAATGATCCGATAATCGTAGACACCGACAAAGCGACAAAAGCGCAGGAAACAGCGGAAGCTCCAGGCAATGCTGCTGCGTGCAATCTGACGACGACGCAGGCCATCGCGCTGAATCAGCAACAGCAGGTTAAACCAGGTCACAGACAGCAGCAGACCGCCCACGCTGAACAGCGTAAAACTCACGGCAGTCATCACCAGTCGCCAGTAAAAGTTGCAGCCAGCACGCCAGCGCAGGGCTAACGAATTATCCGCCATGATGACGCTCCCAGTGCCACAGGTGACGTTTACCGGCAATCGTCATTCGTTCGTCACCTTGCAACATCGCCTGCAGGAATTGCAGGCTTTGCGGCAAAGTCTCGGCTGCGGGGCGCGCGGGCTCTGCTGTGCAGCGCCACTCATTGCCAGATTGCAGCAACAAAGCCACCGCGTAAGGGGCGTTGAAGCGGTCAATTTCGGGTAGCCACGGCTGATAATAGGCAGGTACAACGCCGTCAAAATCCACCAGCAGCACCTGCGCGTAGCCCGCCTGATGCAAAGCCGCGACCTCAAGCAAACCCTGTTGAAAACTGTCCATGCCCGCTGAAATTGACGAAGAGACCAGCGGCTGTCGCGCCGCAATGGTTAAACTCCCCACCGCAGAGTTGTGTACGGACATGGCAAAATCGGTCGGAGAGAGCGCCTGCTGATCTTTTAACGCCGTGAGTATGCGCAGATTACGTTCCAGCTCACCGTGGCGGCTGGTAAACACAATGGCATCCACCGTTTGACGTGCCAGTAGCGCCAGCCCGCTTTCCACAGCCGCACGGCTGCCCGCACTCAGGCGGCGTGCAGTCATCATCGGCAAAAATTGGGGTTTGGCGATCGGTAGGGTGGCGTCCAACGCGGTTTGCTGTCCGGCCCAGTGCTGCCACTCATCGGCAGTGCTGTGACCTGGTGCAATCGCGTGCCAGTCAACCAGGGTGTAAGCGAGTTTCATACCTGTATTCTTTCTTCAGCCTCAGGGATGGTCAGATTTTCGCTGTGCGGCATCCCTTCCCTGCTTGCGTTCGAGTCCGTCATCCGTCTCATGCGAATGTCGCCGATTAACAAGGCGGGCACGTGGCCCGCCTGTTTTCTCTTTCGGCAGCGTTAGCGCTTTCTTTAAAACATTATGTCAGCGATCACGCATGGCGCTTATTTTACGGCCTGAACCGCAAGACGCGTCTGAATACCCTGGTTCAGATTCTGAATCCAGCGGTTGTAGTTACGATGGATCTGGCCACTGCCCGCTTTCAGATTGGTACTGCTCACGTAATCAATGCGGTAGCTGTTTGCAGCATAAGTGATGCGAATGTCGGCCGTATGACCGCGCTCGGACAGCTTACCGTTCATCACGCCTGGGCCTGCCGGGGAAATCACCCAGTGGTTGGCCGCACCGGCTTCAACAATGGCGCGCTGCATTTGACTATCCGTGTAGCTCTGCCCAACGGTCTGGCTCACGTTCTGAATGGGCGCGGTGCGCGGTGCGCAACCCGTCATTAATGCCGCTGTCACGATTAAGGCAAGCGCCGCTTTTTTATTCATCATTTCCTTTTTTTCCCCTGTCGTAGCCAATCACCACTAATGGCGACCGTGTGCGTAATTGAACTTGCACTGATCCGTTCAGACTTTGTAAAGCGCGCGAATAATACCACTATATGTAAAGACAAGTAAAAAAAAGCACGAATGACTTAAGCAGCGCCTCATTTCATGGCAAAAGCAGAAATTGCCGGGTTTACAGCGTAAAATCTGCCACAAAACCGGCTTGTGGCATGATGTTTAGCCCTGCCAGCCGCCGCCGAGCGATCGGTAAAGATCGATTTGTGCGAGCAACAGAGTGTTTTTCACTGAGACAATATTGAGCTGAGTGTTAAACAAGGTGCGCTGCGCGTCCAGTTCATCCAGATAAGAGGCATAACCGTTCTGATAACGATTACGTGCGATGCGATATGCTTCTGTCACATAGCCTTCTTGCTTCTGCAATTCCGTCAGCTGTTCCTCACTGCGGCGAATGGCATCCAACGCGTTATCCACATCCGAAAAGGCACCGCGTACCACTTTCTCATAGCCATAAAGCGCCTGGTTACGTGCGGCCATCGCCACATCCACCTGCGCCGTCAGTGCTTCGCGGTTTAATAGCGGTGCGAGAATGCTGCCGCCAATGCTCCACAGGCGGAAGGGATTCTCGAGTAACTGATGCAGTTGAAAACTTTGCAGCGTGCCGGTCGCCGTCAGATTAAGTGAAGGCAATAAATCGGCCTGCGCCGAAGCCAGCGAGGCATCCGCGGCAATCAACTGACGCTGTGCCTGCACGATATCCGGGCGGCGGTTGAGCAGCTGAGACGGCAACAACGCCGGCAGCGTCTGCGGTTTGATATGGTCGAAGTTGCGGGTACGGGCAATCTCGCGCGGATTCATGCCCACCAGCACGCTGAGTGCATTCTCTTGTTGTTCGATTTGATGCTGTAACTGCGGCACCTGCGCTTTGGCGGTCTGATATTCCGATGCCGCCTGCATCCACTCCAGTCGTGAGGTATAGCCGGTTTCAAACTGGCGCTGCGCCAGATTTAACGAGTTTTCACGCGTGGCCAGCGTCGCTTCGGTGACACGCAATTGTTCGTCCAGCGCGCACAAACTGAGGTAACCGGAGGCCACCGAACTGGCCACCGTTAATTCAGCCGCGGAAGCTGCAGCACGCTGGGCATCCAGAGACGCTTGCGAAGCAAGAATGCTGTTGCTGCGACTGCCCCAGAGGTCCACGTCATAGTTTGCCTGCAGCAGTCCCTGGAAGACGGCATTCTCATACGGTTGCCCGGTTACTGCCGACAATGCGCGCTGGTGTGTGGCGGCAACCCCGGCGGATAGCGTGGGGAAATTATCCCCCTGCGCAGCACGCAATTGCGCGCGGTACTGATCGACCCGTGAACGGGCAATCAGGATATCGCTGTTATGTTGCAACGCCTGGTTCACTAAGCGGTTAAGATTATCGTCGCCAAAGCGTTGCCACCACTGTGCTTCGGGTGCTGCCGATGGGCCAACCTGCTGGCGCCAACTGTCCGGGATCGGTAAGGATGATGGGGCCTTTTCCACCTCTGTCGCGCAGCCGCTAACCATCAACGTCATCAGCGAGGCGAGAATTAACCGCTTCATGGCGCATCCTTGTGCGGCTCTGCTGCAGTATCAATATTGACTTCAACCGACATGCCGGGACGCAATTCTTCAGTATCGCCGAGGATTTGAATACGTACCGGAATACGCTGTGCGATCTTCACAAAGTTACCGGTGGCATTGTCCGGTGAAATGGCACTGAATTCCGAACCGGCGGCGGGGGAAATAAATTCAACCCGGCCGTCAAAACGCTTGCCGTCCAGTGCATCAACCCGAATCGTCACGGGTAATCCTGGACGCACACGTGCCAGCTGTGTTTCTTTCAGATTGGCGATCACCCACTTGTTGTCCGGCACCACTGAGGTCAGGCGTGTGCCTGCCGTAACATAAGTGCCTTTACGCACCGACAATTGACCCAGTTGTCCGCTATCCGGCGCAATGATGCGCGTGTTGGCCAAATCGATATTGGCCAGTTCCAGTGCGGCTTTAGCGCTGGCGACATCGCCTTCCAGGGAACCGCGATTCACTATGACCGTTTGTAAACTCTGCTGCGATACCGCAACCTGCGCATCTGCCTGGCGAAGTTGCGCTTGCGCCTGCGCGTTAGCGGCACGCGCCGCGTCACGTTCACGCACGGAGAGCGACCCATCGGCCGCCAGATTTTCTACACGCTTCAGGTCAAGGCTGCTTTTCAGCGCCTGGGCTTTGGCATTCTCCAGCGCAGCTTTATTGCTGAGAATATTGGCTTCCGCACTGCGGCGTTGCTGTTGGTTATTGTTTTGCGCAGCGATTTTCATATCCAGCTGCGCTTGCGCCTGATGCACGCGCTGGCGATAGATACGATCGTCAATGGTCATCAGTAACTGCCCTTTGGTGACCGGTTGTAAATCCACCACATTCACGTCGGTCAGATAGCCGCTGACCTGCGGGCTGATAAAGGTGACCTGCCCGCGCACATAGGCGTTCTCCGTTGACTGAATCGTGCTGGTAAACGGCCACAGCTGCCAGGCGTATAAAATCACCAATACGCCAACGATCACGATGCCGCTGCCGAAAGCGATGGAAAGAATGCGTCGGCGGTTGGCGCGTTCGCGCTCCGCAGCCTGAATATCGTCCTGTTGGCTCATGAATTCTCCGTCGGGTTTGAAGCTTGCTGACGCTGTTCCGTCAAATTATGGCGTGCCTGACGCCAGTTGATATAACGCAGCCGCGTCAATCGCCACAGCACCCACATCAGGGTGATCAGCGCCATCGCGGCAGTCAATAAATAGGTGTCGTTGTAGGCCAGCACGTTAGCCTGGAGTGTGGCCACAGCTTGTAGCTGGCTGCTGCTCTGCGCGCTGAGCAGAACGTTGTCGGGCAACTGGCTGCTAAACAGTGAACTGTATTGGCTGAGGCGCTCGATGACATTGGGATCAAGCTGTGACAGCTGATCGCCCAGCAGGCTGGAGTGGTACTTCTCCCGCCACGTCTGGAAGGTGCCGAGTATAGCCGAGCCAATCAGCCCGCCCAGATTTTGGCTCATGCCAAACAGCACCACAAAACTCACCAGATTTTTCGGCTGCGTCACCACACCGCCAATCCCTAACAGCATCGCGGGCGCGAGGAAGAACGCGCTGCTAAAGCCGAGTAAAAACTGACTGACATACAAATTGTTGCCGCGTGTCACTGGGCTGGATTGTGCATCCATGTACGAGGCGATGATCATCACCACCAGCGAGGTGACGATGGGCCAACTGAGATGCGTCGGTTTGATGGTCAATGCACTGGCGATCATGCCAAAAATCACCCCAGCGATAATCGCTAAAGCCAGGCCACGCATCTGGTCATTCAGCAGCCCAAGCTGTTGCAGGAAGCCCACCGCGCCGGTGTTTTGCTCGGCCAACACAATGCGCATCATGATCATCACAATGCCCAATCGCACAATCATGCCGTTACTCAGCCATCGGGTGTTAATCAGCGGATTCGTGCGGTTATGTTCCACCACCACTGCCGCAACAATCAGCACCAACGAAAGGGCTAATGAAATACCCAACCACGGCGTGGTAAACCACCACTCGATGCGGCCCAGCGATAGCACGCCGCACAGCAGTGCCATGCCGGGTGCCAGCAGGATAAAGGTGACAAAATCCATCTTTTCAAAGGTCTTGATACGATCGCCCGGCGGCAACTTCACCACCAAAACACAACCGAGCGCTATCATCGCCAGCCCTAACTCAAACAGATAAAGACCGCGCCACTCTTCCAGCTGGAGCAATTCGGTAGAGAACAAACGGGCGAGCGGGATCGCCAACTGCGATGCGGTGATGCCGATCACCAGGGCTTTGAGTCGGTGTTTCGCCGGCCAGGCCTGAATTTGGTAATAGATACCAAGGGAGCTTAGCGCCGCGCCCACCATCCCGTGAGCGGTGCGCACAATAATGGCGGAACTGAGATCGTTGGCCAGGATATGGAAGAACGCCACGATGACGTAAAGCACGAGAAAAGCTTCGGTAAACAGCCGCAGGCCAAACTGCTGACGAAATTTAACCAGCAGCAGGTTGATGGAAATGTTGCCCATCACGTAGACAGCCGGCAGCCAGGCAATCTCATTGCTGTAAGCGCCAAAGGTGCCCTGAAGATTGGTGAGATTGGCCGTCACCAGCGCATTACTGAGCGCGCCGGTGATGGAGATCAGCAGTCCAATAATGCCAAACGCCACGCGCTTTGAGGGCGAGTGGATTGGGGTGGAAGGTGAACCCGGCAGCATCGGTTTTTCATGAGGCAGCCATTCACGTTGTGCATAAGGATTGCGTTTTGCCACGATTAGATACTTCCCAGTCGAGCCAGCAGCTGTTGCAAAACCTTCTCGGTCACTGCCAGCGCTTCAGGATCGATGTCTGCCAGCAACTGTGCGCGCAAGCTGTCTGCCTGGGTTTTCACTTCAGCAAATGCGACGCTGCCCTGCTCGGTCAACACCAGCAGGCGTTTACGGCGATCCTCTTTCGGCTGCACGCGCGCCAGTAACTGCTGTTTTACCAGTCGATCTACCAGTGGCACCACGCTCGCTTCTTCTAATCCCAACAGTTGGGCCAGCGCTTTCTGGGTCGGCGGCTCCGTGGCCGTGGCCACTGTCGCGATGGCCATCCAGCTGCTCATACTTAAGCCACTCTCTTTAAGGCGACGATCGACTGCCAGCCGCCATGCATGTGCCGTAAGATGTAATAAACGCGAAAAAGGTTGCGGATAGTCACTCAAAACGTAGTAGCCTAATGATTAGAGACCTAACTAAACAAGTGCGTTATTATAAACAAAGTGTCAGCCTGATGAAAAGTTTGCTTAAATTAGCACTGTAGTTCGCGCGCCTCTGCCCTTCCACTCAGTTCTCAAATAGATACGGCCTGCCACAAAGCCTATCCCTGTACAGCTATTTTGTATAAGTTTCGCATAAATCAAATTATTTAAATCACTGATAAATAATAATAAGCACAAATCCCTCAAAAATATCATTGTACAAGTTAGGGTTCATTGTATAAGTTTATTTCCCGTGAGCCAGCGACTGGCTCCGTAACGAATGATGCACTTTGCGTCGCCTCTGAAGGTGTTTTTGGATTTCCACCTTCAGAGGTGTCTTTTTTGCGTTGGTTGATGAGTTTGGGTCTTACGCGCCTGTCCGCGCGTAAGTTTTTTCATCATGGAACTGAAGGCCAGGTTGCCATCAGACCGATCTGAAGGGCTTCATACATGCAAAACGCCGCCACCAGCAGTGACGCTATCGCTGACTACTTTAAACTCGCCGGTAACAGCGACAGCACCGAGATGGAAGTTTTCGGGCAGATCATCGCTGAAATCCTGCAAGCCGGCATGCCGGTCACCAATAAAGCCATCATCGCTTCGCTGATTAATCGCCTTGAGATGGAAAATGATGTGATCCAACTGGATATTTATCGTCATCTTCTCGAACTGGTGGTTAACAAAACGCCTGACGATCTCTCGGTGTAATACCGGATTCCAGGGACGGACTCACTCTCTTCTTCGCTCTCCCGCTAGCTTCATCCCTCAATGCCCGCTAACATCATCCGCGTTTAGTGTCCAACTGGTTGCTGCCATGCCGTGACGGTATGCGCAAAATAATAAAAGAGCCTGCACATTTATGAGCCGATCTACAGAACACGCCCCTGCGGCGAACGATATTACCGTGGGCAGCGTTTTACGCTCGCCTGCGCTGCTTACCCGTGAGTGTCTGGCGGGAGTGATTACCGCACTGGCACTGATCCCGGAAGTGATCTCCTTTTCTGTTATTGCGGGTGTCGATCCCAAAGTGAGCCTTGTCGCCTCGGTGGTGCTGTGTCTGACCTTGTCGATTTTAGGTGGCCGCCCAGCCATGGTCACGGCAGCAGCGGGATCGGTGGCACTGGTGATTGGACCGATGGTGCACGCGCATGGGGTTGAATACATTCTTCCTGCGGTAATCCTCGGCGGTATCATTCAGATTATTTTTGGTCTTGCCGGGCTGTCCCGCATGATGCGCTATATTCCGCGTTCAGTGATGCTGGGCTTTGTGAATGCGTTGGGCATTCTGATTTTCTTCGCGCAGGTTCCCCACGTCTGGGGGCAATCGGGATTGGTATGGGTGCTGTTTGCCGTGACCCTGGCGATTGTGCTGCTGTTACCCAAAATCCTGAAAAGCGTCCCGTCACCGCTGGTCGCCATTGTCGTCGTCACCGGGGTGGCGTTGTTGCTGGGTTATCGCGTGCCTAACGTTGGCGATGAAGGGCCAATGAGTTCAGGCTTGCCCGGATTTACCACGCTGCTGGTGCCGTTTAATTTACAGACGTTACAGATTGTCTGGCCTACCGCGCTGAGTATCGCCTTCGTGGGTTTGATGGAATCTCTGCTCACCGCCAAACTGGTGGACGATATTACCGATACGCCTTCAGGTAAGCGCCGCGAGTCCTGGGCACTGGGTGTCGGTAATATTTTGGCCGGTTTTTATGGCGGTATCGCTGGCTGTGCCATGATCGGTCAGACCATTGTTAACGTTGAGCTGGGCAAAGCACGCACGCGCATCTCAACCATTGCGGCAGGTATTGTGCTGTTGCTGCTGGTCACCGGACTGAGTCAGATCATGGCGCAGATTCCTATGGTGGTCCTCGCGGCCATCATGATGGTGGTCGCAGTGAAAACTGTTAACTGGCACAGCCTGCAACCCGCCACGCTAAAACGTATGCCGTGGTCAGAAACCTCGGTGATGGCCCTGACGGTTGTGGTCACCGTTTGGACTGGCAACCTGGCGCTGGGCGTATTGATTGGCGTCATCCTCGCCATGATGCTGTTTGCACGTCGTATTGCCCATGTTATCCATGCTGAGCGCAAGTTAAGCGATGACGGTGAACAGGTCTATTACACGGTGCGCGGCCCGCTGTTCTTTGGCAGCAGCAATGATTTATTCGAACATTTCGATTACGGCCACGATCCGAAAGTCGTCACCATTGACCTGACGCATGCACAAATCTGGGATGCATCCAGCGTCGCGGCACTGGATGCCATTGAATACCGCTATCAACGTCACGGTGCAACAGTCACCGTCATCGGACTGGATAACCGCAGTAGCGATTTCCGCGATCGCCTGAGCGGTAATCTGGGGTGATGATTTTAATGAGGTGAGTCTGAGTCACTTCATCCAGAATGATGATTCTCTGAGCTGTCATCTCCAACGAGCTGACAGCTTTTTTATGTGCTTGAGTCAGCGAGAGATCAACTACGCTTAGGAGGCAACGCTGGGTTGCCCGAAGAAAGGACGTTATTGATGAAGCATTTTTTCGCTGGGATGATGATTATCACTTGTCTGGCAACGTTAATAGGCTGCCAGCAATCCGACAGGCCAATTGGGCCAGATGGACGCCCCAACGTGCCCACCGAGCAGCCTATTCCGGGCGGGCCGATGAGCAAAGGGCCTGTGGGGCAACCGCAAGCTTAAGGTTAATCGTGCCCGAGAGCCGTTGAGCCGTTGAGCCGTTGAGCCGTTGAGCCGTTGAGCCGTTGAGCCGTTAATATCGTGGATTGATACTGAAATGGGTATTCGGAAGTGAATTACAGGCACAAAAAAACCGCCCTTGGGCGGTCACGACATTACTGCATATTGCTTTGATTTTATTTGGTTTTAGCGACTACTAAATATGGTACCCGGGGCGGGACTTGAACCCGCACAGCCATAAGCCGAGGGATTTTAAATCCCTTGTGTCTACCGATTTCACCACCCGGGCAGGGTGTAAATTGGAGGCGCGTCCCGGAGTCGAACCGAGGTAGACGGATTTGCAATCCGTTGCATGGCCACTCTGCCAACGCGCCTTTATTCTGATGTGTCATCCGTTAACAACGGAGGACTAAATTTGGAGCGGGAAACGAGACTCGAACTCGCGACCCCGACCTTGGCAAGGTCGTGCTCTACCAACTGAGCTATTCCCGCAATTCACCGAACTCGCTGATTTTATTCAGCTTCTTGCAGACTCGCTGCCGTTCGATGCGATGCATTCTACTTATCTGACGCAATGAGTCAATAGAATTATCCACACAGCGCGTCCGTTTGCTGCTTTTTAAATCGCATCGATCAGCTATCGAGCAGATCACCGCGTGCGGCGCTTAAATATTGGAACATTGACCAGAAGGTCAGCACCGCGGCGATATACAGTGCCACCACGCCCACGCCCACTACGGTTGCGTCTGGACGCCACAGCAAGGCGAACAGGGAGAACATCTGCGCCGTGGTTTTCACTTTGCCAATCCAGGAAACCGCCACGCTGCTGCGCTTACCAATCTCCGCCATCCACTCACGTAAGGCTGAGATAATAATTTCGCGCGCAATCATGGTCGCTGCCGGTAAGGTAATCCACCAGGCGTGGAAATACTCGGCGACCAGTACCAACGCAATGGCCACCATCACTTTGTCAGCCACGGGATCGAGGAAAGCGCCAAAACGCGTAGTTTGCTTCCAGCGGCGGGCAAGAAAACCATCAAACCAGTCAGTCACGGCGGCAACGACAAAGATCAATGCAGTGGCAAATGGTGCCCATTGAAAAGGCAGATAAAATGCCAGCACAAAGAATGGAATCAGTACAACTCGAAACAGGGTAAGACACGTCGGAATGTTAAATTGCATATGCCAGTAACTGTCTGGTGTGAGTAGAATTTAACGTATGTTCCTACATTGCCCCCCCTGTTTCAATGCTAGTGTTTCAGCGAGTAGTAGATTTTTTCCGCCAGCGCGAAGGAAATCCCCGGCACTTTAGCAATCTCATCCACGCTGGCATTCATCAGGGGTTGCAGGCCCCCCATGTACTTAAGTAGCTGTTGACGCCGTTTTGGCCCTACCCCTTCAATGCTTTCAAGTGCACTGGTGTTCTTCACTTTGGCGCGTTTTTTCCGGTGCCCCGAAATTGCATGATTGTGAGAGTCATCACGAATATGTTGAATCACATGCAGTGCAGGCGAGTCTGGCGGCAACGAAACGCCCTCGCCTTCCGCTTCAAAGAACAGCGTTTCCAGACCCGCTTTACGGTCAGTGCCTTTTGCCACGCCCAGCAGAATGGGATGATCTTTATCCCAGGGCACATCCAGCTCTGCGAACACCTGTTTCGCCTGTGCCAGCTGGCCTTTACCGCCATCGATGATAATCACATCAGGGATTTTGTCCTCCTCCAGCGCTTTACCATAACGACGACGTAATACCTGGTTCATCGCGGCGTAATCGTCGCCGGGCGTGATGCCTTCAATGTTATAGCGACGGTAATCCGAACGCAGCGGTCCATCACGGTTAAAGACCACACACGAAGCTATCGTCTGCTCACCCATGGTGTGACTGATGTCGAAACACTCCATGCGCTTGATGCTGTCGAGTTCGAGAAAGACGGCCAGCGCCGCTAGTCGCTGCTGAATAGTGGAGTGCTGAGACAGTTTAGTGGTCAAAGCGGTGGCCGCATTGGTGCGCGCCAGTTTAAGGTAGCGTGCCCGATCACCGCGCGGTTTGCTTTGAATATTGACCTTGCGGCCGGCCAATTCACTTAAGGAATCGGCCAGCAACTCACGTTCGGGCAGACTGAAGTCCAGCAGAATATCAGCTGGCAAAGTGCGTGCTTCGCTCCCCTGCAGATAAAACTGGCCGACAAAGGTTTGCACCACTTCGGTGAGATCGGTATCAGCAGGCACTTTCGGGAAATAACTGCGGCTACCCAGCACTTTGCCCTGCCGAATAAACAGCACGTGCAGACAAGCCATACCGGCGTCGAATGCCACCCCCATCACATCAAGGTCATCCCCCTGATTGGAGACAAACTGCTTCTCTGTGACGCGTCGTACCGCCTGAATCTGATCGCGCAGACGCGCCGCTTCTTCGAAGCGCAATCCATAGCTGGCCTCTTCCATGCGTTTGACCAGTTGGTTGATTACTTGATCATCTTTGCCGGCGAGAAACAGCCGCACGTAATCGGTTTGCTGCGCATACTCATCTTCGCTGACCAAACCCGCTACACACGGCCCAAGGCAACGGCCAATCTGATATTGCAAACAGGGGCGAGAGCGGTTGCGATAAACACTGTTTTCACACTGTCGAATCGGGAACACTTTCTGCAACAGCGCCAGGGTTTCACGCACCGCATAGCCATTAGGGAAAGGCCCAAAGTATTCCCCTTTCGCGTGTTTGGCACCACGATGCATCGCCAGTCGCGGATGCGCGTCTGCACTCAGAAATATATAGGGATAGGATTTATCATCACGCAGCAGCACATTATAGCGAGGCTGATAGAGCTTGATGTAATTGTGTTCAAGCAGCAACGCTTCGGTTTCGGTATGCGTCACCGTCACGTCGATGTTTTGGATGTTACTGACCAGGACTTCGGTTTTTCGGCTGCCCACCTGAGTGCGGAAATAACTGGTCAGGCGCTTTTTGAGGTCTTTCGCTTTACCGACATAGATCACCGTGCCTGTCGCGTCATACATGCGGTAGACGCCGGGCTGACTGGTCACGGTGCTTAGAAAGGCTTTGGAATTGAAAACGTCACTCACTACTGATTAACGGCTCCGCATTATAGAGACCATGTCGAATGGCCAGATGCGTTAACTCTACGTCGCCACTGATGTTCAACTTACTGAACATACGATAACGGTAACTGTTAACGGTTTTCGGACTGAGATTAAGCTGCTCGGAAATTTCCGTCACCTTTTGCCCTCGGGTGATCATCAGCATAATCTGCAATTCCCTTTCCGACAAACAGCTAAAGGGCGATTCGGCTTTTTGCGGCTCGATTTGGCTAAGCGCCATTTGCTGCGCAATATCTGATGCGATATAGCGCTGGCCTGAGTGCACCGAACGAATCGCACTCACCACTTCCTGCGGGGCCGCACCTTTGCTCAGATAACCCGCCGCACCGGCTTGCATTACTTTTGCCGGCAGCGGATTTTCGGTATGGATGGTCAGCATAATAATGCGGATGTCAGGATTGAAGCGCACAATTTTTCGCGTGGCCTCCAGACCGCCGATGCCCGGCATATTCATGTCCATCAGCACCACGTCGACCGGATTGCTGCGGCACCATTTCACCGCGTCTTCACCACAAGCCACTTCCCCGGCAATTACCAATCCCTTCATATCTTCCAGTATGCGGCGAATACCGGCGCGTACCAGTTCATGGTCATCAACAAGAAGCAGACTGATCAACGGGACGTACTCCGCAGGTTAGTGAGGGGAAAAATATATTTCAGGAGGGCCATCTTACCGGGTTTGCCGGGGAAAAAACATCTGGCTACGCAGATAAATCTCAAATGAAATGATACACATCAAATTGAGCTCAATCCCAGATATCTTTTGAGTGAAACGCTTAGCATGCAAGAATTAAAATGTGAAATTGTGACTAATATCATTATGTTATAATTTATGCTCTTTTCATTGACCGCTGAGCTTTGCTTAATAAAAATAATTTCAATGCCTGATTCTTCCTGCCTGTTAATAACGCAAACATCCATTTAATGTAGGTTTAATCTCCACCGCTTCGCCTGGGATAAATTCCTCATTCAACCATATGATATACTCTGTTTTTTACACACAGATATTGTGTCTACATTCAGTAACACCACCAAGGAGTCAAAGATGAGTGATGAAGACTTTTCAACATCGCGGGATACCCAGGCATTGGCCGATGAAGTCGCTTGCCTGAAAATGATGGTGACGCTGATTCTGAAAGGGATGGGTCAGGCGGATGCCGGTAAGGTGATCATTAACATGGAGCGCTATGTGCAAAGCGCGTTAGCGGATAAGCCGCAGGCGGAAGTGTTCAGCAACACCATTCGTCAGATTAAAACCGCCTACCGTCAGTAAGCGGTGAAGCCCCGCGCAATGCGCGGGGTGGTCAACTGTGCGACTGCCAGTTCACTGAAACACCCAGTGACGGCAGCACCTCTTCCGGACTAAACCGGCGTGTGCCACGATACTTGTCCGCCAGTGCCGGTTGATGAACCGGAATACGAATGGCAAACAGATTATCCTCAGATTGAATCAACCCGGGAGATAAAGGTTCGTACACGACGTGGTGCTGCTCAAACATTTTTTCCAGCATCGGCGTTGCTGAGCTGATCAGGTACTCCATACCGTTGAGTTCCGCCAACTGCACCGCATGCCACAAAATCGTCAGTGGCAGTTCTGCATCCACCTCAAGGCGTGCTGAAAAGCGTGACATTTCCCAGACTTTTTCCTGATCGAACGGCAGCACCATGCCTTCAGGCACTTCTGGTTCATGCCAGGGCAACAAACGTGCACAGCCGCAAATCCCCTGGCGCGCATTCCAGGCGATCATCCAGGTGACATCGGAGCGATCAAAGCGATCATACTCCTGTCCGGGCGTACTTAAGCGCGGCGGGATAGACCAACCTTCACCCCGCGCAAAAACGCTATAGCGATACGTTCCTAATTCTGCCAACAGAGAGGACGGCATATCCTTAAGCTGTGTTTGAATTACTTTCATCATGCGCCCCTGACATCCCCATGTTTGCAATGATTTCTTTGCGCCAGCCTGGCAAAGTTCCGGCGCAGGGTAGACAACTGACTAAAGAGTGGGAACTACTAAAATTAGTAGTTGCCTTTTTGCTATATCAGGCCAATTGCCGCCGCATAACACGCAATCTGCGTTTTATTGGAAACATTAAAACGCTTTTGCATATTCTTTTGGTGAAAATTCACCGTATGTTCTGAAATCGCTAAAATCAGTGAAATTTCCGCAGAAGTTTTTCCTTCCGCTGTCCATTTCAAAATTTCCAGTTCGCGTTGACTAAAATCGTTAGATAAAACCGCCATTGAACTATCATTTAGCCGCTCCAGCACGCGCAAACTCAGTTCCGCCAGAAGGTGCAGTTTCACCTCTAGCTGAACGCGTAAGTGTTGAGTCTGACTGTGAAGCGATGATGCTATAGATAATATACCAATGGCACGATTTGGCGCCATTGCCGAACAAGAAAAGCCGCTGTTGAGCCCTGCCGCATTCGCTTCAGCCCATAAATTACCGGCACCGGTAAATAAATCCCGCGTCCATTCCACGCCTCGTCCCGGCCGCTGACAAAGCAACAGCACCGGATCGACAGCATAATAATTTTCGCTTTCATAGCGCTTAACCCAGCTTTCCGGGTAAGTACTGAACAAAAACACGCGCGGCCGGGTAAAAGGCACGGGATGTTGAACCAGGAAAGCGAATGAATCGAAACCCATCGCTTCAATGTGTTTTTGTAATAGCGTTTTTACTTGAATCACTTCCGTCAGCGCCTGAAATTCATTTTCAGTTTCGCCACGCCAGACGAAATAATTATCGGTCGTCATTATTGCCTCAGCGTTGTTTCACGCTTTAACTTGTTATTCGTTCTGATTAACACAAAAAATAAATTAACTAGAGAAAAAATATTGATTGAAATGAGAGCAGCCCGCGGGGTAACAATCATAACCATCCTGTTGTCAATGCGTTACCATTATGGGGAACTGAAAACAGATACATTTTGCCAACAGCTTCACAACTTTAATCCTCCTTCCTTATTAGAATAGGATTTTTCCGAAGGAGTTTCAATCACCCTATTCATCGAAAATCATCATTAGATTGATAAATTTTTAGCATCGTCATTAACTAAAATCACTCACTTTGAAAGCGGTTACTGAGAGTAATAGCGGTATTTGTGGGACGACGGCTATTCCGTTCATTCTTAATCCCAGTGATTTCTGTAGTGAGCGGTATAACGTGATTTCCGTCACCCTCTTTTCCAGCTACGCTTAGAGGATGTGCGGGGGATGACGCTGTGGACTTTTCAGGGGAAGACGTTGCGCCCTCACCCATACTGGCGCATTGTCATGCGTATTCGAGCATCATAACGGGGCTGACTATGATGAACCAACTGGCATTACCTTTCCTTGTACTGGGCGGTTGTACAGCGCTGATGATCTTAAAAGATCTTTTCCGTCACCCGCATCCGGTGGCAATCATGAATATCATCTGGCCGCTGACCGGCCTCTATATGCCGTTCATCGGATGGTTAGCCTGGTGGTATCTGGGCCGTAAACCTTCACGTCAGGTAAAACTTGCGCTGCTGGTTCCACAAAAAATTCAGAGTAATGCCAGCTGGCAAACAATATTTATTTCCACCTCATTATCTGCCGCGGCCTGTATATTTGGCGACATAATGACCCTACCAATAATCACCTTGCTAAATCAGTTCGCCATTATGCCAACGCTCTGGATGCAGGCAATTATTTGCTTGATAGTTTCTCTGGTGGTGGGTTTATTTTTCCAGTTCCTGGCTATCCGTCAACGTGAAAAACGTTCATTTGGCCGGGCGTTATTATTAGCATTTAAAACCGAAACGTTTCCCCTGCTGATTTATCAATTAGGTATTTTTATCTTTATGGCACTGGCACTAAAATTTGTTCTCAACCAACAAATCAATCCATTGCTGGTGGCTTTCTGGTTTATGTTACAACTGGCCATGATCATCGGTTTTCTATTCTCCTGGCCCGCTAATCATTTCCTGATAAAACGAGGGCTTAATCCCGCCGTCTGACTAACGACAGTATCCGGCGCCGCGCATCCCCAGGTGAAAATGTCCGGCATGCGCAGCGTTGTAATCCGGTCCTAACGCATTACCAAAGGTCGCACAGCCGTTGTGCCATAAAGCGCGAAGCCCTGCAGCCGCATCCTCAGGTTGATGCCAGTTTTTTGCCACCTGCAGCCAGCGTCCATCTGCAAGCTGAAACCCAGTCACATCCCATGCATCTGCTGTTGCATGCTCGCTTAAACGCCCCTGCTGGCGATGATAGATATTTCGACAGGCGTAACTGCCGACGTGGGTGATTCGCCGAATCGGGCTGTTGATACCTGCCTGCTGAAGGGCGTGAGTGCTGTTGACGACAAACATTGTGCTACTCACCGCCATCGGGCAACTGGCAAGAAAGCTGCTGCTCAATTTCACTTCACCAAAACCACTCACGCGCAAAGGTTGTTCAATAGGGCAATCACCTTGCAGTGCTGGCACGGCGCGAAATTCTACCCATCCCTGCTGACTGGCTCGATGCATCACCGCCATACATGCCGCAGGATCGTGACCCAGGCGCTGCAATTTGTAGCGCATCATCCATCCCGGAGGGTCAGTCACCGACAGCGGTGTAAATGGATTCCACTGTGGCGGCAGATGCGTTTTCAGCCACGGCAAACTCCACCAGCCACATAATGCCAACAGAGCAATCGCTAATAATGCGCGCATCACACCTCACGTTTACTCATAAAAAGAAGACGTAAGTGTAGGTGGCAAAATGGAGAGATAACGCAGAAAAGGCTTAATTGCTGAAGATTTACGCAAATTCACCGTGGATTATGCCATGTAAATATTTACTGACAGAGTAAACCCCGCAAAAGGTCACAATTGTAAAAAAACAATTACCGAGAGTTGCAACCTTTCCACTATCTTATGCCACTTGCCCTATCAAACGGCACGTTATCTAACAGCCAGTAGAGCTGACACAACATCAAAACAGGAAAGATATATTTATGGTTGATCAATCCAAAGAGGCGCTTATCGAGGCCGAGCAGCCCGATAAGCTCCAGCGTAATCTACATAACCGCCATATCCAACTGATTGCCATCGGTGGCGCGATCGGCACCGGGTTGTTTATGGGCTCAGGTAAAACTATCAGCCTGGCCGGCCCCTCGATCATTTTCGTTTATATGATCATCGGCTTTATGCTGTTCTTCGTGATGCGCGCAATGGGCGAATTGCTGCTCTCTAATCTCGAATATAAATCCTTCAGCGATTTTGCCGCCGATTTACTCGGCCCGTGGGCGGGCTATTTTACCGGCTGGACTTACTGGTTCTGTTGGGTGGTGACGGGCATTGCCGATGTGGTGGCCATTAGTGCCTATTTCCAACTCTGGTTCCCCGACTTCTCCATCTGGATGAGTGCACTGCTGTGTATATTTGTGTTCCTGGCACTCAATATTGCGACGGTGAAATTGTTTGGTGAGATGGAGTTCTGGTTCGCGATTATTAAAATCGTGGCGATTGTTGCCCTGATCGTGACTGGCATCGTGCTGGTGAGCATGCATTATCCTTCGCCCAGCGGCAGCGCGGCAGCCCTGAGCAATATCTGGGATCACGGTGGTATGTTCCCGAAAGGATTGAGCGGCTTCTTTGCTGGCTTCCAGATTGCAGTGTTTGCCTTCGTCGGCATTGAGTTAGTCGGCACGGCCGCAGCGGAAACCAAAGATCCGCACAAGGTGCTGCCACGTGCGATTAACGCTATTCCGGTGCGTATCATTATGTTTTACGTTCTGGCACTGCTGGTGATCATGGCGGTGACGCCGTGGAATCAGGTCATGCCGGACCGCAGCCCCTTCGTTGAGATGTTTGTGCTGATCGGATTACCCGCCGCCGCCAGCATCGTTAACTTCGTGGTGCTGACTTCTGCTGCATCATCCGCTAACAGTGGCATTTTCTCCACCAGCCGTATGTTGTACGGTTTGGCAGAACAAGGCGTGGCACACAAAGCATTTGGCCGCCTGTCGGCACGCGCGGTTCCCACCACCGGGCTGTTTTTCTCCTGCTTCTGCCTACTGTGCGGCGTTGCGCTGATTTACCTGATCCCCGATGTGATGACGGTATTCACCATGGTCACCACGGTATCGGCGATTCTGTTTATGTTCGTCTGGACCATCATCCTGTGCAGCTACCTGGCTTACCGCAAACAGCATCCGCAACGTCACGCTGAGTCGAAGTTCAAGATGCCGCTGGGCAAGCTGATGTGCTGGGTGTGCATGGCGTTCTTCGCCTTTGTAATTGTCTTGCTGACCTTGCAGGATGATACTCGTCAGGCGTTGATGGTCACGCCGCTGTGGTTCGTCATTCTCACCATGGGCTGGTTGTTACGTCGTCGTAAAGCCTGATAGCACTGCCGACAAAAAGCCCCGAATGCTCGGGGCTTTTTTTTATAACCTTTCGCGTAATTTATGCCATGCCTGCGCCAGTGAAGGTCGCACAGAAGGCTCCCTTTCTGGTGCCGGTTCGGGAACATGTGCCGATCCCAGATTGAAGGTGAAGGTGTAATTGGGTGCTTCCCCCATCCTTAAATCCGAAATCAAGGTCTCTTCACCCTGCTGGCGCATGGCGTAAAAACCATGGCTGAACCACGCCACCCGCTCGGCATACCAGTCACCTTTAAACGCATCGAACAGTTGCGGGTTGCGCGGGTGCCAATGAATTTCCAGTGCTCGATCGGGTGACAACAGTGACCAATAGGCCTCACCGTAACGATCGGGGGTCATAATCACGGTTCGCCACACCAGGGTATTAAATGCCGTTGGCGTCACCAGCACCTGCTGCGGCTTGATGGATTGATCAGTTAAATCACGATCGATATGCTGCGTCGCCACGCCCTGCACCACCATGCTCCAGCCAAGATACAGCGTACTGATCAGCAAACCCGCCTGATTCCAGCGCAGTCCGACTCCATCACGCCGCCATAGCGCCACCCCCAGCGCGATCAGCAACGGCAAGGTATACAACGGATCGATGATGTACATGCTGCCAATCGCGTAGGGGAAATCGGTAAACGGCAACCCCAGCTGCGTGCCGTACACCGTTGTCAGATCAAGCAACGGATGCGTGATCAGGGCCAGCCAAATTGCCAGACACCAGCCGTGCCAGTGGGAGCGACTGCGTGTTGCACCTGCGATCAGCCAGGCCAGCAGAGGCGCAACTAGCGTGAGCCATATCAGCGCATGACTCTCAGTTCGATGCAGCGTCATATTGCGAATCGCATCGCCATGATCGATAAACACATCCAGATCGGGCAAGGTGCCGGCAATCGCACCCACCAGCGCCGATTGCCATAGCGGCACGCGCTTGCCCATCACCGCGACGGTGACCGCCGCGCCCAACGTCAGTTGTGATAGCGAATCCATGCACTCTCCTGGTTAAAGCGGGATCAACGCACGCGGATCCCTTCAATAATCATGCGCTGTACATTCTCCAGCGTTTGCTCGAAAAATTCCGGGTCACTCAGGGTCTGGCCGGTGATCGCCTCAACCTGTGACGCAAAATCCGCGTAATGTTGCGTGGTGGCCCACAGCAGGAAAAACAGATGCTGCGGCTGCACCCCGGCTAACCGCCCTTCCGCAATCCACTGCTCGATGATCGCCGCCTTCTCATCCACCAGCGCTTTTAAATCCCCGGCCAGTTCACCTTTGAGTAACGGCGCACCCTGGAGCATTTCCAGACAGAACAAGCGCGAGGCCTGCGGGTGATCGCGCGACACCTCTAGCTTAAGACGGATATATTTCCGAATGGCGGTCAGTGGGTCCTGATCGTGGCGCAGTGCGCGCAGTGGAGCCAGCCAGACATCAAGGATCTCCTTCAGAACCGCGATATACAGCACCTCTTTTGAGGGATAGTAGTAAAGCAAATTGGTCTTGGAGACGTCGGCACGCTCTGCCACTTTATCGAGGCTGGTACCGTGAATACCGAACTGCGAGAAGAAGCTTAACGCCGCTTCCAGTATCGCAGCCCGTTTTGCGGCAACGGCACGTGAACGTCGGCCCGGTTGTTTTTCATCGCTTTTCACACTGTTACCTCTTCAATCCTGCCTGATCGCATCATAACAAAGCCCCTCTTTCCTGCCTAATCGCTCTCCCTGCACCTTTTTTGACCACCGTGCGCATGAAAAACGTGCAAAAAGTTTTGACCAAACGGTCTGATTTAGACCAACCACTCCACTTTCATCCTTCCATGGGTTTTAACACATTGTTGTACAAGGTATTTAAAAATGTGGCACAGGCTTTGCAGTTTTGTGACTGAGCGCCGCTCGCAGGAAGCAGTGCAGCGCGTAGAGCAATGCCCGTTCAATGCAGAGAGGTTTCACATGAAAATTGGCGTATTTATCCCGATTGGCAATAATGGCTGGCTCATCTCCACCCATGCGCCGCAGTACAAACCGACTTTTGAACTGAATAAAGAGATTGTGCTGAAGGCCGAGCATTATCACTTCGACTTTGCGCTCTCGATGATCAAACTGCGCGGCTTCGGGGGTAAAACCGAATTCTGGGATCACAATCTCGAATCCTTCACATTGATGGCGGGGCTCGCGGCGGTGACCTCAAGGATTGAAATCTATGCCACGGCAGCCACTCTGACGCTGCCCCCAGCAATTGTGGCGCGCATGGCCGCCACCATCGATTCGATTTCCAATGGTCGTTTCGGTGTCAATCTGGTCACCGGCTGGCAGAAACCCGAATACGAACAGATGGGATTGTGGCCGGGTGATGAATACTTCTCCAGCCGTTACCAATACCTCACCGAGTACGTCACCGTGCTGCGCGATTTATGGGGCACTGGTCAGAGTGACTTCAAGGGTGAATTTTTCACCATGAACGACTGCCGCGTGAGCCCGCAACCGCAGAAACCGATGAAGGTGATCTGCGCCGGTCAGAGCGATGCCGGCATGGCATTCTCCGCGCAGCATGCCGATTACAACTTCTGTTTCGGTAAAGGGGTCAACACGCCTACCGCCTTCGCCCCGACCGCCAGCCGCATGAAAGTCGCAGCAGATAAAGCCGGACGGGATGTCGGTTCCTATGTGCTGTTTATGATCATTGCTGCCGAAAGCGACGAAGCCGCACGCGCCAAATGGGAGCATTACAAAGCGGGTGCTGATGAAGAAGCGCTCGCCTGGCTCACCACACAAAGTCAGCAGGATACCAAGTCCGGCAGCGACACCAACGTGCGTCAGATGGCCGATCCCACATCAGCCGTGAACATCAATATGGGCACCCTGGTGGGTTCATACGCCAATGTGGCACGAATGTTGGATGAAGTTGCCGAGGTTGACGGCACACAGGGCGTGCTTCTGACCTTCGATGACTTCCTGCAAGGCATTGAAGATTTCGGTGAGCGTATCCAGCCATTAATGCAGTGTCGTCAAAACGTTATCACTTCGCAGAAGGAGGTTGCCTGATGAGTACCGTGACTTGCGCCCATACGTCGAGTTTGCCCAATATCACCCTGCCCGCCCGACCAGAAGCGATTGCACTGCCGCCGACGCAAAGCGCCTTGATCGTCGTCGATATGCAGAATGCCTATGCCACCGAAGGGGGTTATCTGGATCTTGCTGGTTTTGATGTCTCCGCCACAAAGCCAGTGATCGCCAAAATTCATCAGGCGGTAACCGCGGCGCGCGCCGCTGGCATGCAGATTATCTGGTTCCAGAACGGCTGGGATGACCAGTACGTTGAAGCGGGTGATGCCGGCTCGCCTAACTTCCATAAATCGAATGCACTGAAAACCATGCGTAAGCGCCCGGAGTTACAGGGCACGCTCCTGTCGAAAGGCGGCTGGGATTATGCGCTGGTGGATGAACTGGTGCCGCAGGCAGGAGACATCGTGCTGCCCAAACCGCGCTACAGTGGCTTCTTCAATACGCCACTCGATAGCATGCTGCGCAGCCGCGGTATCCGCCACCTGGTGTTCACCGGCATTGCCACCAACGTGTGCGTTGAGTCGACACTGCGCGATGGCTTCTTCCTCGAATATTTTGGCGTGGTGCTGGAAGACGCCACTTATCAGGCCGGACCGGCATTTGCCCAACAAGCGGCGATTTTCAACATCGAAACCTTCTTTGGCTGGGTTAGCGACACGGACACTTTTTGTGAAGCTCTGAAAGCTTAGGGTCCATCTCACCTGCAAAACCATAACGATAAGGAACTGCGACGATGCCTAAAAGTGTGATTATTCCTGCCGGAAGCGGCACCCCGATTGCGCCCTTTGTGCCAGGAACCCTGGCCGATGGCGTGGTGTACGTGTCAGGCACGCTACCGTTCGATGCCAGTAACAATGTCGTCCACGTCGGCGATGCCGCGGCACAAACCCGACACGTACTGGAAACCATCAAAAAGGTGATCGAGACCGCCGGTGGCAGCATGAGTGACGTCACTTTCAACTCTATTTTCCTCACCGACTGGAGCCATTACGCCGCGATTAACCAGGTCTACGCCGAGTATTTCCCCGGCGACAAACCCGCGCGCTTTTGCATTCAGTGTGGATTGGTTAAACCAGATGCGCTGATTGAAATTGCCAGCGTCGCGCACATCGGGCCGCAGGAGGCGTAATGCACCTTGAGATTCATGGTTTAACCGCTGCCGACGCGCCAACACTGGTGCTGTCGTCCGGCCTGGGTGGCGTGGCGGGCTTTTGGCAACCCCAGCTGGCGGCGCTCGCTCCCCATTATCGCGTGGTAACTTACGATCAGCGCGGTACCGGTCGCAGTGCCGATACGCTGCCTGAAGGCTACAGCATGGCGATGATGGCCGCCGAACTGGCTGAGCTACTGGCGCAGCATGATATTCACCATTACGACATTATTGGCCACGCACTGGGTGGCCTGATTGGCCTGCAGCTGGCGCTGGATTATCCCGATCGTGTCGGCCGCGTCGTGGTGATTAATGGCTGGCTCTCGTTGGATCCTCATACGCAACGCTGCTTCCAGGTGCGGCAGGATCTCCTGCTCAACGTAGGCGTTGAAGCCTTCGTGCGAGCGCAGCCACTGTTCCTCTATCCGGCTGAATGGCTGGCGCGCCATCAGGCGCGCATCACCGCTGAAGATGCCCATCACGTGACCCATTTTCAGGGCATGGAAAATCTGCTGCGCCGCTTGCATGCATTAATGAACAGTGATTTCCGTACGCATGCGGCGCGGATTCATCAGCCTGTGTTAGCCATTTGTAGCCAGGACGATCTGCTGGTGCCGTGGAGCTGCTCTCCACAACTGGCCCAGGCGCTGCCGAATGGCAGTCTGATTGAGATGCCGTGGGGCGGGCACGCGATGAGCGTGACCGATGCCGATAAGTTTAACGCTCTGCTGCTGGGGTGGCTGGCCGAAACGGCTGCTCCTGCACAGCGCGCCGCCAGTTGAACAGAGGAGTGAAACCATGAGTGTGCTTGAACTGCCGCTGGTACCGAATGTAGATCGCGATGCTTTCCGCCATGCCATGGCACGACTGGGCGCGGCGGTGAATATCATCACCACCGACGGTCCGGCTGGTCGCGCCGGATTCACCGCATCTGCTGTCTGTAGCGTGACGGATACGCCGCCCACTTTGCTGGTGTGTCTGAATCGTTCGGCCTCAGTCTGGCCGACCTTTCGGGACAATGGCTATCTGTGCGTCAACACCCTGGCGGCCGGTCATGAAGATCTTTCGACACTGTTTGGTGGTAAAACGCCGATGGATCAGCGTTTTGCTGCGGCTAACTGGCACACGCTGGCCAGCGGTTCACCGCTGCTGGAGGGTGCCACCGTGTCGTTCGATTGCAAAATCACCCAGGTGGTCAGTGTTGGCACACACGACGTTTTGATGTGTGAAGCACTTGCGCTGGTACGTAACGATGATTCCCATGGCCTGGCGTGGTTTGACCGTGGATATCATCACCTTTTACGGCAGGACGCCCGCTAACGCCGCTCTGCGCGGTCCGGTTCCACCGATATCCTGGAGAAAACGATGGTGAATTCCTGGTTCCCCCGCTGGCAGAAAAAGTCAGCCATGACCGAAGATGGGCTGATTGCACCGGATGAAACCCTGCCGTTCGGGCAGACGTTTGTCATGGGCCTGCAGCATGCTGTAGCAATGTTTGGCGCGACGGTGCTAATGCCGTTGTTGATGGGACTCGACCCCAACCTGGCGATTCTGGTTTCCGGTATCGGCACGCTGCTGTTCTTTGTGGTCACTGGCGGACGCGTGCCGAGTTATCTTGGATCCAGCGCCGCCTTTGTCGGGGTGATTATCGCGGTGACCGGATTCAACGGCCAGGGATTGAACCCTAATCTGTCGCTGGCGCTAGGCGGCGTCATTGCCTGCGGCGCGCTTTATACCTTCATTGGCCTGATCGTTATGAAGGTGGGTACGGATTGGATTGAGCGGCTCATGCCCCCTGTCGTCACGGGTGCAGTGGTGATGGCAATTGGCCTGAACCTGGCACCAATTGCTGTCCATGGCGTATCAGCATCAATGTTCGATAGCTGGATAGCCGTCATGACCGTGCTGTGCATTGGCGTGGTCGCGGTCTTCACACGCGGTTTGGTTCAGCGCTTGCTGATTCTGGTTGGCCTGATTGTCGCCTGGGCGATCTACGCCTTGCTCACCAATGTGTTTGGCCTCGGTAAGCCAGTCGATTTTAGCGGTGTCGCCAGTGCGCCCTGGTTTGGTTTACCACACACCACCGCGCCGGTATTTGATATGCAGGCGATAGTGATGATTGCCCCTGTCGCCATCATTCTGGTGGCTGAAAATCTTGGGCATATTAAAGCCGTCGCCGGTATGACGGGACGCAATCTTGATCCCTGGATGGGACGTGCGTTTGTCGGGGATGGCCTCGCCACCATGCTGTCAGGTTCGATGGGAGGCAGCGGCGTGACAACTTACGCAGAGAATATCGGCGTAATGGCGGTGACCAAAGTCTATTCGACACTGGCGTTTGTCGCGGCAGCAGTGATTGCGCTGATACTCGGCTTTTCACCGAAGTTTGGTGCCTTGATCCATACCATTCCCGGCCCGGTGATTGGCGGTGCCTCTATTGTGGTATTCGGTTTAATTGCCGTGGCAGGTGCGCGGATCTGGGTGCAAAACAACGTTGATTTCAGTCAGAACGGCAATTTGATCATGGTGGCCACCACGTTAGTGCTGGGTGCTGGCGATTTTGCTTTAAAGATCGGCAGTTTTACCATTGGCGGAATTGGCACCGCGACCTTCGGTGCCATTATTCTTAATGCCATTCTTAAACGTCGGGGTGCCGCGCTGGCAAACCAGGCGGCACGACAGCATCCTTAAGGCTCCAGCGGTGCCTGCTCAGGCACCGCTTTCTTGCGGCGAAGTCGTAACTCACTGACGATCACCCCACAAACGATCAGCACACCGCCCAACAAGGCAGCGGCCGGTAAACGTTCACCCGCAATCCGTCCAACCACCCCTGCCCAGACCGGTTCACCGGCGTAAATCACCGTAGCCCGCGTCGGTGACACGCTGCGCTGCGCCCAGTTCATTGTCACCTGAATCAGTGCACTGGCCGCACCCAGACCCAGCGCACTCAATAGCAATGGCGTTGAGATCGTTGGGACCGATTCGCCATTAGGGATCATAAAGACAAAAGCGCAAGCCGATGCGACCATCAGTTGGATCAGCGTCACGCGACGCACATCAACCTGGCCTGCAAAGCGACTGATCAGAATAATTTCAGCCGCAATCGCCAGTGTACTGAGTAACGTCGCTATCTCGCCCGCGTTCAACGTCAGGCTACCGTCTGGTGGCCCGGCCACCAGCACTAAACCGGTAAACGCCAGCATAATGCCAATCCATGCCATTAACCCTGGCGGACGGCGCAGAAATACCCATTGCAGTAACGGTACCACCGGCACATATAGCGCGGTCAGAAACGCCGACTGGCTGCTGGAGATGGTTTGCATCCCCCAGGTTTGTAAGCCGTAGCCACCCGCAATCGACAGGCCAATAAGCGCACCGGCTTTCACTTCGAGCCATGTCATGTGCCTCAGATAACGGCGGAAGAAAAAGGCCAGCAATAACGATGCCGTGGCAAAGCGCAGCCCCACAAAGAAAAAGGGACCGGAATGTGCCATCGCCCGGTGCACCACCAAAAAGGTGCCACCCCAAACCATGGTAATGAAGATGAGAACGAGTTCCTGACGCGTAATACGCAGGCTGAGACGGGAATTTGAAGCAGACATAACGCACCACAATAATCGATTGGCGATCATTTTTGCCTGGTCAGGAGGGGAAAAGCAATCTTTGTTACCGCCGGGAGAACCCGGCGGAGGGGGGAATCAAACACAATCACATTATTTCTTGCTGCGACTGCGTCCCCCTTTTTCACCTGCTTCGGAAGCGCGTTGCGGGTCATTCCTGAAATTACCGCCGCTATTTTTTCCGCCTTTACGACCGGCTTCCGCGGCTCTCTCGCGGTCTTCCGCGAAATTGCCTGATCCTCCACGATGTTGTGCCATCATTTCCTCCAGGGATTGAGCATCTGTGGTTAGGCCTTTTCATCCAATGTGGTGAAAAGCAAGGCGGCGGAGTATTCGCGCCACCTGATAAAAGGATAGCCAGGCCAGTCTGATATTCGGCTAATATTCATACTTTGAAACATATAATTCACTTATTTTTCTATCATAAACCAGATTAACATCCAGCTTACAAGCGGTTAGCCCGGTAAAAAGCGCAGCGCTAGACGTATCCATCTATCCTCCCTTCCGGCACCTTACGCAGTCTCTTCTATACTTCTGAATACTCATCACCCTCAGCAGGTCTATACTTCTGAATACTCATCACCCTCAGCAGGATAGAAAACCATGGCAAAAGTTTTGGTGCTTTATTACTCAATGTATGGACATATCGAAACCATGGCGCAAGCCGTGGCTGAAGGCGCAAAGAGTGTGAGCGGTGCGGAAGTCACCATTCTTCGTGTACCGGAAAGCATGGATGCGGAGAGATTTGCGCAGGTGGGCGGCAAGGTGAATCAGGCGGCGGCTGAAGCAAAACCTGAAGATTTAACCCAGTACGACGCCATCATCGTGGGTACGCCAACCCGCTTTGGCAATATGGCCGGTCAGATGCGTAATTTCTGGGATCGCACCGGCGGATTATGGGCCTCAGGCGCGCTATACGGCAAACTCGCCAGTGTGTTCGCCTCTACCGGCACCGGTGGCGGCCAGGAACAAACCATCACCTCCGTTTGGACCACCCTCGCCCATCACGGCATGGTTATCGTCCCCATCGGTTATGGCACCAAAGAACTTTTCGATATTTCTCAGGTACGCGGCGGCACGCCTTATGGCGCCACCACCATTGCGGGCGGTGACGGCTCACGCCAACCGTCAGCAGAAGAACTGGGAATTGCCCGCTATCAGGGCCAATACGTCGCCGGACTGGCGGTAAAACTGCAAGGATAAATCCACAACAGGAGACCTTTATGGCCACAGAACAGTCGAAAGCTCACCACGTGGGCGAATGGGCCACGCTGCGCCACACCTCACCTGAAATTGCTGAAGCCATTTTTGAGGTGGCGAATTATGACGAACGACTCGCGGAAGAAATCTGGCGTCAGCAAGGTAGCGACGATGTGCTGCTCCGCGCTTTTGATAAGACCGATCAGGACGTTCTGACGTGGGACGACAAAACAGTCGAGCGTAAAAACGTTTAACACTCAGGCGGGCATGTCCCGCCTTTGTCATTTTTTCTGCCAAGGAGCCCTTTATGTCAGCCTACCAAAGCATCAACCCGGCCAATAATCAGTTGCTGAAATCCTGGCCTGATCACGATGACACCTATATGCAGCAGGCACTCAGCGCGGCTGACGAACTCTACCACTCTACGTGGTGTAAAGGCGATATGCAGCCACGTCTGCAGGTGCTGCACCGACTGGCCGATTTGATTGATCAGCGCGTTGACGAATTAGCTGAGATTGCCAGTCGTGAGATGGGCAAGTTAATTGGTCAAAGCCGGGGGGAAGTAAAAATCTGCGCGCAGATCGCTCGGTACTATGCCGAACATGCGGCTCACTTATTACAGGCACAACCTTATCCCAGCACGGTGGGCGATGCCTGGCTTGAGTATCACCCGATTGGCGTGGTGGTCGCCGTCGAGCCCTGGAACTTCCCTTATTACCAGTTGATGCGCGTGCTGGCGCCAAATCTGGCATTGGGAAATCCGGTGCTGGCGAAACATGCCAATATTGTGCCGCACTGTGCGGATGTCTTCGAAAAACTGGTTGAAGAAGCGGGTGCGCCAAAGGGTGCGTGGAGCAATCTGTTTATCTCTAATCAACAAGTCGCCGATCTGATTGCCGATCCGCGCGTGCAAGGTGTCGCGCTAACGGGCTCTGAACGTGCCGGTAGCGCTGTGGCGGAGCAGGCCGGAAAGCATCTGAAAAAGTCCACGCTGGAGTTAGGCGGCAATGACGTATTCGTGGTGCTGGACGATGCCGATATTGACGAAGCCGTGCGCCAGGGCGCGCAGGCGCGATTAAGTAACTGTGGTCAGGTATGTACCGCAGCGAAGCGCTTTATCCTGCACGAAAAAATCGCGACGGAGTTTATGGTGAAGTTTAGTGCGGCCCTGCAATCGGCCAAACCGGGGGATCCACTGGATGAAAGCACCACGCTGGGTCCGCTTTCATCGAAAGAGGCTCGCGACCGTTTAGTGAAACAGGTTGAGGATGCGGTTAAGCAGGGTGCGCATGTTGAACTGGGCGGAAAAGTGATAGAAGGCGTGGGTTGTTATTATCAGCCAACGATACTGACTGGCCTCACACCGCAAAATCCCGCCTATTACCAGGAGTTCTTTGGACCGGTGGCACAGGTTTATGTGGTGGCTGACGATCGCACCGCCATCGCACTGGCCAATGATTCGCACTACGGTCTGGGCGGTTCAGTGTGGACGCGCGATATTTTGCGTGGGCGCAACATGGCATCGCAGATCGAGACCGGTATGGTGTTTATCAACTCTCAAAGCGATACCGCCGCGGAGTTGCCGTTTGGTGGCGTGAAACGCTCAGGCTATGGACGGGAGTTGTCCGATCTTGGCCTGAAGGAGTTTGCGAATCAAAAACTGGTGGTCGTCGCCGGTTAACGGAAATAAAAAACCCCGTCGAGGCGTAATGCCGATCAGTTAAGACAAAAATGATCGGTTGAATGATCCGGCAGTTCTGCAAAAATCCGTAATCTCTCA
>NZ_JASGBX010000007.1:0-255343 GCF_030053335.1 Pantoea sp. EABMAA-21
TGAGAGATTACGGATTTTTGCAGAACTGCCGGATCATTCAACCGATCATTTTTGTCTTAACTGATCGGCATTACGCCAATGGCGGGCTTTTTTTCGCTCTAACCGAGTGAGTCTTCTTTTCCGTCAGAAATCCGGACGGCTTAAATAGCCTCTAACCGCGTTAAGCCGAAAGGCTAAATACCGTGCATTTTCGCCAGTAGCCACATGCGTTCAGCAGCCACATCCGCGTTATTCAGCAAACCAGCCTCATCCGCCAGTCTGAACGCTTCAGAGTAGTGCGTCAGACTGCGCGCACTCTGCATGCCGCCAAGCAAGGTGAAATGCTTCTGATGGCCATTCAACCAGGCCAGGAACACGATGCCCGCCTTGTAATACTGCGTGGGTGCCGAGAACAAATGGCGTGCCAGCGGCACTGTCGGTGCCAGTATGCGTTCAAAGGTGGCGCGATCGCCCTGCGCCAATGCATGCAGTGCGCTGGTGGCGGCCGGTGCAATGCCGTCGAGGATACCCAGAAGCGCGTGCGAGAAACCTTGCTCATCCCCGGCGATCAGTTCGGGATAGTTAAAGTCATCGCCGGTATACATTTTAACGGAAGCCGGCAGCAGGAGCCGCATCTCAATTTCACGATCTTTATCCAGCAAGGAGATTTTTATCCCCTCCACTTTTTCCTGATTTTCGCGAATCACCGCAAGGCAAACCTCCATCGCACTGTGAATCGTCGCGCCGCCCCAGTAACCGCGTAGTGCGGGATCAAACATGTCCCCCAGCCAGTGCAAAATAACCGGCTCACGCACCTGGCGCAGAAGCGTGCTGTAAACGGTGATGTAATCCTCTGGCCCTTTAGCAATGGCGGCGAGCGCGCGACTAGCCATTAAGATAATACGGCCGCCACAGGCTTCGATTGCTGAGATTTGCTGCTCATACGCGGCAATCACATCCTGTAAGGTCAGTTGGGAAAAGTCCGTCAGATGATCGGTGCCAGCCCCGCTGGCGACCCGTGCCCCCGGATACGCTTTCGCTTGCTCAACGCTGCGTTTTATAAGCTCCAGCGCGGTTGGCCAATCCAGCCCCATGCCGCGTTGCGCGGTATCCATGGCTTCCGCGATGCCCAATCCCAGCGACATTAAATGATCGCGATATTCCAGCGTGCTGTCCCAGTCAATCGCCATATCGCTATGTGGATTTTGCATGCGCTGCGGGTCGGCAACCACATGCGCAGCGGCATACACGTCACGGTTAAATAGCGGTTTCGCCGGTACGCTCCAGTGGCGCTCACCCTGCATGATGTAGCTGTAGGGCTGACCGTTGCGATCCAGTAAACGCACTTTATTGCTCACAGACATGGTTCTGTTCCTTATTTCAGTGTTTTGCCAGATGCCCGGACGGCATCACATTCTGCGAACTGTTGTGGCTTCCGATAGGCAGGCGACGCACCCCCAGCAATACCAGGCTGCTGCAGATAATGACGCAGGCGGCCACCAGCCAGACCGGTTGCAGGGTGTAATGCTGCGCGTAATAACCCGCCACAATTGGCGAGATGCCGCCCGCCGCCATCCCCATATTCATCACAAAGCCGATGGCGGAACCGCGCAGAGAAGGCGGCACCAGTTCAGCAGTGAGCGAGAGAACAATGGGTGTAATCGGATAGCCAAGGAAACCGAGGATCAGCACCAGCACAATCACCAACGGCACCGAAAGATTGAATGCCATGGCGGCCATCACCAGCCCGCTGATAAAAGTAATGGTCATCAGAATGGTGCGACGGCGTTTGAAATCGCCTTTATCACAGTAGCGTCCCAGCACAAAGCCGCCCAAAGCCCCGGTAATGCCGAGCAGGCTGGCGATGGTGCCTGCGGCACCAATCGACAGATTTTTTACCTGCATCAAATAGCTCGGTGCCCACAGCAGCACAATCCACCAGCCTGCCAGCAGCACGAAATAGAACGCAGCCATCAGCAACACCGGCGCATGGCGGAACAAGGTTTTTAATGGCACTTTTTCCGCTGCCTGGCGTGCAATCAACTCGGCAGGTTTACGATCATTTTTCACCAGCACCAGATACAACAGCGCCACCAGCATGCCCATCGCGCCCGCCACGTAGAACACCACGCGCCAGCCAAAGATCGGACCGAGCATGGCGCCCATCCAGGTGCCAAGGAATCCGCCAATCGGATACCCCATCCAATAGAGCGACATGACCGTTGTGCGCTGTTTTTCGCTGGTCACGTTGGCCACTTCGAGCGAGGCGGCAGGCCAGAAGATGCCCTCACCGATGCCCGTCATCACGCGGTAAAAAATCAGGCTGGTCATGCTGCCGGCGACACCCGTTAACAGTGTCGCCAGTGAAAACATCATCAGGCCGAGAATCAATACCGGTTTGCCGCTTAACTTGTCGGCGATAATGCCGGAAATGAACAGAAAGACGATGAAGCCAAAAAAGAAGGAGGAGAGCAGAATGCCACTCTCCGCTTTACCGAGACCAAACTCTCCAGCGATCAGCCCGATGGCTGATGACACCGTCATGCGATCCACCGAGTACATCATGTAGCCAAGGCCGCACAGCACGGTGACCAGAATCATTTTGCGGGTATCTGTATTCATCTTTTCCTCGACAATGTCTGTGACCGACGAAAACAGCTTTTCAGCTCTGTCAGATACGGTTAACCGTGCGCCAGATGGCGAGCCTTGCAGGTCTTAAGCACCTCATCTGGATCCTGAGTCCACCAGTTCAGGCGGGAGAAAATTTCCACTTCATGTAGTCCGCGATAACCCTGGGCTTCTACCGCTTCCCGCATCGCGCGGATATCGATAACGCCATCGCCCATCATGCCGCGATCCTCCAGCAGATCCCGCGTAGGCGTTAGCCAGTCGCAGATATGAAACGCCAGCAGCCGTTTCAGACCCGCACGGGCGATTTCCTGATAAAACTCAGCATCCCACCAGGTGTGATAGACATCGACGGCAATCCCCAGTCCGTCGTCGCCCAGCTCATCGCAGAGGTCGTTAGCCTGTTTCAGCGTGTTGATGCAGGCACGATCCGCCGCGTACATGGGATGCAGCGGTTCAATCGCCAGCGGCATGCCGCCCGCGCGGGCGTACTCCAGCAGAGCGCTGAGTCCATCACGCACTTGCTGTCGCGCCCCCGGCAGATCTTTCGAACCTGGCGGCAAACCGCCGACCACCAGCACAAGGCACTCTGCGCCCAATTCCAGCGCTTCATCCACCGCTCGCTGGTTGTCGGCCAGGGTCGCCTGGCGTGCTTGCTGATCAACGCCGGGAAACATGCCGCCCCGGCAGTAGCCACTCACCCGCAGATCGTGATGACGAATCAGCCGCGCCGCTTCTGCTAAACCGATGTTTGCTACCTGATCGCGCCACGGCGAGATGCCGCGAATCTCATGGCGCGCACAACCTTCAATGATTTGGCGTAAATCCCACTGCTGGCGCACGGTCGCCGTGTTGAGCGAAAGCTGTTCGGAATGGGGACGACTCATGTTCGGCTCCTTAGCGTTCCAGCGATGGCACATCAACCCAGCGACGCTCTTTCCAGCTTTTCAATGCCAGATCGACCAGTTGCAGACCTTTGGCTCCTTCCAACAGATCCCAGCGATATTCCCCTTCGCCCCAGACGTGGCGTAAAAACAGCTCCCACTGCACTTTGAATGCATTGTCGTAGACCTGGGTATCCGGCACGCTGGCCCAGTCATCGAAGAAGTTATGGGTTTGACGGATATCCGGATTCCAGACCGGCTTTGGCGTATTGACGCTAGCCTGCGTAAAGCAATCGCTAAGGCCAGCCACCGCTGAACCGTTGACGCCATCCACCTGGAATGTCACCAGATCATCGCGGCGCACGCGCACGCACCATGAACTGTTGATCTGAACAATCGCGCCGTTGTGCAGTTCGAAGGTGGCGTACACCGCGTCATCCGCCGTGGCGTCATAAGGTTGCTGCTGTTCATCCCAGCGCTGTGGAATGTGGGTTGCGCCGATGCAGCTCAGGCTTTTGATTTCACCGAACAGGTTGTCGATGACGTAGCGCCAGTGGCAAATCATGTCGAGGATAATGCCGCCGCCATCTTCGCTGCGGTAGTTCCAGGATGGACGCTGGGCCGGTTGGCGATCGCCTTCAAATACCCAGTAGCCAAATTCACCGCGCACCGATAACACACGACCAAAGAAGCCGGATTCATTTAGCAAACGCAGCTTTTGCAAACCCGGCAGCCACAACTTGTCCTGCACCACGCCGTGACACACGCCTTTTTCTTGTGCGAAATGGTATAGATCCAGCGCATCATCCAGCCCCATCGCTACCGGCTTTTCCGAATAAACGTGTTTCCCCTTGCTGATGGCTTTCTTCAGCAAAGCCGGACGTGCCTGGGTGGTGGCTGCATCAAAAAAGATGATGTCATGCGGATTATTCAGTGCTTCATCAATGTTGGTTCCCCAACGTTCGATACCAAATTCCCGCGCCAGCGCAGCCATTTTTTCCGCGTTGCGGCCAATCAGAATCGGATCGGGCATCAATCGGTCGCCATTGGCCAGCGCCACACCGCCCTGCTGCCGAATCTGCACAATCGAACGGATGAGATGTTGATTTTTACCCATTCGCCCGGTCACGCCGTGCATGATGATGCCCACTGGAATCTGCGCCATGTATTCACCTCAAAGTCGTTTGTGATGGAAGTAACACGTTCAACATCTATTTCAACGCTCCGCCGTTCGCTGATTCATAATCAATCAACTAACTGGTTGATGACGTCACTATAATGGGCAGAAAGAGACCTGACTTTGATCGAATTCACATAACCAACTAGTTAGTTGAAAATCTTTTGCCCTTGTTTTATGCGCAAAAAGAGGCACTATAATGCTCAGTAAAACAGTGATATGTGGGGATTCTGCTTTGGTTGATCGTGTTGCGAGTAACATTGAGGATGTCACGGATAAGCAGGTGCGGATACTGATGGCCGCGCGCGCAGAGTTCGCTGAGAAAGGATTCGACGGTGCACGCGTTGATAGCATCGCCGAACGCGCTCATGCCAATAAGCAACTGATTTACTACTACTTCACTAACAAAGACATTCTGTTTACCCGCGTGCTGGAAGAAGCCTATCGTGACATTCGCGAGCAGGAAGCAGCCTTAAAGCTCGATCACCTCCCCGCCGATCAGGCAATTTTGCAGCTGGTGGAGTTCACCTGGCACTATTACCTGAAAAACCCCGAGTTCATTCGCCTGCTCAACAGTGAAAATCAGCTCAAGGCGCGGCATCTCAAAGATTCTGACATCACCGTGCAGATTAATCAGAGCTGGAGCAGTATCACCCAGCAATTGCTGCAACGAGGACGCGCCGAAGGAAACGTGCGCGAGGATATCGATGTGATGCAACTCAACATCAATATCTCCGCGCTGGGCTTTTTCTATCTGATCAATCAGTCAACGCTGTCGATTATCTATCAGCAGGATCTCAGTGCCAAAGCGGCGCTGGATGAGCGCCTGCACGTGATGAAAGAGTGTATTGCCGCGTGGATAAAGCCGTGATGCATTACTGCGCCAGCCAGCCGCCATCCATGTTCCAGGCCGCGCCGCGCACCTGCGCACCGCCCTCACTGCACAGAAACAGCACCAATGCTCCCAACTGCTCAGGTGTAACAAAAGCCTGAGCAGGTTGTTTTTCTGACAATAACGCCAGGCGCGCGGTTTCGGCATCCTCGCCGGCTGCAATGCGTTTATCGATCTGCTGCTGCACCAGCGGCGTTAGCACCCAGCCCGGACAGATGGCGTTGCAGGTGATCGGTGATTGCGCGTTCTCCAGCGCAATCACTTTTGTCAGCCCTACCACCCCATGCTTCGCAGCGACATAGGCGGCTTTCTCTTTCGATGCCACCAGCCCATGCACGGAGGCGATATTAATGATGCGCCCCCAGTGACGTGCCTGCATGCCGGGTAAAACGGCGCGACTGGTGTGAAACACCGAAGAGAGATTGATGGCAATAATCGCATCCCACTTCTCTACCGGGAAAGATTCCACCGGCGCGGTGTACTGAATACCGGCATTATTTACCAGAATATCTACCGCACCATAGTGCGCTTCCGCCCACTCAATCATCGCGGCAATTTGTTGCGAATCGGACATGTCTGCCGCGTGATAGTCCACTGTTGCCCCGGTGGCAGCGATAACCGCTTTTGCGTGTTCCACTTCGCCAAAACCGTTGAGTATTACCGTGGCGCCTGCCAGTGCCAGTTGCTCCGCGATACCTAATCCGATACCGCTGGTAGACCCGGTCACCAGTGCCACTTTTCCCGTTAATTGCATCGATTCATCCTCCTTCAGACAATGCCGGTGAGGTAAAACACCCCAATCACAAACAGCACGGCCAGACTTTTGATAATGGTGATGGCGAAGATGCCACCATACGCTTCTTTATGCGTTAACCCGGTGATCGCCAGCAAGGTGATCACCGCGCCATTGTGAGGCAGTGTGTCCATCCCGCCGCTGGCCATCGCCGCCACGCGGTGCAGCACTTCCATCGGAATCCCCGTGGCCTGCGCCGCCTGCACGAAGTGTTCTGCCATCGCTGCCAGCGCAATACTCATCCCGCCCGATGCCGAACCGGTGATCCCCGCCAGCACGGTAATACTGATCGCTTCATTGAGCAGCGGGTTGGGAATCGCCTGCAGCACGCCAGACAGCACGACAAAACCCGGCAACGCAGCGATTACCGCACCAAAACCGTACTCGGAGGCGGTATTCATCGCCGCCAGTAACGCACCGGCGACCGCCGTACGACTGCCTTCTGCCAGACGACCGCGAATGTTGCGCCAGCCAAAAATCAGCACCACCAGAATGCCGCTGAGCAGCGCCGCCTGTACTGCCCAAATCGCGGTGGTTTTCTTAATATCGGTGAGAATCGGCGTGGGATTTCCCGGTAGCGTGACGCTGCTCTGCGCGCCGTACCATGACGGGATCCACCAGGTGAAGCAGAGATTGAGCACCCCGACCAGAATCAGCGGCAGAATGGCGATCAGCGGATGCGGCAAGCGAACATCTTCTGCTGTTTCTGGCTCATTCTTCAGGTTAGTGCCATAGGGTTCCTGGTTGGCCTGTGCCCGACGGCGTTGCCGATCCAGCCACAGTAAGCCCACCACAATAATGAAGAGTGAACCGATCAACCCCAACCATGGCGCAGCCCAGGCGTTAGTGCCGAAGAAACTGCCGGGAATGATGTTCTGGATTTGTGGCGTGCCGGGCAGTGCATCCATGGTGAAGGAGAACGCACCCAGAGCCACCGTTGCCGGAATCAAGCGCTTAGGGATATTGCTCTGACGAAACAGTTCTGCGGCAAACGGATAAACAGCAAAGGCCACTACAAATAGCGACACACCGCCGTACGTCAGCAGTGCGCACACCAGTACAATCACCGGGATGGCATGGCGACGCCCCAGCAGCGCAATGGCCGCCGTGACAATCGAGCGTGAGAAGCCGGATAGCTCAATCAACTTGCCAAAGATGGCACCCAGCAGAAACACCGGGAAGTAGAGCTTCACAAAGCCCACCATCTTTTCCATAAACAGACCGCTGAACACCGGCGCGACCGCAGCCGGTTCGGTTAACAGCACCGCTAACAGCGCGGCAATCGGGGCGAACAAAATTACGCTATAGCCGCGATAGGCGGCTAACATCAGCAACCCAAGCGCAGCGAGGGCAATAACGACACTCATGTTGCTTCCTTATTATTTTGTAGGGTTGAAGGTAAAGACATTGCCAAAAATTTGAATCGGTCCGCCTCAATCCGGGCGTTCAACCGCCAGGGCGACGCCCATACCGCCGCCAACACACAGCGTTGCCAGACCGCGCTTTCGCTCACGCTGCTGCAAGGCATGAATGAGCGTCACCAGAATGCGGCAGCCGGAGGCACCAATCGGATGACCCAGCGCAATGGCACCGCCGTTGACATTGATCCGTTCCGGCTGCCAGTTAAGCGCTTTGCCTACCGCCAGAGCCTGCGCGGCAAAGGCTTCGTTAGCTTCGATTAAGTCCACTTGATCCAGCTCCCAACCAGCCTGTTTCAGGGCTTTATTGGTGGCAGCCACCGGGCCGATACCCATCACCGCAGGATCCACACCGGCCATGCCGCTTCCGGTCAATCGCGCCAGCACCGGCAGCCCTAGAGCAGCGGCGCGTGATGCTGACATCAACAGCACGGCGGCCGCGCCATCATTCAGGCTGGAAGCATTACCTGCGGTCACGCTGCCGTCCTTTTTAAAGGCGGCATGCAAACGCGCCAGCCGCTCTGCTGAACTGTCCGCGCGTGGCTGTTCATCTTCACCGATCACCAATGTCTCGCCTTTAGCCTGCGCCACCGTGACGGGCGTGATTTCTGCACGGAAGGCGCCCTGCTGCTGTGCCGTCACCGCTTTCTGTTGGGATTGCAAGGCAAAGGCATCCTGATCGGCACGGCTAATGTGGTATTCGTCGGCCAGATTCTCGGCAGTGATCCCCATGTGGTAGTCGTTAAACGCATCCCACAGACCATCGTGGATCACGCTGTCCATCAGTTGACTGTGCCCCAAACGACAGCCGCCACGCGCATCCGGCAGCAAATAAGGGGATTGGCTCATACTCTCCTGACCGCCCGCGATAATGATCTCGGCGGCACCGCTTTGAATGGCTTGTGCGGCCTGAATCACCGCTTTCAGCCCTGAGCCACACACCATGTTCAGCGTGCTGGCTGGCACGCTGTAAGGCACGCCCGCCGCCACGGCCGCCTGGCGCGCAGGGTTTTGCCCGCATCCGGCGGTGAGTACCTGCCCCATAATGACCTCATCGATTAGCGCGGGATCGAGCGCGGTTTGATTCAGCAGTGTGGCAATCACCTGCTGGCCCAGTTCTGCAGCAGTAAGAGACGCCAGCGCACCGTGAAAACGGCCGATGGGCGTGCGGGTGGCTGCCACAATCACACATTCGTTCATGATGCCTCCTTTGAAAAACGCATTTCACGGACATCATCGGCGATGCGTAATTGCCCGGCCGTCTTTGCACGGATCTCATCCAGCGTGACGCCCGGCGCATACTCACGCAGCACAAAAGCGCCCTCTTCAATCTCCAGCCAGCCGAGTTCAGTAATCACTTTACGAATACAGCCGACGCCGGTAAGCGGCAAAGTGCATTCGGACAGCAGTTTTGATTCGCCATGCTTTGATGCGTGCGTCATCATCACGATGATGTTTTCCGCACCCGCCACCAAATCCATCGCGCCGCCCATGCCCTTGACCATTTTTCCGGGGATCATCCACGATGCGATGTTGCCGCTAACGTCCACTTCCAGCGCGCCCAGCACGGTAAGATCAACATGGCCGCCGCGGATCATGGCGAAAGACTGTGCCGAATCGAAGATTGCCGCACCCTTTCTTGCGGTCACCGTCTGTTTGCCGGCATTGATCATGTCGGCATCCAGTTCGGCTTCGGTGGGAAACGCCCCCATGCCCAACAAACCGTTTTCCGACTGCATCATCACGTCCATGCCCTCAGGTACGTAGTTGGCCACCAGCGTCGGCATGCCAATGCCAAGATTGACGTAATCGCCATCGCGTAGCTCCTGCGCCACGCGCTGCGCCATCTGTTCACGCGTGAGCATGTGCGCCTCCTTCACTCAGGGTGCGTTTCTCAATGCGTTTCTCGAAGTTGCCCTGTATCAGGCGATCGACATAAATGCCCGGCGTATGAATAGCTGCTGGATCCAGTTCACCTGGCGCCACAATCTCTTCAACTTCAACAACGGTGACACGGGCAGCCATCGCCATCAGTGGGTTAAAATTCTGCGCAGTGTGGCGATAGATCACATTGCCGTACCAGTCCGCTTTCCAGCCTTTGACGATGGCGAAGTCACCGCGGATCGCTTGTTCCAGAATGTAGTGGCGCCCATCGAATTCTCTGACTTCTTTACCTTCTGCCACGGGCGTGCCATAGCCGGTGGCCGTATAAAATGCGGGTATACCCGCGCCGCCTGCGCGCACTTTTTCCGCCAGCGTCCCCTGCGGCGTGAGAATCACTTCCAGCTCACCGCTGAGCATCTGCTGCTCGAACAGCGCGTTCTCACCGACGTAAGAGGCGATCATGGTTTTGATCTGCCGATTCTCCAGCAGCAGCCCGAGGCCAAAGCCATCCACTCCGCAGTTATTCGAGACCACGGTCAGCCCCTTAATGCCCTGCTGACGAATTTCGGCGATGAGATTTTCTGGAATGCCGCACAGGCCAAATCCCCCCGCCAGCAGCGTCATGTCGTCTTGCAATCCAGCCAGCGCCTGCTGATAACTGGTGACGCGTTTGTCTAATCCTGCCATTGCTGTACATCTCCTCAGCTCACCGAATAAAGCCATCCTCGCGTCACAAAAATGATTTGTTAATTTTGTTTTTATTGGCCTTTCATTTACTTTTCTTATTAATATTCTGTTAATCGTTGTTTTACATAAAGTTAACAAAAGCAAAATGAAAATGACTATCAAGCAGTTACGCGCGTTCTTAGCGGTCGCTCACACTTTGAGTTTTGCCCAGGCCAGCGAACGTCTGGCGATTTCGCAACCGGCGCTGAGCCTGGCGATCAGCGGATTAGAAGAAGCGTTGGGCGGACCGTTGTTTATGCGCACCACTCGCCACGTATCACTGACGCCGGAAGGTGAGATCTTTTTTCCCATGGCGCGACGATTGCTGGCGGATTGGGAAAATGCCGAAGAGGCGATGCATCTGCGTTTTACGCTGCAACTGGGGAAAGTGTCGATTGCCGCCATGCCCTCTTTTGCTGGCAACCTGCTGCCTGCGGTGCTGAAGGCTTTTCGCCAGCGCTATCCCGGCGTCAATATCGCGGTGCATGACGTGATCAATGAAACGGTGTTGGAGATGGTTCAGGAGGGACGCGTGGAGATGGGTGTCGCCTTTGAACCCGAACTGGCCGATGCGCTGCACTTCACCCCTCTGGGTAGCGACCGCTTTGTTGCCGTGGTGCCCGCTGATAGCCCGTTAGCGAAAAAGCCACAGCTGAGCTGGCGAGAACTGCTGCATCTGGATTTCATTACCTTGCAGCGTCCATCAGCGGTGCGTCTGCTGCTTGAGCAGTCACTGGCACAGGCCGGCAGAAGACTCGATGTTGCTTACGAGAGTCACCAATTGGTCACCGTTGGAAAAATGGTCGCCAGTGGATTGGGGGCCAGCGCCGTACCTGCACTCTGCATTCAGCAGATGCGCGAGTTGGGTGCGGTCTGTGTGCCGCTGGTCGCACCACAGATTGAGCGGCGAGTGGGCATTTTGCGATTGAAACAGCACCAGCTCTCCCATGCTGCCGCCGCACTGGCACAAACCATGAGTGACGAATGTCGCTGGCCCGACTCATAATTCAGCGTTAATTCACAACGTAACCTCAACCAGACAATATTTGTCGCCTGGTCTTCCTAAATGCACAGTCTTTTTTTATCAATTAAATAAACACCAGACATTAACAATTGATTTAGCCAAATAAAATATTTCGTAGATAAATCATAGCCAGTAAGCTGAACCCTCATCCGCTTTGATTAATTGTACTAATCAAAGCGGTCACAAGATTGCTAATGATATGTAAAAATCTTCTCCGCGCGGACATTTTAAGATCAAATCCACCCTGCATTAGGTGTAAGAATAATCCTAAGAGAGATAAATATCCCCTTCCGTAAGGTGAACTTCATTACTCAATTACCTCGCCGCATCACAACCCACAGACCAGAGGCAGTTTTCATTACATCAAATAAAAATTAAAAATCCTGAATTCTCACTTTTCACACCAAAGATAATCAGGCTCAACACTGACGAACATTCAATTATTTAGCAATTAATGCTATCTAAATTTTGATCCTAAAAGCTGATTTTCACCATTAATCCTGGGGGATTTAGAAAGTTCTTAACTCTATAGGGGTATGAAACGATGACGATCATGCCAAGTTGAGAAAAGACAATGGAATTTTAAAAATCACCATCCCGTACAACCTAAGACTTTTCTGAGGGTAAGAAATGACTGATTTCCTTAACTCGTTGAATAAAAACAATTATCCTGCCAGGATATCCGCAGCTCTTACAGGAGCGGATGAGTTTGTTATGAAAAATACCACACGAGAGGACTTACGCTGTGCCAGTTGCAAATATGGCTGCCAGCTGACGAACCGAAGCAACGATATTCTTAATCGCTGTCCAATACAAAAAATTGCGATTTGGCCGGGGAACAATCATTTCCTGATTAAAGGTGTACTTTCATTAGTCGCTGGTCGCTATGAAAGTGTGTTTTGCCGGGGATGTATATTCGTTGATTTTTCGCGAGAAAACTTACGTTATCTCACCAATAAAAACTGGATTGATTATCTGAAATCCACCGGGCTGACCATCGTTTTGGTCTCCGATCGACCGCTGGCCGCTCTGGCTGCACACTGGATAAAGAGTGAGGGAATCCACTCCGTTATTTATTGTGAAGACCGGTTAGAGGATATCAAGAAGGTGATTAACAGTACCTATTATGGTTTAAAAGGAGGCGCAACAAGGAGAGTTAATGCACTGTCGAATGAGGAAGTAACCTTTCTGGATTTAGCCTTAAAAGGGAATTCACTTTCTGCCATTTCGATAGCAATGAACCATGAGATGAAAAAAATTTACAACATCAAAGATTCGATTCGACGAAAGACCGGTACCAGCCTTAATCAGCTGATCTCGGGTCACTAAGTAAAAGGATTACACGAAATGACGCAAACACATAAAACACTGCTTTCACTGGTTATCACCGGTGCCCTTTTCTCGGCCTCTGCCGTTGCAGCGTCCGATAACACCATTAATTTCCAGGGTGAAGTGGCTGATGAAACCTGTTCCATCTCGGTGAATGGCAATGCTGCCTCACCGGTGGTGCTGATGCCAACTGTGAGTAAATCCGATCTGGCTGCCAGCGGTGATGTCGCCGGTCAAACCGCCTTTACCGTAGGTTTGACCGGTTGTACCGGCAACTCAGCTTCCTCAACAAAAATTTCAACGGTGTTTGTCGGCAACAACGTGACGGCCAATGGCAACCTGGCGAATACCGGCACCGCAAAAAATGTTGAGGTCCAACTGGTGGACAGTAAAGACGCGGTGATTAACCTGACAGGCGGCTATACCGGTGATGGCGACCTGACGCTTGCCGCCGATGAGACCGAATCCTCGGCCACTTATAAAGCACAATATTATGCCAATGGTGTCGCCGCTGCCGGAACCGTGGCTGCTTCATTACAATACGCTGTGACTTACCAGTAATAATTAATCAGCGTACGTTCGGATATCCGGGCGTGCGCTGCATGCCATGAGATTGTCTGTATGTATTTACGCAATGCCCTGGGCGCGTTATTTATCAGCGTGATGTCAGCCTCGGCAGCAGCAAGCGTCACGCTGCTGGGCAGTCGGATCATTTACCCGGCACCGGTCAGCTCCATCAATATTCAATTTAAAAACGACGATAGCATTCCCTATGTTATTCAGACCTGGTTTGATGAGGGTGATATGGATGCCAAACCACAGCAGATTAATCGCGTGCCCTTTATCACTACGCCGCCGGTATTTCGTATTCAGCCGAAATCAGGGCAGGTCGCGCGTATTGTCGTCAGCCAGCCAGACAAACTGCCTCAGGATCGAGAGTCCGTTTACTGGTTTAACATGCTGCAAATTCCGCCCGCATCACAGGCTGCCGCCGATAAGAATGCCATGACGGTCATGCTGCGCAATCGGGTGAAATTGTTTTATCGCCCGGCGGCAATAGGCAAACCGGGCAATATTTTATCGGGTATTAAAGTCCGCACTCTAATCGATCCCCAAAAAGGCAGCGGATTACAGATCGATAATGCGCAGCCCTGGCATGCTTCATTCGTCGCTATTTCCCTGCGTATCGCGGGAAAAAATTATGCGTGTGAACCTGTAATGGTTGCCCCGTTCTCCGTGCATACCTGCTGGTTCAGTCATACCAAACAACGCTTACAGGGTGTAGGCAGCGTCAAACTCGACGCGATTAACGATCAGGGAGCCAGAATAAGTGAAAATTACCCCATCAACTCCCAATGAATTGAAATTCCCCTTATTCTTTCTGACCGTTTCATTCTATTTCTCAACAGCCGTGCACAGTGAAGAATATTATTTCGATCCGTCGCTGTTTAAAGGCTCAGCCTTCGGTCAGAACATCGCGCAATTCAACCAAAGCGAGTTGCCCGCGGGGCATTATCTGGTCGATGTTTATGTCAATAATGCCCTCGTGTCATCCAGCGTGAAGCTGGAATTTTTGCCCCCGGCACAAGGAAAAGAGGCTGAGCCATGCTTGCCCTTTTCGCTGGTGAAAATGTTGCCGTTAAAAAAGGTTCCAGCACAGCCAATCGATCGCGAGTGCGCCCCGCTTGTTGACTGGACGCCACAAGGGAGCTGGGCTTTTGATGCCGCCGCGTTACGCCTGAATATCACGCTGCCCCTGTCAGAGCTTAAGCGCACGCCACGTGGTTATATTCCGCCCGAACAGTGGGATGGCGGGATGACCGCGTTATTCCTGCGCCACAACACCAATTACACCTGGACGGAAAACAGCGCGGCCGCCTACCGCTATCAATATCTGTGGAGCGGGATCACCGCAGGCACCAATGTCGCCAACTGGCAGCTGCGTCATCAGGGCAATCTTCGCTATCTCAGCAGCATTGTGGGTGGTAGCAGCTATCGCTACAACAAGGTACGAACATGGGTGCAACGGCCACTGACGTCGATCAATAGCCAGCTTTCCCTTGGCGATAGCTACACAGACAGCTCGCTATTTGGCAGCCTGCCGTTTAATGGCGTAAAACTCGCCACTGACGAACGTATGTGGCCGCAAGGCAGACGCGGTTATGCCCCTGAAATTCGAGGCATCGCCTTATCTAATGCCCGTGTGATTGTGAAACAGTTGAACAAGGTCATCTATGAAACCGTGGTGCCGCCTGGCCCGTTTATCATTGATGATCTGAACAACACCCGCAGTCAGGGAGATTTTGAAGTAGAGGTGATTGAAGCCAACGGTAAAATCGCTACCTTCACGGTGCCCTACTCCTCGGTTCCTGATTCGGTTCGTCCGGGCAATTGGCATTACTCGCTGGCGCTGGGCCGTGTGCGCCAATATTACGCTGTGAATAACGCTTTTTTTGAGGGCGTGATGCAGCGCGGCGTCAGTAATAGTTTGACGGCAACCGTCGGTTCACGGCTGGCGGAAGATTACCAGGCGTGGCTTCTGGGAGGTGTCTGGGCAACCGGAATCGGTGCGATGGGTCTGAACACCACATTTTCCCAGGCTAAGGCCGAAAATGACCAGCGCACCTCCGGCTGGCGTGCCGAGTTGAGTTATAGTAAGACCTTTCAGACCGGCACCAACCTGGTCCTGGCCGCTTATCGATATTCGACTCGTGGATTTCGCGACCTTCAGGATGTTTTAGGGGTTCGACGCCAGCATCAAGCGGACATCAACTACTACTCAGACTCGCTCAACCAGCGTAATCGCTTATCGGCGACACTCAGCCAGTCAATGGATGCGTATGGCCTGGTCAGTTTAAGCGCCAGCACCGCCGATTATTACAACAACCAGTCACGCATCACCCAGTTGCAGTTCGGCTATAGCAACAGCTGGCGCAATATCAGTTACGGTATCAATGTGGCGCGTCAACGCACCTGGTGGAATACCCAGCAATTTAACCTGAGCGTCAACGATAACCTCGACAGCAGCCGCCAGCAACGATACAGCGAAAATACCCTTTCAGTGAATATTTCAGTACCGCTTAACTGGGGTGCGGGTCTTTCATCTGTGGCCTACAACTACAACCAGTCAAAACAGAGCCAGTCTTCGATGGCGACACTAACAGGTTCGGCAGGCGAACAGCGCGATTTCTCCTATTCGCTCTACGGAGGAACTGAGCATTACCGCAATGGCGTCAACGGAGAAGCGAGCTCCTTTGGGGGCAACCTGCAGCAAAACACCCGTTTTGGCGCAGTCCGCGCCAACTACGGCCAGGGAGATCACTATCGCCAGGTCGGTTTAGGCACGTCTGGCACTTTACTGCTGCATCGTGGCGGTCTCACTGCGGGGCCTTACACCAGCGATACGTTCGCGTTGATCCATGCCGAGGGCGCCCAAGGTGCAGCGGTGCAAAACGGACAAGGAGCCGTCATTGACTACAACGGATATGCGCTGCTGCCCTCGCTCACCCCTTATCGTGAAAACACGGTCAGCCTCGATACGTTGCACATGCGCGCCGATGCTGAGTTAAACGGCGGAAGCCAGCGTGTGGTTCCTTATGCCGGTGCCGTGAGTCAGGTGAGTTTTGCCACCTTACGCGGCACCGCGGTATTGATTTCACTGAATACCACCGAGGGGATGGCACCGCCGATGGGCGCCGAAGTGCGTGATGCCTCCAACACCGTGATTGGCGTTGTCGGTCAGGGAAGCCAGCTTTACGCACGCGTTCCGCATGACTCCGGCAGTTTGCAAATCAGCTGGGATGGCAAAACCCCACGCTGCGCCGTCAATTATCAAATCACCGGAAAGACGCAACAGGCGCTTATCCTCCTCAATGGTATTTGCAGGACGCTATAACTCGTGAAAATTAAATATCTCCTCGTAGTGCTGCTGATGCTGCCGCTGACGTTATGGGCAAACTGCATCAAAGTCACCAGCACCTCATCGCTATCAGCCGCCGCTCTGGCAGCCGGCTATACCGCATCGTCCTGGACGGGTGCCTGTGATACCTGTTCAGGCAACCTGGGTTTGCCATCGGTGATCAGCATCAACAGCGGTACATCCTTTCAGCCCGCAGGATCGTTGCTGGCCAGTTCAGTCGGTTCGTTTCTCACCTCCGCCAGCAACACCGCTTACAGCCCGAATCAGATTCTCTACCGCTGTGCAGTAGCGGATGCGGGCAGTTTGTATGAGATGTACGCCACCAACGGTGACAGCGCCTATGCTGGCATGTATGCCAGCAGCGAGGTTAGCGGCGCTTATTACGATGTGGCGAAAAACGTGGCAGTGCGCATGACCAATCTGACCACCGGTGAGTATTACAGCCGCTACTGGAAGTCACGCCAGTTTACCGCCGACAGTTGGTACTCTGACGGCACCTACCTTTATATTCCGGCCAGCGCGTTTAGCAACGTGTTGTACGAAATGTTCAAAATCAGTTCAACCAGCTATTACGCCAATGGCGATAACCGCTACAGCGATCTTTGGACGCAGCCGCGCGGCTATATTGCTTTTAAAGGCCCAGGTCTGGACACCAACAGTCTGGCGGTAGGTCAGGACAGCGCCAGCTATTGGTACGGGTTTTACGGCAACTGGCCCGCCGCCTGGAGTACGTATCGCAACGTGACCTATGTGCGGGGCGCGTTGTGTGAAGTCCAGAACTACCCATCTGTGGTGCTGCTGCCAACCATCAGCGTGAACGCGCTCAAAGCAGGCGGTAGCAGTCAGGTACCGTTTTCGATCTCGCTGCAGTGCGAATCGGGCGCGCGGTCCAGCACCAGCACATCCACCAGCACTGCCGCCAATGTCGCGATGGGCTTGCTGGTGAATCAGCCCAATGCAGTGTCACAAGCGACACAGTTAGGTTTGACCACCAGCGGCGGCGGATTGACCTGGCTGCTGGATAATCAATATGGCAGCAGCGGCGTGGCCTCGGGTGTGGGCATCAAAATTTATAACGCCAGTGGTTCTGCCATTAACTTATTGCCTAACCTCGCCAGCACCGGCACCGGGAATACGCGCGGCTGGTATGCCTATACGGATCTCACCTCGCTGGTCTCTTCCGGTAGCAGCAATATTTACAGCGGTGATTTTTTGGCTTCGCTCGAAGCCATAAGTGGACAAACAGTAACAGCAGGGACAGTCAATGCGCAGTTGCAAGTGGTGGTCAGTTTTCAGTAACACATTGGCATTGAGCAGCCTGTTATTCGCTGCTCACGCCATGGCCGTGGTGAATGTGGATAGAACACGCATCATTTTTAATGCCGGTGAGAGCAGCCAGGCGCTAAATATAAAGAACGGTGCGGATACCCCCTCCGTGGTACAGATCTGGAGCGATGACGGTGATTTGATGCAGTCCCCGGAATTGAGCAGTGCACCCATTTTTGCCATGCCGCCGATGATGAAACTCGCACCTGATGAGCAGCGTGCAATTCGTCTGGTGCTCACTTCACGCCAGTCGCTGCCGGAGGATCGTGAGAGCCTTTACTGGCTGAATATTTATCAGATTCCCGCGCTGAGCAGGCAAACAGGCAGCGCCGAACAAAAAATCATGTTGCCGTTGCGATTGCGGCTTAAGGTTTTTATCCGACCGGCGGCGCTGGGCGTGCCTCAGCCTGAAGATGTGCAGAAGCTGCGTTTTATCGTGCACGAACGCCAGCTAACACTAAAGAATCCAACGGCGTGGTATATGAGCTTAAGATTACAGATTGCCAATAAGCTTAAAGTGGATGATGTGCTGGTGGCGCCGTTTGGTTCGTTCACCCTCCCATTAACGCGACCGGTTCAGGTGGGTGAGAGCGTGATTTATGAGGTGTTTGACGACAACGGTAACCCGGTGGGATATCAGAGCCATACCGATACATAAGTTAGATTGCCGCGCCGTGATGGCGCGGTAATCTGGTGTCATTCACGAAGCGTTTTTGTAAGGATCGCGAACCTGAGCCACCGCCAGTGCGCCGAATAGCAATATTACCGATACTGCTAACAGTGCCCACATAAAGCCGCCTGACATCTGTTTAAATCAACCATCTGTTGCGAGACTCACCATGCAAGCGACACATACTCGCCACCTCGCCACCCTCAAAATATCTTACAAACGTGATTTAGCCCTAATGCCTATTAATCGCCGCCAAATAGCAGCCAAATCGCGCACTATGGGCGTGGATATACACAGTTTCAGGGCGCTGTAGCAGATCTAAAACGGTTTGCTCCACTTCATCACCCGTCGCCAGCTCTGCCGCAATAATGCAGTGCTCAAGATTAAAGGCTCGCAGTGAGAGTTGACGCTTAGCGAGGTATTCCGGGATCTCGTTGTAGAAGATGCCGGACTGCATACAACCTTCATGAATGAAAATTGCGTGTTTCCCCTGGTATGGTGATTTCGCGGGTTGATAGGTGTGATTAAGCAAGATTGCATAAGCTCCTGGTGGAACATCCTTCAAGCCAATGCGGTCTGGCAAAGCCGAGGCTTGGCTGGCTAACACTCGGCGTGCGTTGTACTGTGCCAGGTACTCATCATCCTTTCCGTATAAATGTGCAAAATCGCTGCTATTCAATCCGCTAATAATGTAATGCATACTGCCTCCTGCTAATAACATGGGTTCATCAGCAGTAAACGTTATCGAGCCCATCCTTGCTCGCTGGAAACGGACAGAGAATTATTGATCGCAACCGCAATTGCATTCACCTCCTTAGCTCAATCAGCCAGGGTTTGCTAAAGTAGTGGGCATCAAGTATCAAGCGCTGCACTTGCATGTTTACACGGGAATTTGACCATGCCAGATTACATTTTCTATAAAAAAGATCAGGTCATTGCCACTGTTGAAAGAACAGATGTCGAGAGCGCCGTCTTGCTCATTTCAAAAAGCTATAAAAAGTTAGATGAAGAAGTTGAAGCGGCAACTCCGGAAGCGGCGTTAAAACGGTTAGCGGATATACAAAATCAAGACAATGTAACGCATCATGCTTTCGTGACGGGTTCGGTATTTAGCTCTATCGTCAGTGCGCTGTTCAAATGATTCTCCCTCGCCTGCTTTGCGCCGCTAAAACCCTTGTGGCGCACATTCTCCCAGCATAATTAACTCTCTGAAAAACTGTCACCGCATAATATGATGTAGAATAAAACCGGTCTCCCTCATCACGACACAATCTATTATTTCACCCCTCAAGCACTTTGACAGAATATACCTTCATCGCTACGCTTTAATGCAAGGATATATGTCACAAACTTGCACATCTTAAAGAGATTACCTAAGGTATCCGCCTTTCAGCCTCTTATAGCTTTCATTTCCATAGGTGAATTTTTTGGCTGCGAAAGCTATAAGATCGCTCTAATTTTACTCATGGAGGTTTATGAGCACCGGAACGATTTCTAAACAATCTGACTTAACCGTTGATGATATTACGGTCATCGATAACAAATTATTAAAACGCGCTGTGAGTGCTGCTGCGTTAGGCAACACCATGGAATGGTTTGATTTTGGCGTATATAGCTATCTCGCCGTGATTATCGGCCAGGTCTTTTTTCCTGGTGCCAGTAACACTGCGCAGTTAATCGCCTCCTTCGGCACCTTTGCCGCTGCGTTTTTAGTTCGCCCAATCGGGGGAATGGTATTTGGGCCGTTAGGTGATCGCTTTGGGCGGCAGAAAGTGCTCGCCTTCACCATGATCATAATGTCGATTGGCACCTTCTGCATCGGCCTGATTCCCAGTTATGCCAGTATTGGCATTGCCGCCCCGATCCTGTTGCTGGTGGCACGTCTGGTGCAGGGTTTCTCCACCGGCGGCGAATACGGTGGCGCAGCGACCTTTATCGCGGAATACTCCACCGATAAGCGCCGTGGCTTTATGGGTAGCTTCCTGGAATTCGGCACACTGGCGGGTTATCTGCTCGGTGCCAGTCTGGTCACCGGCATGATCGCACTATTACCGCATCAAGCCATGATGGATTGGGGCTGGCGTATTCCCTTTTTCCTGGCCGCACCTCTGGGATTATTTGGTCTCTATATTCGCCTGAAACTGGAAGAGACGCCGGCATTTAAAGAGCACATGGACAAGCGCGAAGAGCTTGAGCACAATAAGCCTCAACTGACCTTGCTGCAGATGCTGCGTGTACAGAGTAAACCGCTGTTGAAATGTATTGGCCTGGTGCTGTTATTTAACGTATCCAATTATATGTTGACTGCTTATATGCCCAGCTATTTAACCGGCGTATTGGGCATGAGTGAATTATCCGGGCTCATGTTAGTCATGGTCATTATGTTTATTATGATGCCATTGACGTTGATGTGGGGACATTTAACCGACCGTATGGGCCGTAAGCCGGTCATTGGCTTAGGGGCTCTGGGCTTAATATTGCTGGCTATTCCCAGCTATATGCTGATTGGTTCTGGCAATATGATGTTGGTATTTGCCGGTCTGGCGGTATTAGGTTTATTGCATACCTGCTTTAGCGGCACCATGCCCGCCACATTACCGGCCCTGTTTGTCACCGATATTCGCTACAGCGCATTAGCGATAGGCTTTAACCTCTCCGTGTCACTGTTCGGCGGCACTACGCCGTTAATCACTGCATGGCTGGTGGACACCACGCACAATGCGATGATGCCCGCTTATTACATGATGGGCGCCGGAATTGTCGGTTTGATTACGGTGCTAACGTTGAGTGAAACCGCGCGTAAACCGCTGAAAGGCTCTTCACCTGCAGTCGCCACCAAAGCGGAGGCGCATAAGCTGATTGATAAATTACGTAAGCAACGCGGCCGCAAGGTCCAGCAACACAAACCAGCATAATCTTCGGGGCGACCATCAGGTCGCCTTTCTTCTATTCACCTCCCTGATTAGCGAAGCGTAAGGCGTCGATAATTTCCTAAACACATCTGTTCGCGCCAGAAAAGCGCAAAATATCGACTATGATCTGTTCTCAGTCTTTCTTGTCGTCCCACTGTATATCGTACTCAGTCAGCATCTTTAAACGGAACGTGTACCGCTTGATGTCGTCCATTGCCCTTGCGAGGGTTAAACGAGGCAATTGAATGGAATTCAGATCATTTAAGAAATCCTGGGGAGCTGAGATTCAGGCGGATGGCAGCGTGCTATTCCGCTTGTGGGCACCGGGTCAGCAACAGATTACCTTGCGTCTCGCCGATGGCGATCATCTTATGTCAGCCTCGGACGATGGCTGGTATCAACGGCAACTGGGCGGCATACAACCTGGTGCGACTTACAACTTTGTACTGCCGGATGGCACGGTGGTGCCCGATCCCGCCGCTCGCGCGCAACAATCCGGGGTCAATGGCCCTTCCGTGGTCGTCGATCCTCGTCATTATGCATGGCAGCACACGGATTGGCGCGGACACGCCTGGCAAGAAACCGTGGTGTACGAACTGCATATCGGGACTTTCACACCCGAAGGCACTTTCGAGGCCGCCATTACCCGCTTGCCCTATTTGCAGGCACTCGGCATTACCATGATTGAGGTGTTGCCGGTGTCGCAGTTTGGGGGCAATCGCGGTTGGGGCTATGACGGCGTATTGCTGTACGCACCGCACTCCGCTTACGGCTCGCCGGATGATTTCAAAGCCTTCGTGGATGCTGCACATGGACACGGCCTGTCGGTGGTGCTCGATATTGTGCTCAATCACTTTGGTCCGGAAGGTAACTATCTGCCGCTGCTGGCCCCTGATTTCTTCCACAAAGAGCGCATGACACCCTGGGGCGCGGGCATCGCATATGATGTTGATGCCGCACGTCGTTACATCGTGGAAGCGCCACTCTACTGGTTGCAGGAATATCACCTCGATGGCCTGCGCTTTGATGCCATCGATCAAATCGAAGATACCTCCAGCAAACATGCGTTGATTGAGATTGCTGAACGTATTCGTCGTGAGATAACGGACCGCCCTATCCACCTCACCACGGAAGATTCACGCAATGTCACCTTCCTGCACCCGCGTGACAAACAGGGCCATGCGCCGCTGTTTACCGGCGAATGGAATGACGATTTCCACAATGCCATTCATGTGTTTGCCACTGGTGAAACCCATGCCTACTACCAGGATTTCGCCGACGTACCTGAAAAGCAGATCGCGCGCATTTTGACGGAAGGTTTTGCCTATCAGGGAGAAATCTCGCCGCAGAGCGGTCAACGGCGCGGCGTGCCCAGTGCGGCACAGCCTCCGGTTGCCTTTGTTGATTTCATCCAGAATCACGATCAGGTCGGCAACCGTGCGCAAGGTGACCGCTTGATTACGCTGGCAGGCGCCGATCGCACCAAAGTGCTGCTGGCCACGCTGTTACTGTCACCGCATATCCCGTTGCTGTTTATGGGCGAGGAGTATGGCGAAACCAACCCGTTCCTGTTCTTCACCGATTTTCATGGTGATTTGGCTAAAGCGGTACGTGAAGGACGCGCCCGAGAGTTTACCGGCCATGCAGGGCATGACGACAGCGTGCCCGATCCCAACGCGGCAGAAACTTTCACCCGCTCGAAACTCGACTGGAGCAAGCTGGAAAGTGAGAAAGGCAAAGCCTGGCTGGCGCTCACTCAGCAATTGCTGGCATTGCGTCAGCGCCACATTGTGCCGCTGCTCGCCACGGCGGGCGGTCACGGTGGCAAAGTGCTGAAAACGGCCAAAGGTTTTATCGCGGTGAGCTGGCAGTTCCCGCAGGGTGAACTCTCGCTGGCACTGAATATCAGCAAGCAGGCGCAGCCCTTACCCACTATGGCAGGCAAAACCCTCTTTGCCTGGCCGCAGGAGAATGATGTGTTGCCGCAACATGCCATTGTGGTGCGTCTGGCACAGGGAGAAAAAGCATGACAATTCCTTCAGCAACCTACCGTATTCAGTTCCGCAACGGCATGACTTTTGACCGCGCCATCACCTTGTTACCTTATTTGCAGCGGCTCGGTATCAGCCATCTTTACGCCTCACCTATCTTCACTGCCACCACCGATTCCACGCACGGCTACGATGTCACTGATGCCAATGAAATCGATCCTGCGCTGGGCGGACGTGACGGTTTTAACCGACTGTCGGCGGCATTACAGCAGGCCGGCCTCGGCTTAATTCTGGATATCGTGCCAAACCATATGGCGGCGTCACTGGAAAATGCCTGGTGGCGTGATGTGATTGAGTATGGAGAAAACAGTCAGTATGCACGCTATTTCGATATCGACTGGTCGCGTCCCCTCACATTGCCGTTCCTCGGCGATGATTTTGAACGCGTGCTGCAAAACGACGAATTGAGCATTAAGCCCCATCCGCAAACTGGCCATCCGGCGCTGGCTTACTACGACAGCTTCTATCCGCTGACGCCTGCCAGTTGGCAAGGACGCGCCGATGAGGTGCTGGCCATCAACGATCGCGCAGCGATTGCCGAATTGCATCAGCAGCAGCCCTGGCAGCTGATCAACTGGCGTGACGCACGAAAAGATCTCTCTTACCGACGCTTCTTTGAAATCACTGGGCTAGTCGGCGTGCGGGTCGAGGATGAAGCCGTGTTCAACGCCTCACACGCACTGATTCTGGAACTGGTTCACAGCGGTGCTGTGAGTGGTTTGCGTGTCGATCACGTTGATGGTCTGGCCGATCCGCAGGGTTATCTTCAGCGCTTGCGTCAAGCCGCAGGTGCGGATTGCTACATCACGGTAGAGAAGATTCTGGCAGAAGAAGAGCAGATTCCGGTTGAATGGCCCATTTCCGGCACCACTGGCTATGAGTTTATCGCTGCGCTTTCACATGCGTTGATCGACGATACCCAGATTGATGCGTTGCATCTGGCCTATGAAGCCGTCACCGAAGAGCGGAATGATGTCAGTGCTGGTCTGCGCGCCGCCCGTGAATTGATGGTTGATCGTAACTTCGCTGGTGAATTTTCACGCCTGCTGGCGATATTGACCGGGGTGGCACATTTAGAACAGCGAAATTTTGGCGAAGCTGAGTTGCATGTCGCCCTGCGCGAGATGCTGATCGCCTTCCCGGTTTACCGCACCTATGGTCGCCCGGCGGGCATGCCTTTGGCGGGTGAAGCGCTGCTGCAACAGGTACTGGAAGCGGTGAAGTTCAGTGCGTTTCCCGCTGCACTCAGCTTCCTGCAGGCCATATTACTCGGTGCGGTCTCGGAACAAAGTGAACCGGATGCCGCTGAATTTCGTACCCGTTTCCAGCAACTCACCGGCCCGTTGATGGCGAAATCGGTGGAAGACACCCTGTTCTTCCGAAATCACGCCATCCTTGCCATCAACGAAGTCGGCGCGGAACCGCTGCCGCACCCCTTCTCTGTGGAACACTTCCACCAGCAGATGCAAACCCGGCTGCACAAACAACCCGACGCCCTCTCAACGACATCAACCCACGATACCAAACGCGGGGAAGATGCCCGTGCCCGGCTATATACGTTGAGTGAAGCGCCCGCACGCTGGGCAGAGAACGTCACGCGCTGGCGGGAGCTGAATCAATCCAAAGTGCTCACCCTGAACGAAGGCCCGGCCCCCGAACCGGCGGTAGAATGGATGCTGTATCAGGCGCTGGCCGGTGCGTGGCCCACGACCTTACGACCAGATGACCACGACGGGTTGCGTACCCTTGAGGCACGTTTTTTACCGTTTGTGGAGAAAGCGCTGCGTGAAGCCAAGCTGCGCACTGACTGGGCGGATGGCGATGAAACTTACGAACAGGCGGTGCTGGAATATGCAAAACATCTGCTATCTGCAGAAAATTCAGCTTTCCTGACGGACTTCGTCACAGCCATTCAACCTTTCGTTGATGCCGGCCTGGTTAATAGCCTGTCACAGACCGTGATTAAGCTCACCGCACCAGGCGTCCCGGATATTTATCAGGGCAGCGAAGCGCTGGATTTCAGCCTCGTCGATCCCGATAACCGCCGTGAGCCCGATTACGCCGTGCTGGAGGCGCAACTAGTTGATCGCAGCCGTCCTGATTTCACTCAGCCCTCTGACTGGCGCAGCGGCAAACTCAAACAGCAGGTCATCGCATGCTTATTACACCTGCGCCTGGATAAGCCGCAGCTATTCCGTTTCGGCGATTATCAACCATTGTACGCCACAGGCGCGCATCCAGAGCACCTGATTGCCTATGCGCGACAGGACAGTGAAAACAGCCTCATCGTTGTGGCGCCTCGTTTAATGCTGGAGGGCACTTCCTGGGCTGAAACGTCCATTCCCTTACCTGAGTCGCTGGCCCACCGGCACTATCGCAATCTGTTAAGTGGTGCAACCTTAGCGCTTAACGAGCAACTTTCATTGGATAACTTACCGCCTTACGCGCCACTGGTGCTGATTGCCAGTTAATAACAAGCCTGTATTTCTGTTCATGGGATGGAGAGGAATGAATGTCTAACGCAAAGCCTTTAGAAATTATCGCGGGTTCGGGTCAAACGCTTGGCGCAAATTATGATGGCGAGGGCGTCAATTTTGCCCTGTTTTCAGCGTTCGCCGAGCGTGTGGAATTGTGTCTTTACGATGAGAGCGGTCAGCACGAAATCGCGCGTTTTGATCTGCCGGAAAATACCCATGAAGTCTGGCATGGCTACATTCCCGGTCTGCAGCCCGGTGCACTTTACGGCTACCGGGTGCATGGTCCGTTTGAACCGGAAAACGGCCATCGATTCAACGCCAACAAACTGCTGCTCGACCCCTATGCTCGTGAGCTGCGCGGCGATATCCAGTGGAACGATGCGCATTTTGCCTACGACCTGCTGCATGAAGATAAAGATCTGACTTTTGATGAACGCGACAGCGCACCGTTTACGCCAAAATGCCGGGTGATCGATCCCAACGAATTTGACTGGCAGGACCGTAATCGTCCCGTTATCCCGTGGTCACAGACCGTTATCTATGAGACACACGTTAAGGGCTTCAGCCAGTTGAACCCGGCAGTACCCCCTGAAATGCGCGGCACTTACGATGGCATGAGCAACAAAGCCACCGTCGAATACATCAAAAGCCTCGGTGTCACGTCGGTTGAGTTGCTACCGGTACACTGGTTCCCGGACGATCAGCATTTGCTTGATAAAGGGCTGAAAAACTTCTGGGGCTATAACTCACTGGCGTTTTTTGCCCCGGCCTCGCGCTACTTTGGCCCGCGTGGCATTCAGGGCTTTCGTGACATGGTCCGCGCCTTCCACGACGCCGGTATCGAAGTGATCCTCGACGTGGTTTACAACCATACGGCGGAAGGTAACGAATTGGGACCGACGCTGTCGTTCAAAGGCATCGATAACTTCTCCTATTACCGCACCTTGCCGGATCAGCATCGCTACTACATCAACGATACCGGTACTGGCAACACCGTGAACACCTCCCACCCACGCGTGTTGCAGATGGTAATGGATTCTCTGCGCTACTGGGCGGAATCGATGCATATCGACGGTTTTCGCTTTGATTTGGGCACCATTCTCGGGCGCGAACCGGAAGGTTTCGACCAGCGTGGCGGCTTTTTTGATGCCATGACGCAGGACCCGGTACTGTCGAAATTGAAACTGATTGGCGAACCCTGGGATATTGGCCCCGGCGGCTATCAGGTTGGGGGCTTCCCACCAGGCTGGGCAGAATGGAATGATAAATATCGCGACACGGTGCGTGAATACTGGAAAGGCGACAACGTCTCAACCGACTTTGCCGCGCGCCTGCTCGGTTCAGGCGATCTCTACGATCAACGCGGCCGTCGTCCCTGGGCCAGCATCAACTTCCTTACCGCACACGATGGCTTCACGCTCAACGATTTGGTGTCTTACAACGAGAAACATAACGACGCGAACGGTGAAGATAACAATGACGGTCATAACGATAATCGTTCGTACAATTACGGCGCGGAAGGCCCGACCGATGACGAAGGCATCAACGCGGTGCGTGAGCGGCAAAAGCGTAACTTCCTCGCGACGCTGCTGTTCTCACACGGCACGCCGATGCTGCTGGCGGGCGACGAGTTTGGCCGCAGCCAAATGGGCAACAACAACGGATATTGTCAGGACAGTGAAATCTCTTGGCTGCATTGGGAAAACTTGCCGGAGTCCGCGGATGCCTTACGCGAATTCACTCGCCATTTGCTGGCGTTAAGGGCGAAACAGCCGTTGCTGCGCCGTGAAAACTGGCGCGACGGTATGGACATAAAATGGTTTAACGCTGGCGGCGGCTTCCAGCAGGCAGACCAATGGGATGAGGGCAGCACGCTTGGCGTCTACATTGGCCGTCCGGACCTGCAAACCGAAGAAGGCATCTGGCACGATGTGTTGATGTTGTTCAATCCGTTTGAAGGCAACGTGCCCTTCCGCATCCCACAATTTGGCGAAGGCGGTTGGGTACTGGAACTCACCACCTCCGATACGGCTAAAAAAGGGCTGGTGATTACCAAAGAGAAGGATTTCGAACTGGAAGGCCGCAGCATGGCGCTGTTTAGAAGGCCATAATTTTAAAGGGGAAACTGGAGTCCAGTTTCCCCTTTAAACAACAAATGCATCAGGGCCTTTAGCAGCCAGTGTATTTAAGATACGCAGTGCCGGGCCACTCGGCTTGATTTCTCCTCGCTCCCACTTTGAAACGCTATCCACTGTCATACCTAAGGTATAAGCCAGTAATGCCTGACTCAGGCCATACTGTTTACGCATGAGTTTAATTTCCAGACCGGTCATGTCATGTACAGCTGCAACACGCTTGCGATACTCACTTGCAGAGATTCGCGTGGCAATCTGAGAGACATCTTCATCAGAAAGTAGGCCTAATCCTCGCAACTCTTCCGCATCTTCAATCATCTCATCCAATGTTGCTGGTGTAGTTTTCATCGCAGTTTACCTCTCTGAATGTCCCACGATTTTTAAGCTGTAGCAGGTCTGCCGCACTCGCTTGTAAGTAGCCTTTCGCAAGGATTTTATACGTTGCCAACACGTCATCCTCGATCTCTTTGGCATTTTTCTTATGCAACTCGCCTTTAGTCCAGCCATCATAAAAAAATAGTGTGTTTCCTCTTTTGAAGAAAATCACCGACCGGGCACCACCACTTTTCCCCTTACTCAGTGCTATACGCTTTTTAATCACGCCTCCCCCCAGGTCAGCTTCAAACTCGCCCCTTTTGACTTCCGCAGCAGCATGGCAAAGGTCAACATCATGAAGACTGGCCTTTTTGAAATTCCGATCAAAACGTTTATGTACATAAATCGCCATTCCTTAGCCCTTAACCTTTACCCGTAATGATTATTATAATAACGATTACGACCTCGCGACAATATCGGCTTGTTAGGATTTCTGAATCTGTCGCACAACATATTTCACTGGATCTATTTAAGATCGTGAGAATGGCTAAAAATGTTGCGCCTTCGCTACGTATGATTTGATCTCCATCACCGTGCAATAAAAAATAATTAACTAAATCTCGCATTCTGCCGATGGTTATTAATCTGCCCTATTCCCTGATTTTCCTGAACCAGGGGTGCTTTTAGATTAAGGATAATTAGATGACCATCTCCCAGCGTCTCTTGCTGACCCTTTCCATGTTGTTTGGCGCCATCATCCTGCAGGCGATTCTTGCGCTCTCGCTACTGTCAGGATTTCAGGACCGTTTTGAATTTGTGCAAACTAACGCCATTCCTTCGATTAAGGACATCGGCAAACTGATCGATCAAAGTAACCAGCTGGCCATTACGCTGTACAAACACCAGAGCCAGATTCACGACAGCAACATGCCTGCCGTAGAAAAACAGATCGATGAGCAAATCAATGGACTGAAAGCGCTGACCGATTACTACATGGCAAACGATATTTCGAATGAGGAAGACAAACGCCTGACTAACATCGCTTTTGATAACATCCAGCGCGTTGCATCGCAGTTACCTGCATTTCTTACAGCGTCACGTGCTCACCAGAATGAAGTGAGCTTGAGTTTGCTGGAAGGAGATAGTGGTGTGGGTGCCGCCATTCGTCAGATGATCGCTGATTATCAAACTCAACAGGCACTCAACATTACTGCGGGCGACGCATTGCGCGCCACCAATCAAAGCACCTTCCATTTTGTCTTTTGGGCCACCGTTGCAGGTGTTGCGGCGACAGTGGTGATCTTCGGTCTGTTCTCGCTGTTTACCGTGATGCGTATTCGCCGCAGTTTGGGCGCAGTTGGCAAGGTCATGCTGGCGGCCAGCGAGAACCTCGATCTGACTTTAAGCGCCGATGAAAGCCGGCGAGATGAAGTGGGCAATATGGCACACTCCTTCAATATTTTGATGCAGCGCGTCTCTGAAGCCCTCTCTTCAGTGCGTAAAGCGTCTCAGTCCGTGAGCAGCGCTTCAGTGCAGATTTCAGCGGGCAATGAAGATCTCTCTTCACGCACCGAACAGCAAGCGGCATCGCTGGAGCAAACGGCTGCCAGCATGACGGAACTCAGTGAGACGGTGCGCCAAACGGCGGACAACACCCGGCAGGCGAGCCAGCTGGCAGCCAATGCCCGCGCGCTGTCAGAGAAAAATGGAACCTCGCTCACCACCATGCTGTCGACCATGGACGAGATTCGTGGCAGCTCGCGCAAAGTGACTGAGATTGTCTCGATCATTGAAGGTATCGCCTTCCAGACCAACATTCTGGCCTTGAACGCGGCGGTTGAAGCAGCGCGCGCCGGTGAACACGGTAAAGGCTTTGCGGTGGTTGCCGGTGAAGTGCGCAGCCTGTCTCAGCGCTCAAGCAACGCAGCGCGCGAGATCAAAGTGCTGATTGAGGAATCTCATCGTTTAACCGAATCGGGTGCCACGCAAGCCAGTGATGTGGGCCGCAATATGGACGTGATGAATGATGCCATTCACCAGGTGAGTCAGTTGGTGAGTGAGATCGCTGCGGCTGCCGTGGAGCAGAGCCAGGGCATCGTTCAGGTGCAGCAAGCGGTTAATCAGATGGATGATGTTACCCAGCAGAACGCCGCCTTAGTGGAACAAGCCGCGGCCGCTTCGCAATCGCTGCAAGAGCAGGCGGGTAACCTGAATCAGTTGGTCGGTAAATTCCATGTCAGCGATGTCATTGACGCTCCACAGACCATCATCCGTACGCCATCGCACCCCAAGCCACAGCGTTTAGCGGTGGTTAATGACGCCGACTGGCAGAGTTTTTAATCACTGTTTCTCCCCGCGTCGCGCACGCGGGGAGCCTTTCTGTTACCCTTTCCGCTAATTTATGGATGGGGATGAATATGGATTTACAGCAAAAGCTACGCGGTAAATGGGCGATCTACGGCCTAATGTTTTTACCCGGTTTCACCTGGGCTTCGTGGGTGAGTCGTACACCTTACATGCGCGATATTCTGCATGCTTCCACGGAAATGATGGGCATGATCCTGTTCGGCTTTTCCTGTGGCTCAATGCTGTGCGTTCTGCTGGCAGGAAAACTCATCACCCACTTTGGCACTAGCCGTGTCATGCGTTATGGCTTTGTGCTGCTGTTGAGTGGCGTCGCAGTCATGTTAGCTGCCCTTCTACTGCACAGCGCGTACGGTGTGTTCGCCAGCCTGGTGTTACTGGGCGGAGGGACAGCGTTAATCGATGTCGTGATAAACGTTGAAGGCGCAGCGTTTGAGCGTCTGATTGGCAAATCGATCATGACCACCATTCACGGCTTCTTTAGCTTTGGCACGCTGATTGGCGCGCTGTCAGGACTTGCCATGACGGCAGTTGATGTCAGCATCACCTGGCACTTTGCCTTCGTGGTGCTGGCGAACCTGCTGATTGTCTCCGCAGCCCTGCGTCATTTACCCGCCACCAGCGACAGCGAACGACATGAACAGGCGCACAGCGGCGGTTTCCTCGCTCAGGTCGGACGAGAGCTGCGCGATCGCCAACTGCTGATCCTTGGGGTGGTGATTTTGGCGATGGCGCTGGCAGAAGGTTCTGCCAATGACTGGCTGCCGTTACTGATGATCGATGGTCATAATCTCAATCACACGCAAAGCACGCTGGTGTACGCGGGTTTCACTGCGGGCATGACCGTGGGACGTTTCCTTGGCGGATATGTGGTGGATCGCCTGGGCCGTGTGCTGGTATTACGCGCCAGCGCATTCTCAGCCGCCCTGGGTCTGGCGATGGTGATTTTCTCCAACAACCAATGGCTGGCGGCAGCGGCGGTGTTGTTCTGGGGAATTGGCGCTTCGCTTGGCTTCCCACTGACCGTCTCCGCTGCGGGCGATGGCAAAAACAGCGCGATTCGCGTGACCATCGCCGCAACGCTTGGTTATCTGGCCTTTCTGGTGGGACCGCCAGGACTGGGGTTTATTGGTGAACACGCGGGTCTGCGCATGGCGATGTTGCCGGTGCTGGTGATGGTGCTGCTGGCGTTAGTTTGTGCGGGCGCGGCAGGATCTCGTGATGTGAATAAGGCTGATCAACCCGTGTAAAGCTGGCGGCCTTCGGGCCGCCAGAAATGTACGTTTGGGAATAAGACGCGCTAAAAAAATTAGCCCGAGGCTATGCCGCCAGCATCAATCGACCATTTTCATCATTTGCGGCCTGCAAGTGCAGATCAGCAAGGCGATGGACGATAGTCAATCGGGTGCCACCCGCGTCATCGGGCGCGATTAGAAACGTCACGTCACTCTTCAGGTAAGGTGGTGCGTCATCACGTAACCGGTAACGGATCGATTTTCCAGGTTCGCAGTCAACAGGTTCAGCCTCCGCTAATACAGCGTTGGGTAGCCAGGCTTCCCGGTACTCCGCAATACTGATAGCGCGCCACACTTTCTCCGGCGTCGCATCCAGTTGATACTCTTGTACCAGTTCGTTGGATTTTTCGGCTTCACTCATTGGTCCATATCCTTCAGCAAACTTTTCAGGGCATCAATGCGTGTCGGCCAAAACGCGCGATATTTGGCTAGCCAGTTGACCAGAAACGTCATGCCCACCGGGTCAACTTCATAGTTCACAAAGCGCCCTTGCCGCTCTTCACGCACCAGCCCCGCACCCCGTAACACCGCGAGATGTTGAGACATCGCCGATTGGCTGATCTCCATCCCGTCGCGCAACGCCGTGGCATTCATGCGCCCCACCGACAGCTTTTCAAATATGGCACGGCGGGTCGGATCCGCCAGTGCTTTGAATATCGCATTTTCAATCATGTTGATGACATTAGCACTGGCTTATTTAAGCAGCAAGATAATGCGCAGCGATCTCTTGCTCGGTGACGATCACTTTCGACACCAAACCGTATTCTACCGCCTGCTCCGCACTCAACCAGAAATCGCGCTGAGTATCTTGTTCAATCCTCTCAATCGCCTGCCCGGTGGCATCCGCGAAAATATGATTGAGGCGATTTTTCATGCGCACGATTTCATTGCTGTAAATCTGCATATTGCTGGCGGGGCCTTGCATGCCGCCGGAAGGCTGATGCAGAAGGAAGCGGGTGTTGGGCAACGCATAGCGATTTGCTTTGTTGGCGGCGACATAAATCAACGCTCCTGCGCTGGCGACACAGCCTGAGCCAATCATGATCACTTCGGGGGTGATAAAGCGTATGGCATCAAAAATCATATCGCCCGATTCAGCATGACCGCCGGGAGAGTTGATGAAGATCGTGATCGGTCGATCGCTGAGAGCGGCGAGGATGTGCAGATGCTGAACCACCTCTTTGGCCATTTTTTCATCCACGGTGCCGGTAATGAAAATCTTGCGTGCGTTGATCAGATGTTCCATCAGCGATGGGTTAAGTGGCGGTGCTGCCGGTTCAGAAGGTTCGGTGTTACTGTCGCGCATGGAATCACTCCGCAAAAAATGGGGACACCAAACACATTAGCACTTACTTATCCATTAGGCGAATATGATGCAACGTCAATCGATGACGATGTTAATCAGTAGGGCACCGAAAAGTGCCCTGACACGCCGCTATTGGCGGGGAATAATTATTTTTTGCTGTTGCTGCTGGTCATATTATCAAACTGCTGTGTGAGATAGTTGCTGGTGCTATTCAGTACGCTGACCACTTTATCCAGATTGGTGAACTGAGTTTTGTAGCGTGCGATTTTGTCATCAATGCGTTTACTGGTGGTGTTGTACTGATCGGTCAGCTGGTTCAGTTTTTTACTGATGCTGTCCGTCGCCCCCTTAATCACGCCTTTACTGCTGAGAAACGCGGTAAAAGTGGTATCCAATACCGTGCTGACGCCGGTTTTCTTACCATCGCCGGTGTACATATCACGAATGGCGTCAGGCCTGACTTTCAGTGCACTGGAAAGTTTGTCCGCATCCAGCTTCAATTTCCCATCGGTGGGATCAGTGGTAATACCCGCCTGGCTGAGCGTTTTGTAAACTCCCGAACCGGAGGCGTTGGCAAGAATGCTCTTTAACTGGGTCTGGATGTTACGCAGCGTGCCGTCACCCAGCAGTGCACCGTTTTTGCTGTCCGGTTCTTTACCCGCATCCACCGCTGTGTAGCGGGTAAGATTGCCCATCGTATCTTGCAGCGAATTGTAGGCATTCACCCAATCGGTGATGGCGCTTTTCGCCTTGCTGGTGTCAGCGCTGACGGTCAACGTCTGAGTGCCGGTCGTCTGATCGTTCAGCTTGAGCGTAATCCCTTCCACGGCGTCTTCAATGGTGTTGCTGCTGCTTTGAATTGCCACATTGTTGACGGTCAGGCTGGCATTTTGCGCTTCCACACTCTGAACCATGTGACTGTTAGCTTGATCGGATTTATCAAATCCAACAAAACCGTGCAGCGTATCATCACCCGTTACGCTTAAAGAGGTCACTGCGTGGTCGGTTCCCGTCGCCTTCGAGGTTAATGACAGACGGTATTCTGTTCCTGACACTTTGATCAAACTGGCGCTGATCCCCACATCGGACTTGTTAATGGTGTCACGCAGCGCTGTCAGGGATGTTTGATCTTTGGATAACGAAATGCTCTTCTCTTTGCCATCCGCAGTGACAAATTTCAGGGTACGCGATGCCGCATCGCTGCCTAGAGCCGCTTTGACATCGGTTTTCGCATCGCTGGTCAGCGTTTGCGATTGCGCCAGATGATCTACGCTGATGGTGTATTTCCCTGCCAGCGCGCTGCCATTGGTATCCGCGCTAAATGCACTCGAACTGGAAGTGGTACTGGTCGCCGTATAGAGACTCGCATCTTTTAATTTGGTGTTAGCCGTCTGAAAAGCCTGAATCGCGGTTTTAAGTGTGCCATAAGCAGAAAGCTTCGCCGTGGCGGCAGACTGCTGTTTGGAAATCGGTGTCAGTGACTGTTTTTCAGCGGCGGTCAGCTTGTCCAAAATGGTACTTAAACCCAGTCCTGAACCCACACCTAAAGTTGAAATCCCGGCCATGTACGTAACTCCTGTTATTTTGACGTTACGGTACTATCGGCGACTTAACGCAAACCTTTAAGAAAACCTGATCATTTCTTTACTATTTCCTTACAAATATCCTTACAGTTTGCACAGCATCAGTGCAGACGCGGCTTCAGGGGCCATTGCCCTGTTTTTCCTCCATCGCTTCACTACGCAATAAAACATGACGTGTCTCACATTTAACGGTCAGTATGCTTGTCGGAATCACAGAGCGGCTTATGATCTCGCCAGATTGTTACTGCGCGCAAACGCAGGCAAAACCTGACACGCCGCCCTCCCGGTGGGTCAGGTTTTTTCTTTTTCAGGGCTGATAAAAATGAAAATCGCGAAGATCCTCAATAACAATGTCGTGGTCGTACTGGGCGAGAACGGCAAAGAACAAGTCGTGATGGGTCGCGGGCTGGCTTTTCAGAAGCGTGTGGGTGATGCGCTGGATGCGCAGCAGATTGAAAAAGTCTTCGCACTGCAGAGTGACACCCTGACAGGAAGGCTCAGCGAGTTGCTTTCTGATATCCCACTGGAAGTCATCACCACCAGCGAGTTAATCATCGCCAGCGCACGTCAACAGTTGGGTCAGCCGCTGCATGAGAGCCTCTCGATTGCGCTGTGCGATCACTGCCATTTCGCGATTGAACGCCATCAGCAAGGCATTCCGATTCGTAATGTATTGAAGTGGGAGATCAAAACGCTCTACCCCAAAGAGTTCGCGATTGGCATGGAAGCACTGGCCCTGATCAACAAACGCCTCGGGGTGGCGTTGCCTGACGATGAAGCAGGCTTTATCGCCCTGCACTTAGTCAACGCGCAACTGGGCAGCAACTTTGCCGATGTCTCTCACGTGACGCAATTTATGCAGGAGATTTTGCATATCGTGAAGTATCGGTTGCAGCTGGATTACCGCACCGACAGCCTGAGCTATAACCGCTTCGTTAACCATTTGAAGTTTTTTGCCCAGCGCATGCTGGGAAAACGCGGCGTGTGCAGCGAAGATGAGTCATTGCATGATGTGGTGCGCGACAAATATCCGATTGCTTATCAATGCGCGGTGAAGATCGACAGCCACATCCAGCAAAAATATCTCTATGCCCTCTCGGCGGAAGAGCGCATGTTTCTCACCATCCATATTGAGCGAGTTCGCAAAGAGACATTAGCGTTGCAGGAAGATGCCGACGAGGCGTAAAAACGGGCGCCAGCGCGCCCGTTAGCGGGTTTATTTCAATGCCGCGCCGTGGCTACGGATCACATCCTGATACCAGAAGAAGCTCTTTTTACGCGAGCGTTCCAGCGTGCCGTTGCCCGCATCATCACGATCAACGTGGATGAAACCGTAACGCTTCGAGAACTCGGCTTTAGAGGCGCTGACCAGGTCAATCGGTCCCCAGCAGGTGTAGCCCATCACTTCCACACCATCCTCAATCGCTTCCCGCACCTGCACTAAGTGATCATTGAGATACTGGATGCGGTAATCGTCATTGATGCTGCCATCGGCCTCAACCACATCTTTGGCACCCAGGCCATTTTCCACAATAAATAGCGGCTTCTGATAACGGTCGTACAAGATGTTAAGCAGAATACGCAGACCTTCCGGATCTATCTGCCATCCCCACTCTGAGCTGGCGAGATGCGGATTCGGCACCATCGACAAGATATTGCCCTGCGCTTTCTGGTTCTCTTCTTCATTGGTGGTGACGCAACCGGTCATGTAATAACTGAAGGAGATGTAATCCACAGTGTTGCGCAGGTCGCGTTTGTCCTCATCCGTGATGCTGACGGTGATTCCGCGATCGGCGAAGAAGCGTTTCATGTAAGCCGGATAGGCACCGCGCACCTGTACATCACCAAAGAATAACCACTCGCGATTCTGTTGCAGCGTTTCCAACACATCGGCCGGACGGCAGCTGAGCGGATAGAGCAACGCACCCAGCAGCATGTTGCCGATCTTACCGTCCTTAACAATCTCATGGCAGGCTTGTACGGCGCGGCCGCTCGCCACCAGCTGATGATGAATTGCCTGATAGATCGCCTGTTGATCGCTCTCCTCCGGTAATCCAACGCCAGTAAAGGGCGCATGCAATGACATGTTGATTTCATTGAACGTCAGCCACAGCTTCACTTTATGCTTGAAGCGAGTGAATACCGCGCGCGCATAGCGTTCAAAACAATCAATAGTGATGCGATTGCCCCAGCCGCCGTATTTTTTGATCAAACCGTATGGCATTTCGTAATGTGACAACGTCACTAGCGGAGTGATGTTGTACTTTGCCATCTCATCAAACAAAAGATCGTAAAAGGCCAATCCCTCCTCGTTTGGCTGAGCTTCATCGCCCTGCGGGAAAATACGCGTCCAGGCAATCGAGGTACGCAGAACGGTAAAGCCCATCTCTGCGAACAGCTTGATGTCTTCCGGGAAGCGATGATAGAAATCAATCGCCGTGTCTTTGATGCCAAAATCATTGCCGCTGCGTTCAACGCGCGCGCCAAAAATACCTTTGGGTTGCAGATCCGAGGTCGATAGCCCTTTACCGCCCTCCTGCCAGGCACCTTCCACCTGATTGGCGGCAACGGCGCCACCCCATAAAAATGCATCCGGGAAACGTGTAGTCATTTACTTGCTCCTTGGTTATTTCAGCACGGCCAGCAGCGGCGAGCCTTCACTCACTGCGCTGTTGTTCAGGGTTAATACATCAATAAATTCATCGCTGTTGCTCACCAGCACCGGTGTGGTGAGGTCGAATCCAGCGTGTTTGATCGCCTCAATATCAAACTCCAATAGCACATCGCCCACTTTCACTGGCTGATCGTTTTGTACCTGAGGACGGAAATATTGCCCGTCGAGTTTGACGGTATCGAGTCCAACATGGATCAGCACTTCCGCGCCTTGATCTGACGTCAGGCCAATCGCATGTCCGGTGCGGAACATGGAGGAAACTACGCCATTGACCGGCGATACTACGCGGCCCACGTGCGGCAGAATAGCCGCGCCCTTGCCGAGTAAACCGCTGGCGAAAGTTTCATCTTTGACTTTCTCCAGCGGCAATACGTCACCCGCAATCGGGCTCACCACGCTTTCACGGCGCGTTAATGTCGCAGGCGCGGGATCGGCGACGGGTTCAGCCACAACAGGTTGTGCCGCAGACTCTCGTAAACCAAACACATAGGTCATGGCACAGGCGAAAACTAGCGCGACCGCTGCACCGGCAAAGGACGCCAGCACGCTGGCATCAATACCCGTGCTGGGCACGACCTGAATAAACGTGAAAATACTGGGGAAGCCAAAGGAGTAAATGGTGGTGTGCCAGAAGCCCAGAATGGCGGCACCCAGCGCGCCACCGATACAGCCGAAGATAAACGGACGACGACGCGGCAGCGTAACGCCATACACTGCGGGCTCAGTGATACCAAAAATGCTGGCAGTTAATGCCGATCCCGCCATCGCTTTGAGTTTGATATCACGCGTGCGCAGGAAGATCCCCAATGTCGCGCCCGCCTGTCCTAATACCGCCGGCATCAGTAATGGCAGTAGGGTGTCGTGACCGAAGTTGGCCAGATTATTGAGCATGATCGGCACCAGACCCCAGTGCAGACCGAATATCACACAGATTTGCCAGATCGCGCCCATCACCGCTCCTGCAACCATGGGGCTGAGGCTGTAAATCCACAGATAGCCCTCCGCCAGCAAGCGGCTGAGCCAGGTGGCTGCCGGGCCAATCGCCAGAAAAGTGAGCGGCACGGTGATTAGCAAGCACACCAGCGGCGTAGTGAAGTTACGCACCGCACCGGGTGAACGCGGATGTACCCAACGCTCAATCAGGCTTGAGACCCACGCAGCAAAGATAATTGGGATCACCGAGGAGCTGTAATTGAGCATTTCCAGCGGGATACCGACAAAGGTCAGTGGCTTTCCTGCCTGCTGCTGTTGCATCGCTTCAAGTATCAACGGATGCACCAGCGCTGCGGCAATCGCCATGCTGACAAAGGGGTTACCGCCAAATTTTTTCCCGGCGCTGTAGCCGAGCAGAATCGGCAAGAAGTAAAAGAGTCCATCACTGGCAACAAACAGCACTTTGTAGCTGCCGCTGCTCGCGTCCATCACACCGAGCACCAGTGCCAACGCCAGCAGTCCCTTGATGATGCCTGTCGCAATCATCACACCAATAAAGGGTGTAAAAATGCCGGAAACCAGATCGATAAAACGGGCAAACAGGTTTTGTGGCGTAGTGTCCTCCACGTTATCGGCATGGTCGAGGGCATAGCGTGCCGTTAACGCGCGGTAGACCTCCGCAACCTGGTTGCCGATCACCACCTGATACTGTCCCCCGCTCTCCACCACCATGATCACGCCAGGATTATTTTTCAACTCGGCGGTATGCGCTTTTTGGCTCTCTTTTAATTTGAAGCGCAGGCGCGTTGCGCAGTGCATCACGCTGATAATGTTGTCTTTTCCCCCCACGCCAGCCACAATGTCATCTGCCAGTTCCTGATATTGCATCTTCCTTTCTCCTGCAAAACGCCTCGAATTTCGCGCAAAAAAAAACCTGAGGCGCGCCCTCTGCTATCGAGAAAGGGCGCGCCTCAGGTTTTGCCTGCCGAACAGTAACAATCCTTAATGACGGTTATCTTGCTGAGCATTGCCAAAAAGTAGCAAGCAGTTTTCAAAAATCGCGCTGAAATATGTGAAGCGCATCAATTATTGTTCAGGAGTGCAGCGCATGCCCGGCACGTTGTAATGCTGACAAAGCGAGGGCAGATAGCATCACACCAATCAAAATTAACAGTTTATAGCTCAGCGCGTTCAGCAGCAGAATACCCAGCACGCCGCCGAACAGGAATGCCATCACCGTGAAGAAGTGCAGTTTTAAACGCTCGATATAGAGCGGCGCATCTTTCGGGGATTCTTTACGGCGTAGCACATCAAACAACATGGCCAACTCAATGCCAATGTCGGTAGCGGTACCGGAGACATGGGTGGTGCGCACGCGTGCGTTGGAAATCCGGGTCACCACGGCGTTTTGTAATCCCATCAAAAAACTCAAACTGAGCACCAGCAATACGCCCGATTCACTAAAGCTGAACCAACTCTCAATGACGCCCAGCGCGAATAATGCCACGCCTTCCAGCAGGATGTTGATGGCATAAATCCCGCGAATTTGTCGCCTGCGTCCGGAGTTGATAATCAGGGTCGAGACAGAAGAACCCGCTATAAAGAGCAGCACGATGAGCAGGAAGAACAATCCGACATGCAGATTTGCTTTCGCCAGATGATCGGAAAGTGACGAGACGTTGCCCGTCATGTTGGCAGAGAAAAAACCGACGGTTTCAAATGCAGCCGTATTCAGCGCGCCCGCCACAGCCGCCAGCGTGCAGGCGAGTCGGGTATCCGTATTAAAAGTGCGCGTGTTTTCGGAGGTGATCAGCATGGCTATTCCCGACCCTGGCAAAGGGGAATATCTTCCTCCTGCGGGCCGGAATTCTCAAGCCTCAGGCAAAAGACACCCTTTACTAACCGGGCATAACAGGGAGTTATGAGCGAGGGATCCAGTCAGTGTAGGTATTAATCGACATGGGTTCGATTAAACCCGTATTGCGTAAGCCGATGATGAAACTGAACATTATTCTCACAATTCAGTTTCGCGTAAATCGATCGCTTATAGTGACTGATGGTTTTGTTATTCAGTCTGACACGCAAGGCTATGTCCTGCTGACTGCTGTATCGGGCAAGCCATTTCAGCATGTGAAATTCTTGCAGCGAGAGCGAAGGAACACGGCTGCGTGTTGATGTATGCGGTCTCTTCTCAGCAAGTGTATTGACGTTTTGAACAATGCTGGCTAATGAGGATTTTTTTGTCAGAAATAAAACCGAGTGAAATTCATGGGCAAGAAAATTAAGGAGCGCAGCATCATTAATGTCGGTCAGTACCAACACGCGGATACTAGGATAAAGTGCCTGCAACAGGCGTAAAAACGCATAGGAAGATTCAATATCATCCGCTTCGGTTTTTAACTCAATAATCATTACTTCGATAGATTGATCGATTAATATTTTTTTTGCATCACTTAAAGATGAGCAGGATAAGAATTGATAACCTGCAGATATTAATAGCTTTTCTAAGCCAAGTGCGGCCCATAAATTGGCTTCAACATTTAATATTTTCATGTTTATTACTTAAACAATTAAAAAACCATTTAATCGTGATTAGTGGCTATTTTAAATCGGACAACATTTCTTTTTTTGTGCGATAAAGACTACAAAATATTAATTATCCCGTGCTGGCGAAGCCGCAATCGCGCACTAAAATTATGGAGTGACTAGCTAGTCCTTATCTCTCACGGAACATTGATATGAGGTCTTCCTATGAAACAACAGAGCTACAGAGGCGGTGCAGGGAATTTTGCTAACGATCCGGCACGCGCAAGAGAAGCTGGTAAAGCGGGAGGCAAAGCCAGTGGAGGCAACTTCAGAAACGATCCTGAACGCGCCGTTGAAGCGGGTCGGAAAGGAGGCAAGATAAGTCGCCGTCCTCCAACAAAGTCTGAGTAAAGCGCTTTAGGATTTGTTCTGCCAGGGACTGGCATCTTCTCTTAATTGATCCGCCCGATGCGACATGGCCTCAGCCCTGTCGGCCACTGCCCTTCCTGTTTTTCCATACTAAATCCAATCGCCACCGCTTTGCCTACCAGATTACGCTCAGGGACAAAACCCCAATAGCGGCTGTCATAGCTGTTGTTACGATTATCCCCCATCATAAAATAGCTATCCGCCGGCACCACCCACTCTCCAGTCTGCTGACCTGGTTGATGGAAAAACGCCGATGCTGAAACAGTCAATTCAGGCTTCTGCAAAAGGCGATGCGTCACCCCCGCTAGCGTTTCAGTGCCCATCAATAAACGCTGTTCATCAGGCTTTTCGTCGCCAATCGGTCTGGCATAAAAGCCCGGATGCATTCCGGCAGTCTCGACGAACTCGCCCGCTTTGAGCGCACTGTAATGAATGGCTAGCGCTGGTGCACAAGATTGATGGTCCTGGCAAAAAGGGAAAACAGTGAGCTGTTGTGAGGCTGGATTGAATATGACTTTGTCACCGGGCAAACCGATCACTCTTTTAATGAACAACTGCGTTTCGTCCTGAGGAAACGTAAATATCGCAATATCACCACGTTTAGGGTGTCCGGTGGCAAGCAACGTTTTCTGATTGAATGGATTTCGCAGCCCGTATGAATATTTATCTGCCAGCACCCAGTCGCCGGTGAGTAGAGTTGGCATCATGGATCCAGAAGGAATGCGAAAAGGCTCCCAGCCAAAGGCCCGAACCAGTAACACGATGACCAGTAACGGAAAGAGCGATGCGGGCGTATCCAGCCAACTCGGGAGGCGCTGAGTTTTACCCTGCTGTATGAGCGAAGATTCTGCCTGGTTTTTCTCAACGGTGATGCGCGTCAAAGCCCAAAGCCTGTATGTCCAACTCAGGCCGCTAAAAACCACAGCAATGGCCAGTATCAGGGCGAAGATGTTCATCATAAGAGGGTTCCAGCGCTGCCGCGTTATTCATCCGCATCAATCATTGCGGCTCGTTAATTTGCGCCGTCAATATAAACCAAATGTTAGGTTATCGCTCTCCTATCTGTGCTTTACGGCTCGCTTAATATGATGCGAATGGTGAGGCTTGAGTTATAGGCTTTTCAATGCCATATTCTTTTCAATAATGTGGCTTGCTTAATCTACATAACTTAATAGGGAGTGATAATGTCCACCGAAGAGAGAATAAAGGAACTTGAAGAAACGGTTCAGCGTTTAAAAATCGAAACTGAGGTGTTACGTGAACTGATGATTAAACAGGTCGCGGTGAATAACATCACCTTCAAAGGGAAATATGATGAAGTCATTATTAACATGGCTAAAGAGTATGAAGAGCGCGGACTGGAAGTTGACCGTAACCGAGCCATGCATGAAGCGATACGGCAATACATCAAAGATGATGCATCATCCAATGATTGAAATGCTGTACCGCAATAATACCCTTGCAAATTACGCAAAAGAGCCGCTTACGCGGCTCTGAATTGAGAATCAGATCATCGGTTTTTGATCATCAGGTAGATCACGATCGTCAGTCTCATCACCCTCTTCATCGGGTAAGGGTAAATCGTCGCCAGGCAGCGGCTTAACATCATCTGGATCTGGACGTTCTGACATATATACCTCCATTCACCCTGATTGGGTATAAGTAGTTTAGTGGGGTGATGATTGATACGGTGTAGAAAATACGCGATTTTGTGAATCAAGCGTAGGATATTTTATAAAATATTTTAACCACTAGAAAATCTTACTTTATAAACTACATGCTTCGTTTATTTCGAAATTACAGGGTAATTAATCAAAAATTTCAATTGATTAACACACTCTATAATTAGAGAGATGTTTTTTAAATGTCGGGTGCGATTAATTGTCAGCGAGGCTATTTATCCTGATAAGGATCCTGCTTGTGATCTTTACTATCATCGCGCGTGCGCGGAATCTCTCCATGATCTTTAGGGTTGTCTTTTGCTGGATGGTCATCCTCTTCATACGCATTGCCGACATTGGGGGCGACTTCGGGAAGTCCCTTATGCACATCCCCTTCTTTATTACGTTGTTCATTCGTATGATGTTCTTTCATAATTAACCTCATATTTAATGTCTTTCTTATTGTAGTCTAATTTTAACGACAGGAAATGAATACTGAACCCCTAAGCCATTCATTATTAAAACTGGTAAATTTTTCCGTTCACCTACGGTTTCGCTTACTTCAGCTTTTTAGACAGATTAATCCGTAATTTCGAAAACACGCCTCTTATTCAAGTCACTAACCCAAATTCACATCGGATAGTGTGCCATACTCTCACTACCCAAATTAATTGGAAAATAACATGTTTCACTTTGTTATCGCCCTCTTCAAGAGCCCTGAGTCATTGCTACAAGTGATGAGCCAGCAAGATATGAAAGAATCCATTCAGGAGGGTGACAGGATCATTATTGATGAAGACGGCAACGCTTCGGTTAATCCGTTAAGTCCCAAAGTTCAGCGCGATTTTGCCCATCATGTCAAAACCTTGAAGGATATCTAAATGGGAACGGCAATATTTATGGTGCTGATGGTGTGTGGCTATTGGTACACCAGCCGGGACATGTCGAGTCGCTTAAAAATAAAGCGTTCCTTTGGCTGGGATGTTTACTTTTTAATTGCCCTTTATGGTTGTATTTTTGTCTTACAGGGCGTGTTTGCCACCGGGATTGTCTGGCTGATATTACTCGCCGCTTCCGCGATCAATAATACTTTTGCACTTACCCGCCTGGTGCATGCTCGTTGGCATGTGGATTTTATGACCTGGAGCTTCCTGGGTATTCAGGCACCGGTCGTGATTATGCTCGCCTTTGCCGTGCTGTTTTGTGTGTATCGCTCAAACTGGGCTGGCAGCGCGCGATTAACCGCCAGCAGCCGCCGCGACCTCTATCAGCGATTGTCACGTTCGAACGGTATTGAACAGATTTTGTTGCAGTGTATGGAAGAAGGTGAGTTAGCCTGGATAACGCTAAAATCCCGACGCATCTACATCGGCATGATTCATGCCGCCACCTTCGAATATGCCAGCACGGCTAATATTGTATTAATACCGATGCTCAGCGGTTATCGCGATTCACGTACGCTAAATCTCGCCGTTGAGCACAATTACAGCCGTTGGTATCATCAGCACCGGATTGATTTCATGTCGAAACCCAAAACAGCTTTAGCGTTTCGTAAAGTGATTATGGTGGAACAAATCGAGAGTCTGTCACTATTTGATCCCGCCAGCGCCAGTGCTCTGGCAATGGGTGAGGCAGGAACCGATGAAGTCAGGACAGACGCATCACCCTAACTTCCAGCGTAACCAATTATCCAGTTCGCTTTCAGGTAATGGGCGGGAATGAAAGAACCCCTGCGCCTGATCGCAACCGAACTCTTTTAACGCTTCGAGCGTCTCAATATTTTCCACGCCTTCCGCTAACACCACATAATCCAGTTCTTTGAGCATAGCGATAATGCTGCGGGTGATGATGCGTGACGCGGTATCTGTGGCAAGTCCGCCGACAATCGAACGGTCGAGTTTGACCACATCCAGAGGCATTTTTCGCAGATAACTGATATTGCTGTAACCGGTGCCGAAATCATCCAGCGCAATACCAAAACCGCGCAGTTTCAACATTTCCAGTCCCTTAATGGCCGCCGCGCTTTCGATGATGCGCTCAGTTTCCAGGCACTCAATGCCGAGCAGATTCGTCGGCAGACGTGCCTTGATCATCTTATTCTCGAGCCTGTCAGCAAAACTTTCCTGGCTAAAGTCGCGCACGCTAACGTTCACCGTGACAGGCAACTGGATACCTTGCCCGTTGAGCCGTTTCAATCGCTCAATGGTTTTATCAATGACCCATTCGGTGATCTCTTGCAGCAACGTGGTTTGTTCCGCGAGCGGGATGAAAACTGAAGGAGAAAGTTCACCTCGGGTGGGATGGCGCCATCGGATCAGCGCTTCGAGCCCAATCGGTAAACCGCTGCTCAGACAGATTTTCGGCTGGAACACCAGATACAAGCCATGATTGTGCCGTACAGCAGTGGCCAGGTCGTTGACGAGAGTAAAGTCATCCGTACGCCGCTCATCGTTTTCCTCACTGAAGTTCATACACGGGATCCCGCGACAAATGGCTTCATGCAAGGCACTAACGGCTCGACGCAGCGCTTCCTGAGCGGAAATTTCTGACGGCGAAAAGAGGGTTTCACCGGTATGTGTCGCTAAATCGACCGATAAACCTTCGCCAATCTCGGCGCGTACGCCTTCCATGCTTCGCGCAACCCACTCGGCGCACAATGGACTTTCTTGTTGAGTTAATAGCGCAAACCGCCCGGTTGCCACGGTATAGAGCAGTTCATTTTTGCCGGGACGCAGACGTAGCGGCAGTAACGTTGCCATATCTTTGAGGAGCCCTTCGACAGGTGCCATGCCCAACGAACGCGCCAGCTCATAGGCTCGCGGCATATCGATGCAGTCGATCAACACCAGTCGATACCGCGTGTTATCACCCGCATTACGCAAGGCTTGCAGGTCTCTAATCAGTTGCTGTCGGTTAGGCAATCCTGTAACCAAATCGGTAAAACCGACAGAATGCCAGGCTTCAAGAAAGGAAATTACCAGCTGTGATAGCAACGTCATCGTCGCCAGCTTTTCAGCGCTAAAGGTATGTGGTTTGCTATCCACCACGCACAGCGTGCCTAAGACCAGCCCTTCCTGGCTCTTTAGTGGCACGCCCGCATAAAAGCGAACAAAAGGTTCACCTATAACAAAAGGATTGACGGAAAAACAGGCGTCCAGTTGGGTATCGGGCACCACCAGCGGTTGATCCCCCTCGACCACGTACTGACACAATGAATCGGCACGCAACGTTTCACCGACGTTAAAGTTGTGCGCAGCTTTGATGTATTGGAAATCATCGTCAAGGACAGAGATGAAACTGCTGGGAACATCCAGCGTTTTACTGACCAAATCAGTGAATTTGCTCAGTACATCGTCACGGCAGATATCCGGATTTCGAAGTGCCTGGAGCGTGATGCAGCCTGGCTTCAATTCGTTAGTTATGCTCATTTGCACTCGCCCATTCCATTGGCACGGATAGCAATGCTGAACTCAAAAGAATAACTTCATTATTATTAAGGAGAATATCCGCCATTTTGCGTCTATTTTGCTCATTATTAACCGGTGAATATCACCATATTATGCCCGCCATCACGGTTTGTCATGCTGAAATATCTTTACAAAAAGCTTACATGAAAACTGAGTAAAGGGATCCTTCACCCCATTCAAGCGAAGCGTAAATTAATAACAAGGATTACGGCTGCCCAGAGATCTTATCAATAGCGCACACATTAATAGGATTTAATGATTACCGCATAAAATTCAGTCTGTTGTCCGTAATTCAACAAGCACAGAAAACAATCAAATAAGCGATGCATCACGGCATATATATTCCTGTCATATCGCTAAGTCGGTCCAGGTTTTCTCTTGATGATGCGTTTCGCTTATTAGCTTCATCTCTCAATCGAGGGATTATTTTATTTTAGCTGAGCTTTCAAATGCCGAACTTTCAACACCCTGCTCTGGGGAAATCCAGAAATATTACTCTGCAACGATTATTAAGCCGCTTCGCAGGGTATTTTTTCTTTAGTCTATCTTTTCCTCAACACATCACGCCACCCTGTCACGCTGTAGCAGGCTTAAACGGCTAAGAGGTGGAGATGCTGTACAGGGTCACGGCAAACTTCCCAACATTTCCCCTTCCATCTTATCCGGACACAGCGTAATCTATATGCAAAACGACTACGTTTCATATACGGATCGCATAATGGGTATCGTAAAAATTTCTGATCTGATGCATGAGAATCTGCGTATCGCGAGCACGGCGTTAAGCCGTTCCATCAATGCGCAGGCAGAACACTGGATGAAGATTGGCATGCTGGCTGAGCTTTATCCTGACCTCAACCTCCAGGAACTGACGCGCCTGTTGATGCGTGTCGAACGTGACGGCGGCGCAGATTTAGCGCAGCTGCTTGACCAGCCTACATTAACCTCGCAGGGAATCGCGCAATGACCATCAAACTACATTCCGCTGAAGAAATCGAACTGGCACGCGCTGCCGGACACGCCGCGGCAAAAGTGCTGGAAATCATCACCCCTTACGTCAAACCCGGCGTGACCACAGATGAACTGGACGCCATTTGCCATGACTATATTGTCAATGAACTGAAGGTTGTTCCCGCGAATATTGGTTATCACGGCTATACACGCACCACCTGTACCTCGGTAAATCACGTGGTGTGCCATGGCATTCCAGGTGAGAAGAAGCTCAAGAATGGCGATATCGTCAACATCGACGTCGGCATCATCAAAGATGGCTGGTACGGGGATACCAGCCGCATGTATTACGTGGGTGAGCCATCGGTGCGCGCTAAACGTCTGGTCGATATCACCTACGAATCGATGGTGGCGGGCATTAAAGTCGTCAAACCCGGTGCGACATTGGGTGATATCGGCGCCGCGATCCAACAGGTGGCGGAGAAAGCCGGATTTTCAGTGGTGCGTGAATATTGCGGTCACGGTGTTGGTGAGATTTATCACGACGAGCCTCAGATTCTGCACTACGGTACGCCGGGCACAGGGATTGAGCTGCAGGCAGGCATGATCTTTACCATCGAGCCAATGATCAATGCCGGCAAAGCAGGCACCAGTGTTTTATCTGATGGCTGGACGGTGGTGACAAAAGATCGCTCGCTGTCGGCGCAGTGGGAACACACTCTTGCTGTGACCGAGACCGGCTTCGATTTGCTTACGCCATGGCCTGAAGGCACAGGCGATTACGCAGCAATAGAAGGCTGAGTGCGGCTTAGCGCGCTGACAGGCATTCAGGATGCGCCAATGCAGTGGCGTTACTTTTCACCGCCGTGTAAGGTAACGTCACTTTTTTTATCCGGAACTTAGACTGATGCGTGAACAAGCCATTTTTGCCGGCGGCTGCTTTTGGTGTACTGAAGCGATTTTCCAATCCATCCATGGTGTATTGAGCGTGGAAAGTGGTTATATCGGCGGCCATGTCTCGTCACCCACTTACGATCAAGTTTACAGCGACACCACCGGTCACGCCGAGGCGGTGAAAATCGAGTTCGATCCCGATCTCGTCAGTTACGACGATTTGCTCGACATCCACTTCGCGACACATGATGCCACGTAGGAAAACATCAAAGACGGCGTGGTGCGTTCACGTTATCGCTCCGCACTGTTTCCGACCAGCGATGCACAACGCATTGCCGCTGAACAAGGGATAGCGCGTGCCGCTGCCGAACTCAGCAAGCCGCTGGTGACAAAGCTGGAACCGTTAGCCGAGTGGTACGCAGCCGAAGACTATCATCAAAACTTCTGGGAGAAAGAAGGACAAGAAAACGCCTTCTGTATGATGAATATCCCGGCAAAACTGCAGAAACTGCGCAATAAATTTCCGAAACAGGCATCGGACGCTTAACGCGCCATCTCATCGATAACCTGTGTGATGCGCTGAATCACCCTCTGCGCCGCCCGCGATAACTGTCGGGATGGCGCAGTACAAAGTGCCAACGTCAGCGGACGCATCACGCTGTTTTTCAGCGGCACAAAGCACAGTTGCTGCTCCTGCACTTCAGTCATCACATCCAGCAAACTCAGCACGCATACGCCAGTGCCCTGAGCAACCAAACTGCGTATCAGGCGAATATCGTTACAGGCAATAATGTTATCCGGCGCCATGCCCTGCTTGCGGTATAGCGCATCGACCCGTTCATGGACCACCAGCGAATCACCAGGAATGATATGCCGCTCCTGGCTCAATTGACTGAGCGATAGCGCATCGCACTGGCTCAATGGATGATCGGGCGCCATGACTATACCCATATCCAGTTCAGCAAACGCCAACACATCCAGTCCAATCTGACCCGCCGGATCCAGGATTAAGCCAAAATCAATCGCAGACTGTCGAATCAATTGGCTGATGGCGTGGCTGTTGTCGACGGTAAGTTCCAGCCGCAGCCACTGATGTTCACGTGCAATATCCGCAATCGCATCAGCCACCGGTCCCTTAGTCAGTGATTGCACCAGACCCGCGCTGACGTTGCCGCGCTTCAAGCCCTGTATATCGTCGAAACGCTGGCACGTAACGCGAAACTCGCGCTGCCAGCGCATCACATCGTCGTACAACAACTCACCGGCGGTGGTCATCCGCAACCCATCCGGCAAACGCTCAAACAGCGGCGTACCAAAGCTCTCTTCCGCCTGCAGGATCTGCCGGTTAATGGCGGACGCGGAGACGTGCAGTTTCTCGGCGGCTTTACGTAAGCTGCCGCTGCGAGCCACTTCTGCAAAGTAAACGGAAAAGCGGGAAAACGGACTCATGCATCACCTGTACTGTTTTTTGCAACACTTGATTGAATTCTGTCGGATGGATTTATACAGAGCTAATTATTCACAATGTCCTGATAGAAATGAAGTCTTTCAATCGCCCTCGTGAGCCAATGGCAGGAACATCACCATGAATACCCGCAACGTCGAACTGCGGGTCCAGGTAGAAGATGTGCACGCTTTCAATCTGCGGGTATTTGAAGAGGATTGCCTGAGGGTGGAAACAAAAAAACCAGCGCCAGCCGCTGAACAGTTTATCGCGCTGTGCTGCTCACGCATTAAATCACGCAATCGGGTGATCGACCTGTAACTTATTTAGTGCGCCACATGCGGTACTGTCCCCAGAAGCCTACTTCTGTGGCGTACTCCTGTGGCGTGCCGTCAGCCACAATATCCAGCGACTTGCGCATCCCCAGACTCATCACTGAACAGTCATTACTGACGCGCAACTTGTGCAGACCATTTTCCAGATAAGCAGTGACAAACTGGTTTTGACGCAACATCGCGACATCCTGACCATCCACGTTCACCACGAATTTGCAGGTTCCACCGCTGGCACTTCCTATAAACTGCTTGAGGCGCGTAACAGTCACCGGTGTCTGCTTCTTGCTGGCATCCGGTGTCACCATTTGCTGATTGATGATGGTATCGGCTGATCCATAAGGTCTGGCGCACCCTGCCAGGGTTAAAACCGCTAACGCTATCAATGCTTTTTTCATTATTTTCCCTTTAGTCTGCTGCTCCATGCAGCCATTCGCTATGCGTTATCGGCGTTATGGGTGAAATCTTCAATACCACGCTATAACAACAATTGCCTCAGGTTGTAGAACGCTCCCGCCAGCGCGATCAGCAACAACATCAGCATTGATATCCGCTCCAGGCGCTGCTGATGTGCTCCCGGCAGCCAGCGCTTTACGGTGATGATATAAAACGCCAGCACCGCAAAATCGAAGGCCATCCACACCAGCGCCAGGGTGATCAGGCTGCTGCTCAGATCGGGCGTGATGGCGATAAACTGTGGAAACAGCGCGGCAAAAAACAGAATATCTTTTGGATTAGAGATGCCCACCACAAAGCCTTTCAGCAATCCCCCCTGTGCTGCAGGCCGGTGGGCGGTTGCACTTGTCGCAGCACGTAAGCCTCGCCATGCAATCACGCCAATAAACAGGGAACCCAGCAACCCGGCGACTTGCAAACTCAAGGGATCGAGAGAGACCAATCCCGTCAACATCAGTGCAGCCAGCGCAATCAACACCAGTGATGCCGCGTTAGTGCCCACCGCTGTGGCAAAAGCGCGGCGATAACCGTGTCGCGCGGCCGTGCCCGTGATCAGCGCCACCACCGGGCCTGGCGTCATTAACAGCAATAAAATCGCCAGCATATACGCCAGCAGCAGTGAGAGGTTCATGGTAACGACCTGAAACGTATTAGAAGGTGGCCAGTATGGTTTTTCGTTTCCACATTGAAAAACGCTTTAAAATGCCGTTGAATGTGAGTTTTACTCAATATTGAGTTTACCTTATGACGCTTCCTCCACTTTATGCGTTGCGCGCCTTTGCCAGTGCGGCGCAATTAGGGTCTTTTAGCCAGGCCGCTGCGGCACTCAACGTCACCCCTGGGGCGATTAGCCGCCACATCCGCACCCTTGAAGCGTGGTTCAATTGCCAACTGTTTATCCGTAAAGGCCCCAGGGTCGAAATCAGCGCTGCCGGTAGCGTATTAGCGGCACAATTACAGGCCGGATTTGCCTCTTTAGAGCAAGCTTGCGCCGCCTTCACGCAGCATGGTCATCAACTCCGTCTCAAGGCCCCATCGACACTGACCATGCGGTGGCTGCTGGATGCACTTCAACTCTATCGCGAGCAAAACTCAACACCTGAAGTGCAGATTACCAGCGTTTGGATGGACACCGACAACGTCGATTTTGCCCGTGAACCTTTTGACTGCGCCATCTTGTTGGGCGACGGTCATTTTGGTGCAGACACTGAGTGCCATTTGCTGTTTCAGGAGTGGTTAATTCCGATTTGCGCCCCCGCACTGGAACGACAGGCACAAAAGCAACTGGCAAGTTGTGAATTGATTCACCCCTCACACGATCGCCGCGACTGGCTGAGGTGGTCACAGGGGGCAGCTGATGCACCGGCTATCAATCTGTGGCAAGGCAAACTGTTCGATACGCTGGAACAGGGCACGATGGCGGCGATCAGTGGACACGGCGTTTCAATTGGTGACTTGCTGCTCAGCCAGGAGGCGATCAACAACGGCTTACTGGTGCTGCCATTTAACCAGCCGGTGGCGACAGGGGACGGTTATTATCTGGTGTGGCCGAAAACCCGGCCGGAAGCGCCCAACATCAAGCTATTGCTTCAATGGTTGCTTGATCAGGTGCCCGTGTTAAATAGCAAGAATTTAGAGTAATGGCGGCCTTGACGCCGCCTGTCATCTGGTTATGCGCTCTGACGCAGGGTAAACACGCTGACGCTGTTCACCATGTTTGCCGCTTGCTCGCTGAGCATGGCGGAAGCAGCCAGGGATTGCTCCACCAGCGAGGCATTTTGTTGCGTCGTGATGTCAATTTGGCTGATAGCAGTGTTGATCTGACTGATCCCATCGGCCTGTTCGGTGCTGGCCTGATTAATCTGTGACAGCACCTCCTTCATGTTCACCACGTTGTTCATCATTTCCGACATCAGTTTGTTGGCATCCGCTACCATGTCACGGCCATCAACGATGCGCGTGGAAGACTCCTCAATCAGATGGCGAATCTCATGCGATGAGGTGGCGGTTTTTTGCGCCAGCGCGCGCACTTCCTGCGCGACTACCGCAAAACCGCGACCGTGCTCCCCTGCTCGTGCCGCCTCAACAGCCGCATTGAGCGCCAGGATATTGGTCTGGAAAGCAATCGAATCAATCAGATTGATAATGTCTGCCATGCGACCGGCTGAATCATGGATCTCAGCCATTTTGGTCGACACGTTGTTCATCATGGTGGCGTTCTGCCCCACGGCGCTTTCCGCCTTTTCAGACAGATCGGCAGCAAAGTGGGTGTTATTGCGCGTGTTGCTAATGGTGGCGGTGAATTCTTCAACCGATGCTGCTGTTTGTTCAACCGAACTGGCTTGTTCTTCAGTACGCGCGGCCAAATCATGTGTACCCGACATAATTTCGCTGGCACCTCCTGAGATTTGCTCTGCGCTGATACGAATATGACTGACAATGGTCGACATTTTATCCTGCATCTGCTGAATGGCGTTTATTAACTGGCCCATTTCGTCTTTACGTTTTTCATAGAAGCTCGTACTGAGATCGCCATCAGCAACACGGCCAAGAAACGCAATAACGTTTTTTAATGGCACAGTAATGGATTGGATAATAATCCAGCCAATCAACGCAGAGAGAATAACCGCCGCAATAAATATCACCACCATTGAAATTTTAGTGGTGTGATAGGAATCCATAAAGTGTGTGTAGGAACCATTCATCTGCTGCTCTTGCAGTGCAATAAAACGCTGCACTTCAACCGTATAATCCTTTTGTTTACTCGCCAATGCTGTCAGATAATAATCCAGCGCTTTATTAGGATCCTGACTAGTGAGTTGCAAAAATTCATTACGGCCTTCTAAATAAGCTTTGCGTTTATCATCCAAAATTTTGAGATAAGCAATGGAATCGTCATCTGTTGACAGTGCATGAAGTTGACGATAAATCTCCGTAATTTGCCCGGTTGCCCCCTGAAGCTCATTCATGATGGCGCTGCGGCGCTCCGCATTGATTGGGCTGAGCAGCAAAGCCTGTCGCTGAATGGTAGTGTTAATCTCATTGATTAACTGATTGCCCAACGCAATGGTTGGGTAATCATCTTTCATCATGCCGTTGACGCCGGTTTGTGCCATAAACAGCGAATTTAAACCCAGTACCGCGACCAAAAGCAGCATACCGATATTGATGAGCGAAGAAATAATGAGTTTGCTGCGTAATTTAATATTACGTGAAAATCCTTGAACTATGTCCATTTAGAAACCTCAATGATTTTATTAGTGAGTCATGAAATCCAGGTGTTATTAAAACAAAGAAATGGAGACGCTCCGCGTTCTCATCGGCAGCATCCCTGCTGTTATCGTCAGCATGCTCACTAACCTTAATGCTTTTACTTAAATATAACTTACTCGTGCAAAACAATTCACTTCCTGTGGAATTGCGCAATTAAACAATTTGATCAGTTATATTAAATTGTTGGCAATAATAGTCACCTGAGTGATCAGTGCGCTTTACTTATTAAACTGAGTTTGTAGCGCTTGATCCTCCGTTTAGATAAACGTAGCGGCTTTTTACTGCAGTTTATGCAATTGCCGTTAACGAGCAATCATTAATAATGTTGGCTATTTTCTCTGCGGGCAGCCAGCAAGCTGCCCGCTGAAAACACTACACCGCGCTTGATGCTTCACTTTCAGCCAGCGAGTCTATCGATTGATTCGCTGCTTCAGGCAAGTCCGCAAGCAGTTTGGCCGCCATTTGCGCTTCCTGTTGCAAGATCCGCTGAAAAATGTCCGCGCCTTCACTGTCATCAGCCTGTCTGGCGGCGGCAATTAACGTGGTGTAAGTCGCAACTTTATAACTACAAAAGACATAGACGCTGACGGCCATCCGTGCGTCCTGCTCAACACGCAGCATATCGCTTGCTGCCTGCCCCACCACAGACAGGCGGCCTAATGCCTCTTTCAATGCCGACCAACTATCGTCATGGCATTTCAGAACCTCTTTCACCTGCAACTGCTGTGCGCGTGATTGCGCAAGATAATGCGCGATGTGACTCCCGATGGAAGAATCACTGTCGAGACGCTCCATCGCTTGTTTTAATAACGTTTCACCGTGCTTCTCCATCGCATGTGCATCACGTAGCCAATCCAGATAAACAAATTCCCTCGTCATTCATTCACTCCTGGTTGATGTGCTTTTAATGAACTACCTTTGGGGATGGTATGCAGTTGCTTAGCAAGCTAACCGCCTCAACGCCGTCGCTAATGGAATTATCTGGAAATAAGCGAAGCGTTAATTAACGGACTGACAATCATCTTAATTAAACGTAGCAAGTAAGCCCTTCTGCGCAAGCCAATCAACGCAGAACTGAGAGGGAGGATTAATATCACCACTTTGCCGCTTCGCTTATATTTAGCCTCACAACACTCTTTACTCAACATCTAAAGTGCGCTAACAATCATCATTCAAGTGAGTTTCATCCGCTTATAAACAAAAATCGACTTATCCTTAAACAAACAGTCCGCAAAATAATAAAACTTAAGATTAATCCTGACTTGATTATGGTAAAAACAACGCTACATTTATTTTTGCTTTATGTTGGTACAAATATAATGAGGAGAACGCATGACGGACCCTAACAAGCATCCTGAAGAGGAAGAGAAAAAGACGCAACGTCGTGGGGGCACAGGGAACTTCGCCGAGGACAAGGAGCGTGCAGCTGAAGCAGGCCGCAAAGGCGGTCAGGTAAGTGGCGGCAATTTTAAAAACGATCCGAACCGCGCCGTTGAAGCTGGCCGGAAGGGAGGAAAGATCAGCCGCCGGAAATAACACTATCAATAATTCAACATTGGGTTACGTTCGCTAGCCTTTATCACAACACTCTCCTGACGTGCATTAGCGCTTCGCTTAAATGCGAAATTCGCTACGTTAGGAGGGTTATTCCCATCGCTAACAATAAAAAATCGATCATTTCTTAATCAATCGTTCGTCATTTGCCGCTTCGCTTATCCAGAACTTTTCCTATATATATTAATGATCAATTTAGATCCCAGAATAAATAACCAAACACGAATTAACCAACATATTTGTACACGGAGATTCAAGTTGTACACCTTAGTCAAAATTAAGGTTGGTGATGATTAACTTAATTACAAAAGTGGAGGGGAACTGACCTTCTTGTCGGTGAGGGGATGAAATAGCTATTCACTATAAAGACTTTTCCCTCCCCCCTCATTCATACTGACTGGTGTCTGCAAAGCCTTCCGATCAACGTCCTTTCCTTTGGGTCCTTCCAGCTATCGCAAGAATCTAATGACTTTTTTACAGGCTCTTTGATAAAAAGCGTTGACGTGGTAGAACGATAATTCTACTTTTAACCCATGATCAAAAAAACAACTGATACACGGGATAAAATCCTTAAAACCGCCGAAGAGCTCATCTACCAGAACGGTATCCACGCTATGGGCATGGACCTTTTGGTCAAGACCTCTGGTGTCGCCAGAAAGAGTATTTACCGTCATTTCGCGAACAAGGAAGACGTGGCATCCGCCGCGTTAACAGAGCGCGACGAACGGTGGATGCAATGGTTCAGAACAGAGTCTGACAAAGGCAAGACTCCTCAGGAGCGTATCCTGAACATGTTCACTGTTCTGAAGAGCTGGTTCGAGTCCGACGGATTCCGGGGTTGCGCGTTTATCAACACGGCGGGTGAGGTTGGCGATCCTGAAGACCCTGTGCGCCAGATAGCCAAGATGCATAAACAGAAGTTGCTGGATTACGCTCTGGAGCTTACCGAACAGCTGAACGTTGAGCATCCGGAGGATTTGGCTCGACAGTTACTGATCCTGCTGGAAGGCGCGATCACCATGTCATACGTCATGGGCGACGGGAGTGCTGCCGACAACGCTCAGGACATCGCGAAACTCATGCTGGAACGAGCCTCCTCCGGGCCCTGAGGTTCGCGAACGCTTTTCCCTGCATGAAGATTTAAATGCGTTTTTGAATTCGATTTATCTTCAGACAGGCGGGACCGATAAACGGTCTCGCCTTCAATCTGTGCGCATACCCGCAGCCATCATCATACACAACAGCGATGTCACCACACCGCCTGCCCGAACGTTCGCGCCGCACATACAGTCAACAGTCAAAGTCATCTTCTGCAACGGGATAGTTAATTTTCTACGGATAACCCACAGCTCGATGGTATTTCTTCTTATCGCCGTTTGAGTATATCGGGCACTTCCCTGGCGCATTCATAAGCGACATTTTATTCCCTTACCCTTCCCTGTTCAGACCTGAAACGGGCGAATCTCAGTTAATTTAAAACCAATAAAAAACAATATCTTATTTCGATTTTAATGCCGAATATTCTCTGCTCCCGGCATTCATTTCAGAAAAAATCATTGACTAGGTAGAACGATCGTTCTACCTTTAAATCACAGACAGGACGCCGCGCGATATCAAAGGGGAATCCCTGAATTTGTTGAAAGGTCTCCTATCAGAACGGTATTGATGCCACCGATGTGAGCCTTCTGGTCAAGGCATCAAAAGTAGCGAAGTTTTTGCTGGAACAGGTCTTTCACTGAGTCCTAAGTCACGAGAACGATCTTTAGACTGAAACTAAATTTACAGGAGTTTTACCATGACTGATTCACAAGTTCGTCCACCGCTCCCGCCTTTCACATTGGAAACGGCCATCGAGAAAGTCCGTCTGGCTGAAGACGGCTGGAATAGCCGCGATGCTGCAAAAGTAGCTCTGGCTTACTCACTGGACACCAAATGGCGTAACCGCGCCGAGTTCGCCAACAATCGTGAAGAAGCGCAGAGCTTCCTCGACCGTAAATGGAAGAAAGAGCACGATTACCGCCTGATTAAGGAACTATGGGCATTTGGCGGTAACCGCATCGCCGTCCGCTACGCTTACGAATGGCACGATGACTCCGGCAATTGGTTCCGCTCCTACGGAAACGAAAACTGGGAGTTTGGCGCTGATGGCCTGATGGAGCGTCGTTTCGCCTGCATCAACGACATGCCGATTAAAGAGAGCGACCGTAAATATTTCTGGCCGCTGGGCCGTCGTCCGGACGATCATCCTGGCCTGTCAGATCTGGGGCTGTAAGTCATTTCGAGAAAACGCTCCCGCTTGGATTAAGCGGGATATCGTCGCCAAAAACGCCGATCCTGTGTTCATTCCTTACCAGAAATTTTGAGATAAGAGTTCTTATAACCAGATGCACCACGCTCAGGTTTAGATTTATTTCACACCCGTTCCGTTTACTTCCCAGGCGCTGTGCCAGGCTTACACCTGAAGACACATCAATGGAGAATGAAATGAATAAGGTCGCCTGGATTGCAGTGATGTTACCTCTGAGCGTCGGTGCATATGCCGAAACGGGAGGATATGAAGCCGGAAAGTCGCCCCCACCTCAGAATAAGGAAGATGCCGGGTATAAGGGGTCGGAAGATACGGCAGAAACACCGGTTACGCTGATCAAAGATTTTCGTCAGGGGGGCTATGTCACGCTTGAGGGCTATATCGTCAAAAAGATCAAAGGCGACACTTATCAGTTCCGTGACAGCTCAGGCACGGTCAACATCGATGCTCCGGCCAGCACTTTCAAAGGCAAAACGTACAGTGCAGAAGACAAGGTCCGCGTAAGCGGGAAAGTCTACGGTAAAGGCGAAAGCGCGCATCTCAAAGTTTCCCGTATCGACGAACCTTAAGGTGCTGTTCAGGGCCCCCGCTAAAGTCACTGCAGGGGGCCGGAATGCTTTATCTTCAAAATCCAAAGGCTAAGCGTTAACTTCATCTCCTCCCGCCCTTAGCAACTTTGCGGCATCTAATGCAAACGCCTTTACCTGCAGGTCTGATGACCCCGCAGCGATGCGTTCAAGTTCAATGATGATACTCACCCTGCTAAGCGGTACTCCTTTTGCGGCCAGTTCGACTACAGCCGATCCGATGGCACATCCAATCATTCCTGCGCGATTTGAATTCATGTCGTTCATATCAAGTAAAGAAAACGCCGGTTTGGTTTAAGTACAAAGTTAGTCGGAAAATATGAACTTTCAAATATACCTAACGTCATAACTTATATGGAGATTATCCCATGTAACGAATTTCGCCCGCCGATGCGGGCCTTTTTTTGCCCGATGAAGTTCAAACGGGTGAAGAATCCGACACGTTCAAAGCGCTCACTTCATGCGTCACCAGCCCCACAACGATCACATCCTCAAGCAAATCATCCTCAAGAAGCAGCCCGTCTTCAGTCAGGATACGGTTTGGATAAAACATCGTCACTCCATTCCAGCCTCCCCGCCACCTTTAGAAGCACGGTGCTATCGTTACCCGGCCGCCGGAGTTCATCCACAATGCAGCATCGCCCTCTTAACTCGACCAGATACCGGCTTACCACGCAGATCAGGCCTGAACACTGTCTCGCAACTGGCGTAAAAAGAGTTCACATCCACCAGGGCAAACATTAACGGCCCATCGTCTTAATGGAGTGCCGGACCACGCCGAAGATTTCAAACTGATCGGCATCGGGGATCGGGATAATGGCGTGCGCGGCGTTCATCGGTTTTAGGTGCAGGAAAGGCCGGGTCATCAGTTGCTTCACGGTGAACTCGCCGGAAATCGCGGCCACGATGATATCCCCATGCTCCGCGGTGACGGAGCTGTCCACCACCAGCATGTCGCCATCATTAATACCACCCTCAATCATCGAATCTCCGCTGACCCGGATGAAGTAGGTTGAGCTGGGATGACTGACCAGCAGATTATTAAGATCCAGCCGCTGTTCGACATAGTCCTGAGCCGGAGACGGAAAGCCACACGGAACTCTGGCAATGAAAAGCGGTAACTCCAGAATGGCGCGGATTTCCGCAGGTCTGAAAAACTCCATGATGATAGCCCTGACAAATACTGTATATATAAACAGCAATCGTAAGCAGTACAATCGATCAAGTCGGGCATGAAGACTTTTTCCAAACGCGTTGTTGGCAAAGGGGATTTAATCTGAGGTGGACATGGCATTTCAGTATGACCGGGCCGGTTGCCATAAGCGCAGGCGTTTTAGATTTGAGCATTTTTAGGCCGACATAAACCAGAAATAATCAGAAGCATTCTCTTGCCGCTTCGGTTAACTCTCTGAAATTTAGTTTATAAATCGTTAATTAATATAACTTACTGGAAATTACTGGAATTTTATCGCTTTTGTTAACACATCCTACCACACAGTAATTATTGGTCTAAGGTATGGGGGTCAGTTGTTGACTGGCAGCACAGCACACAGGATGCGTTTCATACGAGAGAGACATTCCTTAGCCACTGCTTTTTTGCCCGCCTTGAGCGGGCTTTTTTTAGCTTACCTTTCCCCTGAAACGCGCGGTTGAAAACCAACTACTCGTTCGAGTGGCGTTTAGCTGTGAGGCTGCCCGTCAATTTCCGTACCTTATTAAAAACCCCCTGACTTCGCTATACGGCTACGCTTTTGGTCTGTGAAGACCTGCACTACGCTTAATGAGCAAAATGCCTGTGCGGTAACGCTGGGATACATGCTGCGTGCTCAGTCGGTGAATTATCAGCACGGCAGTGTCGGTGATTTCAGCGATGACCAACTGGCCACCAGCCCGATGTCGTGTTTTGCCTGATACCGCTCGTTTACCTGAGGTGACTTATGGATGTTTCACCAGGATTCGTTGTTGTACTGAATATCGTGGCCATTGCGGTGTTGGCGATAGGTTTACCGAAATATCTGAACGGGTTTTAAAGCGCTTAGCCCGGCGCTTTGCAGGCCATTACACGACGTAAGTATCCATCGCTAAACCGCCGATGTCATTGAACGGTCGGTGATGAATAAGGGCGGGTTTTTCATCGTTTCAAATTCTCGTGGTCAGACAGACAGGAGATTGAACATGCGATACCTGATCATACCGGCCGTCACCACTTTACTGGTTCTGGTGATTGTGTTTCTGGTACAAACCCAGTGGGGACCCACGCCCTGGTGACTCGACGCATCAGAGCGGGCAAATAAAAAGAAAACTGAGTAGTCAGCACTCTGCATGAACCGGACTCACGTCTGGTTCATGCTTTTTTTTTGCTGGCGATGAGCCGCTAGTCCCTACCGACAGTTATCAGGATGATTGCTCAGCACCCGTTGGGATTGAACACCTTGAGAGATTACTCATCCACACAGTAGCCATCCCTGAATGTTATCTGGTGCATCTCGATCTACTTTTCCTAAATACCTGCAACTCGTTTCATGTAGCCGAAAGCAGAACCTGAAACAAGTTAAAGCACTCGGGTTGCGTTGACAGGAGAGATACGTTTCTCGCTAACGCTTGTAGGCCGTCCTGCGCGGGCATTTCAAATGGCAATGTCTCGTTTCCATACGACTCCCTCTGCCAGGGTGGAGGTATGTCGTACAGGTGTTGTCATTATTCTGCCGGGGGTTCGAGGCGATCACTGATGACATTGTACCCCTGCTCGATAAAATCATCAGGGTGAACGGGCAGACTTCGGCTTGGCTTGAACCATCCTCCCCCTTCACCATCGGCGAAGTACCAGACTTCAGGTTGAGTCTCGCCCTTCTGGACCCAATAAAAACCCTGTTCCATTTGTTCACTCCCAACGAAATTAATGTTCGTCCAGTCTCAGAAAAAACAGACAATATGTTTCGTCTACGAATAGGTGAATGATTCATGAATGAAGTACGGGAAGATGGAGGTGTCGGAAAGCGACATCAGATCAGAAGTGTCAGTCACCGCGCAATTCGGTGCGCAACAGGTTTTTGACCTTTGAGATTTCATATTTGCCCCTTGTCAGAGGGGGAATGGCCCAGGCATAGCACCGGGGAAGAGATTAAAGCATGCGCTAAAAGGACGTAAAAGGACAGGACGTTTGGGTGTTACTAAACAGAATTGTTATCTGAGCCGCTTAATAATCAGGCATCCACCAACTTATCTTACCGGTCGGTCACCTGAACGCTTTTTGTGTCTGACCTCTGGTGAATCCGTTGCTTTTACCGTGTCATCCTCTACACAGAGAATTTTAAAGAGATTTACGCAAGTACTTTGAGGTGTGCCATGGGTGGCAACAGGATCTGCACAGTAACATGTTCCGCCACTTATGTTCGGGAAAGTATCAACCAGACCAGCTAAATGTATGGATACAAAGATGGACGAGAAGATCATACTTCCTCCTGTTTATGTTTTTCAAAGCAAGGCCGGTATAACTCAACCCGGCCGGCTGTCTGGCTAATTAACTTTCCTCAGTTGCCGCTTTGCGCCTGCGGCTGATTTGTCCGCCCTTGCGACCGGCTTCAACAGCGCGATCTGGACAATTTTTGAAGTTTCCCCCGCTTGCACTTCCTCCTTTACGCCCGGCTTCACGCGCGCGGTCCGCATCCTCAGCAAAATTACCGGCCCCACCTCTTCTTGATGGCATGTATCCCCCTTATATATCAGTCGAATATTAAGCGTGCTAACGTTCCAATGAGAAATAATATGGCTCAATTTTTCGATAAAACCACATTTAAAATACATGTTTACCGCTTCGCTTGTTTCTGTTTAAAACAACGAGTTAACCGTTACGCTTATATTCAATTGCTTTTAAAAGGGAAATTTTTGAAGTTGTACAAAACCAAAACAAGCTGTACATAATTGTTGGATTTGCCTTTTTGTGACATATATCACGGTTTTAAATTTTATAATTATATTGATCTGGATTTTTCATTTATTTCAGAAAGATAGGGAAATTAATGTCTCGCTGTTCATGATTTAGTCCCATTGAAAAACTCATAATCAATTGCCTGCTACGGGGTGTACCCAATTGAGCGTGGCACACGTTGCTCAATTCCTTCCGTTCGGATTAAAGACCTGAAACATGCGTTCTTCACCCTCACTTGTCGAAATATCCCTGAACGTTGTTGTGTACATCTCGATCCATTTGTTGGCGGCGCGTAGCGAGTAGCGCCAGTTCAGGCGATCGAGTTCTTTCACAAAGTCGAGAGTGCTGACGGTGTAGCGACCAGCGGCATCGCGTTTTATCGCCTGCCTGAAGGCAATCATGATTTCATAGTCACGGGGCATATCGGTGCCCTCCCAAAACTAAACTGTATATATATACAGTAATTGCAATCTCTGAGAGTGAGCAAGTGCTTTAAGGGCGTTTTATCAGAACTCATTGGCAGTAAAAAGGATTTACTTTTCCGGCTTCGCTTTCATATGTGGACAGATGTGACCAGGCTTTGTAAGCAACGCTGGGTTGCCTGATTTCTGGAAAGGAATGTTATGAAGAGTTTTTTAGGTGGAATTTTTATCGTTGCAAGTCTGATGACTCTGGCAGGCTGTCAAGAACCCGGTCCTGCAGTAGGGCCGGATGGCCGTCCTCACGCACCAAGCCAGCAATCCGTGCCCGGAGGTCCTCAGGGCCAGGGTCCCATCGGTCAGCCACAGTCATAAAAAAGTCCGGCCGGTGTGCCGGACTGTATTAACTAAGTAACGACATCAACTGTTCAAATTAATGAAATCCACTTCCTTCCCTGTATTATCTCCTCCCACACATTCTATGTCGAATTAAGTCATTTAAGTGAACAACCATTCATTTAACTTGTCCTGCGTCTCTCATGAAAGAGACTTAACTAATTATCCTCATTTTTATTTTACGCCAAGATAAACAATGCCACTCAATCAAGGGGTAAGTTTTTATCCTATTAGTTGTAGAGGGGTGTGAATGGGTCGGCAGGTTTTTTGAATCAGTTTGCATTGAGCGCGGACGCAACTTTTTTATTTCTATCATGCTTCATGAACTGTTTAAGGTATAGAAGCGAACCGTTATAAAAATAAAATATTGTGAGCCATAATGAATAAACGAATCGCCAAATCATCACTTTAAAGGAGAAAACCTTCATTAATTTTTCACCTTTGATTTTAAAACCCAAAGCCCGTTTGAAACTTCCCACTCACTCCTATTCAAGTTAATCCCTTGATTGAAAGCTGTCCGGCTATAATTTATAGAGTACGTTTCTGAGAATCTGGACCGGCTGAACATTTCAGAAGATGAGTTTCTGATGGAGTTACGCCTTAAAGGGGCCGAACACCTTGGTCAGATACGGCTGGGGCTGGTAGAGGTCGATGGCCAGCTCAGCCTCTACTTTTATCCGTACGAAGAAGTGCGGGCCGGGTTATCTGTACTTCCTGAAGCACTTCGTCAATGTTTCACCCAAATCCCTGAAACAGGTTTATATGCCTGTAACCGCTGCGGCACTACTCGAGAGATACCTGGATATGAAGAACCTAGATGTCCTAAATGCGGACGCAATACCTGGTCACTCGCATTGAACAAAAAGCGGGTCTGAAGCCCAAGTGCAGCATATTTTTCGATATCTCATAACATTCTGAACCAGCGTCCAGCCACTCAGGAAACTTCTTTTTCTGGCGCTTTAACCTACCTACCACCATAAAAATTTTATGCATTTGCACCCAACTGAGTCGACTCCAGCTATATATCGGCTCTGCATGTGACTTTGACCGATAAAGAGCGTTGAGACTGTCAGGGACTAACATGGATGTATGCACTGAAGATGTACCTGATATCTTTTTCAAGGTGGTCAGGAAAGCGTCCTTGCATTGCATAACCGAAATCATACGCATTTTGAAGAATTGTTAGGGGAACGTTGATTGCTCCCCGTTTAGATATTAAGCCTGTTTGGGTTGGCCATTAGACGCCGTCAGCCCGCCGTCTACGGGCAGGTTCACTCCTGTGATATAACGCGCATCATCGCTGGCAATAAAGGCGATTGCACTGGCGATATCTTCAGCCTGGCCAGCCCGCTGGAGGGGAATGCGGTCATAGAACTTGTTTAACAGTTCATGATTGTCCTTCATATCTTCGGTAAGATCGGTCAGCGTAAATCCAGGGCAGATGGCATTCACGCGAACACCGTCCGCACCATAATCCATCGCCAGCGCGCGCGTAAAATTGGTCACGCCGCCCTTCGCAGCGTTATAAACGCTCATTCCCCAGTCTCCACCCAGTCCTGAAACCGAAGACGTGTTCACCACATTCCCTTGGGTTTTGAGCAATGAAGGCATGAAGTAATGAACACAATGAAATACCCCATCCAGATCAGCCCCCATCAGCTTTTTCCAGTCTTCAACGGCCACTTCATGTATTTTTCCCTGAACGACACTCCCCGCATTGTTCACCAGGACGTTGACTCTGCCATAGGTTTGTTCGACCAGTTCCGCCAGCTGTTTAACCTGGACGGAATCAGACACATCACAAGGCGCGATAAGATGCTCTCCCTTGGGAAGGGCATGAAGCGTGGTTTCGAGTTTTTCACGGGTTCTTCCCACCAGCACCACCGAAGCACCTTCACTGGCAAAACGCTTTGCTGAGGCCGCCCCAATTCCTGAACCCGCACCGGTGATCACGACAACTTTTTCCAAAAAACGTGACATCGTTATTCTCCTTTAGGCCTTTTTAATGAGTGATAAGCCTGGCAGCCATGAGAGGATGATCAAGCGAAGCAGGATCGCCAGGATGGGACATCAATGGAAGTGGATACCCGCGGGCATACCCGGTAAGCCCTTAACCTTTTGAACAAGGTAAGGGCTTATCGAAAACCTAAAGAGCTGGGTTTATGGTTTAAGAATAACTTTTGTTCAGCCGGGCGCTCGGCTGTCAAAATTTTTATAGCCTTCAGGAGCCTCATCGAGGCTCAGACGATGCGAGATAATCCGGCCAGGGTTGGCTTTATCATGGTGAATAAGCCGTGCGAGCTGCCGGTTATAGGCCTTCACGTTTGCCTGACCAGTGCGGATGGACTGCCCCTTGAACCAGAAGCTGCCAAAATCAAACGGCATTTTCCCCTCTTTTGCCAGGTCGCTTTCCGCTGCAGGATCCTGGGGCACGAAGACCCCCACCACGCCTATTCCGCCTGTCGCCTTGGTGGAGGCGACCAGGCTTTTCATAGTTGCACTGTTGTCTTCATGGCCGTGTTTATTGCAGCACTGGTAACCAACACATTCACAACCGCAGTCTGTACCCCTGCCGTCAGTCAGCTCAAGGATTTTCTGTACGGCTTCATCCCCGGCAGCATTAACCGGTGTGGCACCGAATTGCTCAGCAAGGGCCAGACGATCGCTGTGAGTATCAATAACAAAGACCTGGGAGGCCCCTTTGATGATGGCAGAATGCGCGGCCATCAGTCCCACCGGCCCCGCCCCGTAGATGGCGACGCTTTCTCCCGGACGCAGCCCCGCCAGTTCGGTTGCATGCCAGCCGGTCGGGAAGATATCTGAAAGCATGACGTAATCTTCTTCTTTCTCCGCCGCATCCTCTGGGAGGACCAGACAGTTGAAATCGGCAAAAGGAACCCGCAACAATTCCGCCTGACCACCGTCCCACGGCCCCATTTCAGTAAAACCATAAGCGGCGCCCGCACTCCCCGGGTTAGCTGTCAGACAAAATCCGGTCAGGCCTTTTTCACAGTTTTCACAGAAGCCGCAGCCTACATTGAAGGGCATACATACGCGGTCACCCACTTTGATACGCTCGACTCCCAGGCCAACTTCAACGACCTCGCCCATGTTTTCATGGCCAAAAATCCGTCCTTCTTCGAAGCTGGTACGTCCTTCATACATATGCAGATCCGAACCGCATATATTCGTGGTGGTTATCCGGCTTAATGCATCTTCGGGACGCTCAATTATTGCATCAGGAACATTTTTTACCGTTACGTTAAATGGGCCGTTGTAAATAATTGCTTTCATAAGATCGCCTTAGCCATTATCTGAGTAGTTACAAAGTTAACTGAAGTATTAAATCGTTGCGCTTATATCTTTTTACCTGTCAATTCTCCACAACAAATATGGCACATATTCCAGATTATGATTTAAATGGTGCCGACGCGCTTGCATGAAGTTGATTGTGAATTACGATTAAAATGCTATATGCATATTTTCACTTAATCATCACGATAACAGTTCATGTAGAGGAAATATTATGGCTCAACATAGAGGCGGTTCAGGAAACTTTGCAGAAGACCCCAAAAGAGCATCTGAAGCTGGAAGGAAAGGTGGTCAGGCAAGCGGTGGTAATTTCAAAAATGATCGTGAGAGAGCTTCCACAGCGGGTAAGAAAGGTGGCCAGAACAGACATAAAAGTTCGTGATAATCCTAATAATATCGTTAGGAATCAAAGAAGCCATTTTCAATAATTAAATATTTTAATCTTCGACTTATCAATTCAAACATATTTTGCCCTTTACCTCAGACGGAAATTTCCAATTCGTCAAGAACTCGCTGGAGTTTACCTTATGAAAGTTAAAACACTTCTCGATTTATTTATCCATGACCTGTCCGATGTTTATAGTGCTGAAAAACAAATCACCCGCGCCCTGCCAAAAATGATCCGTGCTGCATCCGAGCCAAAACTTAAAGAGGCCTTTCAGCATCACCTTGAAGAAACCCAGGGTCAGATTGAGCGTCTCGACCAACTTGTGGAAGCACATGAGGAGGTGCGCATAGTGCGTATGAAATGCCATGCGCTTGAAGGCCTGGTTGAAGAAGCGCAGGAATTGATCGAAGCGACTGAACCTGGTCCCGTCAGAGATGCAGGCCTCATTGGAGCCGCCCAGAAAGTGGAACATTACGAAATCGCGACGTACGGCACGCTGATTGCACTGGCCATCAAGCTTCAGCTTGGAGAAGCCTCCTCGCTTTTGAAAGAGACGCTGGATGAAGAAAAAAATACCGATCACAAACTGACATCTATCGCTGAAAGACAGTGATATGAGGTGGGGAGCTACACCAGTCTTATCTGCGCGACCAAGCGCGTCGGCGACACGGCAAGCGTCCCTGTACTGAAGCAAATATGCGAGCAGGAACTGGCGATGTCTGACTGGCTGATCAGTCATTTGCCGGAGTTAACCGAACAGTTCCTGACGCTGAGTGAGGATCCCGACTCAAACGCCAAGCGCTGAAATCCCTGACGTGATAAATGCCATATCTTTAAAGTGAAGCGGGTAAAAATATACCCGCTTTCATTTGGCCCAATCCCCCGTGTAAACGACTTCATCCGCCCCAAACCCAGTTGCGCACTTCAGGCACATCCTCGCCATGCTCTCTTACATAACGATGATGCTCAGCGATTCGCTCCTGCAGGTCGTCGAGGAGTTCCGGATGACGATCAGCTAAGCCCGGCACATGCCAAATGGCCGACTGAGCCAGATGATAGCGATCCAGCTCATTCAGCACCGTCATATCAAATGGTGTGGTGGTAGTACCCTCTTCATTGAAGCCATGAACATGGAAGTTACCGTGATTGTTTCTCTGATAGGTCAGGCGATGCACCAGACTTGGATAACCATGGAAGGCAAAGATGACGGGTTTATCCGTGGTGAAAAGGGCATCGAACTCTTCTTCGGCTTTGCCATGCGGATGCTGCTCCTGCGTCTGCAACGCCAGTAAATCCACCACATTGACGACCCTGATACGCAATTCCGGCAGATAGCCCTTTAGCAAATCGACTGCCGCCAGGGTTTCCATGGTAGGCACGTCCCCCGCGCAGGCCATAACAACATCAGGTTCACCCTCACAACTCGCCCAGTTCCATATACCCATACCCGCCTGACAGTGAGAAATGGCACTCTCTATATCCAGCCACTGGGGTGAAGGTTGTTTACCTGCAACAATAACATTGATCCGGTCCCATGTTCGCAGGCAGTGGTCCCCGACCCACAGCAGCGTATTAGCATCGGGTGGCAGGTATATGCGCACTATGTCGGCTTTCTTGTTCGCGACATGATCAATAAATCCCGGATCCTGATGGCTGTAGCCATTGTGATCCTGACGCCAGACGTGGGACGACAACAGATAGTTCAGCGAGGAGATCGGCTGTCGCCAGCCCAGCTTGCGGGTGACCTTCAGCCATTTAGCGTGCTGGTTAAACATCGAATCGACGATATGAATAAAGGCTTCATAGCAGTTAAACAGCCCGTGACGCCCTGTTAGCAGATAGCCCTCCAGCCAGCCCTGACACTGATGCTCACTGAGGATCTCCATGACACGACCGTCACGTGACAGCTGTTCATCATAATCCTTGATGGGTTCCATCCAGGTGCGGGAGGTGACGTCAAACACGGGTGACAGACGGTTGGATGCCGTTTCATCCGGGCCAAACAGGCGGAAGTTATCAAGATTCTTTTGGAAGACTGCACTCAGGTAACGGCCAAACTGTTCGGTGGCCTGTCCCTGTGTGCTGCCGGGCTGACCGGTCTCGAGCGCAAAGTCGTGAATATCTGGCGTAATTAGTTTACGGCGCAGCCTTCCCCCGTTGGCATAGGGGGTTGCACCCATACGCTTATTACCCTTCGGGGCAAGCGCGCGCAATTCAGGTGCAAGCGCTCCGCTTGGCTCAAACAGTTCCTGCGGCTGATAGCTGCGCAGCCATTGTTCAAGGATCTGGCGATGGCCATCATCCTCACGGCAAGCGGAAACAGGTACCTGATGGGCTCGCCAGAATCCCTCCACTTTTTTGCCATCCACCTCACGCGGGCCGGTCCATCCTTTCGGGCTGCGCAGAATAATCATGGGCCAGCGTGGCACAGCATCAGTTGCATTACCGCTGCGCGCCTGGTGCTGGATATCAGCGATGATGTCAAACGCCGTGTCCAGCGCGGTGGCCATCTGCTGATGCATGGCAAGCGGCTCGTGGCCGCTGACAAAGAGCGGGGTATATCCATAGCCACTAAATAGCTGCTGAAGATCTTCATCACTGCTGCGTCCCAGCAACGTAGGGTTTGCGATTTTATAACCGTTGAGATGGAGAATTGGCAGCACCGCCCCATCTCGTTGGGCGTTCAGAAATTTAATCCCGTGCCAGCTGGCAGCCAGTGGACCCGTCTCCGCTTCACCGTCACCGATGACACAGGGCACCACCAGTTCAGGATTATCGAAGGCCGCGCCAAACGCATGCGACAGCGAATAGCCAAGTTCGCCTCCTTCATTAATCGAGCCCGGCGTTTCAGGGGCAGCGTGGCTCGGTATCCCGCCCGGGAAAGAAAACTGTTTAAAAAGCCTCTGCATTCCCTCTTCGTCTTCACTGACGTGAGGATAAATTTCGCTATAGCTGCCTTCCAGCCAGCTGTTAGCCACCATGCCGGGGCCACCATGTCCGGGCCCGCAGACGTAAAGGAGATCACGGTCGCGCTGGCGAATAATGCGGTTGAGGTGAGCATAGATAAAGTTCAGGCCCGGCGTGGTTCCCCAGTGCCCCAGTAAACGAGGTTTGATATGTTCTGGCTTCAGGGGTCCCCGCAGAAGCGGATTTTCCATGAGATAGATTTGTCCCACAGAGAGGTAATTTGCCGCGCGCCAGTATCTGTCTATCAGAGCAAGTTCATTGGTCCCGGTGACTGTCGTCATACCTGTTCCTCCGATGTTGCGTTCGTCGTTGAGTTGTAAAGATGCGGCCCTCCTTCAGGACCGCCTTTCGTTACCTTTTTTTAGAAAACAGCTGGCTAGCCGTGTCTTTGAGTATCTGCGAGGTGCCATGATCGCCTTTTGCCATCGATGACATAAAGGCTTTAGCCTGTTTAAAGGTGATATGCGGTGGGAGCGGAGCCACTTCCGGGTCAGTTTTGACCTCCAGCAATACGGGGCGATCTGCGCTTAACGCACGTTGCCAGGCGCTGGCCAGCTGTTCCGGGTTGTCGACATAAATGCCCACCAGCCCCAGTGATTCAGCAAACTCAGCATACTTCACATCAGGCAGTTGCTGCGTGGCTTCGAAGCGGGGATTGCCCTCCATGACGCGCTGCTCCCAGGTTACTTGATTCAGATCCTGATTATTGAACACGCAGACAATCAAACGGCCATCCGCCCACTGCTGCCAGTATTTCTGGATGGTTATCAGCTCTGCCATGTTGTTCATCTGCATGGCACCATCCCCCACCAGCGCAACAACCGGACGTTCAGGGTGCGCAAATTTGGCCGCGATCGCATAAGGAACGGCTGCGCCCATGCAGGCCAGCCCGCCTGACAGTGTGGCCCGTTGTCCCTGTTTCACGCGATAATCGCGCGCAAACCAGTTTGCACAGGATCCGGAGTCAGAAGTGACGATAGCGTTATCCGGCAGCTGCGGAGACATCTCCCACACCACTCGCTGGGGATTAACGGGATTGGCTGGTGCCAGCGCTCGCTCTTCCATCTGCTTCCACCAGTCCTGAACCTGCACGGCAATTTCTTCCTGCCAGCTGCGGTCCTCTTTGTGATCCAGCAATGGCAGGAGTGCACGCAGGGTTTCAGCAGCATCGCCGTGAAGATTCACCTCACAGGGATAGCGTAAGCCGAGCATGGCCGGGTCGATATCGATTTGCACGGCACGTGCCTGCCCCTCTTTTGGCAGGAACTCTGTCCAGGGAAAACCGCTGCCAATCATCAGCAGCGTGTCGCAGTTCTGCATCAACTCCCAGGAAGGTTTAGTGCCCAGCAGACCTATCGAGCCGGTTACAAAAGGGGCGTCATCGGGGAGCACATCTTTGCCCAGTAACGCTTTGGCGACGCCTGCACCCAGTTGATTTGCTGCCTGGACGACCTCAACCGCCGCACCGCGTGCGCCAGAGCCAATCAGGATTGCCACTTTACTACCCGCATTAAGCACATCGGCTGCGCGCTGCAAATCGGTTTCGTAGGGGATAATTTTGGGACGCTGATAGCCACTGCCTGAATGGGTAAACCCGTGCAAATGTGGCGGTGACTGCCACTCTTCATCCTGTATATCTTTTGGGATGATTAGCACGGCAACGCCGTTCTGCGCTTTGGCAATACGCACGCCACGATCGACGAGATGGCGAACCTGAGCCGGTGCAGCCGCTTCCTGTACAAAATTCGCCACATCCGCAAACACCCGATCGAGGTTCATTTCCTGCTGATAGCTTGCGCCTCTCGCCGTTACCTCTGCCTGCCCGGCAATGGCCAGTACAGGAGCATGATCCATTTTGGCATCATAAAGCCCGGTTAAAAGGTGGGTTGCCCCCGGCCCGCCCGTGGACAGGCAGACACCCAGCTCGCCGGTAAACTTAGCGTGACCGGCGGCCATAAAGGCCGCCATTTCCTCGTGGCGCACCTGAATAAATTCAATGCCATCGCCCTTTTCATTTGCGCGTTGTATGGCACCCAGCACCCCATTGATTCCGTCCCCCGGGTAACCGTAAATGCGCGTCACGCCCCACTCTTTCAGGCGCTGAACAAAAAAATCGCTGGTCTTGATGCTCATCGTTTTTATCCCTCTTTATTCATGCAATTCGTGAAGAGAGTTAGCAAAAAGTTGTTGGGTTTCCCCAACCATTCAAAGCATTGGATTCGCATTGAAGCGCTAAACTCTGTGAAAGATTTATCTGGCAAACGTTGGCCGGTGTTAACCAGTCTGCTTCGGAAGGGATGTGACCGCTCTGTAAAGCGGCCACCTGACAAATAGAACGATGAAGATGTCTCTCAGGCCGCATTGAGAATGCGCAGCGCTTCCCGATTGAACGCAGGTAGATCATCCGGCGTGCGGCTGGTGACCAGTTTATCGTCATCCACAACGACTTCTTTATCATAAAAGTCAGCACCTGCATTACGCAGATCAATAGCGATGGCTTTTACACTGGTCATTTTGCGGCCGCGTACACCATTAGCGCTGATAAGCAACTGAGGTCCATGGCAGATGGCAAACACTGGTTTGCCACTGGCAACAAACTCTTTGGTGAAATTCACGAAACGATCATCACCGCGCAGTGAGTCAGGTGAGTGACCGCCAGGCAAAAGTAAGGCATCAAACTCTGCAGGGGTAACGTGATCGATGTCCCTGTCGATTTTGACTTCCGCATTACCCTGTTTACCTTTCACAACCTTCCCCGCCTGCATCTCAATGGTCACGACTTCGTGGCCGGCTTTGGCGTAGGCATCGGCGGGTGAGGTGAACTCTGAGTCTTCGAATTCATCGGTGATCAGGACAGCTATTTTCTTACCCATATGTTTCTCCTTGCGGTTAAAAAGGCTCAGCGTTTGGGGCTCAGTTAACCCAATAAGTCTGGTCGCCATGGCATAAAACACAAGCCAGGCGGTTGGTGCTAAGCAGAAGAAATTGAAGGAGAGGAAAATAACAGACACCTAAACACAACGAGTCATCAGATATTTATGCAGGATTTGACAACCCTTTGTATCTAAGGCGAAATTCATCACTAAAAATGTAAACAGCATTTTGATGAGCCGCCTTGTAAGGGTTAGCTCCATTTTCATGTTAAGAGTCGTCAAGGAAAAGAAATTCACGCTCTAGGTATCCCGCCTTGGCGAGATTTTGTTAGATGCGCCTTACAAGATTATTAACCGTCTCGTTTAATGCAGACTAATCCTAAAATAAATTTGGTGAGCTTTTTATTTAGTGACTACGCTAAATCATAACGTCTGTTTCGTGATGTTGGATAATTATCATAAATTACCGGAGAAATATCATGGCTGAGCCTTGGGTAAATGATGGTGCAATCGTCACAGATTCTTATGGTGGCCTGCCGCTAAAACGTATCTCATGGAGCGCGGTATTTGCGGGTGTTATCGCCGCGCTTATTGTTCATATTTTATTAGGATTACTCGGCACTGCGATTGGTGCTTCTGTCATTGACCCTCAACAGGAACGCAATCCACTTGAACATATAGGTACCGGTGCGCTGATATGGACGGGTGTCAGTATGCTTATCGCCATCATTGCCGGCGGTTACGTCGCTGGCAGGCTGGCACAACGCGAGGGCGCACTACACGGTTTACTGATGTTTGGCGTCAGTACGCTTATCACCCTCTGGCTGGCATTTTCACTGGCAACAGGGATTATCGGAGGTGCATTCAATATCCTGGGTGCCGGAGCCAGTGCGATCGGCAGTGGTGTTTCGGCCGTTGCCCCGTCTGTCGGGAACATGGCCAAAGAAAAACTTCAGGAGAATAATATTAATTTAGATTCGCTCCAGAATGAGTTACAGGCCACCCTCCGTCAGACGGGTAAGCCTGAACTTCAGCCGGATAAGCTTCAGCAGGATGTGAACAGTGAGGCAAATAGCGCACAAGATCAGGCTAAGCAAACGGCTCAGAATCCTCAAAATGCGGATAACGATATCGTGAACTGGATCCGTGGGGTTATTAATCGTCATTCTGACACCCTTCAGGCTGCCGACCGGGATGCTCTCAAAAACATCATCAAAGCCCGGACAGGTAAGAGTGATCAGGAAGCTGAGCAGATCGTTAACCAGACGGTTGAGAGTTATCAAAAAGCCGTGGCACAGTTTCAGCAACTGAAACAGCAGGCTGAGCAGAAAGCCCGTGAGGCCGCTGAAAAGGCCGCCGCTGCAACCGCCAGAGCAAGCTGGTTTACCTTCTTCGTATTGATTATTGAGGGCGTGCTGGCTGCTGTATTCGGACGCATTGGCAGACGCACTCAGCCTCATACCGTTCTGGTCGGTGAACGACCTCTCTGACATATTACGGTGAGAGAAATTCTGTTTCGATGATCAGACCCTCTCGCTAAACCCCATGCCGCCCTGTGCATTAAAATCACATGGCGGCAAGCGAGTAAGTTCTATCCCCCTTGAGGTTTAAGTTAAGGAATCTTTTCTAAGGGGTAGTTAAACAATAAAATCCTCGTTTCGGTTTATGTACAGACGAATTTGCAGCTGCTTCGGCCAGCAAGTGAGCATATAACACCGCTGGCTCATCACTTTATCCAAATACTCCAGCGTAAGCTCCAAAAGAACAAACACCACAAAGGATGACGGATAAGACTGCGGCTGACAGCGTGTAGTTCTTCATTTTCTAACCTCATATTTACGTTTAATCATTCAGCCTGGCAGGAAATTCAATGCTGTAAACCTAAAGGCATTTTCCAGGACAAATCTGTATCTTCTTGCGATTAAATTTAATCATTCATAACCCAGGCAGAAGCCTTCTGTCCGCAGTGTCATTAATGTAGGTGCTAACTTGTCTGAACCACCTGTACTTGAGTAGGATAGAAATAATTAACTGATAAATTCTCAATGTGACGAACAATGATGATTGTGACGTCAACAATCTGGATCCTAAGCAATATTCTGAAGTGAATTTTATATAACCTCATTCACTTAAATAAACGTTGAAAATTGTCACAAGTGAACCAGGCTTAAGTCTCAAATCACAGGAGGCCAACAATGCCGTATAAATCACGAGATTCCCTACCAGACAGCGTCAGGCATGTCCTCCCTGCTCATGCGCAGGATATTTATCTGGCAGCATTTAACAGTGCCTGGGATGAGTATAAGGACAAAAAGGACCGTCAGGATGACAGCTCTCGGGAGGAAGTGTCACATAAAGTGGCCTGGGCTGCAGTCAAGCATTCCTACGAAAAAGGCCGCGACGATAAATGGCATAAGAAGTCCTGATGAACTCCTCGCCGATACAGGAGGGAAACGCTCGTGCTTTAACAGAACGACGAGTGAATTTTGCCAGAATTTAAGAATTCATTTTGGGGAGGAGTTTTGGGGGAATGATTCAGGCCGCCCTTGCGGACGGCCTGTGATTCAGACCTGATTAATGCGCGGCCATCTGCGAAGGCAGGCGCAGCAGGGCTCGCTTGTCTGCCACCTCATCCGAGGTCACTGGTTTTGCCGCATTTCCCCAGCTGTTGCGCAGGTAGGTTGCCACGGCTGCCACCTGTTCGTCCGAAAGCTTCCAGGCAAATGAAGGCATCGCACCGCTTGTTGGGTTGCCTGCTGTGACCGCGCCGCGTCCCCCCTGCAGCACCGTCGTGATGATGGAAGAGGCATCATCCGCTAACAGGCCAGGGTTATTCGCCAGGCTCGCCGCGAGGTTGGGAATCCCTTTGCCGTCGCTGTTATGGCAAGCAGTGCAGTTGGCTGAATAGACATTTTCACCCATCTTCATTTGCGCATTGTCCATCGACAACGGTTGCGGCAACGTCGTGGTCGACGCAGGCACTTGCTTGAGATACACCGCAATCGCGCGCAAGTCAGCGTCGGTTAGATGCTGCGTGGAGTTAGTCACAGCTTCCGCCATCGGGCCTGAAGCGACCGCCACATGGTTACTGCCGAGCTTGAGGTAATCCTCCACCTGTTGCTCAGACCAACTTCCGATACCGGTGTGCGGGTTCGGTGTGATGTCGGGGGCATGCCATTCACCCAGATTACCGCCTTGCAGATAATCACTGCTGTCACCGCCAATCAGATTCTTAGCCGTGTGGCAGGCGGCACAGTGTTCTGGACCTTCCACCAAATAAGCACCTCGGTTCCATTCAGCACTTTTACTGCTGTCTGGCTGGAAACCTGCGTTGCGGAAAAACAGCAGGTTCCAGCCCATCATCGCCAGACGAATGTTATACGGGAAGCCCAGGTTGGTTTCCGGCACCTGATAGTGAATTGGCTTAACCGAGCGCAGGTACATCCACAGGTCGTGCATGTCCTGATCCGTCAGCTTCACATAAGCGTTGTAGGGCATCGCAGGATAAAGGTGCTCCCCTTCTTTGCCCTTACCGTGACGCACGGCGCGGAAGAAATCACGCTCTGTCCAGCTACCGATACCGGTTTCGCTATCCGGCGTGATGTTGCTCGCGTAAATACCGCCAAACGGCGTGCTGATGGAGTAGCCCCCGGCCAGCGGTAGTTTGCTTTCCGGCATGGTATGACAAGCCGTGCAGTCACTGGCAATCGCCACATAACGTCCGCGCTCAATTGCGGCACTGTCTGCCGCCGTTGGCGGTTGGCTGGTGAGTACGTTGTTGCTGGCGACATCATCCGCGGAGGTATCGCCGTTCATCCACAGCATGCCCGCTGCCACAGCCGCAGCAATCACCGCTACGCCCGCAATGAGTTTGGTTTTCTTCATCTCACACCTTCACCAACGGACCTGGGTTTTTCAGGTACTGTTCAATAATGGCTTTCGCCGTCCACAGACTCAGCGCGCCAATGGTGCCCGTCGGGTTGTATCCCGCATTGTTTGGGAAGGAAGACGCCCCCAGCACAAACACGTTGTGCGCATCCCAACACTGCTGATAACGGTTGAGCACCGACGTTTTCGGATCGTTGCCCATCACCGCACCGCCAATGGTGTGGTCGCTGGCAAAGTTATACGGCGAGTAAGCCCCCGAAGCAGAGTTGGTGCCGATGACGATTTCCGCGCCCATGGCTTTACCGATCTCGACGCTTTTCTCTTCGATAAATTTCGCTGAACGGCGATCGTTATCGTTGTAGTCGAAGGTGACGCGCAGCAGAGGATTGCCGTTGTCATCCTTGTACTCAGGATCAAGGTCAAGATAGTAATCTTCGTGTGAGAAGCTGGTGCCCTGGCCGAAAATGAAGGTGGTGTTCTGGAACGCGTGGGTATAAGCCTTCTTCCACTCTTTACCCCAGCGTGGCGAGCCCGGCGGCAGTGCATCGGCGTTGCCGATAGGACGCGCGCCACGCGCCACGACCAGAATCCCTGCGCCACCGATAAAGCCCAGACCGGTATGGTCAAAGTTATCGCCGTTCCAGTCGTCCACCTGCGAAGAAAGGGCTCCGGCACCGATATACTGATTCAGATTTTCATCTTTGAAGTGGATCGCTGCACCCGATACCGTCTGGAAGCTGTAGGCACGCCCTACCACGCCGGTTTTGGTCACCGGGTTGTAAGGCACCCCAATTTTGGACAGCAGCAGCAGACGGACGTTTTGCATTTGGAAGGCGGACAAGATCACGATGTCTGCGGGCTGTACCCACTCTTTCTTGTTCTTATCGAGATAGGTCACGCCGGTGGCGGTTTTTCCGTCTTCCGCTTTATTGACGCGAACCACTGCAGAGTCCGTTAACACCGTGAAGTTCTCACGTTGCATTAACGCTGGGATGACACAGGCGTTAGGGCTGGATTTTGAGAAGTTACCGCAGCCGTAATACAGGCAGTAGCCGCAATAGGTACAAGGCCCCATGCGCACACCCAGTGGGTTAACATAAGCGCGTGACGCCTGGCCAGCGGGAACCATGAAGGGTTTCAAGCCGATCTTCTTCGCGCCTTCGGCAAAAATATCCGTTAGACGCATACTCTCCAGCGCTGGCAAAGGGTATTCGCTTGAGCGATTGCCCTCGTAAGGGTTGCCGCCTTCAATGACTTCGCCGTTCAGCTTACCGGCCTTGCCTGACACACCGGCGATCTTTTCAAAGCGATCGTAAAACGGTTCCAGCTCGTCGTAAGTCACTCCCCAGTCTTGTAGAATCACCCCTTTGGCAATCTGCTGTTTTCCATAACGCTTCACGGTCTGGCTGTATGGCTCGAAATCGAACGGCGTAAAACGCCATGCCATCCCAGCCCAGTGGGTGCCCGAGCCTCCCACGTTGTAACCCAGCTCATTCAGGTTCCACTCACGAGTTGGCAGGGCCGTTTGCGTAGTGTTATTACGGAAAGTGGTGGTTTCGACGGCGGGCGGCAGCAGCATACTGCGGCGCGTATCCCAGCGCAGTTCATCGGTATCGACCGAGGGGGGAAAATCTGTCGCGGTTTCAAACCACGGGCCACGTTCAATGGCAACGACATTCAGACCTGCGCGGGTCAGCTCTTCGGCGATCAAAGAGCCGCACCAGCCCAGGCCGACGATGGCGACATCAGCTTTTGGACGGACGTTATTCATAGTTTATTGCTCAGCAAACAAATTAAAGGGTGTTATCAATCAGGCTGGTAGGAATGATGTTGAGCTTCTGTCCTTTTTTAGGCAGCAGATCGCGGAAGTCGTAGCGAGCGCCAGGGAAGCCAATCATTTTCCAGCTGGTCATGTCTTTGTTCCCCCCATAAATCGGGTCAGACAGGAAGCCCTCACGCACGTTCTGCAGCAACAGTTCAAAGAACACTTTGGTTTCGACCTCTTCCCCCAGATCGAGGCGATTATTTTCCATCGCCGTCAGAACCTGATCCTGCTGATCGCCACTCAGTGCGAGGAAGTTTTTGCCGAACTGCTGCTGGATAGCCTTATCCAGTGCGGCAATCCCTAAGCGATAACGTTGCGCCGGAGTGAGCGAGGATTGCGGTCCCTGCTCTGGCGTGCCCTTCACGAATTTGCCAAGGCGATAGATCGCCACTGCGTTGCCGTAATCACCCGCGAGTTGGCGGTCGATAAAGATGGCGCACCCTGCCTCTTTGCCACTGAGACTGGTTTCATCCGCTGGGATAAATCGCTCAGCGATGGCGCCTACCGTGTCAAATTCATGCTGAGTGAGATATTGCAGCCCCCCTTTTCTCGGCGGTGCGGGCGGCGTTTGGATTTTGCCGGGTTCCCAGGGCTGACCACCCTTCACCTCATCGGCCTGCGCCAATGTCGGGATCGTGGAAGCCACTCCCAATGCGGTGATGGAAGTGAGAAATTCTCTGCGTTTCATGTTTTCCCTGCTTTCACATTGCAAACCAGGTCAAATAACAGACGTATTTGTGCCTGGCATTGAGCCATATAAATAAGGTTTATTGGATAAATAATGACGCTGCCCGGTGGGCTTTTATTAGATAAATACTGAGGTAAGTTTTTACATTCAAATCACGTAATTAATTAAATATTAACAACGCAGCAAAGAGTAATGACTCCCCCTGCGCTTTGAAAGGTTTTTGTTGATGGTTTCCCATCATTGAAGTTTTTAATAAGCCGGACTGGACGATGTAGAGTGTGGTTTCGTCTCGCAACATTTAACATCTTGCCAGTCACGAAACGTTGCGCATAATACGGCGAAAATAGACGCCAGGCTGTGACCTGATGCGCACTCTGCGTAGTTGAAATAGTGAACATGAATTTTACTGGGGCTCAGAAACAAATGAAAAAACTCACCCTGATTAAAGTGGCTGAACTGGCCGGGGTTGGGATCGCCACGGTTGACCGGGTGCTGAATGAGCGTGGCGGGGTTCGTCCGGAAACGGTACGCAAAGTGCTGCGCGCCGCGCGTCAGGCTGGGTTGCAGCGTTTACTGCCGGATGACACGCAGCATCCCTGGCAGATTGAAGTTTTCCTCAGCAGTAATGGCACCTGGTTTTTTCAGCAGTTAGCCGATGAATTTGCCAACATTGCCGATCGACTGGGTTATCGTAAAATAAAATTATTTCGTACACTGGTGACGGAAAATCCACCGGAAAAACTGGCGGAAAAGATAAAAAAAAGCGGTGAGTTGCGCGACGGTATTATTGTTTATGGGCATGACTATCCTGTTATTCATGAAGCCTTATCCTGGTGTAAAGATAAAGGTGTCCCGGTGGTTTCGCTGGTTTCAGACTTACCCAATTCACATCGATTCTGCCATGTTGGAATAAATCAATATCAGGCTGGGCGTACCGCAGGCTTATTAATGAGCCAGACTATGCCCCACAAGGGTGACGTGATCATGGTTAGCGGGCGTTTTGATTTCAGCGCACATATTCAACGTATTTCAGGTTTTCGTGATGCCATCACCCAACGCGCCCCCTGGTTACAGTTGCGTGAAGTATTGGCGGGAGAAGATGAACGGCACAAAATCCGAACGCTGCTGAATCACTCGTTACAGCAATCAAGTAATGTGGTCGGTTTGTATAACTCTGGCGACAACAACAGCGATATCAGTGCTGTATTGCAGCAACACCAGTTGTTGGGCCGCTGCTGCTACATCACCCACGAATTGTATGATGTGACGAAAGATCTGCTGCAAAGTGGCACGCTCTCCTACACGCTGGATCAAAACGCCCGTCAGCACGCCGTGCTGGCCACTGACCTGCTGATACGACATCTGGAACAGGGCTTTGAACCCGATCTGTATCAGGACGGCCGCGTTGAGCTGCGCATTGTGACGGCGGAGAATCTGGATTAGTCAGTCATGACGCGTTCAACAAATGCGGCAAACTGACGTGCTTTTGCCGTCGCCATGCGTCCACCAGGAAAAACGGCCCACAGGTCAATATCTGGCAAAGCCCAATCGCTGACCAGACGCTCGACGCTACCGTCAGCTATCTCCTGGGAAAACATCCAATCTGATGCCACCGTGATGCCCATATGCGCCAGCACGGCAGTGCGAATCCCCTCCGCTGCACTGAGATGAAGTCGCCCGTTCAGGACAACATTTTCGACTTCAGCTGCGCGCTTAAACTGCCAGGTATCATTGAGTTGGCTAAAAATCAGCGCTTCATGCTGGCTGAGGTCATGGGGATGCTGCGGATAACCATGGCGCGTCAGATAGTCGGAGGTGGCCAATACAGAACGTCGTGAGGTGGCGATTTTGCGCGCCACCGCGCCGGAATCCTGCAATGTGCCCATGCGCAGGCAAATATCGATCCCTTCGGCAATCAGATCGATGGGGCGATCGTCGAGCCGAATGTCCACCTTGAGTTGCGGGTGCTGCTCCATAAATTGGTCAAGATGTGGAATCACATGTAATCGGGCAAAAGTCGGAGCTGCCGCCACGCGCAGAATACCGGTAAGCCCTTTGTCCGCACCTCGCGCCGCCATCTCCGCTTCATCTGCCTGCTGCAGCGTAATGCGTACACGCTCATAAAATCGCAGCCCTGCTTCTGTGGGCGTGAGTCCATGCGTGGTGCGCAGCAGTAAACGTACATCCAGATGCTTTTCCAACTGGGCGATAGTCTTTGATACCGCCGGTTGCCCGATATCCAAAATGCGCGCTGCTGCCGAAAACGACCCCGCATCAACTACCTGTACATACATCTGCATCGCCTGAAAGCGATCCATGGTATTCCTCCTGGGAATAGTAATTATGGTTTTTGGCCCTCTGCCATTACCAACCGACCTTAGCAGATACTCCTTATCAACAACAGCGGGCAAACGTCACTGCCCAGCTAAACAGTCACTAAGGAGCCGGATGATGTACGAACTTTATGCCTTTGCTACTCCAAACAGTATTAAACCCGCCATCTTGCTGGAAGAACTCGCACAGCCATGGCACCTGCGTGCCGTAAACATCCGCCAGGGTGAACAGCAGGAAGCAGATTTCTTACAGTTAAATCCGAACGGCAAAGTGCCGGTGCTGGTGGATAGCGACAACGGTGAAGTGCTAAGTGAGTCTGCAGCCATTTTGGTTTACCTGGCCGAAAAGCACGGGAGTTTGTTGCCTGCAAACGGACTGAAACGCGCCTGAGTGTTTGAGCAGCTTTTCTTCCACGCCTCAGGGCTATGCCCCGCTTATGGACAAGCCGGATTTTTTACCCGCCTGACGAGTGAACCTCAACCATTGGCGCAGCAGCGCTTTAGCACTGAAGCCAATCGAGTCACCAGCCTGCTGGAACGTCAATTAGAAAAAACGGCGTGGCTAGCAGGGCATGAATACACCATCGCGGATATTGCGCATTTCGGCTGGATGTGGCGACGCGAGTTCGCTGGCGTCAGCTTTGAAACGCTTCCCAACCTCAGCCGATGGTATGCCGCCGTCTCTGCGCGCCCTGCGGTCATGTGTGCCATTACCAAATTAAATGCCTTAATCGAAAACTAATCATTCAAAAGGAAATCACTATGTCTCGCTTCGAAAACTATCGTCACAGCTTTAACAACGCACGCCTTACCCGCTCGCCCACCGGTGTATTGGAAGTGATGTTTCATACTGATGGCGGCTCACTGTTGTTCAATGGGCATACCCACGAAGAGTTTGTTGAACTGTTTCATCAAATTGGCTCCGATCCAGATAATCGCGTGGTGATTCTGACTGGCGCTGGAGAGGCTTTTATGGAGAACATCAGTCCGGAAGGTTTTGATTTCTTCACGCCGCGCGGTTACGACAAAATTTTCCGCGAAGGCAAAAAAGTTCTGATGAATCTGCTGGATATTGAAGTGCCGGTCATCGCTGCTTTAAACGGACCGGTGCGCCTGCACTCGGAATACGCTTTGCTGGCGGACATCGTGTTGGCCACGCCCGATACTGTTTTCCAGGACAAACCCCATTTCGACTTTGGCATCGTCCCAGGGGATGGCGTGAACCTGTTGTGGCCAGAAGTCATCGGTAGCATTCGTGGCCGCTATTTCCTGTTAACGCGTCAGGAATTGGACGCTGAAACCGCCAAAGGTTGGGGTGTGGTGAATGAAATTCTGCCACGCGATACCTTGCTGACACGGGCTCATGAGCTGGCAGAATCGCTCGCGGCGTTACCTCCACTCACCAGCCGCTATACACGCATCGCGCTGACGCAAAAACTGCGGCGCATCATTGATGAAGGTGCGGGGTACGGCCTGGCATTGGAAGGCATTAGTGCAGCCGATGTCGCTCTGCAAGCAGCTTCAGCCTCATAAATCACCTTTAACCGTTTTATCCTCTCCGGCGCAGACATCTGCGCCGGTTTTTGTCGTTAAACGCAGGAGTAAAATATGCAACCGCAAAGAACATTTTTGATTACCGGTGCCAGCAAAGGGATTGGCCTGGCTTTATCCCAGCGTCTGGCTGATGCAGGCCATCTCGTGATCGGTATTGCACGACATCAGCCTGAGCAAAGCTTCCCGGGACACTTTGTCTCACTCGACCTCGCAGATACGCTCGCAACAAAACAGAAGCTGGAGCAAATCAATGCGGAGTTCGATGTAGATGGCATCATTAACAATGTCGGTTTAGTACGTCCGCAATGGTTACCCGAAGTCTCGACGGCAACGCTGGATGAAGTATTACGCGTCAACTTGCATCCTGCCCTGTTAGCAGTGCAAACCGCCTTACCCGGTATGCAAGCCCGTGGCTGGGGAAGAGTCATCAATATTGCTAGCCTGACGGTCCTCGGCGTTCCGCAGCGCACGTCCTATGCTGCTGCAAAGGCAGCTTTGATCAGCTTTACACGTAGCTGGGCGCTGGAACTGGCGACTCAGGGGATTACCGTAAACGCTGTTGCCCCCGGCCCGACAGAGACAGAACTGTTTCGAGCTAGCAACGCACCAGGCAGTGAGGGTGAACAACGTTATCTGGATAGCGTACCCATGAAGCGTTTTGGCAAACCGGAGGAGATTGCCGCCACTATCCAGTTCCTGTTATCTGAGGACGCGGGCTTTATGACCGGACAAACACTGTATGTTGATGGCGGTGCTTCTGTAGGGGTTTCTCAGATTTAAGACGTATTAGCCAGTGCGGAACCGCACTGGCTTGATAGTGGTTTTAGAGCCTGGAGAAAGGTGATTGAGGCGAGCGTTTATTGATCGAGGCAAAAGCGGCCAGACGGCCGCTCTTATAAAGATTAACTCGCCTTGCTACTGCGCATAGGCAGGAAAATCCGTATAGCCTTTAGCATCTCCACCGAAAAATGCGTCACGCTGATAGTGAGCTAACGGATAGCCATGTTGGATCCTTGCAGGTAAATCGGGATTCGAGGTAAACAAACGACCAAATGCGATCAAGTCTGCCTCACCCGCTTCGAGCATTTTCTCCCCCGCCTCAGGTTTAAAGCCTCCCGCCGCGATAAGGGGGCCATGGTAAAACTCGCGCAGATGTCGGCTGGCTACCGGTTCCTCATAATGCCCGCCTTCCCTGTCTTCCGGTCCGACAATGCGCGGCTCAATAATGTGCAGGTACGCCAGCGCCATATCATTGAGCTTGTCGGCCAAATAGCTGAACGTCGCTGCCGGGTCACTATCATGCATATCACCATAAATGCCACTTGGAGAAATTCGGACGCTAACCCGTCCCGGTCCATACACTTCCGTCAGAGCTGCCACCACCTCCAGTAAAAAGCGCGCCCGATTAGCCAGGCTTCCACCCCAGCTGTCCTGACGTTTATTGCTGCCATCCAGCAGAAATTGTTCAGGTAAGTACCCGTTAGCAGCATGCAGCTCAACTCCGTCAAAATCCGCCGACTTTGCCCTTATCGCAGCCTGTCGATACGCTTCAATAAGTTGTGGAATTTCTTCTTCTTGCAATTCACGTGGTTCAGGGAACAACTTTCCTTCATAAATACCATCGGCATTCTTGCCCACGCCGTAGGTCTCTCGCGCAGTCAAAGCCGAAGGTGCAACCGGCTGGTAACCTTCTGACAGTTCTGGCAATGACTGACGCCCTGGGTGCCACAATTGCAGCACTATCTGACCGCCCTGCTTATGCACCGCATCAACCACCTGCTTCCATCCCGCCTGTTGAGCGTCATTGAAAATGCCCGGCGCATCGGCATAGGCATTCGCATGGGGCGAAATCGCGGTGGCTTCCGCAATCAGCAACCCACCGGGACTGGTGCGCTGTCGATAATACTCAACCATCAACTGACCCGGCACGCCGCCATTTTCACTGCGCATACGGGTTGTCGGTGCCATCACGACACGATGCTGAAGACGTAATTGTCCGGCAGTAATAGGCGTAAATAGTGTGTTCATTTGTCGCTCTCTCATTGAATGATGGGAGAAGCATAAACAGGCCCATACCCGGCAGAAATACGTCCAGCCGCATAACCGCTATGCTATGGAGGAATGGGCTTGATATTAAATGCCCCGCAATACTCTTAAAGCGATTAAGAAAATTATCGGATAAGCGAACCGCAACAATTTAATATTCACTTGTTCAGCATGATTATTCTGCACATAAAGGACAGAGCGGTTTACACTGGCAGGCCACCATTCAGGAAGAAGAGGTCATTGTGCTGTCGAAGATCCCCGATTATGAAACCGATCGCGAAGGCTATCTGGAGTTCATGACCCGCAGTAACGTGCTGCGCATGGAGCTACTGATTTTGTCGGAAAAGTTTGTTGAGGTGCACGGCTCTTATGAAGCGGGCATGGCGGAACTCGGAGAATGGCTACTTAATTATGCCGATAATGCCATGATTCAGAAGTTAAGTTCCGGCCCCATCAGCAAAGAATGGTTGTTTGATGAGTTGAAAAGACGCCACAAATAGTCGTCTGGTTCTATAAGTTAACGCCAACATTAACGCAGGGTCTTCAACCTTAGATCTCATTAGCACGGTAATGATCTCCTGCTGTAAATGTAATCTATAGTAATCAGTCAAACCAAAATGTGACAAATTTATGGCAGAAATAAAACTCAAACTGGCGAATCCGCCGCTGCGAAAGAATCAAATAACCTATTGTTTTTAATGATAAAAAAACAAATATCGATTTTATTGCATCTCAAAAATTTCATTTATATGACTAAATTTTGACAGTTCCGTCATAAAGCTTTCATAAATTTTCTATATGTTAGCCGCACATATCGTTGTGCTTATGCTGCTTTAGCGATCTATAGGAAATTTTCACTAATGAGTGATTACGTTACGCCTCAGACTTTACATGTTGCCGCTTCACCGCTGTCTTCCGCGATTCAACTCCCTGCAAAAAACAGTAAGAAACCGCTTTTCCTGTTCGGCATGGTTTTACTCACCGGCATTCTCTTTGCGGGAACGCAATTAATCGGTGATATCCAACAAACCGGGGTCACATTTAGCAGTGTGCTACCGCTGATGCTCCTGGGGTTTGCCTTGTTAGCGGCATTGGGTTTCGAGTTCGTCAATGGTTTCCATGACACGGCCAACGCGATACGACGGTGATCGCCGCGCTGGCTCAGGTCAGTGGCAACATCGGCGCCACGCTGAAGCAATATGGCGCGTTGCAGGCTATCCCGGCCGAGCAGAAACAAGCCGTGCGTAATGAGATGTATCTGGCAGCTGAAACCATCAAACGTCTGCAAGCCGATCACTCGCTGATTTTGCCGTCTGCCACCCAGCAAAATCTGCAGGCGCTGAAAACCGCGCTGAACGGTGCAACGCAATTTATCCCGACCTGGGTCAAAGTCGCGGTGGCACTGGCTTTGGGATTAGGCACCATGGTGGGCTGGCGTCGCATTGTCACCACGCTGGGTGAGAAGATCGGCAAAAGCCAGCTCAACTATGCGCAAGGCATCAGTGCGCAGATGGTGGCGATGGGCACCATTTGCGCAGCGGATGCCTTTGGTCTTCCGGTCTCCACCACACACGTGCTCTCTTCGGGGATTGCGGGCACCATGGCCGCCAATCGCAGCGGCTTATAGTTCGGTACGCTGCGCAATATGGTCTTGGCCTGGGTGCTCACCTTGCCTGCCGCCACGCTGCTCTCTGCCGCCCTCTACTGGATCATGACTTCACTGTAACGCTCGCTTCGACAGGGATAAGACGATGTCTGCACACGAAATGAATAATAACAATATGTTTGATGCGCGCTTTTTACAGGAATTCTATGACAGCTATGACGAATCGCTGGATATGGAGTTAGCGGATTTTGGTCTGGCGGCCAATAACGATCCGCAGGAGATGGCGTGGCGTCGCCGCTATTTTATGGAGTTACTGCATCTTCAGGGCGAATTGGTGAAGCTGCAAAACTGGGTGATTCGCACCGGCCATCGACTGGTGGTGATTTTTGAAGGCCGCGACGCGGCAGGCAAAGGCGGCGTGATTAAACGCATCATGCAGCGACTCAATCCGCGCTATTGCCGCGTGGCGGCACTGCCCGCACCAAATGAACGTGAGCGCACGCAGTGGTATTTTCAACGTTACGTCTCTCATCTGCCGTCAGCGGGAGAGATCGTGTTGTTCGACCGCAGCTGGTACAACCGCGCGGGCGTCGAAAAGGTGATGGGATTTTGCAGCGATGCGGAGTACGAAGAGTTCTTCCACAGCACGCCAGAGTTTGAACGCATGCTGGTGCGCAGCGGCATTCAGATCGTGAAATACTGGATCTCCATCACCGATGAAGAGCAGGAAATGCGTTTCCTCAGCCGCATCCATGACCCGCTGAAGCAGTGGAAGCTGAGTCCGATGGATTTGGAAAGCCGTCGCCGCTGGGAGGATTACACCGCCGCCAAAGAGATGATGCTGGAGCGCACCAACATTTCTGAGGCGCCATGGTGGGTGGTGCAAGGCGTTGATAAGAAGAAAGCGCGTCTGAACTGTATTTCCCATCTCTTGCAACAGGTGCCGTATGAAGCCGCAGATGGCGAGCAGATTTCATTACCTTCCCGCATTCATCATGAAAATTATGCCCGTCACCCGGTGCCGCAGAGCATGATCGTGCCTGATAGCTACTGAACTATACTTTGACCAGTCGATGAATATCTGGAGGGATTATGGCAGGCGGCTGGTCTGAAGATGGTGCAGTGCAAAAGCAGATTGATGCGACCGTGGATGATGCGATTGCGCGCGCCAGGAGTCACCTCAACCACGGCGAAAGTGCAGCGTATTGCGACGAGTGCGGGGAACCGATTCCCGAAGCGCGTCGCAGCGCGTTGCCTGGGGTGCGTTACTGCGTGAAGTGCCAAACTGCGTTAGATAAACAAGAAGCCAGCCACAGCGGGTATAACCGCCGTGGCAGCAAAGATAGTCAGTTACGGTAGGTTTGATGCCTTGAGATAAATCTGCGCCTGGAAGTAATTGCAGACCTGATATTACAGGCGAAAAGAGACCCGTAACGCAGAACCAGACAAAGGCTACAGCTGTAGCCTTATAGAGTAAATAGCGGCTTAAATAGCTTCCGCAATCACCGACTTAAACTGGGCATGCCACATGGCATAGAATTTACCCTGAGTTTTGATCAGTGATTCAAACGTCCCGTCTTCAATGACTTTGCCTCCCGCCATGACAACGATTCTGTCAAATTCTTTAATATTACCCAGTCGGTGAGTCACAGCAATCACCGTGGTGGTTAGAGAAAGGATCTCATTAAACAGTCGGTGTTCTGTTTCCGGATCAAGTGAGGATGAGAACTCATCGAATATAAACAGGCTGGCTTTTCTGTAGAGCGCACGCGCTATCGCCAGTCTCTGCCACTGGCCAATCGACAACTCATCGCCACCAAATTGCTTGCCCAGCCGGGTGTCCTGCGGATAAGGGAATTCGACAGTGTTCAGTAACGCCTCAAGTTTCGCATGCTGGGTCTCCGCATCGTAATGGCTAAGTGCGATGTTTTCCCCGACTGAAAATTCATATTTACCGTAATCCTGAAATACAGTGGCAATTTGCGTACGGTATTGCTCAATATCCAGCGATTCAATCGATTTCCCAGATACGGATATCGATCCCTCGTTAAAGGCATACATGCGTAACATCAGTTTGATAAGGGTGGTTTTACCGCTACCGTTGTCTCCGAGAATAGCGACCTTTTCACCGGGTAATATTCTCAGAGTGACATTATTGAGCGCGTTCTGCTCCCGGCCTTCATAACGGAAACTGAGATTATCGATATTGATTGAGAATGGGCTGTTACCGGCTAGCATCTCCTCGCCATTTTTTACCGACTCGATCTCATCCGTCATGAAAGCGTGGTAGCGATTAAAAAAACCGCTCATGGAGGTTAAATTTCCGCCGTAATTTGCTATCTCATCCAGGTGTGACTTCATCATCACAATCGACTGGAACACCATAACCAGCGCACCTACCGCGATCTCACTGCTGCGCAGGTTGCTCAGGAAAAGATAGACCCCGGCGAAAAGCATCATCAGGCTAAGTATCATTGCAGGAACTGGCGTAATCAGTGCGCGCAGGCGCTGTTGATGCATGCGTTTGTAGGTGTTGGTGGCTGAGTCCGTAAATTTTTTTAACAGATAGCGACCCAACCCATACAACCTGATTTCCTGCAGAAAACTTTTATCCATACTGACGCCATAGGCATAGCGCATCGCAATGGCATCTTTGGAATTTTTAAAAAGCTCCTTGAGGTATTTTCGCTGTATGCGGATATTAATAATTATCATGGGTATGGCGGAGAGTGCACAAATGGCAGCACCGATACCTGAATAAGTAATCAATACCAGCAACAGACTTGCGGCCATAACGGTCGCTCTGAAGGCGTAAATAATGCAGATAATAAAGTTCAGCGGACGATACGCCGCTTCGTTTTTAAGAAATTCCAGCTGCTCATATCGTTCTTTGTTATCAAAGATGCTTAGCGTGGTGGACTCATTCATACGCTGCATAATATTGGCGCTGAAATAATGGGTGGAAATTTCCGTCACATCTCCTCTGATAAGATTGACCAGCGGCTCCATGAGTTGCATGCCCAATAAGGACACACACCAAACACCAATACTTAGCATAAGCGCACTGTCGCTGATTTGTGGCGCGTGGAGCGTATTAATGATTTGCCCTGTCATGAACACGTTAAGTGCCGGAACTAATCCCTGGAGAAGTATGATTGCGGTAAGTGTGGAAATACGAATCGGACAAGATGCAAAGACGTACCTGATTGCCAATAACACTGACTGCCTCCCTTGTTGCAGTTGGAATGGATCATGTTTGTCGCAAGCAATCATAGTTGAGAATGACATTCATTTACAGTTGAGTTGCGCTTTGTTCTCCTTTCGTACATCTCGTCGCGACACATCACCCGAATAATTAGACTCTGTTCTGATTATTCGGGCGCTGAAAGTCTTCGTTAAATGAGTGGCCCCCATTAGCGGGGCCAGTAAACATCAGAAGCTGTAATTCACGCTGACCGAATAGTTTCGTGGCTCGTTGAATGCCACACCGCCTGACGGATTGGTGTTGTATTCACGATCGAACAGGTTTTTGATGTTGCCCTGTACCGATAGCTCTTTCGTCACCTGATAACGGGCAAAGAGGTTCGCCAGCGGATAACTTCCCTGATAAATGCGCTCGGTTTCACCTGACGGATTGGTTGCTTCCTTGTAAGTGCGGTTCTGCCAGTTAATACCGCCACCCACAGTAAGAAGAGGCATAAACGGCAGGTTATAGCTGGTGAAGAGCTTCAGGCTGGTCTGCGGCATGTAAGGGTTGGTACGATCGCCATCGGCGTCCTTCGCCACATAGCGCGTGGCACCAAATGTCACCTTAAGGTTATCAGTCACCGCACCGTTGATTTCGAAATCAACCCCGCGGCTAACCACGCCTTTAGATGCTCTGTAAGCATTTTCGCTGCTGTTGTTCACATAGGTGTTGCTCTGAATCTGACCCAGGTTGTCCTGCTCAATGCGGAACACTGAAAGGCTCGCCGTGATGCGGCTGTTGTCCCAGTCCCCTTTGATCCCCGCTTCGTAATCTTTACCGGTCACGGGCTTCAGGTAGTTACCCTGCTGATCACGATAGGTCTGCGGCTGGAAGATCGAGGTATAGCTCGCAAACGCAGAGTAGTTTTCGTTGATGTCATAAACCAGACCGCCGTATGGCGTGAGGTTGTTTTTCTCCATGTCAGCCGACGTGCCGTGCGCGCTGTACTGGGTATAACGTGCGCCAACGATCAGGGATAGCGGATCGGCTAACGAGAATCGCGCCGCGGCATAGCCCGATTTCTGACGGATGGTATCTTCTGACGATAGCGCCCACGCTGGCCAGTCTGGTTCTGCCACATCACCGTTCCAACTGTTCAGATCACCGAGTTGAGCAGGCGACATAATTGAGGAAGAGTACAGATAGCGGTTGCGCTGACGGCTGTAATCTACCCCGGCAACCAGCTGATGCTGACGCCCGAATAGCTCAAAGGGTCCGCTGGCATAGGCGTCAACCGCAGTTTGGGTGCGCAGGCCTTTGTACCACCCCGCAAAGCCGTACCCGCTGCTGTCCAGAATGCCGGTGGTCTGGTCAGGATAGCCGGTTACGTAAAGCAGCTTGCTGTCAAAATCGGACTCCGTATGCGATCCATTAACGCGGACCTGCCAGCCGTTGTCGAAGTTTGTCGTCAGGTTGGCGAACACCTTACGCGACAGAATGTTGTAATGCGTCCAGTCAGCTGACGGGTTCGCGCTGCGGTCGTATTGAATGCGGTTGCCGTTGCTATACCAGGTTGGCAAACCGCCCCACGTCGGGCCATCGGTGTCGCGAGATTGGTAATCGTATCCCAGATCCAGCGTGGTGTTATCGGTGATATCTGCCGCAACGGTGGCGTAAAGGAACTTCTTACGCTTGTGGTAGCGGTCAACCCAACTGTCCTGATCCTGATATCCCGTGACCACGCGTCCGCGCAGCGTGCCAGAGTCATTCAGCGGCCCGGACAGATCTGCAACATAGCGCTGGTTGTCCCAGCTTCCGTAGCTCGCGGAGAGATTACCGGCGAAGGTTTTGCTGTCTGCCTTTTTGCGGATCATGTTGATAGCCGCGCCCGGGTTACCCGTACCGGTCATCAATCCCGTTGAGCCGCGAACCACATCAATGCGCTCATAAATGGCAGAGTCGCCGTCGGTTTCACCGAAGTTCCAGGCACCTGTCTGAGTAGAAGGGATATCGTCGTAGGTGTAATTGTTGACGTAGAAACCACGGGAGTAGAAATCCACGCGTTCGGAGTCATTCTGTGATGCTGAGATGCCCGTGACATTCGCCAGAGCGTCACCCACGTTCTGAAGGTTCTGGTCTTTAATGCGCTGCTGGGTGAGCACGCTGACCGACTGCGGAATATCCCGCTGCGTCAGGTTCAGTTTAGTCCCGGCGCGCGTAGCCGGAACGGTATAGGACTGAGCCGGATCTGAACCCGTACCATCGCTGGTATCGGCGGTGACCACCAGCGACTGTTCTTTGCTGGTATTCACCGGTGCGGCAACGCTGTCTGCCGCGCTGGCAGCATTAATACTGACGGCATTCGCAATACAAAGCGTCAGTAATGAAAAACAAAACGTCTTACTAACCCCTGACGCACCCGGTATGGCGCTGGCATGATGGCCCGCAACCCTCTTGAAAGACATGCAAATACCTCATCATTTTAATGTTTATGCTTTTAGCTGGCCTGTTATCAATGCGCCTCAAAAGAGAGCGGATAAACGCAGGTAAATCGGCAAATTGAATCCAGCATAGTAAATACAAATGAGATTGATTTCTATTATTATTATCTTTATTGGATTAGTAGATTTTCTTTGTTTCACCTTAAGCGGCCTGTTAAGCATGCTTCACGACCTGTTTTAATAAAGTTAGTAACGGACAGGTTTCCGTGCCGTTCGCCATAACATCCCAGCAGAAAGGTAAGAAATGTGCCCTTCGTGGTTAGACAAAGGTTTGAGAGGAGCAGGAGGGAGCAAAAAAAAGTTTTTAGTGGGAATGGCGGCTGCGTGCCAAAAGCGAACAAATTTACGCCATACGGTGACAAATAATTCCACACAGCTATCATGGCTATACAATGTCAATTTATGGACTATAAGATCATGATAAATATGGAAGTGGGTACCCCAATTGATTACCCGATCTTACTGAAGGTCTGGGAATCATCCGTACGTGCTACGCATGATTTTTTACAGGAGCAGGATATCCAGGCGCTACGCCCCCTTATACTGCATACTTATCTGCCTGGCCTGACTATTACGCTCGCGCGCCTGAGCTGTGACCATTCGATCGTGGGCTTTACTGGGGTAAGCGAAAATCGTATTGAAATGCTCTTTGTAGATGCAGATCAACGCGGTAAGGGCATCGGGAAACGACTTCTGCTGCAAGCTACCAACGAGCAGAGTGCTGATGAACTTGATGTAAACGAACAGAATATTCAGGCTATTAGCTTTTATAAAAAACGTGGTTTTGAAATTGTTGGTCGTTCTGAAGTTGACGGTCAGGGCAAGCCATATCCTTTGTTGCATATGAAGCTACGGGGAACATAATCTTCACATAAAAATCAAGTCTGCTCTTCGCTCACTGCTGTCCTTGGGCTTGACTAAGAATATGGTTTGCCAGAATCAGTCGTTCAACCAGCAATGCCTTAATTGCTAGATCAACCGCGTTTGTTTACGTCAGTTACATGCTCACTCCACAGCTAACCAAAGGACTTAGCCCAGGCAGGTTCATCACCGCAGCGCGCTTAAGCGACGTAAAAAACGTGGCTGCAACTGAACGACGACTACGTTCCTGACGTGCCACTGGCTTCATTTTCCCGTTACGGGGTGCCAGCACGGTTGGCTGGCTGAGAGCTGACTCCGCAATAAATTCAATGGGACACGTTGAACGGAGACATATCGCTTGCGGGCCCGTTATGCGTGGAGGCCGTAAAGTCCAGATCAGCCGGTTTCGCCGCGCAGCCGGTGACGATAATGTTTCAGGACGACGTGTGTCACAATCTGACCGTACACAAAGCCGCCCAGCCCGGCCAAAACTACGATGCCGGCAATACCAAAAAAATACGATCCTACGTAGCCGAAGGCCCCACAGATGGCGAGGCCCGCCCAAGTCTGCCAGTGACGGAAAGCTGATTTATATGCGCTCCGCCACCTTGTTCCGCGCTCCCACAGGGTTAGGCCGGCCAGTTCGGGAATGCTTTTAAGGGTCCAGTAGATTTTCACGTGCTCTCCTTTCACAATTGGTTAAATGATAATAATTATCACCTTCGTGTCAATTTTTACCCACCCACACCCATTCCTGCCCCAAAACCCAATTATTGCTATCACAAACGACGGAAGAATAGTTCCTGTGCGGACGATTGACGTGAATGGGATCTTAAATTGCACCCAGTGAGCAGTAAGGTTGGGAGTTCAAAGAATTTGGATAAAGAAGTGATCGTGAAAATTGGAAATTCAGCAGATACCTGAATCAAACAACGTTTTACTGCCTGACCTTTTATTTACCATCGGACCCACGCCCACTGGCCCGAAATGCATTCTTATACGGTTCAGCGAAGCTTAACGGGGGTTGACCCTGACCCCGAATATGATCCATGCATAATCAGGAATAACCGGCTTCAGGTTGGTTGCTTATTCTGGCAACCGGCAGATTTTTCGGCGAATTCGAATGGGGTCATCCAGCCCAGCGCAGAATGGGGACGACTCTGGTTATAGTGTATGCGCCAGGCCTCGATTTTGCACCGGGCATCCTCCATGGACATAAACCAGTTCTCGTTCAGGCACTCCTGACGCAACCTGCCGTTGAATGATTCCACCGTGGCATTATCCGTGGGCGTACCTTGCCGTGAGAAGTCAATCCGGATATCACGTTCGTACACCCACTTATCCAGCATTTTTCCCGCAAATTCAGAGCCATTGTCTGTTTTCAGGAGCTGTGGTAACGGACGTCTCAACGCGATGATATTCAGCATTTCAGCCACTTCTGAAGAGCGCAGGTTCTGGCCTACGCAGATCCCCAGACATTCGCGCGTGTAGAGATCGATTACCGTCAGAAGGCGAAGCCGGCGACCGTCAAACAGCGCATCGGAGACAAAGTCCATCCCCCATACGTGATTGGGATACAGCCCCTGCGGCTGTGGCTGACGTTTCAGCGCAGATTTATTGCGACGGGGGCGTTTCAGCCGCAGCGATAATCCCTGCTCGCGGTAAAGCCGGTAAATACGCTTGTGATTATCGCGCCAGCCTTCCCGTTTCAGCATGACGTGAACCCTGCGGTAGCCATAGTGGACGCGGGTTTCGGTTATTTCCCTGATGCGCAGCCGCAGTGCGCTGTCGTCAGCCGCAACTGAGCGGTAACGGTATGAACTGCGGCTGATCTTAAGCGCGAAGCAGACCTGTCTTTCACTGGCACCGTAGCGGGTCTGCAAGTCCCTGACCCATTCGCGCAGGCGTGCCAGCGTCAGCTCTTTTTTGCCAGAACGTCCTGCAGCATGGCCTTGTCGAGGCTCAGATCGGCAACCAGCTTCTTCAGGCGTAGGTTTTCCTCCTCGAGCTACCGCATATGCTTCAGTTCTGAAGGAGGAATCCCGCCGTAATTTTTTCGCCAGGTGTAGAACGTGGCATCGGAGATGCCCAGCTTGCAGCAGACTTCCGGTACGGGCGTACCCAGCTCAGCCTGCTTCAGGGCAAAGACAATCTGCTCTTCGGTGAATCGTGACTTTTTCATCGGCACAACCTCCGCTCAGGGGAGTCATTATCATGCCGGAATTCTGTTTCTGAATGGAGCAGGATTTCGGGTCAGGGTCAGGGTCAGGGTCAGGGTCAGGGTCAGGGTCAGGGTCAGCACTAACACACTAACCGTCATACAAGACAGTTAGGAAAGCTTGCCAAATCGATCTTGATCGATCATAAAATTGCATAATCGAGCATAATATATCATTATCAGTCCTCATTTCATGCTGAGGAATTGCTAATGAGCCTTGAACTTCCTGCGACCAGTTTCCTGCACGAACTTGCTGACGCCGCTGAAAAAAGAACCCTTGAGGGTTATCTAAATAACCATGTCATTGATATTGAAACCAAGCCCAAGGACGGCTTTCGGTTTGATCCTGTCACCAGCGTTGACCGCGAAACTGAACGAGTTCTCAGGGACATTATCTCGGAGCGTTTCCCCGAGCACGCCATACTTGGCGAGGAATTTGGTGAAAGCGGCAGGAGTAACCTGCAATGGGTTATTGACCCTATTGATGGTACGCGGCCATTTCTGTGCGGCCTGCCTGTATGGGGCTGCCTGATTGGTTTACTCGAAAACGGCAGAGCCGTTATGGGGATGATGAGTCAGCCTTATACTGGCGACAGATTCTGGTCTGACGGACAGCAGTCATGGTTCTCCGGGCGCTTCGGAAAAAAGGTCATTAAAACCCGCCAGACGCGTGAACTTCACCAGGCGATAGTACATACAACCTCTCCGGAGTCGGTAGCTCTGTATGAAAGGAATAATTTTAGTGAACTCTGCGATCAAGTGCTGATGACCCGATACGGGGGAGAATGCTATGCCATGGCGATGCTTGCTGCAGGCCATATCGACATCTGCGTTGAATATTCACTTCAACCTTACGATATCGTACCGCTAATCCCGGTTATTGAGCAGGCCGGTGGGGTTGTCACAACGCTTGACGGGAAAAGGGCAGAGAACGGCGGTGCCATTTTAGCCAGCGCAAATTCTGTCCTGCACGAAAAAACGCTGACGCTGCTTAACAACCGGCGATAAAGGAAAGCCAGAGATGAACGAAAGACTCGCGACACGGATGATATTTTTTATCGCAGGCCTTGTGACTGCTGCCTGGGCCGTGATTGTGCCCTTTGCACGATTTAATACCGGCGTAGATGAGGGAGTGCTGGGCACATTACTGTTATGCCTTGGCTTTGGCGCGATGATGGCTATGCCGGTAACGGGTGCGCTGACATCCCGCTTTGGCTGCAGGGCGGTCATAGTCGCCGCCGTTGCTGTTATTATCCTTTCATTGCCTTTTCTGGCTTTTGTAAGCACGCCCCTGCTGCTAGGCGTCGCCCTGTTCATTTTTGGCATTGGCATCGGGGTAACCGACTGCGCCATGAACGTCCAGGCAATCCTTGTGGAAAAAAACGCGGACAGGCCGTTGATGTCAGGCTTTCATGGGATGTACAGCGCAGGAGGAATAGCCGGCGCCGGCGCCATGACAGGCTTACTCTCTCTGGGACTCAGTATCGTTTCTTCCACGCTTTTAATCCTGGCGGCGGTCTTTATGATTTTTCTGCTCAGCTACAGAAAGCTGCTCCCCTACGCTAATCCTGCTGAAGGACCGGCTTTTGCCGTGCCTAAAGGAACCGTACTGATACTGGGGCTTATCTGCTTCATCATCTTTATGGCTGAGGGAACTGTACTGGACTGGAGTGCAGTTTATCTTGTGGACAGCCGGGGCATTTCTTCATCGTTGGGCGGGCTCGGTTTTGCGGCGTTTGCCACAGCCATGACCGCAGGGAGGCTAGGTGGAGACTACATCGTTCAGCGGGCAGGCGCGCTTGTGGTCGTGGTAGCTGGTGCAGCCGCGGCCGTAGCGGGATTTCTGATAATCATTTACAGCACTCCGCTGCCGCTGCTGCTCTCCGGATATCTGCTTATCGGCATCGGCTGCGCGAATATCGTTCCGGTCATGTTCTCGCAGATTGGTAAACAGGACAGCATGCCTCAGATGGTGGCGGTTCCGGCTGTCACGACGCTGGGTTACATTGGCGTTCTTGCCGGCCCCGCCGTAATCGGGTATATCGCACATCACGCTTCGCTATCTCACGGTTTTGTTTTTGTCATTGCGTTGCTGCTGATGGCGCTGCTGCTTTCATTCAGTATTCGTCACCTGTTAAGGCCCGAGCGGCAGGCCTGATATTGACCGCAGAATTATCACTACCCTGCATCCAGGCCGCATGGCTTCGTGCAGGGCTCCCACCCTTTGAAAATGAATTATCATGTATTAAGAATCTGGCACCCCACCAAGTCATCATAAATTAACACAATGTCGCACATTCGAGCATGAGATGCTAAAGTCTATTTCGCAGCGTAGCTGCTGCGTCGAAAGAATGCTGTCTGGTGTTGGCAGCGTAGTCATAATCTCTTGAATGAAGGTGGCATGATGATAAAGCTGGTTATCACTGATCTGGACGGCACTTTTCTCAACAGCCAGGGCGACTATGACAGAGCGTTATTTGCCGAAGTCAGGCAACTCATGGCAGACAAGAACGTGCAGTTTGCAGCCTGCACCGGTAAGCAGTGTGAGAGGGTCGAGGAACTGTTTGGCGAACTGAGTGAGGATATCTGGATCGTCGGCGACAGCGCAACGCGCATTAAATACAATGGCGGGTTTATGTTTCAGTTTTTAATCGCCAATGTCCTCGGACTTGCCATCATTAATACACTCAGAAACGTCAGCCAGAGCCATGTTGTTATTGCCTGTACGCCGGAAGGCGCGATCGTGCATGCTGACACGCCCCAGCGGCTGAAAGACAAAATAAGACGATCCTACACGCGACTGACCGAAACCCACGACTTCAGTTCCGTGATAAGCGACTTTGTAAAAATCACGGTATTCGATGAAGAAGGAAACTGTCCCGCCACGCGCCCGCATCTCGCTCCCTTCGAAGAAGAAGTTTACATTGTGGTATCAGAGGCGGCATGGATTGATATTGCTGGTTACGGTATCCATAAAGGCACCACCGTCCGTAAGCTGCAGCAGATGCTGAACGTAACGGCAGAACAGACGATGGCTTTTGGGGACGGTTATAACGATATAGAGCTGCTGGAACAGGCCGGTTACAGCTTCGCCATGCGTAACGCTTTCGACGAGACCAAAGCGAAGGCGCGTTTTATTACCGGTACGAACGATGAGAACGCCGTTCTGGAAACGATAAAACGTATGCTCGCGCTTCAGAGTTAAGCCAGCATAGATTGTGTATTATTCTGCGACCAGCAGCTGCACGTTAATATGAGAAAATGACGACGGGTTCGTTGAGCTGCTGACCACAATAATATCGATGTCATCGCACGGTGCAACCTTGTAGCGCGCTACCTGAGGCATTTTATCTGCGATGACGGCCGCGACAATTTCATTACCCTGCTTCAGCAGTTCTTTTTTGAAACAGGCATCCTCATAGTACACTGCGGTCAGGCCGGCTTCAGGATCGAGGCCGCATACGCCAATGAAAATCTGGTCAAACAAAATGTCCCTGACCTGGCTAATCGGCTCAGCTCCCAGTACGCTTCCCGTCTGCGGATAAACCTTTCCTCCCAAAAGAATAAGCTCAATTTGATCACGGCCGCTAAGTGAAGCTGCAATCTGCGGCGAATTTGTGACAATGGTGAGAGACATCTGCGCCGGAATAAAATCAACCATTGAGAGGTACGTGGAACCCGCATCGATGAAAATGCATGTATCGGATCTGATTAGCCCGGCGCAGCACTGTGCAACATTTGCCTTCTCGTTAACGCTCTGCAGTACACGGGTATCGAAGCTGGCAGATTGTTTGAACTGGCTGACGGCACCGCCATAGACTTTTTTGCACACACCAAGCCTCGCCAGCTCCTGGAGATCCCTGCGTATGGTATGTTCAGACACACCTAACTGTCGGGCAATATCCGCCCCTACCACCCTGCCTGACTCTTCAAGTATGTTTCGGATCAATGCCTGCCGTTGCTCCGGAAATACATCGTAATCGCTCATGTTTTCGCCCTGAAATCGCATGATTTTCCATAAAGTAACATAATCATGCATTCATTGCTGGCAGCCCGCTGGAGTTTACACCTTGAGGTCATTGGTGTCAGGAACCACGCTGTTGATAAATCTAAGTACGGATTTGATAGCCTGTTTGGAAGAGAGCGAGTCTTTTAGATGCGCCTTGCGAATCCACAGTCCATCGATCAGCGCATGGACGTCAAAAGCCAGCCTGCCGGCATGCGCAATAGAATGCTGCTTCCGGTAGTCTCAGGCATGATTCTGGGATATTTAGTCATAACAATTGTCGTTGGGGCGGGCGTCGGAGCAATGTTATCCCGCGTGCCGTTATTCCTGACGGTGCTCACCTACGCCGGAGCGTCCTATCTACTGTGGCTAGGGGTGAGCGTAGTGTGTGATCGTCCGATTACTTCTTTGGCCATTTTATTAGGCATTAAACTGGTTTCGTACGCTGATTAAAGGGTTTGGCATAAGTGGGTTCAATCCGAATGCGCTATTATTTTTCCTGGGGCTTATGCCGCAGTTCACAAGCCGTTACGCGGGCTTCCTGCTGGTGCGCAAATTTTCTTTATGAGGCTAATACAGATATTCAACTGCGCAGTGATCTACAGTGCTGTTGGGATCGGCTCGAAAGCGATTCTGCGCACGAGGCCTGCGGCGGCGCGAAGAGTCAGCCAGTTCTCGGACATAGTCATGATTGTCATTGCCTTCCTGCTCATCGATGATCAGGTCACTATCGCTATGAAATAACAACATCAGAAATTTAAGATTCAACAGAGGTCTGCTTCACGCCCTGAGACATTCGACAAGCTTTTATGGCTTCAGTCAGTCCGCTTTGTGCTGTGAGTTCAATGGCTCGATGCAACGCTATCCTTAATCAAGGGGGACGTTGCCTGAACTCGTTTCGAGTAACGTCGTCAACAGGCAAGCCGCGCAGCGGTACGACAGCAGAATTTAATAGTTACAATGAACTAATGCGATTAAATAACAGGCGCAAGATTAGGCCGGCGAGCCGGCCTGAGGCATTATCAGATGGCGCAATAAACGCGCGCTTCTCGTGGAGTGTAGATACCAAACGTCACCACACTCAGTAAGCCATTAACAAACGTCTGCTGAACTTCAACCCGACTAACTTTTTCCTGGCCGCCGCACACCTGCGCCGCATCAATGCTCTTACGCTGACCGATACCTGAAATAAAGAACGGCTGGCTGGTGGTTTTCGTCGCCGCGCCAACTTGATTCTGTTTCATTACGAAAGTCTGCTGCGCACAGCCGGTTAAACTCAGAGCCAACAACGCCGCAACACAAAGCTTGTTCATAAATATCCTTATCGCCTGAAATGAAAAAATAAATGCTGAGTGAAATCATCACTCAGCCAGCAATCAGGTTATCGACAACGAAAGCGGAAACATGAGAAAGAATTTCAAGTACGCCTAACGGATACGTTTTGCATAATAGTACAGCTATAAAAAAACCTGCACAGCAGGGGGCTTTTTATGTTTACCGCAGCGTTTCCGCTTAGCGAATCAAATGGTAGAAGAACTTTTTGACACCATCGAGAAAGCTTTTGAATGAGGACTGTTCTTCTCACCCGCCGCACCAACAAAGCTCTATTCCAGCTCACGAAGCAGCGACTTATGCTGCTCGCTCACAGCGGTTCTTTCCGTCTCATCCCCACATCTCTTTCACGTCAGACATGCATCCTACGCAATATCTCCGCCCTACACTCTAATGCACCGAAGCAACGGCCAATTCCGGCCGTTCCTCCCAAAATCTCATTCAGTTTGTGGCTGCATCTGGCTAACATCGCCATTCAAAAACGACTCAACTGCTTCGGAAAATCGCTCAGGCTGATCGAGCATAACAAAGTGAAAACTGTCATCGATCCGTTTGAAGTGGATATCGGGTGCAGAAGCATAGGCTTGACGGTACATCGTATCCACGCTGGCTGCAGGTACGCCAAATACAGTGTCATACGCATATACGACCTCAATCGGCGCTTTAATGCGGCCAAGCTCAGGACGCAAATCGGTGATCATCACTTCATACACGGCATCGGCAATGGTTTTACGATCGGAATCAATTCCCGCAGCCACCAGTGCAGGCCTCACCGCCTCGGTCTTCGCTAAACGGGCGATGGATGCTTTCTGAAACTCCGTGAATTGCTCCGGCGACTGCCCCAAAATTAAATTTCGCGTCGCAGTGGCCTGCGGGGCGACCGTTTCGCTGGTCGCCGCTGGATTGAACATCAATGAATAGAACGGCAACGCATCAACGATCATCACGCGCCCCACCAGGTCAGGATGACGAGCAGCCAGCATCAATGCCATTTCTCCCCCAAGGGAATGGCCAATGATCGTCGGGGCTTTGATGTGCTGGACGTGAATATATGCAGCGATGGCGTCAACTGCCGGTGCCATGATTTTCCCGTCCGGGTTGGCAATGGCAGCCGTATTCGCGAAGCCTGCAAGCTCGATAAGATGAATGCGATGGTTCTTGCGTAATTTTGCAGATAAATCGGCCCAAACGTCGCGCGATGACGCCAGCCCCGGAATCAATATGACATCTGTTCCCGTTCCTTGCGTCTCCACGGAGATTCGCTGTGAGTTCGGATGTTCTGGAGGTACAGGCAATGGCTGAGCGGCAGACGCCGATACTAAGCTCGACGCCATTAAAAGCGTTCCACCGATGACGGCACGGATAGTTGCGGCATTCATTAAACCTCCCTGTTTATGTTAAGCGGCGTTAGCAAATTGATAAATCAGTGATCAGACTAACGCTAACCCATCGTGCTGCCAACAATATCAGCGTTCGGCCCCCGTCATCCCATCACCAACCCACCATCAACATACAGCGTTTGCCCGGTGACAAACTCGCTCCATTCTGAGGCTAAAAACATCACCGGACCGGCGACATCCACTGGCTCGGCAATTCGGCGCAGCGGCGTTTGTGCGGTGATAAAATCGCGCACGTCTTCTCGCGTCGCACTGCTGGCATCCGTGGGATAGACCAGACCCGGCGCAACACAGTTCACGCGAATCCCCAGCGGCCCCAGTTCAGCGGCGAGTGAACGGCTAAAGCCTATTAATGCGGATTTCGCCGTGACGTAATCGTGGTAAGGAACAGAGGGACGGGCCACCAGATCGCTGGAAAGATTGATAATGCTGCCGCGTGTGCGTGAGCGCATCAGCGGCAACGCAGCCTGGCAGACGTTGTAGGCCGCGCCGACGGCACCGTCAAACTGGCTTTGGTAGCCCTGCCATGAGGTTTCCCAAAAGCGCTGTCGATTATCAGTATCGAAAACATAGGGTGCGAAAGCATTGTTCACCACCGCATCCAGACGACCCGTGGTGTTAGCGATCTGCTCCATCATCACCGCTACCTGCTCTGCTGAGGTGACATCGGCTCGAAAGGCGATGGCCGAACCGCCCAGTGCTTCACAGCTTTTTACCACTTCCATCGCTGCTGCTTCACTGCGCAGGTAGTTCACCACCACCAGCGCGCCTTCTGCGGCGAACGCTTTTGCGATAGCCGCGCCAATTCCCCGGCTTGCGCCCGTCACCAAAATCGTTTGATCAGCAAATTTCATCGGTTACCTCCTGTAAAATACGTGGGTTCAATCCGCATACGGCGCATAGCGCTCGGCGGCAGTTTCTGCAGATGCCTCTATTTCCGTGATAGTGACCAGATCCAGCAGGCTGAAGCGGCCATCGTGGTGCCATCCGGCGGCGGGCGAGGTCATGCTGCCAAAGGCGGTAATGCGGGTAATGCCTGCTTGCCCTAGCCGCGCGGCGAGATCAAATAGCTCGCGCGGAGTGGCCGCCACCGCCGCGGTTTGCAGATAAATTTTCTGCTGCGAAATCAATGCAATCGCATCCTCAATCTCATCAACGGCCACCACTTTAAGCGTGCGTCCGAGTGCCGACGGCATCAGAGCTTCGGGGCCATCTACTACCACCACCGACCAGCTGTCCGTTGGCTCGCCGAACAGGATGCGATCGTCCTGCAACGCGCGAATCTCTTCACGGCTGCGCCACGCCGCCACGCTGTTCACCTCAGCCGAAGAGAGCGCGCGACGCGGGTATTTGCGCGCCAGCGCACGCAGTTCATGGGCGATATACTCCGCGAATTCCTGCGGCGTAATGCGTCCGCCGCGTTCGACAAACAGCATTTGCGGTGAGTAACAGCCCGCCTGGTCATAACGCATCACGTCATAGGCCGCGCGCTGCGCCAAATCGACGCCCTGCCTTGTATCCAGCGCCGAACGCGCCACCAGTCCCACGCTGATTTTATGGCCGTGCGGCAGAAAACGCGTGGTGACCGGCAGTTGCTGTTTGAGGGCAGCCAGCGCGGCATTACCACCGTAAGCCATCACCACGTCAGGCTGTGTTAACCAGTGTTTTTCTGCTTCGGCTTCGCCGCCTTTCCACCACACTACCGCCAGGCATTCGCCAAGCTGGGGATCGATCTCAGCCAGCAGTTGTGCGAACCAGCCCGCCATCAGCGGTTCAGCACCTGGCAATTTGCCCACGCTGCCCGCTTTCACCAGCAATCCACAAATCAGACTCCACAGCGGTAGACCCGGCACATTTCCTGCCCAGATATGCATGAGCAGATCTGGGCCAAATGCCCGTGCGAAGCCGCCATTAGGTCGAGGCTGAAAATCATCCAGCAGCTGTGGATCGTTAAAGTCCTCGGCTAAAAAGCGCTTGAGCTGCGGCTGTCGAAAAGTTTTAAGGTATCCGGTCAGCCCAAGGCGAATCATCTCAGCGTCATAACCGGTGACAATCGGCAGCAGCATTTCGGCCTTGCGGCGCAGTGGATGGCTTCGATCCAGCAAACGTGCAATGACCTCATCAATAATCGCCACGATCTTCGCCACGCTCAGCGTCTTAAGATAAGCGCGAGCGTGATCGCGCAGATGTGCGCTGAGAAGTGTAATTTGTGCCGGATTCAGATCGGGCACGTCGACATCCAGGTGCTGGCCGTGATGGCTAAAACTCAGCGTGCGCCACTGCACCTCTTCAGGTGATAAACATCCCGGTAGATAACCCGCGACCTCTTTCACACTGCACCCTGCGCAGCAGCCAGGAACTCTTCCATCGCCAGCGAACAGCCCTTCGCATCCGCTCCGGTGACCCGGCCCAGCAGGTGGAAGCCGCCCGCCACTGCCCGGCCAGCATCTTCCGTCAGCAATGCAGACACCGAATTGAAGTGGGCCAGATCGTGGTGCACCAGCACGCCAATCTCACCTTGCGGCACCTCTTCGCCCGTCAGCGGATTGACCACGCGCGTGCGGATCCAGTGCGGGCCGGATTTCACCGAGGGACAGGCAACGTTGCCGTCATCATAAAACTGGCTGCTCAGTTCGGTCATGCCGTACATGTTGATGCAGTGCGTGCGCGGCACGCCCAACGACGCACTGAGTTCGGCGTAAAACTGCTCGGCCTCAATCTCACGGGATTGTCCCTTAAATCCACCGGTATCCAAAATTCGGCTGCCAGCGGGTAATGCAAAATGTCGCCCCTGGCGCTGCAGTTCGTCGAGCAGATGGACAAAGCTGTAGCTCGCGCCCAGCAGCGCATAAGGTTCGCCCTGCGCTTCAGCCTGCTCCAACGCAGCAAACAGGCGATCCATCGCGATACCGCGGTCATCCAGCAGCACTTCGCTCTCGGCGGTGCCAAATTTTTCCACCGCTAACGTCAGGTAATGGGCCAGCGAAGAGTTGGGCAGCGCCCGATTATCAGGGAACAAAATGCCCATGCGAATCCGCTCTTCGCCCGCCATAAAGCGCTGGCGGAAATTCTGCATCATTGAGCATTTCCAGACATCGAGTGTCGGATGATAGCTGCGACCTTTCACCGTGCCGGTCGTACCGCTGGTCATAAACATCGCTTCGACGTCATCGGTGGCATGGCAGCTCAGCGTCAGATCCTTAAACGCAGTAATGGGAATCGCCGGGATGGCGCGCCAGTTTTTCACCGTAAAGGGTGTGCGGCCGCGTTGCATGGCGAAGCGGCGATAAGGGGTATTGTGTTCGAATTGATAAGCGAAGATGGCGAGCGCCAGGCGGTTAAAATCGTCGTCGGTTGTGTCCTGACGCTGAAGAAAGGTCAGCAAAGCGTCGATCAAAGCAGCTTCAGTCATATGCGGGTCCACCAGTTGCGATTGCGCGAAATTTCTCAGGCCGGGCCTGATGAGTAGAGTCTGTCCGCTACAAGCACAAAGATGGGATCAGGACGCAGTGTCGCCCTGTGTTCCGCTCCCTACGCCGGTATTAGCCGGATCAGGTTCGTAGGGTCACCACGTTGCCAACGCGAAAACGCTGGCGGGTAGAATCTCAGCCCGCTAACCGGGCACCCCCTGGAACAGGTCGCAGTCAATCAAAAGGCCGCTCAATAAAACCTCAATCAACTCACTGATTTTATTAAGCTTACTTTAAATCTACTGCAGACGGTCGTTAAAGGTTAAACCATTTGCTGTTTTAACACACTGATCTTTTTATCTGACCAGATGCACGACGAGCGTTTCAGCTTCGCGGTGATTCATTGATTAATGTGAATAGTCCTGCTGAATGAGTGAGCTGTGAGTTTTTATCATCAGATACTTCTGACCTCAGCATTAATGTAGGAAAAAATGTCATGAGAATGCCATAACTCTACCATTAACAAGTTATTAACCAGGATATTTGATGTACTTTGGCTTTAATGCCCGTTTTATTTGTTCGAGTCCCTCTTCAATAAATCTCACAGGATTTTTTTGTGATACGTAATATTCAGATTTTATCCCAACCATTATCAGATAATGACCAGGCGACATCGGCAATACACATCAATTCATTTCATCAAATAAACCAAAAATACTATTGATTTTCCGCTAGTTAGACCGGAGACTGTTTGTGAAGCACTTAAGGGAATTTAAAATGAAGACTTCCGCTAAGGTTGGAGCACTCAGTGCCCTGGGGATTTTTTTTGTCTGCGTCGGGTTATGAGGTATATTTGCGGAGCGTAGAGAACCAAAAAAGATGAAATAGCCTGTGTGACCGTTCACAGTCGTGATGCGGTTATTGCCGTAGAAAAAGATCTCCTCAATAAATCCGATACCGAGATGTTTGGGAAAAATAGAATCACCCTGGGCTCTCTTCTGGTCCACAATGAAGGCGTAGCAAAAAAATGGTACACGTATTATCGTTCCGTTTACTTTGGCGAGCCATCGTGGGCAAACTGAGTTTCAGGCCGTAGTGAGATGTTCAAATTTACAAGATATTGAATACGATAAACTTTAATGAGTCCATTGACTCACGCAGCAAACGGATAAAAACCATGTATAAGGCAACGAAATATTACGTCTGCGATCACGCCCGCAGGGGCTTGCTGTTGCATACCGCAGGATGTGAACAATTACCCGGTATCGATTCACGGGCGTTTATTGGCAGTATGTATAACCACAGCCAGGCATTAACCGTCGCCGCAGCGCAATATACGAATGTTCATTACTGCTCGTGCTGTATCACTGTGAATAAGACTACCGAGCCAGAAAAATCCAAGGCAGCTATGCCAGCACTGTGCAGGGCGACAAAACCAAAGAGAAAGAAACCGGTGAAGATTGTCGAACCCGTGCGACACTTTCCTCTCTGACTTGATGACAGCAAATGTCCTGCAACGTTTAAATCCCATCTTTTGGCTCGAAATCTACATGTATCGTCTTAAACACCGCCCGCCTCGCTGACACCAGCGTGACGGGCGGCAGCAGACTCAAGCCGTTCTGAATCGCCGGGTAAGTGGTTTCTCGACTTCAACAATTAGGAACATCACGAAACCGATGATGAAGGTAATGACCCAATAACGGAATGGCAGTCCAGTGGTACCGAATAGCAGCTGCATAAATGGCGCATAGATGATCAGCAGTTGCAGCACCAGCAGCACCGCGCTAACGATCCAAATACCTTTGTTCATCAGCAACCCTTTACTCAGAGAGAAGCCGTCCGACACACGGCAATTGAGCATATAGAACCACTGCGCGGTAACCAGCGTCTGTAACAGCACGGTGCGGATAAACTCAGGGGAATAGCCACGCGGCTGCAGCCAGGCTTCCAGCACAAACGCACTTATCGCAATCATTGAACCAACAAACACCACGCGCCAGATGGCGAATCCATCCATCACATGCAATTTGGGATCGCGCGGCGGTCGGCGCATGATGTTTTTTTCACCCTCTTCAAATGCCAGACCAAACGACAGCGTGGCCGACGTCGCCATGTTCATCCATAGAATCAGTACCGGCGTGAGCGGAATGAGATTCCCTGCCAGCAGCGCGATGATGATCAACAATCCCTGCGCGAGGTTGGTGGGCATAATAAACAAGATGGTTTTTTTCAGATTGTCATAAACCCGGCGCCCTTCCCTTACTGCGCTGGCAATGGTGGCGAAGTTGTCATCCGTGAGCACCATATCGGCGGCTTCCTTGGTCACTTCGGTGCCTTTAATACCCATCGCGATACCGACATCGGCGCGCTTCAGGGCGGGCGCATCGTTCACGCCGTCCCCGGTCATACCGACCACCTCTTGCTTACTCTGCAACGCCTGAACCAGACGGAATTTATCCTCCGGACTGGTGCGGGCAAAGATGTCGTAGGCCTGCGCGGCATCACTCAACTGGTGATCGTCCATCACTTCCAGTTCACGCCCGGTGATGGCTGAGCCTGCATTGCCAATCCCCAGCATCTGCCCAATGCTCATCGCGGTTTGCGGGTGGTCTCCGGTGATCATTTTGACGCGTATGCCGGCTTGCAGACAGTCACGAATCGCGGTGATGGCTTCAGGGCGCGGCGGGTCCATCATTCCGGCAATGCCGAGCAGAATGACGCCCTGTTGCAGATCCTGATGGGTGAGTTCAGTTTGTCCCGGTAACGCCGGTTTCCAGGCTGCCGCCACCATGCGCAGCCCTTCGCGCGCATACTCTTCAATCTTGCCTTCCCACCAGCTGATATCGAGCGGTTGCAGGCCGTGCTCGGTTTGCTGCTGCTGACAAAGCCGGAACAGCACATCCGGCGCGCCGGTGATCAGCACGCGCTCTTCGTCACCAATGCGGTACAACGTCGACATGTATTTGTATTGCGAATCAAACGGAATTTTACTGCGTAACTCGGTGGTGACCACCGGCAACTGCCCTTTGGCGGCCAGTACCTTGAGTGCGCCTTCTGTCGGCCCTCCGGTGATCTTCCAGAAGCCGCTCTCATCCTTAATCAACTGACTGTCATTACACAGATCGATGGTGCGCAGATATTGTTCAAGCAAGGACCCGCCCGTGACGGTAATCGGCACGGCGTCATCCGCTTTATGAATGGCACCAACCGGTTCATAGCTGTCACCGTCTACCCGATAGATATGGTCGGCGGTGATCACCGCTTTGACCGTCATCTCATTCATGGTCAACGTGCCGGTTTTATCTGAGCAGATCACCGTCATCGCACCCAGCGTTTCCACCGTCGGCAGCTTGCGAATGATCGCCTGCTGCTTCGCCATGGTCTGCACGCCAAGTGAGAGGATGATGGAGATGATGGCGGGTAAACCTTCGGGCACCGACGCCACCGCCAGACTGATCAATGACAGCATCAGTTCAGAGACCGGCATATCGCGGAACAGCAGGCTGAAGACGAACAGTGCCGCCATCATCGCGAGAATAATCAGGAAGATGGCTTTCCCTAACTTGTCCATTTGCACCAGCAACGGCGTGCGGTGTTTTTCGATATCGGACATCATCTGGTTGATGTGCCCCAGTTCGGTCTCTCCACCTGTAGCCACCACCAGCCCTTTACCGCCACCAGAACTGACCGTTGTTCCCGAAAACAGTAAATTGGTGCGGTCGCCTAACGGAAGTTCGCCCGCAAGCGCATCGGTGGTTTTCTCTACCACCGTGGATTCCCCGGTGAGTATCGCCTCTTCGACGCGCAGATTGTGGGCTTCGATCACGCGCAGGTCGGCAGGAATACGATCCCCGGCGCGGATCACCACCACATCACCCGGCACCAGCGCGGTGGTCGGCAAGGTTTCATGGTTACCGGCGCGGATCACCACCGTTTCACTGGAGAGCATATTGCGTATGCTTTGCAGGGATTTTTCCGCGTTACTTTCCTGGATATGACCAATCAACGCGTTGACCACTGCCACACCGAGAATGACCAGTGTATCGACCCAATGGCCCATCACTGCCGTCAGCAGCGCGGCAGCGAGTAACACGTAAATCAGTACATCGTTAAAATGGGCGAGGAAGCGCAGCCATGCTGGCTTGCCCGGTTTTTGTGGCAGGGCATTTTCACCGTACTGTTGTAAGCGGGCCGTGGCTTCACTACCCGAGATACCTTCGAGTGAACTCTCTGTCTGGCTCAAGGTTTCATCGACAGAAAGCTGATAGTACGACCTTTCCGATTTAGCAGTATTCATCGCTTTCTCCTCAAATCCTGTTTCGGAAATCAAGGCGGTGACATCGCGTTATTAACAGATCCACTTCAAATACAAAGACAAACATCTACGCACTGCCTGAGGTGAGTCCCGTTTATAACTGAAAGACATGTCATTAATGGCTGCTCAACGAAATTGAGCAGGGAAATAATCTATACGACAAACTTTTGACAAGAGAAATGAACGTTATAAACGTAGCACAGGCTATTCAACTCATTCTGCTTTTATGAGGAAAGTCATCCGTAATCAAAAAACAATTTTTAGCGTAAATTTAAACCAAAGATAAATAAGCCGTTTTTAACGAAAATAAATTAACCCGCCCCTATGTTAATGAAATGGCGAGAAAAGCCACACTTTGTGTTTATGTTGTTAATGTGGTTTAAAGCTCTATTTAAATCAAACAAATCAGATTTAAATTCCATGAGTTGCGATAAAGTTATTGCGTTTATCAAACTTTACATTTTTGGATATCCACAGCTATGCTCATCCTTAACAAATAAACCTTAACCGTCACTCCTATCCGTCCGCAGTGAGATGACTCTATTTCGCCCACTGTTAATGGAGGTAACGATGCCGGACTATAGTCTGCTGCGCCTGAGTCTTTATGTGGTTATCGCTATTGTAACCTGTTCTGCCGTGGGGTTATTTACCTACGCCGTCGTTTCAATGCTCGGCGAATAAGAACCTCGCTAATAATAACGCCAATAATTAATTCAATATTGCTGATTGAGGACAAACTCGTGACGCGTTATTTTCCGCTGATCGCCATTGTTATATTGATAACAACAGGTTGCGATCAAAAAAAAACGGAAGTTACTCCTTTGCCGCGCATGGTGAAAGTGGTTCAGGTAGTGGCTTCCGGTGAGGCTCAGCAACGCATCTTCCCCGCACGCATTGAATCGGGGGATTCCACCGACCTCTCCTTTAAACGAGGTGGACAGATCGACGCCCTGGAAATTCGCCAGGGCAACAATGTGACACAGGGACAAGTGATCGCCAGACTGGTAGCACGAGAGGCGCAGCAGCGCGTTAACGAACGACAGACCGCCGCCACCCTCGCTCAGCGACAGTTTGCACGATTCCAGACGCTATCTGGCCGCCAGGCGATCTCACAGGCTGAAATGGACGTGCAGCGCGCGAACCGCGATGCTGCCAACGCGGCCTTGCAAATTGCCCGTGAAGAGTTAAGCCAGATGACCTTAACCGCGCCTTTTAGCGGCACCGCGGCGACGGTCAATGTGCGTAATCATCAGGTGATTGCGGCGGGCCAGACCATCGCCACGTTAACGCGCACCGACCTGCTTGATGTGGTGTTTAACGTGCCGGAAAACCTGTTCACCGCGCTGGATATCCGCAACATGACGTATCGCCCGGTAGTGAGGATTAACACGCTGCCGGATCGCGAATTTCAGGCTGAATACAAAGAGCACACCGGTAGCAGTAGCAGCAACACACTGACCTGGCAGGTGATCTTAACCATGCCGCGCCCTGCCGATTTTCCGGCCGTGGGCGGTGTCAGTGGTACTGTCACCATCAATCTGGCCAATCTTCCCGCCAATGTGAATCACGCTGCGCTGGTCGTTCCGGTCGAAGCGGTGTTTAACCCCGACAGCCACCAGCGCAATGAGCCTCATGTCTGGGTGGTGCAAGGCAGCGGCGATCAGCTGAAGCTGGAAGATCGTAAGGTCGTCGTCGGCGATGTCACAAACCAGGGCGTGGTGATCACCGGTGGACTGAAAGCCGGTGAACGCGTGGTCGCAGCAGGCGTCAATGAGTTACATGCGCAACAGCCGGTACGCATCTGGACGCGTGAGCGAGGGCTGTAATGGACATCTCCAAACAGTTTATCGATAACCCGATTCGCGTCTGGCTGGCGATTTTGCTATTAGGGCTAGGGGGTATTTTTGCCCTGCTGAATATTGGTCGCCTGGAAGACCCCGCTTTTACCATTAAAACCGCCGTGGTGGTCACACAATACCCTGGCGCATCTGCGCAGCAGGTGGAAGAAGAGGTGACGCTGCCGCTGGAAAATGCCCTGCAGCAGTTGCCCTATCTGGACAGCGTCAGTTCCATCTCCTCCAACGGCCTGTCACAAATTACGGTGAATATTGCGTCACGCTATCACTCTAACGAACTGCCACAAATCTGGGATGAGCTGCGGCGGCGCGTCGGTGATGCATCACGCTTCTTCCCGCCCGGCGTGGCGGCGCCTTTCGTTAACGATGATTTTGGCGACGTGTTCGGCTTTTTCTTCGCCATTTCCGGTGACAACTTCAGCAATCCTGAATTAGTGCAATATGCCGAACAGCTGCGGCGAGAACTGGTTCTGGTGCCCGGCGTAGGCAAGGTGGCGATTGGCGGCGCGATTCCGCAGCAAATCAACGTTGATGTTTCGCTGACAAAAATGGCGGCGCGCGGTATCACTCCGGCGCAACTCTCCGCCGCACTGAGCCGTCTGAACGTGGTTTCCAGCGCGGGAGAGATCAAATCCGGCTCCGAATCGATTCGTCTGCATCCTACCGGGGAATTTAAAAATATCGATGAGCTGAGCGATCTGCTTATCAGCCCCGTTGGCGACACTGCCACCACCCGCTTGCGCGACATCGCCACGCTGTCTCGCGGGTTGAGCGAATCCCCTTCCAGCATCTATCACGCCAACGGCCGTCCGGCGGTCACCATGGGCGTCTCCTATATCCCTGGCGTCAACGTGATTGACGTAGGTCGTGCACTGGAAGCCAAACTGCAGCAGATGTCGGCAGAAAAACCAGCCGGTATCCAAATCAATACGTTTTACGATCAGGCTGCGGAAGTGGCGCACTCCGTCAACGGCTTTATCACCAACTTCCTGATGGCGCTGGCGATTGTGGTGGGCGTGCTGCTGATCTTTATGGGCGTACGCAGCGGCATCATTATTGCGCTCTCGCTGGCGCTGAACGTGCTGGGCACCCTGCTAATCATGTATTTGTGGGGCATTGAGCTACAGCGTATTTCACTGGGAGCGCTGATTATCGCCCTCAGTATGTTGGTGGATAACGCGATTGTGATCGTCGAAGGGGTATTGATTGCACGTCAGCAAGGCTCATCGCGTACCTCGGCGATCAACTTTGTTATCCGGCGCTCGGCCTTCCCGCTTCTGGGAGCCACGGTAATCGCAATACTGGCGTTTGCGCCGATTGGTTTGTCGCAGGATTCCACCGGTGAGTACTGCAAATCGCTGTTCCAGGTGTTGCTGATTTCGCTGATGTTGAGTTGGTTCTCGGCGTTAACCATCACGCCGGTGTTGATCAAATGGTGGCTGTTTAAAACGAGTAGCACGGCAACACCCGCCGCTGAAGCCTCGCCCTATGATGGCGGTTTTTATCGACTCTACCAACGCACGCTCAACGCGCTGCTACAGCAGAAAACCCTCACGCTTTCAGTGATGGCCGTTCTGCTGGCACTGGCGATTTGGGGTTTTGGTGGCGTGCGGCAAAACTTCTTCCCCTCGTCTAATACGCCGATCTTCTTTGTCGATTTGTGGTTGCCATACGGCACGGACATCAAAGCCACCGAGCAAATGGCCAGCGATATTGAAAAGTCGATCACCGGGCAGCAAGGCGTGGTGTCTACGGTCACCACCGTCGGCCAGGGCAGCATGCGCTTTATCCTCACTTACAATGGACAGCGCCAATACAGCAACTATGCGCAAATCATGGTGCGCATGGACGATCAGCGCAATATCGCCGCGCTGTCGCGCCGTGTGGATAACTATATTGCCCGCCAGTATCCGCAGGTGAATGCCAGCACCAAACGGGTGATGTTTGGTCCTTCCGGCGGCAGCGCCATTGAAGTACGCATCAAAGGCCCCGATCCCGACCGCATGCGACTGATTGCCAGTGAAGTGGGTGATATCCTCGCGCAGGATCCCGCCACCGACAGCGTGCGCAATGACTGGCAAAACCGCAGCAAGGTTATCCGTCCACAGTTTAATCCGGCGCTGGGCCGCGAGCTGGGGGTGGATAAACAGGAAATCGATAACGCGCTGCAAATGAATTTCACCGGCAGCCGGGTGGGCTTATATCGTGAAGGCGCAGATTTACTGCCAGTGGTGGTGCGCCCGCCCGCCAGCGAACGCCAGAATGCCAATCATCTGAACAACGTGCTGGTGTGGAGCCAAAGCCAGCAGCATTACATTCCGCTGAGTAATGTAGTGAGTGGCTTTAATCTTGAATGGGAAGATCCATTAATTCTGCGTCGCGATCGCAGTCGCGTGCTGACGGTGATGACCGATCCCAGCCCGCTCAGCAGCGATACCTCCGGTGATATTCTGTCACGCGTGCGACCGCAAATTGATCAGCTCCCACTGCCGCACGGCTACAGCATTGAATGGGGCGGCGATGCCGAAAACTCCAGCGAAGCGCAGCAAGGCGTGTTCACCACGTTGCCGTTGGGCTATCTGGTGATGTTTGTCATTACCGTGCTGATGTTTAGCTCCGTAAAAAATGCCGTGGCGATCTGGCTAACGGTGCCATTGGCGCTAATCGGCGTGACGCCGGGCTTTTTGCTCACCGGTATTCCGTTTGGCTTTATGGCACTGATCGGCTTGCTGAGCCTGAGCGGCATGCTGATCCGCAATGGCATTGTGTTGGTGGAAGAGATTGAACAGCAAAAACAGGACAAAACGCAGCACGACGCGATTCTGTATGCCGCCACGTCGCGCTTGCGCCCCATCCTGCTGACCGCGTTCACCACAGTGTTAGGCCTGGCACCGCTGCTGCGCGATGTGTTTTTCCAGAGCATGGCGGTGGTGATTATGTTCGGGCTGGGCTTCGCAACGATACTGACGCTGCTGGTTCTGCCGGTGATTTATGCCTGCTTCCACCGCGCTGAGAAAGCGACGTCAACATGAACGCCACCGGGCTGAATGTCATTAAGACACTCGGCTGCATGGCGGCCGTGACCTTTTTTACGCTGTATAACACCTGGGACCGCTACGATTATGATTACCACTGGATTCTGGCGTTCCTGACGTTTATCTCCACCATCGCCACCCCGCTGTTTTTTGTGGTGGCGGGCATTATGGATAGCCACGCCGAGCAGGATTTACGTTGGCAGCTCAACAAGATCCGCAATGTGGTGATCGTGTTTCTGTTCTGGATGACGATTTACTATCTCTGGGAACCTTACCAGCGCGGCTATCTGATTCAGCCGTGGTTTGTGTTCTCGTTTATCGTGATCTACAGCTTCAATCCGCTGCTCAGCTGGCTCAGCCTTCATCGCCTGGCGTTTTGCGCGCTGGTCGGCGCCCTGTTGCTGTTTTCCTATGGCTACGATTTGCTGTCGGTGCTCTATCCCGAGGTGCGAGTGTTTAGCCTCGCGCCGCAATACCGTATCTGGACCTGGCTGCTGTTTTACCTCACCGGCCAGCTATTGTGTGAACCGGTGATTGCCGACTGGCTGAGTCGGAGAAGAGTCGCCCTTTTCGCTACCTGCGCCCTGCCGTTTATTTATCTGTTCACCTGGTTGTACGAGCAGCACTTCTTCTTCGCGCTGTTTAAAGCCGATCGCAATGCTTTCCTCCTCACCGGCTCACAAATCTACCTGCTGGTGGTCGCACTGGTGTTAGCCGCCAGCGGCGTGCGCTTTCGCCGCCATATCGCCCTCAAAGAGACGCTGCTGGCTACCGTGAGTAAAACCATGACCGGGGTGTACATCATGCACTACTCAGTGTTTCATATCGTCACCGCGTTGATCCCGATTAACTCGCTGGCCACTAAACTCACGCTGATTGTGCTGACCTTTGTGCTCTCGGTGTTGCTGGCCCGACTGATTCTCGCCAACGGGCTGCTGAAAAAAGTCATTACTCTTTAAGGCACTGTTGCAGATCCGGCTGCTGACCGCAGGCAGTTCGTCCATTTATTTGCGCCATCATATAAGTGAAAAACGGATTGGAGGTATTACGCATCAGCGTGTCGAGCCCAACGGTAAGACTGGAAGTTTCTCCACGCAGTGAGATGGTGCCGAGGCTGATGCCATAAAGATTTTTTTCAGTGGGTTCGCGGCCATACAGCGAATCGGTGAGAGGGAATGGGACAGCGATATGCGACAAGGAATACATATCCTGCGGCCACGCCAGATGCAGCGGACGCGTCACTTCGTTGGTTTGATCGGCAGGCGTGATGCGGGCGACCACGTCATAAGTGGTGGGCGACGCGTTAGTGATCACCGTTGTGGCGTAATGACGCGGCGCGGCAGGCAGTAAGTCGTTGACCGCTGAATACAGTGCAGGCCGGAACAGCGCGCGTAAGTTGGCCGCCTGGTTGATATCGAAAATCACTAACTGACTGCCGTTGTCCGGCAGGTAACGGTACAGCGCATTCACCACCGCGCGGGTACTGACAGTGGAATCGAGGATCGACTGGAACGACAGCACCGGTGGTAAGCCACGTATTTCGCCATCGCGTGCGAGTTGCACAATCTGTTCCTGCAACGCCTGTGTTAACAGCCAGGACTGACGCGCTGCTCGCACCGGGAACGAGTTGTATTTAAACGGGTTATATTCCGGCACGATATTGAGCCACGCCGCTTTGGCAAACACCGGGAACACCGCTGGCCATCCCGCTAACCCCGCAAAACGGGCGTATGCCGTCACACCAATCATCGGTGACAACAACACCACCTGTTGTGGTTTGCGCAGATTTTGATTCTGCTGAGCATCGAGCACATATTTCATCGCCAGCGCGCCGCCGTTGGAGTAGCCCACCAGATGCAACGGGACTTGCGTTCCCGCTAAGCGCGTGGCTTCACGTACGGCCAGACGCGTCGCGGCCAGCCACATTTTCCAGTCCACTTTGGTCAATGAGCCGGGTGCCGTGCCGTGGCCGGGTAATCTCGGTACTACCGCAACATAGCCTTGTTGCTGATAAGCCTGCGCCAGATAGCGCATGCTGTAAGGTGAATCCGTTAAACCGTGCAACAGCACCACCGCGCCTTTAATTTCACCAGCGGGTTTGAGTACAAACGAACGGTTCCAGTCGGTGGCAAATCCTGCCGGATAGACCGGGCTTTGCGCATAATAGCGGTTAAGCGAGGTTTTCTCTTCAACGCTAAGTTGATCCGTGACGTTGTGTTTCATCTGCTTGAAGATCACATTTTCCTGCGCCAGATAATCGTCGAAGGTGGCGTGATCTATTTGCTCCACCGTCATTTCATCAGCCGCCCAGGTGTGCCAGCGATGCAGCGGCGGCCCCTGCTCAGACTGATATCCACGAATCAGCAAAAACATGATCAGCAAAGAAACCACGCTCAGGGCGATTATCTTCAGCCACTTAAGCACGGGAGAACGCTGCACCCTGTCAGAAACCATAGCGGAACCAGGCAAACAGCACGTTGCCGTTGTTGTAGCTACCCGGAATATAGGTGAACTGCACGTTAAGATTTTTATAACCTGCGGAGAACAGCGGCAGGACAATCGGCAGTGGCACATAGTTGGCAAAATCATCACGCGCGGTGATGCCAGCGGTTAACCCTAGCCCTAAGCGTACATCGCGTGCCTCATCGAGATACCAGCCTTTCTCCCAGCCGTAACCGATAATCGGCTGCCACATGTTGTGCGAATCCTTAAACGCCATCGCATACAGCGCGCTCCAGTCACCGTCCTCGTTGTAGCGCGACACACCAAAACCCCCGCCCCACGGCGATTCGTTGTAGTTGTCGGTTTTGTCTTTGTCGTAGGCGAAACGCGCATGCCAGCTGATAAACGGTAGGTAGATATCGTAATACTGAGGCTGTTCCCAGGTTTGCGAGACATCCTGCTTCAGCCATTCCCAGCCATCACTCAATGTGCCCGCCGCCAGAGCCGGGAAGGTCAGAACACTCAACGAGATGCACAACGCCACCAGAAAATTACGCATGGGTTATCCTTCTGCAAAAGCACCGATGATAGTGAGCAAGGGAAACATCCAGCATGATCTGTGTGCCCATACCGGGCAGACCATCAGGGAATATTATAGTTGTTGAGTCGGGGTTGAGGTGCTGCGCAAAGCATACTGTTGCGTGGCACATTCCATAAGAACGAGGTCGATTTGACTGGCGGTGAAGACTTGCGCAAACTATGCTCTTTTGTATTAACAGTTAATACACGGTGAGTTCAATGAGAAAAATAACGTCGGTTAGCGTGGGTGAACAACTCGATAACTTCATCTCGCGCATGGTTGATTCAGGGCGATATGGATCAGCCAGTGAAGTGATGCGTTCGGCTTTACGCCTGCTGGAACAACAGGAATTACATGATCAAGTTGTCCGAAATGCCGTAGTTGATGGGTTGGAAAGTGGCGAAAGCCCGCGTTCACTGCGTGAAATCGCTGCTGAAAGGAAGAAGCTTAATCGTGTATAAACTGTCCGAACTTGCCGATAGTGACTTTGCCAATATCTATGATTATACCTTGCTCAAATTTGGTGAAGCCCAAGCCGATCGCTACACCGATGCATTGGATGAGTTCCTTGAAACATTGTCAAAGATGCCTGAGATGGGACAGGATTACCCGCGCGTGCAGGATGTGAAACGTATTGTTTTCCAGTCACATACCATTTTTTATACTGCCAATCCTTCCGGAATATTTATTGCCCGAATTTTACATCAACAGATGGATACGGCTCGTCACCTACCCGACTTTTAATTCCACACTCAGCACCCTATCGCGCCCAAAATCTTCCTCAACAACGCTTTTTTTACCTTTTCCAATCACCCCATCTTGATAACGATAACGATTTTCATTCAAATACAGCCTGCCACTCTTTTTTGTGCAGCACTGTGCGGTTGTTGGGAAGCTATCTTGCCAGCGTTACTATACGGAACTGTTCCGATATTTAAGCGGTAAACTGCGAGCTAAGCATCTCGCGAAAGAACTGACTCAGAAAACATTTAGCCGCGAGCATGGGAATTTCAACCAATATGTTTGCTGGCACCGCAATGCGCCAAAGCAATGGGCGCCAATCTACTAAGTCATCAACTGTGCGCCGCCGCGTTGATGGGAGGATTATTGATGGTGCTTGCCGACTGGTTGGGGCGCAACATCGCCTGGCCATGGCCGATTTCCGCCGGGCTGTTGACCGCATTTATCGGTGCCCCCTGGTTTTTATGGCAGCTGCGCAGAACGTCAGGCTGAAGAACACTCAGCCCATGACTACACGCTCATTGAACGCCTTACGCCATTTAGTCGGCGTGGTGTTAAAGCGTTGTCTGAAGTGATGGCGCAACGCTTCGGGAGAACCAAACCCCGCCAGCTCGGCAACCTGATCAATACTGAGCGCGTTGTTTTCCAGCATCGCGCAGGCCTTTTCCAGCCGAATACCGAGCAACCATTCACCCGGCGAGGTACCAGTGGCATCATGAAAGCGACGAATAAAGGTCCGACGGCTCATGCCTGCTTGCCGCGCCAACTGCTCGATCACCATTGGCGCGTTCAGATTATTGCGCAAATCGTCCAGCAGGGGCGCGAGGCTATAGTTGCGACGTTGTGGAACAGGTTGTTGGATCAACTGCGCCTGGCTGCCTTCACGAAGCGGCGGCGTCACCATTCTGCGTGCGGTGCGATTGGCGACATCGATGCCGTAATCGCGTCGAATCAGATGCAAACATAAATCGACACCTGCTGCACCGCCCGCCGAGGTGATGATGCTGCCTTCATCCACGTAAATCATGCCGTGTTCCACCTGCACCTGTGGAAATCTTTCAGCCAGGATCTCGGTGCTGTTCCAGTGGGCGGTGGCACGTTTCCCGTTTAATAGCCCCGCTTCACCCAGTACAAAGCTTCCGGCACAAATGGAGACAATCCGTGTGCCATTTTGATGGGCTTTTTGTAACGCTGTGATTAACGCCTCAGAGGCCGGTGCGGTCACGCTGCGCCAGCCGGGGATGACGATGGTTCCGGCGTCTTCCAGTAACTCAAGCCCGCCATCCACCACCAGGCGCACACCGCCCTGCGCACCAAACACACCCTCTTCCACCGACGCCACGCTCAGGTCATACAGCGGATGGCCGAAGACGTCATCTGCTCGGCCAAACGCTTCAACGGCAGTACCAAATTCAAAGGTACAGAGGCATTCATACGCCAAAAGCACCAGCCGCCGATTTTTCGGCGCTGCAGGAGGGGAACGCAGAGAAGAAGTGATTTGCATGTCAGCCTTATCCATGATGTTGGCACGATCTTGACGATATCTGGCATCGGCATGGATTTCCACCGTTGCGTCAATCTTCCATGCTGGCACGCTCTTAACGTTACGCAGGAATTCAGGATGAAGAACATGTTGGCGCTGATGGCGGTGTGCTTAGCCGCGTTGATGTCGGGGCTGGAAATCTCCAGCGTGCCGGTGATTTTGCCGGTACTGGAACAGGAGATGCAGGCGAATTTTCGCGATCTGCAGTGGATCATGAATGCCTATACGCTGGCCTGCACCGCCGTTTTAATGGCGACCGGCACGCTGGCGGATAACTATGGCCGCAAGCGCATCTTTCTCATCACCATTGTCGGTTTTGGTTTGACCTCGGTGATGTGCGGGCTGGTCGGGAGTGCACTCTGGCTCATCATCGGGCGCTTCCTGCAAGGGCTGAGCGGCGGTGCGATGTTAACCTGCCTGATCGCCATACTCTCGCACCAGTTCCCGCAGGGAAAACCCCGCAGCCAGGCCTTTGCCGCATGGGGGATAACCTTTGGCTTTGGTCTGGGTTTCGGTCCTATCATCGGCGGGATGCTGGTGGCGGTTTTAAGCTGGCAATGGGTGTTTCTGGTGCACGGCTTTATCGCGCTGCTGACATTCGTGCTCACACTGAAAAATGTGGATGAATCCCACCCTGGACAGGGCAACAAACTCGATCGGGTTGGGTTGATCACCCTCACCCTATGCGTGGTTGGCGTGACCTATCTCATTACTCAGGGTGCCAGCATCGGTTGGCGAAGTCTTGAAGCCCGGCTAATTATGCTGGTGATCCTGATCAGCGCGGTGGTGTTTATTCGCACGGAGAAGCGCCATCCTCACCCGATGTTTGATTTCTCGGTGTTTCGCATTCGCTCCTTCTCGGGGGCTTTGATGGGTTCGATTGGCATGAACTTCAGTTTCTGGCCGCTGATGATCTACCTGCCGGTTTATTACCAGAGCGGGCTTGGGTTCAGCAGTATGGATACCGGTTTTGCCCTGCTTGCCTATACCTTGCCCACCTTATTGATGCCGCCGATAGGGGAAAAACTGGTGCTGCGTTTTGGCGCTGCCCGTGTCATTCCCCTCGGATTATTTTCGATCGGTGCTGGGTTCGTGCTGATGAAACTGGCCATCACCTACCAACTGAGTTTACTGCCGGGTGCCCTGCTGGCGGGAACCGCGCTCGGACTCACCAATACGCCGGTGACCAACACCACGACCGGTTCCGTTGCCGCTAATCGGGTTGGCATGGCTTCCGGGATTGATATCAGTGCACGTTTAATCACGCTGGCGATCAACATCGCCTTGATGGGCAGCCTGCTGGTGGCAGTGATCGCCGCCAGTCTGCGGCAACGGCTTCCTGCCTCCAGCGATGTGGTTGCGCTCGCAGAACGCATAGCGGCTGGCGCTGAAGTTTCGCTTAGCCGCGCTATCGCCTCGCAAGTGCTGGCTGACGGTTTTTCCGCCGTGCTGACCTATGGCGCGCTGGGTGTAAGCGGTCTGGCACTGGCGAGTTATCTGCTGTTCAGGCCTGAAAGTCTGAGAGTGGCTGAGCGGACGACCCATCCCTGCCGACGAGAGTGAGGGTTATCGCGCCACGCAGCCAAAGCGATCTTCCAGCAACGGATAGCGCTGCGCATCCGGTAACTCAAAATGCCACCACTCGGTTGGCATACCGACAAAACCGCCTGCCAGCATAATGGCATTGAGCATCAAACGATGGCGCTGTGCCTGTGGCGGTACAGCGGGATGGAACGGATGCGACAGATCTTCCATCGCATCAAAGGCCGTCCCCATCTCCAGCACCTTGCCCGCGTCATCCACTAACGTCAGATCAATTGCCACGCCACGGCTGTGATTCGAGCCGATTGCGGGCGGCACCACGTAGTCGGCATCCGGGCAGGCATCCCACAGATGCCACTGCGCCTGCTGCGGGCGATATGCATCAAAGACTAATAAGGTGAAGCCAGCCAGTCGGGCGACCTCAACACTTTTTTGCAACGCGCGCGCGGCTGCTGGATGCAGCAGAGCTCGCGCTTCGCGATAAATGGCGTAACCGGTGATGTTATCGGTTGTGGCGTACTTCAGGTCAAAAGCCAACGTTGGAAAGCTAGCGGCTAAATCAGTGAGTAAAATGTCCTGCGTCATCCTTCATCCTGTTGATCAATGTTCCGGCAATGATAATAGCTGGCGCGGCAGCGTTGTCAGCCGCTCTGCACCCTGCGGCGTCACGCGAACGGTTTCGCTGAACGCCAGACTTTGCGCGGAAGTATACATATGGAACACCATATCCTCCTCCAGTAACCACTCCGCTTTGGCATGGAAGCTACAGGAAAAATCACTCGGGCGCGGCGTGCGCGTATACAGCCCCAGCGCATAGCCGGTGATGTTGGGATAATCCGCACGAAGTCCATTGCGCAATAACCCCTCGCGCACAATCGCATCCACTTCCCGTGCGCTGACGCCGGGTTTCATGGCCTTGAACTGTTCATCCTGTATTGCGATAAGTTGCAGCGCCAGCTCAGCGCGCTGGGTGGAGATCTCCCCCACAATAAACGGACGCATCAGACGCGCGCTGTAGTGTTTCACTTTAGGAATCAGCTCTACGTGCAGCACATCGCCACGCTGTAAACGCTGTTCGTGGCCGCTGGCATGGAGAAAACCGTTGTCGCCGCTGGCGATGACGATAGGCCCGGTTTCCCCGGTATCCGCACCCAGACGCAAAAATTCGCCTGCCGCCAGCGCAGCGACATCGCGTACACGCCAGCTGCCCTGCACGGCTTTGCCCATCGCGTCCAGCGTGGTATCGGCAATGGCGGAGGCCTGACGCAACGCCTCCAGCTCTGCCGGGAATTTCACGCTGCGCAGCCGATCGTTCACACCGTTTAAATCGCACCACTGCACGTCCGGCAAATGGCGCGACAGCTGCTGCCAGCTGTGCACCGTCATGCCATAAGAGGTGTAATCCGCGCCCAACCGCGCCCGTTGAAAACCGCGTCGGAGCATACTGTGCGCCACCGCAAACCACGGGTCCTCATCGTCACGATAGCTTTCTACTGTCAGCGCAGGAGATTGCGCCCGGCACGGCGCTTCATCTAACTGACGCAGCACCATCCAGGGGTCGCCGTTAAGCGGCACCAGGCAAGCGCGATACAAGGTTTCTGACACGGTATAACCGGTCAGCCAGGCCAGCAGTTCACCATGATCGATGATCATTACGTCCACATTGGCCTGCTGCATCGTGGCACGCAGGCGACTCAGCGCCGCAGCGTTCATTATGCGCCCTCGACCGGCTGGCAGATCTCCAGAATCGCGAGCAGATAAATACGCACCATATCAAGGAATTCGGTTATCTCGACGCGCTCATCCGGCATGGTGTTGTATTTACCGCCCGGACCACACACGATGCCTTCCATGCCTGCATGCTGATACAGGTGTGCAGCATCCGTACCAAAGAAGGCTGGCGGCGTGATAACGCCAGTAGGTTGTTCAGTGCCACGCACGGTTTTCCAGCCGCGATTCACCGCTTTGACAATCGGTGACTCTGGCGACACTTCGAAAGGCAACATGGTGGGCTTATCGCGGATACCGTCATCAAACAGCTCGGCTTTCAGGCCGGGAAAGCGCTGGCACAGTGTATCCAGCAGCGCCTGCAGATCCGCCAACACGCCTTCAACGGTTTGACCCGGCGCAAAGCGGGCTGAACCCTTCAGGCGTACAAAGTCAGCCACCTGCGGCGGACGCCACTCTTCCAGATCGCGTCCCAGCGCACCGTGCACGGTGCCAATGTGCCCACGGTTAATTTTCAGATGTTCATCGCTTTTTGCGCCGCTGAACACCATGCCGTTAATCTGCGGAATCAGCTCCACGGCGGCGTTAATCGCATCGACGGCTTCTTCGCGTTTCGACAGATGGCGGGTATCTCCGGTGAGTTCAATGGTGAACATCAGCGAACCGGCGTGCATGGTCAGCGCCTGGAGATCAGTGGGTTCCGCATTGATAAAGTAATCGGCGCGCACGCCCTGTTCAATTGCCGCCAGCGTGCCGATACCGCCCTGCAATTCGCCCACCACGTAGGTCAGAATCACATCACCTTTCAGTTTCACACCGGCATCAATCAGCGTTTTCAGCGCACAGAAGTAGGCCGCATCGCCCGCTTTCATATTGGAGACGCCAATGCCGTAAATAAACTGATCGTCAATTTTTCCTGCCCAGGGATCCACCGTCCAGCCTTCGGTTACCGGATTGGTGTCCAGATGGCCGTTGAACAGCAGGCTGTTGCCGCAGCCGCTGCCCGCCAGGCGGCCGATGGCATTGAGACGGTCGCCCGGGACTTTTTGCAGTTCGGTTTCCAGGCCCAACTGTGCCATTTGTTCTGCCATATAGCGGGCTAACTCACGCTCGCCGTCGGTGGCACTGTAGCTTTTGTGCTGCACCATTTTTGCCAGGAAAGAGAGACAAAACTCGCGATCGATATGATGAATTAACTGTTCAGGATTCATGCGTTTCTCGTTAAGCAACGGATTGGTTTAACTCGGGAACGTGCACCGCGTCAAGCAGTGCGCGGGTATAAGAATGCTGCGCTAGCGCGCTCATATTCTCGCCGGGCAGCACTTCCACCACATCGCCGCGATACATTACCGCCACGCGATGGGCGATTTGACGTATCAGGTTGAGATCGTGGGTAATAAACAGATAGGCCGTGCCGTAGCGGCGACGCAGTTCCAGCAAAAGCTCAATGATGGTGGCCTGCACGGACACATCCAGCGCAGCGGTGATTTCATCGCAAATCACTAAATCTGGTGGATTGGCAAAAACACGTGCGATAGCAACACGCTGTTTCTGACCACCGGACAGCGCGTGCGGATAGCGCATGGCAAACTCTGCGGGCAACCGCACTTCCTCTAACAGGCGAGCCACGGCTTGCGCTTCCGTTTCTCCCGGCGGCAAACCGTATAAGCGCAGCGGACGCGCAATGATTTCACCGATGGTCATGCGTGGATTCAGCGAGGCGTCCGGATGCTGAAAGATCATCTGCACCCGGCGGCGATACTCTTTATCCATCTGCGCGCGGCCTTGCAGCGCATAGCCGCAGAAGTCGAGCTCACCGCTAAACGGCACCAGTCCGGTGATCGCTTTGCCCAGCGAGGATTTCCCCGAACCTGACTCGCCCACCACGCCAAGGATCTCGCCCTGATGCACGGTGAGCGAAACCGCGTTGGCGGCACGCGTGGTATTGGCTTCACGTTTAAGCAAGCGGTCGACAAAACCTTGCTGGCCGTAATCGATGGTGAGCGCGTCCAGCGTCAGCAGCGGCTGCGATCCGGCGGCATCCTGTACCAGACGCTGCTGCGGATTTGGCACTGCTGAGATCAATTTGCGGGTATAGCTGTTCTGCGGTGCACTAAACAAATTCTGCGTATCGGCCTGTTCAACAATACGGCCCTTCTCCAGCACGCAAACGCGATCGGCGACTTTCGCCACCAGCGCCAGATCGTGGGAAATATACAGTGAGGCCACCCCCGTCTCTTCGCGCAGACGTTCATAGAGATCGAGGATCTGCGCCGAGCTGATCACATCCAGCGCGGTGGTCGGTTCATCGAAGATCATGCAGTCCGGCTGACAGGCGAACGCCGTGGCGATTAAGATGCGCTGCTTCTCACCTCCGGAAACCTGATGCGGATAACGGCGCATCATGCGTGCCGGATGTTTGAGCTCGACGTCATGTAACAGCGACTCGCCCAATTCCTGCGCTTCACGTGCCGTTAAGCCGCGATGGCGCCGCAGCACTTCTGTCACCTGCTCGCCCAGCGTGAGGGTGGGATTGAGCGAAGCGCTCGGATCCTGAAAAATCATCCCCAGCTTCGCGCCGCGCAAGGCCATCAGTTTTGGGGCGGGCAAACTCAGCAGGCTCTCTCCGTTGAGGCGGATGTCGCCCCACTTCTCGCGCGCATTGCCCGCCAGCCAACGCATGATCGCCCAGCCGAGCGTGGTTTTGCCGGACCCGGATTCCCCCACTAACCCCAGCACTTCGCCGGGCATCACGTTTAACGTAATATCGCGCAACACCGGCAGTGACTCACCGCTTTGTAACGCGTAATCAAGGCTGTAATTTTCCACCGACAGCACCGGTTCAGGCTTCACACTCATCAGTGGCTCCTTGGGTTGAGCACGTCTCGCAGCCCGTCACCCAGTAAGTTAAAACCAATCGCCACCAGCGCGATCGCCAGGCCCGGAATCATCATCATCCACGGCGCGGTGAAGAAATAGGTGCGGGCTTCGGAGACCATCAGCCCCCACTCTGGCTCGGGAGGCTGTGCGCCTAAACCGAGGAAACTCAGGGTGGCGAACAGCATGATGGCGAAGGCCACGCGGATGGTGGCTTCCACGATGATCGGTGCGAGGATGTTCGGCAGCATTTCACGCAGGATGATGTAGTGCCCGGCTTCACCACGGGCAATCGCCGCGTTGATGTAATCCTGCTGCCGCGCCGCCAGCGCCACGCTGCGTGAAATACGCACCATGCCCGGCACAAACGCAATGGTGATCGCCAGCACCGCATTCATGCTGCTCTGACCCAAAGTGCTGACAATCAGCAAAGCAAACAGCAGGCTGGGGATCGCCATCACGGCATCCATAGTGCGCATCATAAATTCATCGATCTTGCCGCCCAGATAGGCGCTGGCGGTGCCCAGTACTGAACCAATCACCATGGCTAACGCGGTTGCCAGCAGTGAAAGCACGATGGTAGAGCGTGCGCCCACCATTACCCGGCTGAAGATGTCTCGCCCCATTTGATCGGTGCCAAACCAGTGCTCGGCACTCGGCGGTTTGTAACGCGTCAGAATCGAGATCGACTCGGGATCAAAAGGTGCGACATGCGCGCCACCGACCACCATCAGCAGCGACAGCAGGATAATCAGTACCCCGACCGCGCCCTGCGGTGAACGCAGTAAACGTTTTAAAATATCAGGCATAGGAAATTCGCTTATCCAGAACCACATAGGCCAAATCGGCGAGGAAATTCACCACCGAATAGGTCGCGGCGAGAATCATCACACCGGCCTGAATGGTGGGCAGATCGCGTGCCTGCACGGCAACAATCAGCTCACGACCAATACCGGGAATGGCGAAGATCTCCTCGACTACCACAATGCCGCCCAGCAGGTAACCGACATCCAACGCCACAATGGTGATGGTCGGCAACAAGCCATTGCGCAGCGCGTGACGCCAGAGAATGCGGCGGCGCGACAGGCCTTTCAGCCAGGCGGCGCGGATGTAGTCGGTATGCAGCACATCCACCATCTCCGAACGCACCATGCGCGAGACGTGCGCCACCAGGATCAGCGCCACGGTGATTGACGGCAGGATCAGGTGCTGGACGCCGCTGATGAAGTTTTCACTCAACGGCACATAACCGGTGGCGGGCAGAATCTGCCAGACATCAGCAAACAGCAGCAGCACCAGCGTGGCGGTGACAAACTCCGGGAAAGAGATACCGATGTAGGAGATGACGCTGACCAGCACATCGGCGGTTTTACCGCGACGTACCGCCGCCCAGATACCGAGCGGAATAGCGATCACCAGCATCAGCAACAGTGCACACACCGCCAGCAACAGCGATCGCGACAGCGCGGTCAACAACGTCGGCCCCACTTCGAGCCCATTGCGCATCGACACACCAAAATTGCCCTGCAACGCCTGGCTTAACCAATGCCAATACTGCAACCAGGCGGGCGCATCCAATCCCAGTCTCTCACGCACCGCGGCGAGTGCCTCTGGCGTGGCATTTTGGCCCAGCAAGGTGACAGCGGCGTCCGCTGGCAACAGCTGCGTGATGCCAAAGACCAGCAATGACACCACCAGCAAGGTGTAGATCATTAGCAGCAGGCGTTTAAGCAGATAACTGGCTGTCACGGTCGCTCCTTACACTGCACGCTTAGGCGCTTTGTCAGTTAACCAGGTATGGTCGAGACGGAACACGGCACCACGCGGATGCAGATGATATCCGCCGACGTAATCACGGCTGGCAGCCAGCAAATCGAAGAAGGTCGGAATCAGCGAAGGCACTTCGTCATGCATCAGCTGTTGTGCTTTACCGTACAGCGTGGTGCGCTGCGCATCATCGTTGGTTTCACGGGCGGCATTGACCGCACTATCGAAATCGGCGTTGTTCCAGCGTGTTTCGTTCCATGACGCGGTCGAGGTGTAGAGCAGTGAGAACACCGCATCCGGCGTCGGTTGCATGTTGTAGAAACCGACGTAGAAATTGCCTTTTTTCCATACCTGATCGAGGTAAGTGCTGTGTGCCATGGTCTGCACGTCAATGCGGAAACCGCCCTGCTTAGCCATCTCACGCAGCGCGATACCCAACTGGGTGCGAGTCGCCGGTTTATCCGAGGCAATCAACGTTAAATCGAGGCCGTTGGGATAACCCGCGTCCGCCAATAAGGCTTTGGCTTTGCTGTAATCCACCGCTTTTTTCGCCAGGTTAGCGAAGTAAGGGTAAGAGGCGTTGATTGGCGTATCGTTGCCTGGCGAACCGAGGCCATCGGCAACAAAGTCCACCGATGCCGGGCGATCAACGCACAGTGCCAGCGCCTGACGCACGCGCACATCGTTAAACGGCTTTTGATCGCAGCCCATGTTCACATTGAGGAACTGACCGGATGCCACCCGCAGTGGCAGCACACCTGACGATTTGGAGAGACGCGCAAATTCGCTCGACTGCGCACTCAGCATCAAATCGGTATCACCGGAGATCAGCGCCGAGCTTTCTGCGATACCATCGGGATAGACCACCACTTCCACGCCATCCAGATAAGGACGCGCCGGGTCGTAATAATGCGGGTTGCGCTTTACCACGATTTTGCGTTCGGGATCGTAGGAAACCAGCTGGAACGGCCCCGCGCCCAGCGAGGCTTTGGTGAGTTTGTCGTACTGACCCTGCGCAATGCTGGCGGGAATGATTTTGGCATCGGGATAGGCCAGCATCACCGGCAGGTCAGCGTAAGGGGCATCGGTTTCGATCAACACGGTGTTGGCATCTTTGGCGCTCACCGCTTTGATCGGACCGATGTTGTGCAGTGCCGGAGAAGCATTTTTCGGATCCAGCAACGCCTGCAAACTGGCTACCACATCTGCTGAGGTTAAGGCCGTGCCGTCACTGAACTTGAGGTTCGGACGCAGGGTGAAAGTCCACTGCTTGAGATCGGCACTCGCCTGCCAGGATTGGGCCAGGTCTGCTTCGGCTTTCATCTCCTGCGTCAGGCGCGTCAGGCCGCTGTAGAGCAACTCCGCGACCAGATATTCCGGGTTGACGCGCACCTGATGCGGATTCAGCACGCTGACCGCCTGATCGACACTAATACGCAGTACGCCGCCTTTACGTGGCGTGCCGCCCGGCGTCGCGCTGGTTACCGCTGCGGCATGGGCCGAGAACGACCAGGGTAACATGGCTGCACCGGTCAGAGCGGTAGAGCTGGTGATAAACTGTCTGCGGTTTAACCCTTTCATCGCGCACATCTTCTCTTCCTCGTTAGTTTGTTAAATACCCTGGGTTGGCTGAAACTCATCGGCGAGATACGCCAGAATGGACTGCGAAAGTGCGATAACATCTGCCATCGTTGTGAACTCATCGGCGGCATGAATGCGGTTGTCGGGGCGGGCTAAACCACCCAGTAAAATTTCCTGCATACCGGCCTGCTGAACCCAACCCATATCCGAACTGGTTGAGGATCCCCAGGGTTTAAACTCCTCCGCTTTAAAACCAAACCCCTGACTCAGTGCGGCCTGCCAGCGTGGCCAGTGCGGGCCATCAGGATTGGCCACCGGGGCCAGATGACCAATCATTTGCACGCTGACATCAAGCGCTGGGCTGCCTTGCATCGCTTGTTGGATGCAGTGGGTCAACTCCTGCCAGACGTTGTCAAACGCCTCTTCCGGGGCATAACGTCGATTGATCAGCAGTTCGAAACGTTCGGGGATGGTTGAGCCTTTGCTGCCACCCTGTGCGGCAGCCAGCGTCAACAGTGAGGTCAGCGGTTTGCCCTGATAATGCGGCGGCGCAGGCATTGCCGAGGTGCGCTGTTCCACTTCGCCTTTCAGTTGATAAAGCGCGTTCATCAGCGGCAGCGCGGCTTCAATCGCATTGATGCCGTGCAGCGGATCGCCAGAATGCGCGGAACGCCCGGTAACAATGATTTTGAGATCGATACTGCCAAAGCAGCCCGCCCAGATGCGTGGCACTGCGCCGCCATTGAAGCTCAACAGATGCCCAGCGAAGCGCTGCTGTTCCGCGAGGTAACGAATACCGGGATACAACCCGCCCTCTTCATCGGTACAAAGCAGAAAGACCGGATTGAAACGCAGCGGCAGATTGCAGGCCTGCGCTGCACGGATCGCCGCCATCGCCGCCACGATCGTCCCTTTCATGTCCGCCGCGCCGCGCCCAAACAACTTACCTTCGGCCACCGTCAGTGCCAGCGAAGGAAATCGCCAGCCATCACCCGCAGGCACCGTATCGGTGTGAAAGTAGAGATTGCAGTTTTCGGCTGCGCCACAGTTAAGCGTTGCCAGCAAATTCACTCGCTCGCCGGATGCGCTGCCATCGGGCGCTTGCCAGAGATCTTCCGGCACTGAAACACGCTCAAAGCTAAAGTGCATTGGCGCTAACAGCTGTGTCATCAGATCGGCAAATTGCCCATAGCCATTGCCCGGTGGAAAACAGGTATCCACGGCCAGCATGCGCTGCATATCGTCAGTTATCTGTGCGGTGTCATCCGCAATGGTCTCTAACGCACTGTTAAGTCGAGAATTCTGCAACATAGGATTATCGTCTGTTGTATTTCTATATAGTTTATAGATAATGCAATTCAAGGACGCAGGTCAATCGGTAATCGGAAACATGCAAAAAAACTATGACGCAGACGACAGGCCGCAATTCTCTCGTTTAAGCGAAGGGGAAGGCGCGCCATTGTATGAAGTGGTGAAACGCCATATCAGCGAATCGATCCTGCAGGGTGAGCTACCTGCGGGCACAATCCTGCCGAGTGAAAACAGCCTGGCGTCAAAATTTGGCGTGTCGGTGGGAACGGTGCGCAAAGCGCTGGCCGCGTTGACCACCGAAGGGATGTTGATGCGCCGTCGCAAAACCGGCACGGTGGTGACCGGCTGGGCACCGCTGCACAACCTGAGCCACTTTTTCCAGTATTTTCGCCTGCACGATAAAAGCGGCGGATTGCTACATTCAGACACGACACTGCTGGATTATCAGTTGAGTCAAGCTAACGAGCGGGAAGCAGAAAAACTGCAGATCGCTGCCGGAGATGACCTGATACGCCTGAAGCGCACGCGTCGGGTGAAAGGCATTGCCGCCATGCATGAAACGCTGATATTGCCTGCTGCGCGTCTGCCTGATTTCCCTCCGGCAGAACACTTGCCGCCGCTGCTCTATCGCTTTCTGTTCGAACATTACGATATGCGAGTGGCAGCGGTACGTGAGCAGATCACGGCACAGTTGGCGAACGAAGAAGATGCGACGTTGCTGGAGCTGGCATTGCCGCACGCGGTGATGGTGATAGATGAAGTGTCTTTTGACCAGAGTGCGATCCCCGTGATCCTGGCGCATCATCGTTTCAGCACCGAGCACTTCATGTATGTGAATGAAGTACGGTAAAACGGTTTCCCGCCCTGCGATTCTGCAGGGCGGGAAGCGGATCCCTGGGGACGCTAACGCCGTTATTGCGCTGCGGCGGCGGCCTGCTTCACCCAGCCATCAAACGTGGCCTGGTGCGCATGAATCCAGCCATTCACGTGGCGCTGAATATCTTCGCTGGACGATTCTCCCTGATGCATCCGCTGGTTCTGCGCATTAACATCATTAAGCGGCAGTTTGACGATCTCGAACAGTTTCGCCGCGGCAGGATTCTTTTCTGCCCAGGCTTTATTTGCCACCACATGTTCATTGTTTGGTTTGAAGCCATAATTCTTGCCATTTGGCAGCGCAGTATCTTCATTCTTCTGCGAGCCCGGCGTGACAGAATGCGGCACCGTCAACCAGACCACATCTTTGCCCGGTTTTAATTCATCGCTCACCCAATAAGGTGTCCAGGTAAAATAGAGCACCGGATTACCCGCTTTATAGCGGGTCAACGTATCGGCAATAATCGCAGAATAATTACCCTGATTCTGCTGCACCGTATTACTCAGACCATAAGCATCAATTTGTGCATTAATCACCTGACCACAGACCCAGCCCGGATTACATCCCGCCAGATCGGCTTTGCCATCTCCATTAGCATCAAAGAGTTTAGCCAGTTTCGGATCTTTCAGCTGAGAGAGATCGGTAATGTGATATTTGTTAGCGGTCTTTTTATCGATAAGATAACCCTGCGCGGCACCACTGATATAGGTGCCTTTGCGATAGAATTTTGTATCCCCGCCTGCGGCGTTGTACATATCCTTTTGCAGCGGTTCCCAGTTAACCGCCATGTAAGTCGCATCGCCCGCAGCAATCGCCGTGTAAGCCACGTTGTAGTCCACTTCTTCAGTGGGTTTGACCTCGTAGCCCAGTTTTTCCAGCGCTCTGTTAATCAGCTCCGTCTGGAATGACTCTTCCGGCAAGGTACTTTGCACTGGGGAGACCGTCACACCTTTGCCCGGCAAGTCGGCAGCAAACAGTGTCGGTGAACTGATTAACGCAGTGAGGGAAATCGCGAGTAGATTCTTCCTGGTCATAATTTAAAACCTTATTATTTTGGTCGATGCCAGCAAATGGCGTGAGAATATCCCTCTGCAGTGAAGAGAGATGAAATGCAGCTGTCAGTAAAAGTTTAAAAGCAGAATATTACTGTTGCAGATAGTGACGTGCGTAACGAAGGCGGGTGTTGTAGGTGGAGAAAAAAGATAAGTCAGAATTCATCATTATGATATCTGGTGACAGACCCTGGTTCCTGTTATCAGGTCCGCGACATTCACTCCGGTAAATTAATCGTGCAGTTACCATAACACATTATTTTCGAGCTGCAACCGCTAATGAAATATTAGCAGCGATGAAAAAGGGATGCCAAACAGGCCATCCCTTTTGTCAGAGGAAAATATTTAGAACGGACCCCAGTTGATCGCCACACCAATCAGCAGCGTCACCACGCAAATCGCAAACCAGATGGCGACGACCGGTGCCACGAATTTAAGCCATTTGCCGAACGAGATATTGGCCGTGGCCAGCGCGGCCATCAGCACACCCGAGGTCGGACTGATGGAGTTCACTATCCCTTCGCCCAGCAGCACGGTTTGCACCGTGACCTGACGTGTCAGGCCGAGGTTATCGCCCAGCGGGGAGAAAATCGGGATCAACAACGCTGACTCGCCCGAACCGGATGAAATGCCGAAATGCATCAGTGCGGCGCTGATAAACATGCCCACAGCGGCAATCGCAGGCGGAACCGGTGCCAGCAAGTCTGACAGGAAGCCAACAATCGGATCGAGGATATTGCCCTGCTGCAGCACCACCGAAATCGCACCTGCCATCCCGACAATAAAACCGCCTTTGACCAGCTGAGAGCAGCCGCTCAGGAAGGTGTTAGCAATAGCAGAACCGGACAAACGGCCAATTAAACCGACCAGAATCGACAGGATGATAAACATCGCAGACATCTCATTGGTGGCCCAATGCAACTGCACCGTACCCACCATAAACAGAATCAGCGTCACCGCGCAGGTCAGCAGAATCAGTTTATGACGGCCGGTAATCGCCAGCGGTTCAGCGCTTTCCACCGCAGTGTCCACGCGCACCTGACCATTTTTGCGCATGCGCTTCACGGTAATAATCAGGTAAATCGCCACCGTTAGCACAAACAGCAGGTTGGTGATACCGCGCAGTAACATGCCCGAGAACAGCGGCAACTGCGCCAGATGCTGTGTCAGACCGGTGGTGGCCGGGCCGAGAAACGCCACGTTGAAGCCTGCCGCGCAGGTCAGGTAGATCAGCGCCATGCCGATCACCGGCGGTAAGCCTAACGAACGTGCCACCAGCAGGCCAATCGGCACAAAGGCCACCACCGAGTTTTGCACCACGCCGGTACTACCGAGGATGGCGAAGATCACCGCGAAAATCAGGATCAAACGGGTATCGCTGATTTTGGTGCTGCGTGACAGCGAATTCAGCGCCGTGGCAATCGCGCCTGTGGCTTCAATCACCGCCAGCAGCCCGCCGGTGAACAGAATCAGGAAGATGATCGGTGCCGCTTTGATCACCCCCTGTACGATGGCCATGAAAATCTCGCCGGGGTAAACGCCGGTACGCGCCACTTCATGCAAACTGCCTTTAATGGCAAAGGTCACGCCATTGCGGGTTTCGTGATCAAATTTACCCGCCGGGATGATCCAGGTAGCGACCGCTGCCAGCACCAGGATGATAAACAGCAGCAGATAAGGGCTCTGCTCACTCTTCTTGCCTGCGGGTTGCATCGCACTATTTTTTTCAACATTAACCTGCGACATGGTCTTCCCCCAGCATTAGACCCGCTACCAGCGCGGTGCGTGAGGCAATATCGGCAATGATGATGTGCTCATGACGCGCATGAATACCTGCACCGGTCGCGCCCAATCCATCTAAGGTTGGGATATCCAACGCTGCAGTGAAGTTACCATCGCTGCCGCCGCCCACCGATTGACCTTCCACGCTGAAACCGATCTGTTGTGCCACGGCTTGCGCACGCTGCATGATCGCCAAAGACTCTGCGCTCTGGCGCATCGGTGGACGTGATTGTGCGCCGGTAATCTTCAGCTTAATGCCCGGTAAGTGTGGCTGAATCTGGGTGATTTCGGCGTGAATGCGCTGGGCTTCCTCTTCGCTGGTGACGCGCGTGTCGATGCCCAGCACCGCTTTATCCGCCACCACGTTGATGCGATTACCGCCCTGCGCAATCCCGACGTTGACGGTGGTGCCACGATCCGGTGCGTTCAACCCATGCAGGAACAGCACCTGATGTGCCATCTCCTGCACCGCGCTGATACCTTCTTCAGGGTTGTTACCTGCATGCGCGGCCTGGCCGGTGATCACGATTTGATATTGGCCCGTGCCTTTGCGCGCAACCTTCAGCGCACCGGTGCCAGCCACGGCGGGTTCCACCACCAGCACTTGCGATGACCCTAACGCATGGCGGGAAAGCCACTCGCTGGAGCTTGGGCTGCCCACCTCTTCGTCGCTGCCACAGAGGAAAACGATGCGTTTCCCTGCCAGCAAGTCGTGTTCTTTTAACGCGCGCGCCGCCCAAATCGACTGCACCAGGCCCGCTTTCATGTCCAGAATGCCGGGGCCATAAAACTTGCCGTCTTCCTCGCCCATCGGCAATTCGCCTTCATCCCAGACGGTGTCAAAATGGCCGAGCACCACGGTTTGATCGTCGCCTGAGCCCAGCGTGAACTTGAGGTGGTTCCCGTAGTGTTCCTGTACATCGATTTCAGCATCAATACCCAGACGCTCGGCGAACAGGGCTTGCAGCACGTTGCCACAGCGATCCACCGCTGCCTTGTTCATGGAGGGTGACTCTGCTGCCACCAGGGTTTTGATATCTGAGAGAATATCGTCTGAATGCTGTTGCAAATAACTTATTATATTTTTCATTACTTCTGTCCTCACCAAGTGAATCTCGAGTATGAGGATAAAATTGCGCTTAAAAAATGGGTATAAAACGTTATTATTGTTGACCTGAGATCAACAGATAATGAAAACCTATGGCAATGCTGCTCTATCCTGACAAGTCCATAAGATACTTGTATGAAGTCGGTGTCCATGGCGGTATTCGTCGTGCGGCGGAAGCTCTGGATGTCGATCCCGCGGCCATCAGTCGTCAGCTTTCGCAGCTGGCGCGTGATATGCAACTGCCACTGCTGGAGCGGCGCGGACGCAATGTGGTGCTCACCGAAGCGGGGAAATTGCTGGCTGAGGATTACGCGCAAACGCATCAACGCAGAAGCCACCTGGAAAGACGTCTGCGCGATTTGCGCCATAAACGCGGCGGCTCGATCCGTATGCGTGTCGGCCAGGGGATGGTCGATGAGGTGGTGAAGTATGTCTTGCGGCCTTTTTCGCAAAGCTATCCTGAAGTGTTCATCGATATTTTATCGGGCGATATGCAAACCACGGTGAGCCTGATCACCCGTGGCGAAGTGGATATGGCCGTGGGTTTTGGCCCCCTCGGTCCGCCCGGCGTGAAGTGTCACAGTTATCTGCGCGGCCCCATCTGCGCCATTGTGCATCGTGACCACCCCATCGGATTGTATCAACAGGTTGAGGTCAGCGATCTTGCCGAATATCCACTGATTGGCATGGACAAAGACTTTGGTATTCAAAGCTATATGAACGTCATGTTTAATCAGGAAGGATTGGTGTTCACGCCCGCCTACAGCTGCAACCTGTTTTCCAGTGCGATTGCGCTGAGCCAGGCGGGAATGGGCATTGCCTTTATGACCACTAAAGTGGTGGAAGACGCTCTGGCATCACGCAATCTGATCGCTGTGCCGATCAATCATCGCATCGCCCGCGAGAGCCAATGCCATCTGTTACGCAGCGCCGACCACCGCTTTACCCCAGCGGCACAGCACCTTTGGCAGCTGCTGTGCAAGTTTTTTGAGGGCAGTTCACATGACGCTTAATGTGGGAGATGCCACTCCACGTGAGCGGCGATTAACATTTCCAACGTGGGGGCAGACCTTATATTGAGCGAACGATTAATGACCCGTGCGAGCGCCCGCTCTAAATCCGTGTTCACTTGCTTGCCAGGCGATAACGAATGCGACGATCAAGAGCACAAGCAAAACGGGTGGGAATGATTGCGCGCCCCAGTGATTCAACAAAATGCCGCCCGTGATGCCGCCCGCCGCAATCGCGCCGTTCCACGCCACCACGTTCATGGAAAGTGCGATATCTGCGCCCTCTCCGGCGGTATCCGCGAGCGCCGTTTGCAATAGCGTTGCTGCCCCGCCGAAGGTCAACCCCCACACGGCAACACCGAGGTACAGCACTGCTGGAATGTGCGAAAAGCCCATAAACCCCAATGAAACCAGGGCAAATACCGCCAGACTCACCAGTACGCTGCTGCGTAATTGGCGATCGATCAGCCGCCCGATCACAGCAATCGCCAGCAGCGCGGAAAGCCCGAACACCAGCAGCACGACATCCACTTGAGAACCCAATCCGGCCAACTGCAGAAACGGGGCGATGTAGGTATAGAGAATGTTGTGAGCCAGCATCCAGGCGATCACCACACTGAGCACGGGTCTCACACCTGGCGTGGTGAGCACCTTCAATAGCGGCATACGTTCATGGCGCGATTGCCCCGGATAATCAGGCACTTTGGTCAGCACCCATACCACCAGCACAAGGGTTAAGGCAGAGATAACCGCGAAGGCGCTGCGCCAACCCAGCAGGCCACCCAGCCAGGTGCCGAGCGGCAAGCCCAGTGACAAGGCGATAGGCGTGCCCACCATGGCGATGGCCATCGCTTTGCCCTGCTGGTGAATCGCCACCATCCTGCGGGCATAGCCCGCCAGCAGACTCCATGACAATCCCGCTGCTACGCCAGCCAAAAAACGTGCCGTTAGCGTGAGCCAGTAGTTTGCGGACAGCGCCGTAATAGAATTGAAAATCAGGAACCCGGCGATAGCCAGCAGCAATACATTTCTGCGCCGCCAACTCTGTGTCGCGATGGTCAATGGGATCGCGGCGATCAGCGAGCCCAGCGCATAAGCCGTGACCGTCTGCCCCGCCAGCGCGTTAGAGATGCTGAGTCCCGCTGCCATTTGCGGCAACAGCCCGGCGGGTAAGGTTTCGGTGATGATGCAAATAAAGCCCGTCATCGCCAGCGCCAGCAGAGCCGATATCGGCAGCGGTTCTGTTGCTGCATCTTGTTCAGTAAGTGCGAGTTCTTTTTCCATAATTCCTTCTGAAATCATTTATGTATCGACTGGTATATATTTAGCCGTGCAATATCGCCTTGTTGAAGTTAAAGAGAGCGATCTGGATTAATATAGCGATCGGTACACTAGTCAGGCAGGTTCGCTTTGTCAACGAGTTATGTATCGTTTAGTATAGTAATCCACTGCACGCATTAAACATGAGGACGCGATGGCAACGATGGGACGCCCGAGAACATTTGATCGAGACCAGGCGATCGAACAGGCGATGTATCTGTTTTGGCAGCAGGGCTACGAATCGACTTCGCTTACCCAGCTCAAAGCCAGCATCAACAACGGCATTTCCGCACCCAGTTTTTATGCCGCATTCGGTTCGAAAGAGGCATTATTCCGTGAGTGCGTGCAGCGCTATCTCGCGACCTTTGGTCAGGTAACGGAATTCCTGTGGGATACCAATCTGACGGGACGTGAAGCCGTGGAAACCTCGCTGCGACGCTCAGCGCAGATGCAGTGCGAGCCAGGCCATCCCACCGGATGTATGGTTGGCCTCGGTGCCATGAGCGCCACCTCCGCCGAACATGCCGCCGTGACCGAACCGCTGGCACGCTCGCGCGATCGCACCCGAGCCGGAATCGCCGCCGCGATAGAGCGTGCCGTTGCCGCAGGCGAGTTGCGGCCGGACGTTGATGTCAGCGCGCTGGCGGCATCTCTAAGCACTTTTATGTTTGGTTTATCTATTCAGGCACGCGACGGCGCCAGCATTGAGGAACTCAACAAGGCGATTTCGCAGATGATGTGGATGTGGGATGCGAATAAGCGAATCGCCTCCGGTTAAACTTGCAAGCATCACGTTAAACCGGAAGCGTTTATCTGCCAATTACTTTTGTTGCTGCTGTTTGGCCTCAGCTTCCTTTTGCTTCTTACTGGCCATGTGGTGACCCACGACACAGCCCCCTACCGCGCCCATCACGGCATGGTGCGCAACATGCCCCGCTGCGGCACCAATCATCGCGCCTTTCAGGCATCCTTGTGCTTCAGCCTGAGCGCTGACGGCTAAAAACAGGCCTAAAGTGATAACCAGCTTTGACAGATTTTTCATACAACTGTGGTTCCGAAAAGGGATGAAGCTGAGTACGTTACCGATAAATTTGTTTGAATTCGTGCACTATTCGCTTAGGCGCACCACTGATTGAGGGCTGTTGATGAATGGTTGTTGATTGGGTGCTGCAATGGGGTTTCGTCAATCACCCATTCATCAACCACACACGGCACATCGTCATGCTGTTCGATGCCTGGAAGGGCTCTGATTAAGACTGTGAGTACTGCTACAGCAGATGATAGCGCCGCGCGAAGTCAATGAGTTTCACTAATGAGGTGATGTTCAGCTTTATTTTGAGGCGATGTTTATAGGTGCTGACGGTTTTTTCACTGAGCGACAGTTGCGCACCAATCTGTTTATTGCCCATGCCTTTTGCCAGCAAAATCAACACCGTCATTTCGCGCGCGGAGAGCATGCGTAAGCGTTGCTCATCACTGGCCCCATGGCGACGATCGGCTGCAGTCGGAAAATCCTGCGCTGGGGCGAAACTGTAACCACGCATCACCATGCGCACCGCCTCTTTGAATTCGCTGAGTTGATCCGAGGCGATGACATAGCCATCGGCACCCGCGTCCAGACAACGCTGCGCGAAATGCCCACTGTGCGGTGCCGCTATCACCAAAATTTTCATGGCACCACTCAGTGCGCGAAATGCGGACAGCAGCGTTAATCCTTCAAGGTTGTTGATGAGATTGACCACCAGCAAGTCCGGACACAGTCGTTGAACCTGATCCAGCGCTTCAACCACAGGCAAGCATTCAGCTAAGACGGTGATGCCGCTGTTTTTCAGCGCCATCACGCGTTCGCGGCAGTGGTCTGAGTGGTTATCGATGATAATGGCGGTATTCATGGCGTTCTGATGTTCCTTTCAGAGGGTGAATAAGCGTCCTTGCATGCTTATCACCTTAGCCCGCGAACATTGTACCGGCTGTAGGAGAGTACTTATCTGTTGAGCAAAAATCCGGCGCCAGGATGCCGCCGGATATCTGTGATTACCAGATCCAGCGCACACCGAAAGCCGCATTCCACGGGCTGTTCATATGCCGTCCTTTGCTGGTCGCTGCTTCGGTATAAAGCTGTAGATCAGGTTGAAGCTGAGCGGACATCCCCAATGTCATCCTTGCGCGCGTACCGGCAGTTCATTGCTGAAACGCTGATCGTTAAGGGTCATACGGTTGTTGCTTTCCAGCTCCTGAATCGCTGATAACCGTACCCACGGCGTTAACTGCGCCCCCTGGGATAAGGTCAGTGACTTGCCCACGACGCCGTGCAGCGCAACTCGTTGCGAGCGTGCCGAACCGCTACGGGCAGCCAGGCCATTATCAAAGCGGAAACTATCACTCTTCGCCCACAGCGTGCTCAACTGTGCCGACGGCTCAACGAACCCGCCACCGCTGCCATCAATACTGAAGCTGTCTACACCGGTCATCGTACCTGCAAGCGAGGAACCGCTGTTTAATGCCAGTGCGATACGGCTGGTGGTGTCAGTGCGGACGTTATCGGTGAGTACCGAGTCATGGCTGGCGGTGACTGCGGCTAAGGCATTGCTGTTGCCCTGTAATACATTGCCACTGCTTTGACATACGCACTTGATTCTCACCTTTATTTGCGGCGGTACACCTTTAAAAGTGACGCGCCCAAGGTGTTGATAAGGTGTATACTTCCTGATTGACGTAAAACCATCCAGTCTCTGCTGAATGGAATAAAAAATTGAATGTTAGAAAAGATGATCGCGGTATTTAAACAATTCTAAATCGGTGGTCAGCCCCAGTTTTTTCATCCCCGATTGCTTGTGCCCGCTGATGGTTTTACGGCTGCGTTTTAATTTTTCTGCGATCTCAATTACCTGCATGCCATCAAGGAAACAACGGATCACTTCCGCTTCACGCGGCGATAACAGCGTATCCAGTCGCGAAAGCTTCTCGCCGTTGGCGTGATACAGCGGCCCATCTAATACCGCGCCATCGCGCTTTCGCACTGGTATTTTGCTTAATTCACTTTCAATGTTATCTGGAATAAAGCGCAGCCCTCTGTCAATCACACGGATGGCTTCAAAATACGTCTGCGCCTCTTCACGTTTAGAAATATAGCCTTTGATTCCACTCATAAAGGCGGCACGTATTACCGCCAGGCTTTCCATGGAGGACGAGAGTAAAATCTTTAATGTTGGATGGCGTGATAAGATCTGTTTTATTAACGACAAACCATCAAGCTCATCGCCACCCAAAATATAATCCAGCACCAGCACATCAGCAGCGTTCTTTTGCAACCATGATAAGAGTTCGTGGCTATGGGAAAAGCTGCCGGTGATCTGCATATCGGGATAGTGGCTGGCTGCCATTTCCAGTGATAATCGAATCATCGGGTGGTCATCCAGTAATACTACCGTTATTTTTTCACCCGCGTAACGAATCATCAATGTCAACCTCATCAGTCAGCCAGAATAAACAACAAAATACGTTTTATTGCGTGCTGATCGAAACGCAAGGTGAGACCATTCTGAGTCAACAGTTACTGATTAAACGGTAGGGATTTACTTACACAGCCATGGCAAATAGTAGTGCCATCAAACTTCTCTGACAGGCGTTACATCAGGGTGACATCGACATGCTGGCCATCTGGCGTCCCGCTCTGGAGAACAACCGTACCGTTGCCGCCTCCTTGCCCTGGCTGCACGGTCAGGCCGTGGTGTTACATTCCGATCAGCCTCTACTTCAGCAAACGGAAATTGAGAACGGGTTATTGGCGTTAATGCAGGACAAACAGCATCAATGGGACCCCTATGGTGCCTCACCAAATAGTTTTTTGGATTGTTACCATGCAGTACAGCGACAGGCTACCGCTAAACGTCAAACGGCATCCACTTATTTGAAACAGCTTGTGGGAATCGGCGTATTAGAAGAGAAAAGTTATGGGCGCGAGAAGCTGTACATGAATACACGCCTGTTGCAGGAACTGAATCAATAAATGAAAAGGGATTAAGTGCTTCATTATGCCGCCCTCAATCCCCGAACCGCTATTCATCAACTGCCAGAGTTAACTCTACTCTGTCTGGGGCGCTCCATGCACACCAATCACAACCTCAGTTGCCCACCCAAAATGGCATCCGCTTCCTGAAGGGAGACATCCAGACCTGCTGAAGGCGTAAATGTCAGTTCACCAAAAATGACTTCGCCATTGAGAAGATAGAAATCAGTGCGCACGAATTTAAAATCGCTCGCCAGTTTCATTGCATACTGCTTCATTTTTACAAAGCCCTCAGGCATCTCGGGCAGGTCATACTTATTAATCAACTTCACCGTATCCTCAAAGGGTAGCGGATTCCAGTTCATGTCAAAGTAATAGAATTTAGGCGTGCCTTTTTCACGGCCGACACAAACCATGACGGCGTAGGGTTTACCGTTAAAGCAGTAAAACTTATAGTCGTCTGGAAAACCACCGCGTTCATTCTCGATAAATTTTTCGCAGAGAATCTTTCTCTCAATCTTTCGGTACTGTGGCTCAATAAAATGTGATGAGAAATCCTCACTTAACCACTTGCTCAACTGCCGGTTGGTTTTATCAACATCTAATGAGGATTTATCACTACAAATGATGTTGTAGCCTGCACCATGATTGCACTTGAGCGCAAACCTTTCAGGCAGTGCAGCATAGTCAATATCTTGAGGACTATCGTAGACGCCATAAAGCTCATTCAGAATTTGACCGCAGCCTTTGGATGAAATATATTCTCTGACTTTATACTTATCCGCACAGCGAGTGTAGATATCATTGTTCAGCTCATTGAACTTGAGCCACTGAATCTTTTCATTAAAATTGGTAGGATTGGTTAAATTAAGTTTCTTCTTGAATTTAATGTAGTAGTGGGCTTTAGCACAGAATTCTGGTGAAATATTAGCGCTAATTTTCAGAGCTGACTTAACTGTGTGTTTTATCATTCTCATTGAAATTATCTCGTTTTAAAAATGTTGAGGTGCATTTTGATGATTGTTCTATTCTTGAAAAAGTAATTCAGTAACGTGCAAGACAAAATTTCAACAATCAAAAAACAGTATGCAGCGCCATTAATCCCGAAGGAACGGATCATGACCCAGGAAAATGGCACGGTTAATACACAACATAAAAACATCTTCTTAGCCAGGTAGTTGTATCCGGACTCTTTAATCATATACCGGTAGCAGATCGTTCCCAGTGACGAGAACATCGTGCCAATAATGATGATGGGTATAATTTCGGCAGATTCCATATACTTATTGCCATAAAGCAAATGGATAAAGTCATCACCAAACAGATAGAACCCGCCTAGCACAACAAGAGACAGCAGGATAACAATCCTGTTGATTTTACTTAGTAATTCATCTACAGCAGGTTGATTCTTTTCATTGTAAATCTTTGAGAAGAAACTCGTTATTAATGCCAATACGATAAATGACCAGGCGCCTCCTATGGTTAATGCAACGCTATAGATTCCCAGATTTGAGTAAGAGATCATTTTAGCCAGAAAAATACTCGAAATCTGCGTGTAGATATCCGCTGATATGCTCGACAGAATTAAGGCTCCGCCGGTATACAACATATGACGGTTATACATCACAGCACCTTTACTACTTTCATTGACTGCTGTGGTCTGCCTAAAGTACACAAGGCGCATGACGTAAGGGACCAGAGGGATAATGATGATAGGTATCGTGAAATAGTAAATCGGCAGTTCAAAGTGAGATATGTAAAATCTGGCCATCAGTGCCAAAGACAATCCGATGACATTGGTAATCGTATTGATCTTTGATTTTAATTGAGTGTTGTTATAGATCGAAAAGAAGTCCATCACGATGTAATACGTCGCGATGCAGTTGGCAACGCCAAAGATAAAGACCGTGAGATCCGTAAAGAAGTAGAGATACGTGAGTACTGCACTTGAGGAGATGAGAAAGAAAAAACGTCTTTGATTCTGCGTATGCATCGCCAAAGAGATACCTGAACGGGCTCTCTCACTCATGCGTTTAAAAATAATATTCTGGCCACCAAACCATGACAACGTCTGTACAAAGATAAACAGCGAGGTGGCGATGTTTATCTTGCCAAAGTTATCCGGGCCAATGTATTTAGCCATTAATGAATTGATATATATCAGCCCGATGATATTGACTGACTTCTCCAGCATGATCCATATCGCGTTAGAATACATGTCACGTCTCACATACACTTATGTTGAGTTGCAGTTGTTTATGCTTGATTGATGTTCTACGCTCAAAAGCAACGGAGTTTATATGCATTACTGGTATATTTATTTTTCAAAAGGTTATATAGTCAAATAACCTTCATATTCTCTCTTTACTTTACGCTTTCATTTTAATTGGTCGATACTGTGACTGTTTACACAAAAATAGTGAAGGGTTTTCTGTTCGAATCAGATTAATAGCAGTCATTTATAAATATTAGTGCCAGACATTAATAAAGCGTTGTATTGAGGGAGTTAATTAAATAGGAGAGTAATAATCAGGAAGATAGGGGAATTAACTCGCGGTTTTGAGGCGACGTGCGCGCCTTACATGCCGCATAGCAGGTTTGAGTGATATGCCGATATAACCCTCTTACATAAAGAGTTCTGGGCATTCCGGCTGAAAAATCCCAATTACACGACCACCCTCTTCTTCATGACTGTGCCTCGTACCACTGCCAGCAATATCCCTCCTACAATCAGCAGCGTGCCGATCACTTTGCTGTGATCCAGCGATTCATGCAGAATTGCCACGCCCATCAGTAATGCCAGCGCCGGGCTGAGCAGTGACCAGGGCAGAATCTGGCTGGCGGGATAGCGTTTCAGCAGGCCGTACCACAATGAATAAGCGAGGATGGACGAACCCAGCGCGCTGTAGATGACCCCGAGCCAACCGCGCCAACCCGTTGCGAGTAGCAAAGTGAACTGGTGCTGCTCGGTGAGTAGCGAACTCACCCCCACCAGTGGAATGGCAAACAGTGACAGCCATCCCGTCATCGCCAGCGGTGCAATCGGCGGCAAACGCTTGATCAGCACCGTGCTGCATGCCCAACCACAGGCGCTCATCAATAACCACATAATGCTTTGCCAGTGCGACAGCGCCGGACTGCCCGCAAGAATCATCACGCCCAAAAACGCCACCACTACGCCGCCGATTTGCTGATAGCGCAGCCGCTCTTTGAGCCAGAATGCTGCCAGCAGCATGGCGATCGGCGTGCCCATCTGGATAAACACGGCGGTGGTGCCCGCATCGGTGGTTTGCATGCCAATCACCATTAACCCGAAATGCACAAAACCAAAGGTGAATCCCAGCAGCATCATGCCAGGTAACTGACGCCACGTCAGGCGATGAAACGGCAGCAGCAGGGCCGCCACCAGCACAAAACGCAGCGTCATCATGAAAAGCGGCGGCAGTTCCATCAGGCCAAACTTCATGGCGATAACGTTAAAAGCCCAGCCGTTGACCACCAGCAGCAGGATTAACAGGTCGCGCAGCGGAATGGGTTTCACGCACGTAGCCGGGTTGGCGTTTGCAGATGATAATCGTGCTCCTGTTGGAATCGACGCGCGAAAGCGAGCAGTTTGCGCTCAGCGCCATCACGTCCGATGAGCTGCATGCCAATGGGCATCCCTGCATGATCAAACCCGGCCGGCAGACTGATAGCGGGCAGTGCTGACAGACTTGCCAGCGCGTTGTAACGCATGTTGCCGGTCAACACGTTCTCTTCGCGGTCTCCCATTTGAATCGCTTCCAGTCCTTTATGCGGTGCGGTAAACGGCAGCGTCGGCACCAGAATCACATCCACCTGATTCAAATGCTGCAACAACTGCTGGCGTAAACCGGTGCGGAAACGTTGTGCCTGCAGATACTCCACTGCGGTAATGGCGAGTCCCGCTTGCAGCAGCTTACGCACATCCGCACCGTATTCTTGCGGACGGTCAGCAAGCCAGGCGGCGTGCAATGAAGCCGGTTCCGCAAGGTTGATCAGCACTAGCGCATTCACCGCCTGCTCAAGCCCGGTCAAACTCAGCGTTTGGCAACGCGCGCCCGCCGCACTCAACCACTGCACCATTTGATCATAGGCAGTCGCGACATCAGGCTGTACCTGCTGATGCACATCAGCTAGCAAGCCAATACGCAATCCGGCCAGTTCCGGTAATGCTGTCAGCGGCTGTGTTTTGCCGTCGAGCACATTAAACAGCACTTCACACTCTTCGGCATAACGAGCCAGCGGCCCAACGGTATCAAGACTGGTGGCGAGAGGAAAAATGCCCTCCGTGGAGAGTCGGCCCACGCCCGGGCGCAAGCCGGTGATCCCGTTCATCGACGCCGGTAAACGAATCGATCCCCCGGTATCGGTGCCCAACGTTGCCAGCGCACTGCGTACCGAGGCGGCGACCCCCGAACCGCCGCTGGAACCGGCAGGAATGCGGGCATCATCCCAGGGATTGCTGCTGGCACCGTAGTGCGGATTGTTGGTGGTACCGCCCCAGGCGAACTCATGCATATTGGTGCTGCCGATGATTAACGCGCCCGCCTGCTTCAGACGCTGCACGACCACCGCATCACGCTGGGCGATATTGCCACTGAGTATCTGACTGCCCGCGTGCATCTCTTCACCGGCCAAATCGATATTGGCTTTGATGGCAATCGGCATGCCATGCAGCGGGCCCAAATCATAACCCTGTTCCAGCAAGCGCTGGCTGGCTTTGGCTGCCTGGCGTACCTGATACACATAGACTTCATTGAACGCATTGAGATCGCGCGTGGTTTCTTCACGCGCCAGACAGGCTTCGACCAGCTCTGGCACGCTGGTCTGCCGTGTGCGCAACTGCTGTGCCAGCGTCAGCATTGAGGCATCGATTAACTCACTCATGAGGCAACTCCAGCGGCGGATGCAGCGATGAAACCCACGCGTTTGCCGGCAGCAACGTTGGCGCGAAATGTTGCGCAGCAAAGGCGCTAACGCCCGCCGCACGCGCTTCACAATCGGTAAGCAGGTGTTCCAGCTCAACCGCATCAGCCGCGCAATGGCGCTGTATCAATGCCAGTCGAAGTGTCAGTACATCCATAATCAATCCTCTTTATATGCGGGCGCACAGCGGTACGCCCGTAACCTGGCGACAGTCGGTGAAGGCTTATTTATCGCCCATCGCATCGACCGCTTCTTTGGCCTTAGTCGCCAGCGTCGTGTTCACGTTGTTCTGATATGACGTGGCTTCAGAGGGATAGGCTTTGATGTTTTTGGCATACAGCGCGATGTTCATGTTGTTATCCCAGGCCTTCTGCGACACCAGCACGTTCTCCGGATAGCCTTTGGCATCGATTTCACGCTGCACTGCGGTTTTCACCACCTCCTCGGGCAACGCCGGGAAGTATTTACGTGCAATGGTCACCGACTCAGCCGGATGCTTGTAGATAAAGCGTGAGGCCTGTTCAAAGGCGGTCACGACGGCCCGCGCGGCCTGTGGATTCTTATCAATATATTGTTGTGTGGTCGTCAGGCTAGAGAAGGCAAACGGATACCAGGATTGCGCGGCTGAGAACGAATAAGCCACATGCAAGCCGTTCTGCTTTTCGGCCATGGTGACCTGTGGCTCCGCCGCTAACGCGTAATCTGCACGACCTGCCGCCACCGCCGGGATCTCATTGCCAATCGCCACATGCACCAGCTTCACGTCTTTGAGGTTGTTCTGTTTGATCAGATAACTCATAAACGCCCAGGTGGTATCAGGTTGCGGGCTGGTCACCACACGTTTGCCCGCGAGCAGTGACAAATTGTCCTGCAAAGAAGCCGCTTCTTTGCCGAAGATGAAGATGGTTGGCGCGTTCTGTACCCCGGCCACCACCACCCCTTTGCCGCCGTTTTCACGGGTTTTCGGCACAAACACCGGATCCTGAATCGAGAAATCTGCCGAGCCGCCAATCACCGCCGCCCAGGATTGCGCCCCGCCGCCACCGGTGCTGATTTTCACATCAACGCCCTGCTGTTTAAAAAAGCCCTGCTCCTGTGCCACATACAACGGCAGATAGAGCAGCGATTGAAACGCCTGGTTGATGCGCACTGGCGTGTCAGCCGCGTGCGCACTCACCAGAGAAGCCAGACAAACTGCGGCAGAGATCGTAGCTAAACGGAATTTTTTCATGATTATTTCCTGTCCCAGGAGAGAATGAGGCGTTCAATAAATGCCACCAGCGCGTTGAAACACAGCATCATCAGCATGACCAGCACGATGCCAGCCAGCACAATGTTCATACCGAAATTGGAACTCCCCAGCAGGATCATATGACCCACGCCGCTATCCGAAGAGATGTATTCACCGACGATGGCACCGACCAGCGCGAAGCCAACGTTAAGCCGTAAGCCCGACAGCACCCACAACATCGCGGATGGCACCACCAGCTTGAAGAAAATGGTGCCGCGTCCGGCGTTGAAGGATCGCAGGAGGTTGATGAGATCGGGATCGGTGCGCATCGCGCCTTTATAAGAGGTGGTCAGTGACACCACCACGCAGGAAAACGCCACAATCACCACTTTGGAAAGCATCTCCGTGCCGAACCAGATGATGGTCATCGGCGCAATCGCCAGTACCGGAATTGAGCCAATCGCGGCGATAAACGGCGCGGCAAGGTCAGAGATAAAGCGCGAGTACCACAGCAGCAACCCCAGGATAGAGCCGCCAATCGCGCCCACGGCAAACCCCACCAGGGTTTCAACGGCGGTGACGCGCACATCGGTCACCATTTCACCGGACTGAAAGCGCTGGACCAGCACCTCCCATACCTGCGAGGGGCTGGAGAACAGGAAGGCGTTGATGTTGCCACTGCGCACACCGAGCTCCCACCCTCCCAACAGCAGCACCACAATCGCCACCTGTAAGAACAGCAGCGTGTAGCGACGTGCGTTAGCTGAGCGGAAAAAGGTTTCTCGCGAACTGCGATTTGCCGTCGCCGCAACCGTAGGGCGTGTAGACACTGAGTTCATTGTCATGTCGTCCTCTCGTTAGTTAACCGGCTCAGGCTGAATGCCGATGCTGCGCCAGATATGCTCGTAATACTCATTGAAACGCGGCGACAGGCGGCGTTCGGGTATCGACAGGCTATCCGTGCCGAGATCGACCTCAATCTCCTGCACAATTTCACCGGGGCGCGCTTTCATCACGTAAACACGATCCGACAGCGTGACCGCCTCTTCGATATCATGCGTAATGAAGATCACCGTCTTGTGCTGCTCTTTCACCACACTCAGCAATTCACTTTCCAGCGAGATTTTGAGCGGGTAGTCCAGCGCCTTATAAGCCTCATCCATCAGGATGATTTCCGGGTTGGTGACCATGGTGCGCATCAATGCCACACGCTGTTTCATGCCGCCGGAAAGCTGCGACGGATACTTCTGCTCGTAACCGGTCATTTTGTAGAGTTCGAACAGTTCACGCGCTTTGGCTCGCGCCTGTGCTTTGGGCATGCCGCGCACTTCCAGACCGAGGATCACGTTGTCGATCACCGTACGCCACGGGAACAGCAGGTCTTTTTGCAGCACATAACCGAGTTCCGGTGACGGCGTGCCGGTGGTTTCGCGATTCTTCAGCAAAATGCTGCCGCTGTCGGGCATTAGCAGCCCGGTGATGATGTTGAACAGCGTCGATTTGCCGCAGCCGCTGGGCCCGACAAATGAGACGAATTCATTGCGATTGGCATGGAAGTTGAGGTTGCGCAGCACCGTCACCTCACCCTCCGGCGTGGGATAGCTTTTGTGGATGCCAGCGGCTTCCAGAACTTTACTCATGGTTTTCCCCCAAAGGTCGCGCGTGGCGATTGTGAACCGTCAACGGCGAAGGCGGGGCCTGCACCGCAACGTAATCTTTCAGGAAGTGATAGCCGAGATAGTCGCTGCTGCGGGCGCGCAGGATGGCGGACTGCACCTCGACGCGGGCAATCGCCATGCCTTCCGTGGTGCCACTGTCAGCCACGATATTTCCCAGCGGATCGATAATGCGGCTGTGGCCGTGATAGTGAAGATTGCCGTGCTGGCCGCACAGATTGGATTCGATCATCCAGCATTGATTTTCCAGTGCGCGCACACGGCCAAACAGCGTGTAGCTATCCACCATGGGATCGGCATCGCCTGCACTGCCGTCTCCGGCATAGCCCCATGCGGTGGGCATGATCATGATGTCCGCGCCTTTCAGCGCCAGCTCGCGAGTGCTTTCCGGGAACACTTTGTCGTAGCAAATCAACATACCAATGCGGCCAATTGGCGTGCTGAACACCGGAAAATCGCTGCCAGGATAGTAGACGTGCTTCTCATCGCCCGGCTGATGCACTTTGCGATACACGCCGAGCAAACCGTCTGGCCCCAATAGCACCGCACTGTTAAACAGTACTTCGGCACGTTCAGGATGGCGCTCGGTCATGCCGAAAACCACATGCAAGCCCAGTTGCGTGGCGAGCTTTTGCATGGCCTGCACGCTCTCACCTTCGGTCACCACTTCGGCTTGCGCCATTTGCCACGCCACCGCTTCGCCGTTCCAGTTGAGCGTATCCGGCAGATAGCCTTGTAAAACCTGCTCCGGAAACACCACCAGGTCGGCACCTTCCTGTGCTGCCTGTTCCATCCAACTCAGCAGGTTGTTGAGGTTGCGGGCTTTATCGTAAAACGCGGGCAGTGTAATGCTGGCGATGGTGGTTATGTTCATAGCAGCTCCCAGAAGTTTTCTTTTAAACTGCTACTCTGCTCACATTTAGACCAATACAATTTTCTTATGTGATAATTTTTATCATATGTGAGAAATTAACTGTCCAGTTCACTTAGCAGAAGAATCATTGCCAATGAAAACCACCCGACAGCATGAAGCCTCCGGGCTGGGCGCCGCCTTAACCGGCGAACAAGATTTTGGACTGCGAATCAAAACGATACGTCAGGCGCGAGAATTGACGCTGGAGCAGGTCGCCGAGTTGAGTGGCGTGTCGATTTCGACACTTTCGAAGATTGAAAAAGGCCAGGTGTCCGCTTCATTCGATACCATTGCCAAGATTGCCAGCGCGTTTGATTACTCTCTGGCCGAACTGTTCGCCGAAGAGTTGCCCCTGCCTTCGGTGGCGAGCACCGCCATTCAGGGCCGCCGCACTTACACATTGGCCGGTAAAGGATTGGCCTTTACCAACCCCTATTTTCGTTATGAAGTGCATGCCGCTGAACTGCTGGTGAAAGGGATGATTCCGGTGGTGATGGGAATTGAGACGCGCGAGTTGCCGCCGCCGGAAGCCTGGTCTCAGCATGCCGGTGAAGAGTTCATTTATGTTTTGTCAGGCGAAGTGATGTTGCATACGCAGCTCTATGCACCGCTGCGGCTGGCACAAGGTGACAGCGCTTACATCGACAGTACGATGCGCCATACCTTTGTACGGCTAAGTGATGAAGCCGCCAGCCTGATCTCTATTTGTCAGACTGAAACGCTGGATATTGAGGATTTGACGCGCGGTGGCTGATCAGAGCCTTCCCGCCACGCCAGCAAACACAGTAAACTGACCGCCGATTACCCCACAAAAGGAACTTCAGCTATGGCACGGGAACACCACTATCAGGTCACGGTCCGCTGGACCGGCAATCGCGGCACCGGCACCTCCTCTTACACCGCTTACGATCGTAACAGTGAGATGCTGGCAGACGGCAAACCCATAATGCCTTTGAGCGCCGATCCGGCATTTCGTGGCGATGCCACGCGCTGGAATCCTGAAGAGTTATTGCTGGCTTCGGCCTCCGCCTGTCACAAACTGTGGTATTTGCACCTGTGCGCGGACGCGGGAATTGTGGTGGAAGCTTATGAGGATGCCGCGGAAGGCACCATGGTAGAAGGGGCTCGGGGTCGTTTTACGCAAATCACGCTGAAACCGCGCATTACGCTGCGCGATCCGGCAGATGCGGATCGCGCGCTTGAGTTACATCACCAGGCACATGAGGCCTGTTATGTGGCCAATTCACTCAACTTCCCGGTGAACTGCGAACCGACGTTTGCCTGATCAGGCGGCGCCGGCCAACGGTGGTTGCGGCGGGACCCACAGCCGCACACCATTTCGTCCGGCGCGTTTTACCTCGTATAACGCTTCATCTGCATGGCGTAACCAATGGCGCAAGGACTCGGCGTTGGCGGCTGAAGCAATGCCGATACTCACCGAGCAGCGAAACTCCGCCGACGCTGGCAGGCGCACCTGAGCGATTTTTTCCTTTAAGCGATTTGCCAACGCTACCACCGTCTCATCGGTCGCATGGTGCACGATCACGCCCAGCTCATCACCGCCGAAACGCGCGGGAATATCCTGCAATCCCACATGATTACGAAGCAGTGCCGAAATCTCTGCCAGTAAAAAATCCCCGGCTTCGTGGCCCCAGGTATCATTCACCGACTTGAAGTAATCAAGATCCATCAGCAGCAGATAGCCCGCGCTGTCGCCACGACGCGTACTCAGGAATTCGCTCTCCAGACGACGTTCAAACAGACGCCGGTTAGGGATCTCCAGACCAGGGTCCATTAACGCAATACGCTCCAGTTCACGGTTTCGTTTACGCAATTGCCAGGTCAAATTGTAGGACGTCACGCTCAATACCAGCATATAGCAGGTTGCCAACGGCAATGTCAGCCAGACGCTTTGCGCACTGAATGTGAGATTGACACCCGCGCCATCCACCAGCCAGACCATAACGAAAGCGCAGAGGAAAGCCTGCATGGCAGCGATTAACTGCGCTGCGCCTCCTGCCGCATAACGATCCGAGACCAGCACCGCCATAATGATAAATGACGGCAACGGGCTAAGCGCCATCAGCGCCACCCAAATACCGCCAAATGCCGCGTCCAGCGTTAAGTTATGCCGTTCGGTGCCGGTGGCGTCTTCGGCACGCAATGCCCGGCGATAAGCCACCCACGGCCAGATAAATGCATTGATAAATAACAGGGCGCTGAACGCCACTCCGCGATGCATCTCCATCAATACCGAGAGAATCGGGAAGAAACATAAAATTGTGCCAAGCTGGCGCATGATAAACATACGACGAACGAAGCGCTGTGAACGCCGCTTCAGATGGCTATCATCAGGTGAGTAATAATTCATTCACTGGAAAAGTCTGATCGACAAGAAAAGCAGTTTAACGGGAAAAGGGGATAGCAGGTCGGAATATTTTAAGAATATTTACCTTGTGCTGAGGCAATAGTGCAAAAACCCTTCGTTATGCTGAAAAGTCCGGCAAACATCAGCATTGAATAGCGCCCTTTCACATTAAAACTTTGAACCCACAGCGATTTTCAGCAGCAGATTAGCGCCAGCGGTTGTCACACCAACGGCTTGCCCGCAGGATGTTCACTGCCCCCTGTTGATAGGAAAACGTCATGTCTCTTTCTGCGGCACACAAGCGCGTGCTCATTGCCGGATCCGTTGGCAATTTTATTGAGTGGTATGAATTCGCCGTTTACGGTTTTATGGCCACGCTGATGGCTAAAAACTTCTTCCAGCTTGAGGGCGAAAGTGCCCTCACCAGTCTCATCCTGACCTATGCGGCATTTGCCGTGGCCTTCTTTTTTCGTCCTTTAGGCGCGGTAGTGTTCGGCAGGCTGGGCGATCGTTATGGGCGCAAACCGGTATTGATCGCTGTGTTGATATTGATGACGCTCGCGACCGCTGCGATCGGTCTGGTGCCGGTTTATGCCTCCATTGGCGTTGCTGCACCGCTGCTGATTACCGCGTTACGCATCCTGCAAGGGTTGTTCGCAGGTGGAGAGTACGGCGGCGCAGTGTCACTGATGACGGAATTTGCACCTCCGGGCAAGCGCGGCTTTTACGGAGCATGGCAGTCTCTGACCGTAGCGTTTGGATTACTGGCGGGCGTGGCCGTGGTGGCGGTTTTGCCGTTGCTCATCGGAGACGCAGCCATGATTGACTGGGGCTGGCGCATCCCTTTCCTGCTCGCACTGCCTCTTGGCGCGATTGCACTTTGGCTACGGTCGGGCTTAGAGGAGTCTCCACAGTTTGAGCAAGCAACAAATGCAGAAAGCGCGTCGGTCAGTGCCACTGTACGCGCCATTGTGCTGGGGATCGGACGACTGATGGTGTGGTCCGCAGCGGGCTATACCTATCTGGTGATCATGCCTACCTATTTGCAGGCAGCGCTGCATACCGGCTTCAATCAGGCGCTGCTGATTGCGGTGATCTCGAATCTCGGCTTTGCGGCGACTATCCTGCCTGCGGGTATCCTGAGCGATCGCGTAGGACGACGCACAGTGATGTTACTGGCGACCTTCTTGTTGCTGGTGCTGGCATTCCCGCTGCTGAAAGTATTGCAGGACCCACTAAACGGCTTGCTGATCAAAGCGGCGGTGGTGTTTGTGGCCGGGGCATTGGTCGGCATGCTTGCAGGGCCGGGGCCCGCGATGTTGGCGGAGATGTTCCCGACGCGCGTGCGCTACACCGGGCTTGGGTTAGCCTACTCGCTGTCGAATGCGCTGTTTTCTGGCTGTGCGGGGCTGATTATTACCGGATTGATGAAGCAGACGGGTAATGCGGATATTCCGGCATGGTATGTAATGGGCACAGCGCTGGTGAGCTTTGTCGCGCTGTGGACATTGAATAAAGACGATCATAAAAAGAAGGCGGCCATCAGGCCGCCCCATCCTTGAACAAACTTAACGCCCCGCTCCCTGCAAGCGGAACTGCGCGACCAACCGCTCTAACATCATCGCTTGTTCTTCCAGCGAGTTTGCCGAATGCGAGGATGCGCTCACCAGCGTGGCGTTTTGCTGGGTAGTGGTATCAAGTTCACCTACCGCGCGAGCAATTTGCTCAATGCCACGGCTCTGCTCATCGGAAGCAGCAGAAATTTCCTCCATGATCTCATTCACGCGCGCAATGCTACCGAGAATTTGATCCATGGTTTCGCCAGCACGCGCTACCTGCTGATGCCCGTTGCTGATGCGGCTCACCGACTCACTGATCAACTGTTCGATGTCTTTCGCTGCACCGGCGCTACGCTGTGCCAGGTTGCGCACTTCACTGGCGACCACGGCAAAACCACGCCCCTGCTCACCGGCTCGGGCCGCTTCGACCGCCGCGTTCAATGCGAGAATATTGGTCTGGAAAGCGATGCTGTTAATGACGGCAGTAATGTCGGCAATTTTCTTCGAGCTGTCGGAGATTTCCCCCATGGTGCTGACCACATCGCGCACCGCTTTACCGCCCTGATTCGCATTGTGTGAAGCTTCTGCGGCAATCTGGCTGGCCTGCCGCGCGTTCTCGGCGTTATTTTTAACGGTAGCCGTTAACTGCTCCATGCTGGCAGCCGTTTCCACCACCGCCGCCGCCTGCTGCTCGGTACGTGATGACAAATCGAGGTTGCCCTGATTGATCTCGCTAGCGGCTTGCGACACGCTGCTGACGCTATGCAACACATCGCCAATCATACTGCGCAGACGGTCGTTCATCCGCCCCATCGCCGAGGTCAGCTTGCCGAGTTCATCATGACGATCGGTGGTAAACTGCGAGCTTAAATCGCCGCTGGCAATGCGCTCCGCCAGCTCAAGATTGTGGAATACCGGACGCGTAATCTGACGGATGATGTACCACGCTACCAGTACGCCAAACAGAATCGCCAGCCCCCCAATCAACAGGGATAGCGTTGCTGAACCGTTCGCCAGTTCATCATTGCGCTCCTTGACGATAGCAATGATCTTTTTGATCGCCGCACTGCTCTTATCACCCGCGACTTTTACCGTGTCTTCTGACGCACGCAGCTGACCATAGCTGTCCGCCGCTTGCAGGCTGAGATCTTTAAAGCGTTCGGTATCCTGCCACAGCGCGGTAAATCCGCCCTGCTGTTCTGGTGGCAGCTGAGCCAACAAGGCTTTCATACCCTGATCGGCCTGCTGGAAATGGGTTTGCAAGGTATTGCGCAGGGTATCGGAGACATTGAAGCGCAGCGCCCAGGCTTCTTCACGCACGTTGCTAATGGCGAAGAGCTGTTCATAGATCTGATTGGTCAGTTCTGGATTGGTCACTGGCGTGCGGATCAACTGCATATAGCGCGAGGTCATGTCTTGCTGGCTCAGGGAATCGAGCTGTGCTCGCTGGCTATTTAGCTGCTGCGTGGCTTGCGTCATCGCGCCAATACTGTTTTGGAAGCTGGCGAGATGAGTATCCAGTTCATCCACCAGCGCGCGGGCATTGTCTGTCCAGGAGAGTTGTTTAGCCTCGCGATTCAGTTGCTGTGCATGAGCGACGTATTCGGCCATCACCTTGCCGGATTTATCATCACCATACAGGTATTTGAGGCGGTTAATTTTGGCCTGGAACACCTCAATGTTGATGTCGTAGATCAGATTGGTTTTCTGATAGATGTCATGAATCGCATTGAAACGCTGCACGCTGATGCCGGTGGCTAATGCCACTAACAGCAACACGATGCCAAATCCTGCTGACAATTTTCGGGTGATGCGTACATTACGTAAACGGGATACCAGCCCCATGTTCCCTCTCCTGCGAATGTTGTTTTTGTAAATTCTGGTAAGGGAGTTATCGGAGCGAGGCGGGATTTGTTTATCGCGGAGATCACAAAAAAACGATTACAGGATGTTATGCGCCGCCGGGCAGCGGCGCGAGCAGGTTATCGCGCGGATTGCGGGGCTAACTGGCTGATAAACAGGCCTGCCGCACTCACCGCATCCACCGCCACTTTCCTTAACTGCTGGCGAATGCTGTCGCCTAGCGCGATGGTGGAAAAACCGGTGCATGAGAAGGCGATGACTTCAATGCCATCGCGATAAAGACTATCCGCACAGGCCAGGGCGCTGGCGCGACCTTCTGCGCTCAGCAAGTCCGTGGTGTTCAGCACCCCTTCCGGACGCGCGTAGCGCACGGATTCACCCAGCAACTGACGGAAAGGCGCCGGGGCCGCCGCGCCAATCCCCATCACCGCGACAGGACGCTTGAGCATACGCGCAATGCTTGCCGATGCCGAACCGGCGCTGATGACGGGAATCGATACGGCATCGCGCAATGCCGCAAGGCCAGGATCGGCGGCGCAGCTGAGAAACAGCGCATTGCAGCCGTCGGACTCTAATTGCCGCCCGAGCGTAACGATCTTAGGCACCGCCAGCGATTCACTGGCATCATCAAAAATCCCGTTGTGCTGATCGGGGATCGCCCGGCTAATTGAGTTGATAGCGTACTCCTGATAAATCAGCCGACCATGTTCTTCGACAAAGTGCTGATCTGGATGGGTTAATACGCGGATTATCCCCAGCATGGCTGTTACTCCTGGTCTGATGTTAAACAGGTTTGCAAAGTGGCCTGGTTTTTATTGTGTCGAGTAACATGGCAGGTTTATGCAAAAGCGGCAACACGTACCCGCCGCTGGTTTGATCTACAATGCTGCTCCTACTTCCGCGATCACACCGCGTAACCACTGATGCGCCACACTGTCCTGCGTCCTGCGATGCCAAAGCAGATCAAATGGAATCGAGGGCAGCGCCAACGGCGGTTCAAACATGATGATGTCGCCCTGGCTGGCTGAAGTGGTGCCCACGCGGCGCAGTACCGTTGCCACATAATCCGTTCCCGGTAAGAGCGCGGGCACGGTAAACATGGTGGGCAACGTCAGACTGATGATGCGCGCTAAACCTTGCTCTCGCAATTGTTGGTCCACCAAGCCGTAATGGTTGCCTTCCGGTGACACCAGGATGTGGCGCATTGAGAGAAACGCTTGCAGGTTCATGCCTTTACGCGCGGCTTCGTGGTCGCGCCCGACTAAGGTGACAAAGTCATCACGTAGCAATGGCTCGGAAAGAATTCGGTTTTCTGCTTTGGTTGGCGGTACGCCTACGGCAATATCAATCTTGCCCGCATCGAGTAGCGCCACAACCTCATCACGATCAATAAAATACCGCACATGAATCGTGCAATGAGGTGCCACTGCCGCCAGCTTTTTGGTTAACGCGGGCAGCAGCACATGCATCGGATACTCCGTCAATCCCAGGGTAAAACTGCGCTGTTTGGCTGTGGGATCAAAGACCTCTGCGGGCTTCATTAAATGACGCACATGCCCTAACGCATCGGCCACCGGTATCGCAATCTCCTGCGCTTTCGCCGTGGGCAACAAGCCTTCTGCGCTGCGGATAAAAAGCGGATCGTCAAAGACACGGCGCAAGCGAGAAAGCGCGGCACTCATCGCCGGTTGGCTTACGCCAGCCAGTGCCGCCGCTTTAGTGACGTTGCGCTCCAGCATTAAGGCATTGAATGCCACCAGCAAGTTGAGATCGAATCCTTCAAAATTCATATTTTGTATAATGCTCTATACCAATCATTTGTTGGATGGATAGTGTCAGATTCAGGAATACTGCACAAGCCGGTGAGATGCACCGCTAACTAATCCAATAAGGTTTCCAACATGTCTGCGACACAACCACTGAACCAACGCCTGCAAGCTGAACGTACTGCGGTAGAAAACCTCTATCGCGCTTTTAGTGACAAAAATCCCGATCTGCTGGATCTGGCGGTCACACAAGATTGGGATGACATCCCACTGGCGCCAGGTCAGGGGCCGGGTCCAGAAGGATTTAAGCCACTGCTGGCAGTTTTTATCGCCGCGTTCCCGGATATCAACATCACCGTGCACGACATGCTTCAGGAGCCTGGAAAGATTGCTGTGCGTGCAGAAATTACCGGTACGCACCAGGGTGAGTTTATGGGCATTGCGCCAACCGGTCGTCGCATTAGCGTGCGCCTGCACGAATTCCACTTGCTTAACGGCGAGCGCGTGACCACCACCTGGCATATGGAAGATTGGTTTGCCATGTTCCAGCAGATTGGGCAATTCCCAACTCCCTAAAAGAAGCACTGCAGATAGCGTATAACTCATGGCAGAAGTCCTCGGCATTGTTAGTCACTAATGACGCAGCGGAGAGTTAAGGACATAAACAAGCCTTTGACGAATTAACAGCGATCAACTGCATGGTTTAAGCCAGGCATAATCTTCCCCTACTATGCTAAGCACCAAACGTTAATCAGTGTTCACAGGCGGAAGAATGAAAGTCGTGTTATGTGCGTATCATGAGATGGGATGCGCGGCGCTGGAAAGTTTGCAGGAAGTGGGATTTGAAGTGGTGTGCGTGTTCACCCACGCGGGAGCCCATCAGGAAAATAGCTTCTTTGACTCGGTTGAAGCCATGGCGCTGCAGCAACAGATCCCGGTGTTTTGTCCGGACGATATCAATACGCCAGAATGGATTGCCAAAGTAGCGTCGCTGCAACCCGATGCGATTTTGACCCTGTCTTATCGACAAGCGCTCTCTCCTGCCATGATTGCCACCGCCAAAAAAGGCGCATTCAATGTGCATGCTTCGCTGCTGCCCGCCTATCGCGGACGTGCGCATCTCAACTGGGTGATTATCCGCAATGAGCGTGAAACCGGGGTGACGCTACATCGCATTAATGACGTGCCAGACGGCGGGCCAATTTTGGCGCAAAGCCGTGTCGCTATCACTGATGAAGATGAGGCGCTTTCATTACATCACAAACTGGTACGCACCACGCGTGAACAGTTGCCAAACTGGCTGCGCGCTCTGCGGGCGGGTAGTTTGATTGAACGCGTGCAGGATGAAAGTCTCGCCAGCGAACCGGGACAACGAAAGCCTGAGGATGGGCAGATTCACTGGCATCAGTCTGCCGATGAGATTCATGCTCTGATTCGCGGCGTTGCTTATCCGTGGCCTGGTGCGTATAGCCTGATGGGAGAACAGCGTTTTATCGTGTGGAAAAGCCGCGTGATTACCCAGTCGCATCAGCACGCAGCGGGCAGCATTATTTCCATCGATCCGCTGTATATCGCCTGTGGCGAAAATGTGCTGGAAATTGTCGCAGCGGGGTTATCGCATCACGACAATCTTAGTGCGGCGCAGCTCGTGCAGCACTTCTCACTGTGCGTGGGGATGCAACTGAAGTCATGTTGAGCTGGCGATTTCAGGCTGAAATCGCCAACTTTTATCACCAGCGGGTCGCTGCCATATCAATCACAAAGCGATATTTCACATCACCTTTCAGCATGCGCGCGAATGCATCTTCGACTGCTTCACCCGCAATCAATTCGATATCTGCCGTGATGTTGTGTTCGCCGCAGAAATCCAGCATCTCCTGCGTCTCTTTGATGCTGCCGATGGATGAGCCGCTGATGCTCAGGCGACGGAAGACCATCGGCGTGACGTCAGGTGCCTGATGCGGTTGTTCCGGAATGCCTACCAGCACCAAACGACCATTGGTTTTGAGCGTGGCGAGGTAGGGATCGAGATCGTGAGGCGCGGACACGCAGTCGATAATGAAATCGAGAGAGGTTCGCGCCGCTGCCATCTGTTCCGCATCGCGTGAGACCACCACGCGACTGGCCCCCAGGCGTCGCGCATCGGCACCTTTTTCCGGAGAGGTAGTGAACAGCGTCACTTCCGCACCCATCGCACTCGCCAGTTTTACCGCCATATGCCCAAGCCCGCCTAAGCCCACTACGCCGACTTTGTCGCCGGCCTGCACCTTGAAGTGACGCAGCGGTGACCAAACGGTGACGCCCGCACACAGCAACGGAGCAACGCCTGCCAGCGGCAGGTTCTGCGGCACTGACACCACAAAATGCTGATCGACCACCACATTCTGTGCATAGCCGCCCCAGGTGCTGTCGCCTGTGTGTTTGTCGATACCGTTATAGGTCGCGGTAAATCCGGCTTCGCAGTACTGCTCTTCCTGCTGCTGGCAGAAATGGCATTCACGACAGGAATCGACCATCACGCCGACACCCACCACATCACCGACCTTGAAGTTTGTGACCGCTGCGCCGGTTTCCCGCACGCGACCGATGATTTCGTGGCCCGGCACCAGCGGATAACGACTCACCGCCCATTCGTTACGTGCCATATGCAGATCGGAGTGGCACACGCCGCAGTACAGAATATCGATTTTAACGTCCTGCGGTTGCAGTGGACGCAGCGCGATCTGGCTGGATACTAAAGGTTTTGCCGCGTCGTGTGCGACTAATGCGTTGATTTTCATGGTGCCTCCGCAAGGTGCTGGCGTTATTGAGTTGAAGGCGGCAGACTATAGTCAACGTGGTGCAGAAATGATAGTAGTTACCTTTTGGTGACCATAGAGGAGTGACACTGATGCCAGCCTGGGTTGACGGCAAGCTGTTTTTTTATGCGGATTCCCCGCCGCGTCGCTTGATGGATTTGTTCTCGCTGAAGTGGAGCAGCATGGTGCTGCACGCGCTTTATCACTGGCCGGGACAGCGTGCGCGCACCGGCGAGTTGCAGCGCAGCCTGCAGGGAATTTCGAAGAAGATGCTGTTTCAAACATTAAAAGAGCTGGAGCAGCGCGGATTGATTGCCCGCCATGTGTATGACGTGATTCCACCGAAAGTGGATTACCGTTTGACGCCGCTGGGACAGACCTTTGCAGCCCCAATCGAACAGATGTACCAGTGGGGACTGGAGAATCAGGCGGCGCTGGATGCAATGGACGCCAACCTGCGCGCGGCTACGGACGTGCCATCAGACGCGCCACCGTCTCACGACCTCTCGGCAAGCGAGGATTAAACACCACCAGGCTCAGGCCGGGCTTACCCTCAACGGCGAAGGTGCTGTATTCGAGTTCCAGCACGCCTTCGTCCGGTAGCCACAGTTGCTTTATCCCTTCGCCATGCTGGCTCACTTCCTGCGATTGCCACAGTTGACGGAAGGTTTCGCTCATCGCGCTGAGTTCTTCCACCAGCGTGCGCACATGCTCGCTGGCACCGGTACGTGCTACGTCGGCACGGAAATTCGCCACCATGTTACGCGTGACCTGATGCCAATCCGGCAGGCGTTTTTTCATCTCTTCGTTGCTGAACATCATTAATAGAATATTGCGCTGTTCCGGCGGCAGTTGGGCGTAATCCACAAATACTTTGGTCGCCGCATGGTTCCACGCCACCACCTGCCATTCAGCGGTTTTCACCAGCGCGGGCGTGTGCGTCATGCTATCCAGGACGCGTTGCAACGAGGGTGAAACATCCACGCCCGCCTGCCAGGTGACGCCCGGCAAACGATTCTGCGCCAGCAGAAAAAGGTGGTCGCGCTCGGCGGCACTTAGCTCCAACGCTTTGGATAACCGTTCCAATACCTCTTCGGAGGGCGCACCACCTCTGCCCTGCTCCAGCCAGGTGTACCAGGTGGTGCTGACGCAGGCGCGCACCGCCACTTCTTCCCGACGCAATCCGGGCGTACGACGCCGCAGCAACGGATAGCCGAGTTTGCCAGCATCCAGTCGCTGACGTCGTTCACGCAGGTAGTTGCCGAGCAGATTGTCGTCTTGTTGGGTCATGGCGTTATCCTGTTAGTGCCTATACCTGTATAAGCTCACGACTTTTCGCCGCGCCGCAGACTTTTATCATAGTGCTTCAACAGCCAGAAATAGGAGTACGAATATGCGACTTTTTGTGACCGGCGCAAGCGGCTTTATCGGTTCGGCCATTGTGAAAAAACTGCAGGCACGCGGCGTGGACGTGCTTGGACTGGCACGCAGTGACGCGTCAGCAGAGAAACTGCACCAGCAGGGAGTCCAGGTGATGCGCGGCGATTTAGAAGATATTGCCAGCCTGCGTAGCGCCGTTGAACAGAGTGACGGTGTGATCCATGCCGGCTATATCCATGATTTCAGCCGCATGGATCACGCAACGACTATCGATCAGCAGGCAATTCTGGCGATGGGTGAAGTACTTGCCGGGTCAAACCGTCCGCTAGTGGTGACCACCGGTACTGCATTGGTCTCGCCAGGACGTCTCGCGGTTGAGCAGACTCAACCGGTTTCCGGCGGCCATCCTCGTTCCGACTCCAACATCGCCGCACTCGCGCTGGCGGATAAAGGGGTGCGCGTCTCGCTAGTGCGTCTTCCGCCCACGGTACACGGCGCAGGCGACCACGGCTTTGTGCCGATGATCATTAATATGGCGAAAGAGAAGGGTGCGGCGGTGTATATCGGGGATGGTGCGAATCGCTGGCCTGCGGTGCATCGTGATGATGCGGCGGAGTTATTCTGCCTCGCCGCAGAGCACGCCGAAGCCGGCACGATTTTGCATGCGATTCAGGAAGGAGGCATCCCATTTCGTCAGATCGCCGAAACCATTGGTGCAGGTTTGTCTCTGCCGGTAAAAAGCCTGAGCATGGAAGAAGCGAAAGAGTGGCTGGGCTGGATGGCGTTCTTTGCTTCCATTGATAATCCGGCTTCCAGTGAATGGACACGTCAAACATTTAACTGGCAGCTCACCGGACCGGGACTGCTGCAGGATATGCGTGAGGCGGGCTATTTTTCGCGTTGATTCCGCACCGCCTCTTGCAGGAAATCAATAAACGCGCGGCTTCTTGCGGGAAGAAAACTCCGTTCCTGGTAGAGCAGCGCAATCTCAAGGGGTGCGGGAGCGAGTTCAAGCTCAATCACTTCTAACTGCCCACTTCGAATATAAGGCTCACAAGCCTGCGCTGAAAGGATGGCAAACCCGATGCCTTTCAGTGCAGCTTGCATCGCCATCTCACCACTGTCGACACGGAAAGGACTCAGCACATTGATGTGTCGAAATCCTTTGCCAGTGGTTATAAATTGCCACGCTTGCCCCTGAAGTGCACTTACGGTGGTGATGCAGGGCAGAGCCAGCAATTGTTCTGTATGCGTTGGTCTGGTGTATTTTTGCAGTAAAGTCGGCGCCGCAACAATCTGGCAGGGCAATGAAGCCAGCGGCCGGGCTATGACATCACTGCTGGCGCGCGTGCCGCGACTGATATCAATGACAACATCGCAGTCATCCCACAGTGCCTCTGCTCCCTGCAGGCTGGTAGTACAATGGAGTTCAATTCTGGGATATCGCAGTGCAAAGTCAGCCAAAAGATTGCCGAAAATCACCGGCCCGACTCCATTTGGTAAACATACGCGTAGCAGCCCTTCCGGCTCAGTTTGTGCGTGGCTTAATCTGGCTTCCGTCTCATTCACCGAGTCCAGCAGTGGTCGCATGCTGTCAAAAAACATCTGCCCTGCTTCAGTAAGCTTCATTTGACGCGTACTTCGCTGTATGAGTCGCATCCCTAATCGTTCTTCCAGCTGCGAAATCTGGCGACTCACATTCGATGCAGGCATTTTCAAGGCACGCGCGCCGCCGATAAAACTGCCCTTCTCTGCAACGGTGACGAATACCCGCAAAACATTTAAATCGATTCTACTGCGCATCGATTATCCCATTTTTGATAATTAATCCTCTCACTTTATCGCTCTAATCATAATGATGCACGGGCAATAGACTAGGCCTCCTGTAACTTAATGGAGCAAACTATGCCTGTCCTCACTCCGCAATCAGGTTCATTCGCTGTGATCCGCATCGCTGTGATTATCGCTTTTGTTCAATTCACGAATGCCCTCGAATACATGATGTTTAATCCGCTGTTTGCCTACATGGCGTCTCAATTTTCAGTGCCTGTCACTTATGCAGGTTATGTCACGGGGACTTACACCCTGGGTTCAGTGCTATCCGGGTTATGTATTTGGAAATGGATTGACCGCGTTAACGCCAAACGGTTTTTACTGTGGAATATGGCGCTTTTAGGCGCTCTGACGGTGCTGATCACCTTCACGAGCGATTATACCCTGCTGCTGGTTCTACGATTTATGGCGGGCTTAGTGGGAGGAACAACCATGGGTGTGGGGATGAGTTTATTAATCAGCCTCGCGCCAGCGGCATTACGAGCACGGATGATTGCCACCGTCATTGCCGCTTTCTCTGTGGTCAGCATTGCAGGGATGCCGACCATGCTGTTTTTGAGCACACATTTCGGCTGGTATAGCGCAACGAGACTCATTGGTTTGCTGTGCCTGATAGCTTTGCTTCTTATTGCCGGGTTTATTCCTGATGCCCCGCGCAAAATCGCCCCTAAATCATCGATAACAATGACGCCAGAATGGTTGTTTTTCGCCAGCGGGAACGCCATCGCGCAATTCACTCCTATGCTCATCATTCCTGCTTTAGTGCCTTTATTGACCCAACACATGCAGGCTGTGAGCGCCTCGCTGCCCATGCTGTTCTTCATCGGTGGCATCGCTGGGTTGATGGCGACAAAGCTTACCGGAAAACTATTGGCTCACTGGTCCAGCTACACCTTAGCCGTTGTCTCAACGCTGATATTACTGGTCAGCATGCTGCTTCCCATGACAGGTTTGCATGCCAGCGCATTATTCATGGGGCTGTTTCTGAGCGGGGCTTACGGACGATTGGTGGTGGTGTCGTGTGTGACGACGAGATTTCCAAATGAGGCCAGTCGGGCTGGTTTCCTGTCCCTGCAAACGGCGCTGATGTCATTGAGTACCACCCTCGCCTTTTTTGTTTCGGCCATGACTTTTGAGATAGCAGCCCCACTACCCATCATATTCTGGGTGCTGGTTGCCGGCAGCGCATTACTCTTGCCACCGCTGATTAAGAGGATGGAAAAAAGGTTAGCGAGACGTGAGGCCTGAGGTGATAAAGGTAGCGGCAGAATCGATCGCCCAGCTAAAAGTTTAGCTCTGGCTCGATAAACTCTGCCGCGAGGGATTAGCCAAACGGCTCTTCGCGTGCCAGCAAGCGTGCTATCACGTTAAGCGCACCTTCGTCGTTATTGCTGTCGGTTTTATAACGCGCAACAGCGGCCACGGGCGCGGCGGCATTGGCCATCGCAAAGCTGTAGCAGGCCTGACGCAGCATTTCGAGGTCGTTAGCACTGTCGCCAATGGCCAGCACTTCGCAATCGTCGATGCCCCATTTTTCCTGCAGCAGCGCGATGCCGTGCGCTTTGTGGCAGCCAGGAATGATCAGATCGACAAAACCAAAGCCGCTGGAGACCGGATGCATAATGTTTTCAATCGCGCCCAGTTCTTTGTGCAGACGATCCATCAGGGCATCCACCCCTTCGTGGGCCAGATTCAGCGAAAACTTAAAGATGGTGTCATCGATATCGTACAGATTGTCGCGCTTTTCCAGCCGATGATAGTGATTCGCCAGCATCGCAATCACTTCCTCCGGCATTGAGGTGTGCACATAAGCGCCATTGCGACCGCACACCACGGTGCTGATATCCGGCTCTTTAGCCAGAATATCCAAAATTTGATGGACGCGTTCTGGTGCCAGTTCGCCGCAGAAGATCTCTTCATTGCTGTCTGACACCCAGGCACCGTTCTCGGCGACAAAGGCGATTTCATCTTTGATATCCGGGAAGTAGCGTTGTAACTGGTAATACTGATTGCCACTGGCGACCACAAAACGAACGCCTTTCTCTTTCAACAAGGCGTACTGGCGCGCGAATCGTTGAGCGTTGTACTGTTTGTTGTCATCGAGAAAAGTCCCATCCATATCCACCGCAATCATTTTTACTGCCATCTTACTCTCCCGTATCGTTTGACCAGCATTCCATCCAGCTGTGAAAAGGTTTTCATAGAGCTTACTCGCGGTGTGGATTAATGAGAATGGTAATAATGAGATTGTTAACCGCTTTCAGAGATTTCCAGTGCCATCTTTTACTGCAAATCCGCCCCTTTTTCCCTGATCCAGACACAGAACATCTCTGCCATGTCCTTTGCGTAGTCGAGAATCTCCGCCTCAGTGCGCGGCGTTTCGGAAAAATGTTTGCCCACGTTACCCAGTGTGCTGTTGATCAGGTCCGCAGCGCGCAGACGTTGATTCTCTTCCAACTGGGGCAATAACTCATACAGGAAGTCACTCATCACGTTTTCACCCGCCGCGCGCGCGGCTGCCACTTCCGGTGCATCACGGTATAACGGCGCTGCATCGTTAAGTGCGGTCCGCATTGCCGCTTCTTCACACTCTGAGTGCAAGAAAGCCAGCGTGAGTTGGTGCAGACGTTCACCCGCAGGCACATCCTGATTGCGCAGGATCGATCCTAAAAGATCGCCGGTACGTTGCCATTCCTCACTTTGTAAGCGGAAAAGGATAGCCGCTTTATTGGGAAAGTATTGATACAGCGATCCAATACTGACACCCGCCCGTTCCGCCACACGTGCGGTGGTAAACCGCGTGGCGCCTTCCTGTTCCAAAACCTGAGTAGCCGCTTGCAATATCGCGGAAACCAGCTCGCTGGAGCGGGCTTGCTTCGGCCTTTTTCTCTCTGAAATCTTAGCGTTACGGGGTTCAGCCACCTGATGCTCCTGAACACGAATAGTGAAATGCGAATGATTCATCGTATTCTGTTCGCACAGATTAATCCACGGAGAATCATCATGACGACCTTAACTTCCGCGCCATTGGCGCCGCTGCTTAACTACCTGTTCGAACTGGCCGACAATATGGCGCATCCGACCAATGAAGCCTTCCGCGTGATGTCCGATGAAGAGCAAAATCGCCTGTTGCAGAGCAAAACAGATTATCTCGAACTCTATGGTCATCTGAAAAATGTGCCACTAGCGGTGTCGCGTGAAACCGGCAAGTTGCTGTACATGCTGGCACGCAGCAGCAAGGCGCAGTCGATAGTGGAGTTTGGCACCTCCTTTGGGATTTCAACGCTGCATCTCGCGGCAGCGTTACGCGATAACGGCGGCGGAAAGATCATCACCAGTGAATTTGAGCCGGGAAAGGTGGCGCTGGCGCGCAATCATTTTGCCGATGCGGGCGTAAGTGATTTGATTGAAGTGCGCGTGGGTGACGCGCTGCATACGTTGAGCCGCGACCTGCCTGCTGCCATCGATATGCTGGTGCTCGATGGCGCCAAGGCAATTTACCCTGAGATACTGGCGCTGGTTGAACCACATTTGCGCCCTGGTGCGCTGATCGTCGCCGATGATGCGGATTTCAGCCCCGAATATCTCGAACATGTGCACAGCGGGCGTGGCTATCTGTCGCTGCCTTTTAACGACGGCGTTGAAGTGTCAATGTGGCTCGGACGTTCACAGTAATCAGCACCCAGAGCCTGTGCTCTGGGTGATTTTTATTTCCGATACTGCGCTTCGACCCGTTCCTGCTTGATCTTGGCATCAATGGAGAGTTCTGCGGTGGGGCGGAGCAACAGACGAGCCAGGCCAATGGGATCGCCCGTATCACGACAGTAGCCATATTCGCCTTGATGGATGCGCTGCACTGCCGCATCAATTTTTGGTAGCAGCCGACTTTCACGATCGATCTGGCGAAACAACAAGCGCAGTTCTTCTTCGCGTATCGCTTTGTCCGCTTCATCCCCTTGCTGTTCACTGCGTTGCAGCTGCGTTTTCAGGTAGTCGATATGTTCGAGCAGTTCCTGCCGCTCAAAACGCAATAAGCGCAAAAAATACTCACTCTGGTGAGGATTCATATACTCTTCTGGCGGCATACTGAGAAGGTTTTGCTGCTCGGCTGCTGTGGGTTTGGTCATGTTGAAATTCCTTAACAGCTTCGTGTTAATGTTATATCGTCACATTTCAAATCATTCATTGAGGTTGCTGCGATGAAGACTACTGTTCCTCTGTTGCTTATCGCCATAGCATCGGCAAAAGCAGGTGCCTTTCAGGCAAAGATTGATACGTTAAAACTGGCGCAAAAGCCGGATACCGCAGTGGCCAACGTCGATTTGACGCAGCCTCTGGCGACGGCGGAAGTGCATGCGGCGCTGTTAAAGCCCGTATTCGGCTGCCAGTGTCCGTTCTGTACGCAAATGCGTGCGCTGGCGGGCTAACTCAGGCGGATACGCGCGCCACGCGCTGCGGCCAGGGATCGGCAAATTCGCCGCCACTTTGCCACCATGCAAGCTCCTCTTCATTAAGAAAGCAGCGTTTCAGGGCGACGGTAAAGGCTTTCACTTCATCCGGTTCACCAATTACCGTTAAACTGCAGCGCCGATCGCCAAATCGCCCCGGCATTTTTGCCACTGCCTGTTCGACCGCCGCGCGCTCCTCTGCAGTGAGCGGACTATCACGATGATTCAGAATTCCCGCTTTCCAGTAACTGATAAATTCCAGACTGATGCTGCCCGTGGCCTGATTCCACAACAGCGCTAGATCATCGCGCGTCGGCAACCAGAAAAAGCCTTTACTGCGATAGATGCCCGCGCCCATAAAGTGGTGGCAGGTATCCCACAATCGCTGCGGATGGAATGGACGATCGTCGTGAATCACTTCGGAAGTCATTTGCCACGCACCGGGATCAATGGCATCCACCTCATCCGCTAATTCTTCAATTAACTGCGCGACCCGCCCGAAATCGTAGGACGGCATCGCCATGAGTTCACTCAGAGAGAGATTTCCCCGCGATACCGCCATCACTGCCACATAGGGATTGAGTGGATGAATGGCCTGGGCAATGCGGGTAATGCTGGAAGACGGCAGCCGATCATTTTTAGTGAGCAGCAGATGGCTGCAAAACATGATTTGTTCTGCCAGCAGATTCTCGATGCGCCGCTCGTGACGAGTCAGATTGGCCTGCAAACGAGGAATCAGCGCTTCGCCCTGCTGGTAATCATCATTCAGCATCACGCTGTCGACCAGCGATAAGAATCCATTGAGTTGCACTTCAGCATGGTCGCGGAAATAACGCACCAGCGGCAACGGATGGCTGCTGCCCGAGGTTTCCAGCAGGATCAGATCCGGACGATGTGCGTTGAGCATCGACTCAAGTGCGGCATCGAGTTTTTCGATACCCGTTCGGCTGCTAATACTGTCGGCCGAGAGCGTAATGAAATTGTGTTTACTGGCGTTGACGATTTCAGTGTTGGCAATCAGCACGCCATCGACGTCCAGTTCGCTCATATCATTGACGATGACGCAGACTGCAAGTTGCTGTTTATGCGCCTGAACCAACAGACTTTTTAATAGCGTTGTTTTGCCTGCACCAAGAAAACCGTTGAGAATGGTGAGGGGGATTTTTTGCATCGTGACCTCTTGCTGCCGCACGTTGCGGCTGGGTTTGCCATCCATGGCGTCATGCCGTTCCGTTAAACCAGGTTCTGCCTAAGTACCCGCTGGGGAACTGCGCTTCGCTCAGGCAGAAATATGTGGCCGGGCGCTCAGTTCATTGCACCGTCAACGATCTGCCTGGTTCCTCGCGTTTATCTTCCTCAGTGAAACCAGGGTTCAAACGGGTCCGGATATTCGGCCCAGTTTTCCGGGCCCTGCGCCATCTCTTCGTCAGTCAGCAGCGCATGTTCCAGCTGGTTGCGCAGACGGGCTTCATCCATCTCAATACCAATAAACACGATTTCCTGACGCGCATCGCCAGTGCCTTCGACCCAGTTCTGCATGATGTATTCCAGCGTCTCGGGATCTTCCGGCCAGCGCTCTTTCGGCGCACTGGCCCACCACATGCCTGCTAAGCCCTGACGCGTCACGCCACCGGCCTGTGACCATGAACCGGCATAGCGTGGGCGGCTGGCGAGCCAGAAGAAGCCCTTAGACCGCACCACGCCTTTGAGATCGCCTTCAATGACGCTGGCGAAGCGGGTGGGATGGAAAGGACGACGCGCGCGGAACACAAAGTTGCGGATGCCATACTCTTCGGTTTCTGGCGTATGTGAACCGCGCAGTTCTTGCAACCAGCCGGGGGCTTGTGAGGCCGCATCAAAATCAAATAAACCGGTATTCAGCACTTCCTTCAGTGCAACCTTGCCAAACTCAGAGGTCACCACGCGTGCGCGCGGGTTGAGAGAATGCAATATCGCCAGCAAGCGGGCTTTTTCCGCTTCATCAATCAAATCGGTTTTGTTCAGAATCAGCACGTCGCAGAACTCAATCTGATCCACCAGCAGATCCACTACCGTGCGTTCATCTTCTTCACCCAGCGATTCACCGCGGGATTTGATGCTCTCGTTGGATTCGTAATCGCGCAGGAAATTGAAGCCGTCCACGACGGTCACCATGGTGTCCAGCGCAGCGACTTCTGACAGGCTCTGACCATCTTCATCGGCAAAGGTAAAGGTTTCCGCCACCGGCAGCGGCTCGGAAATACCGGTAGATTCGATCACCAGGTTATCGAAACGGCCATCTTTTGCGAGGCGATCGACCTCCAGCAGCAGATCTTCACGCAGCGTGCAGCAGATGCAGCCGTTACTCATCTCGACTAACTTCTCATCGGTGCGCGACAACTCCGCCCCGCCCTCACGCACCAGAGCGGCATCGATATTCACTTCCGACATATCGTTAACGATCACCGCCACGCGGCGACCTTCGCGATTGTTGAGAATATGGTTAAGCAGCGTGGTTTTGCCCGCGCCGAGAAAGCCGGAGAGGACAGTAACCGGCAACTTTTTAAAATTCGGGGATAATGATGACATTGCAACTCCTTCAACATGACAAGTGCAGGTGCGGTGACATGCCACACCAAACGTTATAATTGATATGTTATAACATAACAATTACGGTTGTCATTGCGTCGAAGAAAGATTGTTGTTCAAGGCTAATAAAAAGCGGGCCGTTTCGGCCCGCTATCAAGCATTACTTGTTATCGGGATAGCTTAGATCGATCGCTTCATCCGGTAACTTAGTGAATTTTTTCACGATGGTGCGGAAGTCGGCGTTAGGCGTCAAATCGGCAAACTGTTGCGGATAAAGGTCTTTTGCCAGAATTTCCATCCCCACGATGTTGTAAGGGTGGTTATAGAAATGATGGTAAACGCCATAAACACGGCCATTTTTCACCGGCTCGATCTGTGCCAGACCGGTACGTTTCAACAGTGTCTGGAAAGTGGCATTCACCTCTTTCGGCTGCACGCCGTAGCCGAATGGCAGCACGTTGGTGTTAGGGCGCTTTGAACCGGTCATGATGTAAACGTCCGGTTTCATCGCAATAATTTTTTCCAGCGCGATAAAGCCCACGTTGCCCGGCAATAGCTCGGAACCAATATTCTTACCGCCTACGGCTTCGACTAATCCGCCCCAGCCATTGTGACTGTGAGTGAAGCAGCAGTTATCGCTGTTACCGGCAATCGGCTCAATAAACACAGTCGGTTTGTTCTTCACCTCAGCCACGCCTTTGGTGATGCGATCAAACCTCTGCTGATAGAAGTCGGTATAGGCCTTAGCCTGGCTCTCACGGTTCAACACTTTGCCCAACAGCGTGACGCTGGGTGCCGTGTTTTGCGCGGGGTGCAGTTCATAATCTACAAACACCACGGGAATATGCAGATTATTCAGCGTACTCAATACACCTGACTGTTGCAGCGCCGGTTTCGCGCGCAGTTGGGCAATCATCATGTCGGGCTTTTGCGCCAGCACGCTTTCCAGATTGACCTGGCCCTGGTCGCTGAAGCCCATATCGACAATTTTGGTCGCTTCAGGCCATTTGCCTTTCAGCAGATCCCAGGTTTGGGTGTCTTGTTTCTTCGGCAGGTTATTCCACGCCACCACACGCTTGAACGGGTCATCACGATCCAGCAGCGCCAGCGTCAAAATATCGCGGCCATCCTGCAGGATAATGTGTTGCGGTTCTTTAGTGATGGTTTGCGTGTTGCCGTCCATATCGGTGACGGTTAATGGGTAAGTGGTAGCCGAAGCCGCCGTGGAAGCCAGTAATCCCATTGCCAGTAGCAGGCGTGTTTTCATCCTAAAACTCCGTGGTAAAAAGAATAGTTATTATTATCAATTACCTTAACACAACCTTAAGGGCCGAAAATAAACGCCAGGACAATGGGTTGTAACCGAGTGTTAATGTTGAGTGATGAAGGTTGGATGGCAGATGGCAGATGGCGGATGGCGGATGGCGGATGGCGGATGGCGGATGGCGGATGGCGGATGGCGGATGGATTATCCGTTCCCTGCAGGCAGCCCGCAAGCCGCCGCAGCAGGGAAATGCGCGTCAGGTGAAATCGGACAGCTTCTGCCCGGAGGTAATCAACTCCTGCAACAGCATCTGCCGACGCTCTTGCGACGTATCACGGCTGACCATAAAGCAGATCGCCGCCACCGCCTGGCCGCTGCGTGAGCGAATCGGCGCGGCCATACAGCAGGTAAAGCTTTCGGAGAGCCCTTCCGTCATGCAATAGCCCAGCCTACCGGCATGATGGATTTCATCGAGAAACGCCTGCTTATCGAGAATCTGCCCGCTGGCCAGACGGTAATCTTCTTCTGGAATCAAATCGAGGATCGCGCTATCAGACCAGTTACTCAGCAGTAAACGCCCGGTAGCGGTCCAGGTGATGGGCACGCGTACGCCGATATCTGAGGTGATCTTGAAGGGGTGCGCGTTGCTGCTCTCGGACAGCACCACCGTGTACTTGTTGCCCTCCAGCATACAAAGCTGCACTGTTTCGCCATGGCGCGCCACAATCTCGACCATCAACTGATGCGCGCGCCGGATCAGATCGTTGTGCGCCATGTAATCCGCACCGTAATAGTGCATCTCGCGACCGAAAAACACCGCACCATCTGCATCTAATTCCACCAGCCCGGCTTCACTGAGCAAACTGACCAACTCATAAACGCTGGATCGGGGTGCGCCAGTGGCATCGATCAAATCGCGCATCGCCATCGGCTGGCGGGCAATATGCAACTGACGGAAAATATCAATAACCCGGTCAACACCGCGCGCCCGTGACGGTTTTTCATCCGGCATACGCTCACTCCCCTGTTGCATTGGTGCAATTGGAATACATGAAAAAAGAAAAGCATCATACACCCCAACGCAACAATTACCCATCCCCGTAAAAATAAAAATTAGTCACTAACGTTATATTATGGCGATCTATTTTGGGGCCTCATTTTGGCGCAACGATTTTTTGCTGACATTAAAAATGTTCGACGAAGGTCACATTCTTATTAAACGAACAACTCCGCAGTAAATTTATTTTGCGATCCCGACTACATCACAAAAAATTAAATAGCCGATCACATATTGCAAAAGCAAATCCACTGTGCAAATCTTGCCCTATCCGGTATTGCAGATTTGAGTCTTATATATCGGACATACTAACAACTCCAGAAATGAGGCAATTTGCATGACGATAAAACGTTATGGCATTGAAGGCGGGACCGGCACTGGCGGGCAAATGTTGCCCTTCGCCCGTGCGGTAGAGGCCGATGGCTGGCTGTATATTTCAGGCCAGACGCCGATGCGCGACGGTGAAGTGGTGGAAGGCGGTATCATTGAACAGACCCAGTTAGCATTTGATAACTGCCTGACCATCATGCGCGAGGCAGGTTATCGCGTGGAAGATGTGGTACACGTCACAGCCGTGCTGACCGACGCACGCTACTTCAGTTCCTTTAATAAAGTATTCAGTGAGATATTCAGTGGAAATCCACCGGCACGCATTTGCAGCGTGCAGGATTTAGTGGTCGACTGCAAAGTGGAAGTGGATATGAAATGCTTCCGCGCCGATCGTAAATAATTATTACGGTTAAAACAGGCTGACGATTTTTTATTTTCTTCGCCCACACCAGGACAGCCTGTTATTAATTGATGCTTTTCATTTTGCTGTGAAATATCGGTGTTACGCCGACTCATAACCATTTTATAGAGAGCATAAAATGAACACAACATCGCTTAAATTCGGCGCCGCTGCGCTGGCGTTACTGGTTTTAGCTGGCTGCACACCCACCGAAGAAAAAAAAGAGGCTGGCGCCGCACCGCAATCGGCCCTGCAGAACGTACTGCAACGCGGCACGCTGCGTGTCGGTGACTGCCTGAGCTTTGCCCCCTTTGGTTTTTATGACAAAGACGGCAACCCGGATGGTTATGACGTTGATTTGGCTAAAGCACTGGCCAAGGAGATGGGCGTGAAACTGGAGATGGTGAATACCACCAGCGCCAACCGTATTCCTAACCTGCAAACCAATAAAGTCGATGTGGTGTTCTGTAACTTCACACGCAATCTTGAACGCGCCAAAGAGATCGGCTTCACCAACCCGTATGTGGTGGCCAGTGAAGCGATGCTGGTGCGCAAGAACAGCGGTATCCAATCTGCGCATGATATGGCAGGCAAAACCATCGCCACAGTGAAGGGTTCAACCAATGGGGATGAAGTCCGTAACCTCGGTATTGATGTGAAAATTCAGGAATACGACTCATCGCAAGCCGCGATCCTCGCCGTGAAGCAAGGTCAGGCCGATGCGATGATCGAAGACAACAACTTCCTCGCCTATCAGGCCAAGCTCGATCCGACGTTAACCGTGACCAACGAAGCGCTGGTACCACTGGAATATAACGCCTTCGGTGTGAAACAGGGGGATCAGGTGTGGACCAACTATCTGAATGAATTCCTGTTTGAGATTAATGCATCGGGTGAAAACGCCCAACTGTATCAGAAATGGTTCGGTAGCAAGCCACGTTACCCGCTGAACCCGCAATATTGATTGATGTGCGGCGCGGCAGTTGATGCCGCGCCGTTCGAAGGAGTCAAACCATGAGTTATCAATGGCTAACCCTCTGGCGCTATGCCGACACCTTTCTTGAGGCCGCATGGCTGACACTGCAGGTGACATTGCTGGCCTTCGTGCTGGCGGTAGCATTGGGTTTATTGTCGGCATTAGCGAAATCATCGCCTGTTGCTCCCCTGCGCTGGATCAGTCACTGCTACGTCGAGTTTATTCGCAACACGCCGGTGCTGCTGCAAATTTTCATCATCTTCTTTGGCCTGCCCTCGCTGGGCATCACCATGAGTGCCTTTACCGCCGGTGTGCTGGCGCTGGGCATCAACGTTGGCGCTTACTTGTCTGAAACCTTTCGTGCCGGGATTCAATCGGTGCCAAAAGGTCAGCTCGAAGCCGCTTATATTCTCGGCATCCCGCGTCGGCAAATCTTTCTCAGCGTGGTGCTGCCGCAGGCGGCACGCGCCGTATGGCCGGCGATCATCAACAACCTGATTCAGTTGCTGCTCGGTACTTCGCTGCTTTCTGCGATTGCCCTGCCAGAATTGACCGGCACCGCCACGGTGATCAACGCCCGCACTCTGCTGTATATCCAGACCTTTAGCGTGGTCGCGCTGGTCTATCTGGTGCTGAGCAATCTGTTCTCCTGGCTGGGCACGGTGGCAGGACGGCGCATGTTCCACCCGCCGCTGGTGACCCCGGTAAAAAAGTCCGCCTGGTGGTGGGCAAAAAAATGGCTGACTAATCCAGTGAAACAGGAGAATGCGCTATGAGCGAGCTTATCATCAGCTCTTTCCCCATCCTGCTGAAAGGACTGGGTATCACGCTGTTGCTGTCCATCGCCGCCATTATCGGCAGCACGTTACTGGGCTTACTGGCGGCCGTGTTGCGCACCAGCCGATTGCCGGTCGCCAAACAGATCGCCGTACTCTATACCGAGCTGTTTCGCGGTACGCCGGTGCTGATCACGCTGATGTTCATCTACTTCGGCGTGGCCTACTTCGGTTATGAGATCAACCTGTTTGCCGCCGGGATCCTCGGTTTGAGCATCTATCAAGGTGCCTATATCGCCGAAGTGTTCCGCGCCGGGATTGAAGCGGTACCGAAAGGACAGTGGGAAGTGTCCTGGATTCTCGGGCTTTCCAAACGTCAAACCTTCATGAGCGTGGTATTGCCCCAAACCCGTGGCATCGTGTTGCCGCCGCTGGCCGGTCAGTATCTTTCGCTGATTAAAGACACCTCGATCGTCAGCATGATCGGCATGTCCGAACTGATGCATCAGGGCCAGGCGATTGTCGATCGCATCGGCCAACCGTTGGTGATTTACGGCCTGGTTGCCCTGCTCTACTTCGCCATCTGCTTCCCACTTTCACGTTGGGTTCAACATCATCAAACCAGGAGCCAGATATCATGAGCCAATCTGCGATTACGCTGAGCCGCATTACTAAATCCTTTGGCTCCACTCAGGTGCTGAAAGAGATCAGTCTGGATGTTTCACCCGGCGAAGTGCTGGTGTTAATTGGTGCATCCGGCTCAGGAAAAAGCACTGTGCTGCGCATCATGAGCGGCCTGGAAACCGCTGATGGCGGCGAAATATGGGTTAACAAAGTGCCATTGCACGACCGTAAGCGCAGCAGCGAAATTTGCGGCCATGTCGGCATGGTGTTCCAGCAGTTCAACCTGTTCCCGCACAAAACCGCGCTGGGTAACGTCACCCTGGCGCTGATTAAAGCGCAAAAACTGTCGGAAGCGGAAGCCAACAAACGCGGCATGGCGGCACTGACCCGTGTTGGGCTGGCGGAGCGCGCGCATCACTATCCGGCACAGCTTTCCGGTGGTCAGCAGCAGCGCGTCGCCATTGCGCGCGCGCTGGCGGTGGAACCGAAAATTATGTTCTTTGATGAAGCCACCTCCGCACTTGACCCAGAGCTGGTTGGCGAAGTGATGGAAGTGATGCGCAGCCTGGCGCGTGAAGGCATGACCATGGTGGTGGTGACGCACGAAATGGGCTTTGCCCGTAAAACGGCCGATCGCGTGGTGTTTATGGATCAGGGCGTTATCGCTGAGCAGGGTTCGCCGGAGCAAATCTTTGTTAATCCGCAGAACCCGCGCACTCAGCAATTCTTATCGCGCGTGCTTGAGCACTAACAGGAGCCACTATGTCGATTCGTTTTCCACTGCAGGCAGACGGTTTGCTGGATGCCCAACAACCTGCGCCACGGTTTAAATCGGTAGCGGGAGCTGGCGATCAACCGTTAAGGCCGGGCAGTAACGTTTTTACCTGTGATGAAGTGTTCTCGCCGTTGATGGTGATGAAGCAATCAGCGCTGCAGAACAACCTCCACCAGCTTGCCACGTTTTGCCAGGAGAACGGCATCATGCTGGCAGCACACGGGAAAACCTCAATGTCGCCCGCGATCTTGCGCCGCGCCATTAGCGAAGGTGGCGCGTGGGGATTGGGTGCTGCCACGCCAGCACAGGTGCGTGCGCTGCGTCAGTTTGGCATCCGCAATGTGTTTCTCGCCAATCAGCTAGTCGATCCGGCGGGCATTCGCTGGATTGGCCAATGGCAGCAGCAGCATCCCGACCACGGTTTCCTCTGCTATGTGGATTCACTGCAGGGCGTAAAATTGCTGGAACAGCATCTCGGCGATGCACAGATTTCTGTACTGCTGGAGATGTCGGTGAGTGGCGGTCGTACCGGCTGCCGTTCACAACAGGAAGCAATCAAGATTGCCGAAGCGATTAAAGACAGCCCTTCACTGCAGCTGGTGGGCGTGGCCGGTTATGAAGGTGCGCTGGGGGCGGGTCGCGATGAAGCCGGTATTCAGCGCGTGAAAGCGTATTGTCAGATGATGATCAGCACCGCTGCACTGCTGGCAGATCATCAACTCTTCAGCAGCGATCACATCATCCTCAGCGCTGGCGGTGGCGCCTGGTTTGACGTGGTGACCGAATGCTTTACTGCGGCGACATTACCGCTGCCGATGACACCCTTGATTCGGTCCGGTGCCTATATGGCGCATGATAGCGGCTTGTATGCGCGCATTGCACCCTTCGCGCAACCGGGTTCGAGCCATCACTTCGATGCAGCGCTGGAGATTTGGGGGCGGGTATTATCTCGCCCTGAACCGGGATTGGCCTTTGTCGATTTTGGTCGGCGTGATGTGCCGTTCGACCAGGATCTGCCCAATCCATTATGGATCCGCAACGCAGATGGCAGTGAACCGCGCGCGGCAACCCATCTGCGTATCAGTGACGTCAACGATCAACATGCGTATCTGCTGCTGCCCGATGATGAAACGTTGCAGCCGGGTGATTGGGTAGGATGCGGTATCTCTCATCCCTGCACCGCTTTTGATAAATGGCGCTATCTGCCACTGGTGGACGACGATTATTGCGTCACAGATTCACTGGAAACAGCATTCTGACCACAAAAAAGGCTGCCAACGTATTGGCAGCCAGTTCTGGCACATCCCTGTACGACCATGTGGGGTCAGACGTTGTGCCTTCAATGAGCATATAATAACACACAAAATAATTAGCAGGATAATTATTTTATTGACAGAGCCAGTTTCACCGCATCCTCGGCATGAATCAACGTGGTATCAAACAGCGGCACGCTGGCATCTTCGGGCTTCACCAGCAGGGTAATTTCGGTGCAACCCAAAATGATCGCTTCGGCGCCCTGCGCCACCAGCTCAGCAATCACCTCACGATAACGCGCTCGCGACGACTCACGAATAATGCCAAGACACAACTCCTGATAGATGATGTCATGCACCGTCTTCCGGCCCGATGCATCCGGTACCAGCACATCAATGCCGGACTGCGCCAGACGGCCTTTGTAGAATTCCTGCTCCATGGTAAATGCCGTCGCCAGTAAGCCCACACGCTTCACGCCAGCGGATTGAATACGCTGAGCTGTCGCATCAGCGATATGGAGCAGCGGGATAGCCACGGCACCGGTAATCTGGTCAGCGACTTTGTGCATGGTGTTAGTACAGAGCACAATGAGGTCCGCCCCGCCCTTTTCCAGACTGCGCGCGGCTTCTGCCAGAATCTCGCCGGCTCGCTGCCATTCCCCCGCCACTTGCAGCTTCTCAATTTCCTGAAAGTCGACGCTGTACATCAGGCTGCGCGCCGAGTGCAATCCGCCAAGTTGCTGCTTCACCTGTTCATTGATGATGCGGTAGTAGAGCGCCGTCGATTCCCAACTCATTCCACCGATCAAACCGATCATCTTCATCTGCGATTTTCCTTTATCAAGCCTGTTCAGCACTGTACGGGATTTGTCAGTCTGGTGCATGCCCCCAGCTTAAATACAGGGTTTGCGGCACACTTATGCGCGATCAACCTCAAGTGACGCGTTTTCCGGCCAGCGCGCTGAGGGAAACAGCGATAAGCGGATATTGAACAGATGGAACATCGGGGAAAACAACGCCTGTTCCTGTAATGTTCGCGCTTCTAAACCCAGCAGCAGGCGATTAAGTTCATGCAACAACGCCGAATGGGGCTGTGTCTGCAGGGATTTCAGCCTGCGTTTGAGGAACACACTCAGCTCATGGAACATCGCCGCACTCTCAATGCCATTCTCGATCAGTAGCGCTTTGTGCCGCGTGTAATAGTCGTAACAGTTGGCACCAAGCCAGGCCTCGGCAATCAGATTGCCGCCGGAAACCAGATCGGGCGAGGGATCGACGCGCTTACGTGGCAAGATAATGTTCACCTTATCCAGCGTACGCGCCACAAATTGCTGGCGCGCCGTCATCGTTACCGTGTTGACACGCAGCGCAGCGATAAACTGCAGCAAATCGCGCATCCCTTTACGCACCGCGCGTTTCGCCGTCCACGATGGACGCTTGTTACGAATAAGCAATGTCAGCACCAGGGCGATGACAATGCCCACCAGCGTCGAAATCATGGCGTTTACTATAAGCAGAAGATCGGGCTTGAAATGGTGGCTCATGCCAATCAGCCCCGGAATCTGCGTGGCGACGATCAGGCCAATCAAATTGGTTGCCGGGTTGGCAATCACCAATCCCAGCGCAAATAATCCGGGCGCAAGGCAGATGATCATCGCTTCAAACGTTACCGCTTGTGGTATCAACACGGTGACGTAGAGCAGACTGATCGCCATTGAGATCAATACGCCCTTCAGGAATAGCTTCATTGGCGCGATAGGACTGTCCAGCCCGGCAAAGAATGAGCAGAGTACCGCCGCCATCATTGGCGCAGTCGAGCCATCTTTCCAGCCGCTGCCGATCCAGAACAAGCAGGTGGCGAAGGTGGCCAGAAACGCAGTAAAGCAGGAAAGCAACAGCAAACCTTTATCGACATGCTTATGCGCACGCACGGTTTTTCCCGGCTTGACGGTCGGTGTCCACTCACTCACACGCTCGCTGACGCTGTGATAGGCATTGGCGATGCGCACAAAATTCAGCAGGCGCTCCAGCAATCCAATTAGTAAAATACTCTCTTCACTGTTGAGCCGCCCCTCCTGCCAGGCCTGCTTCAACTGCGCCTGTGTAACGGTCAAAACATCGTGAATCTGAACCTGGTCATCGCCGTTCAGCCATAACAAAAACTGCTGGAATGCCTCTGCAACATAGTCCGGAAAACGGATTTCCTGCTGCGCCAGCAAATTAAGCCGCGACTCAATCGCTGTCAGCGTTGGAATCAAATAGGAGAGGTGTTGATACTGCACGCTGACCAACCGCACCAGACGTCGCGCGGCATCGCCTTCATAAACACAGTGCGTAATCAGGGTTTCGACGTTGAGAGGATAGTTCGCCATCTGCACCAGAATATCTTCTCGTTCCACCGATTTATCAGCTGGCATCACCGTGACTAACTCGCTGCACAGCTTGCGCGCATTCTGGTACCACAGGCTGACGCTTTGCTCCAACAGACTGCGCATCGACACCGGCATGATTAAGCGGTGCACCAGGCTGCTGCAGATGATCGCCACCGTGATCTCTTCAATACGCGAAATCACCGTGTAGGTGATGGCCGAGGGTGACGTGACGTCGGGAAAGCCCATGATCGCCGCACTGTAACCGGCGAGCATAAACACATAGCTTTTCGGCGTGCGGTCATGCAGCGACAGATAGAGACATACCGCCACCCATAAAGAGATGCACAGGCTGAACAGCATCGGTGACTCTACCGTAGTGGGATAGATTAGCAGCGTAAACAGCCCACCCAGCAAGGTGCCGAAAAAGCGAAACACCGATTTCGATACGGTCGAACCCGAATAGAGTTGTGAGGCAACGTACACTGTAGTCAGTGACCAGGCCGGTTTATCGAGATTGAGTTCCAGAGCAATATAAAAAGCCAGAAAGGCGGCAAGACAAGTTTTGGCAGAAAACAGCACTGCGCTTTGTGAAAACCACTTCATAGAGCGAAAGAAACCCATAGCAGGCAACGTAAGCGCCTATCCTGACAGAAGCATATCGAGATGACATTTTGATTTGTTATACAAATCATTACCGTGCTAATTATCTGGACATCTATGCAAATCAAGATGACATTCTGATTACAGTGAATGATCTTGATCACAAAAAATTAGGTTATAAGCGATCGAAATTCGTTATTTATTGGTTATATAAGCGCTTTGCTATGGTGAGAAAAAATCCACGAGAGACTCATCATGCAAACAAAAATTCCTGCTCTGAGCGCGTTGGCGCTTAGCTTTGGCCTGCTCTCTGCGCACGCCTTTGCCGCTAAACCAGAAACCGTGACCATCGGCTATCAGAAAGCCAATATTTTTGCGCTGCTGAAGTATCGCGGCACGCTGGATGAAACCTTCAAGAAGGAAGGCATCAATGTCCGCTGGGTAGAATTTCCGGCCGGGCCGCAGATGCTGGAAGGGCTAAACGTGGGCAGCATCGATTTAGCCGCCACCGGCGATGCTCCACCCGCTTTCGCGCAGGCTGCCAAAGCGGATTTGATTTACCTCGGTCACTCCCCTGCTAACCCCAAAACCGAAGCCATCGTGGTACCTAAAGATTCGCCGATCAAAAGCGTGGCGGATTTGAAAGGTAAGCGCATTGGATTGAACAAGGGTTCTGACGTGAATTATTTGCTGGTGAAAGCGCTGGAAGATGCCGGACTGAATTATAAGGACGTGAAACCCGTTTACCTGCCACCAGCTGATGCGCGCGCCGCCTTCCAGAAAGGCGCGATTGATGCGTGGGTGATTTGGGATCCGTTCCTCGCAGAAGTGGAAGCGAACGCCGACGCGCGTGAAATCCGTAATGCAGAAGGTTTGGTGCCGCATTACACCTTCTATCTCGCCAGCCGCCCCTTTGCCGAAGGCCATCCTGACACCGCGAAACAGGTGGTGGATGAATTGAGCAAATTGAGTGACTGGGCGAACGCCAATCAGGATGAGGCTGCCGCGATTCTGTCCAAATCGACCGGGTTAGATAAGGCAATCTGGCAGACCACGTTGAAACGCCTGCCGTATGGCGCTACGCGTATGACGCCGCAGGTGTTCGATGAACAGCAGGCGTTAGCCGATACATTTACCCGTGTCGGACTGCTGCCGGTGAAAGTGGATGTGCGCAGTGCGACCTGGTCACTGGATAAGCAGTGACCAGATAGTGTGCGGCCTTACGGCCGCACACTGTTAAACAGTCATAAACACTCTGCCTAAACGCCCACGCGTTTCTGCTCGTTGATGCGCTTCAACCACCTTTTCCAGCGGGAAAGTACTATCGATAGGCACGATCAGTTCGCCTTTCGCCGCCATCACCATCAGTTCATTCACCAAATCGCGGGCAATCTGTTTTTCACCCCATTCTGGTCCCAGCAAGCATCCGATCAACGTAATACGGTGCAACAGCAGATATTCCGCATCGACCATCTGATTACGTCCAGCGAGAATGCCGATCAGAACCGCCGACCCGCCGTCTTTTAATACTTCAATGCCATCTGACAATGCTGCGCCGCCGATGGTATCGATCAGCAAATCCACTTTATTGCCGCCCAGCAATTCCCGCACCTGCTCGCCAGCCTGCTTGTCACCCACCACAATGGCGTCATTGAGGCCAAATTCACGTAATTTTTCCAGTGATTCGGGACGCGTACCGGTTCCAATCACCCGGGCACCCATGCGGGATGCCAGTTGGACGGCAGCCATGCCCACCCCGCCCGCCGCGCCGAGAATGAGTACGGTTTGGCCTGGCTGCAGCTGACCTAAATGAAACGCCCATGCAGCGGTGCCTGGCCCCACCGGAATGGCGGCAGCAATGCGCGCATCCAGGCCATCTGGAACAGGAAAACAGTTATAGGCAGCGACAGCGCGACGTTCTGCATAGGCACCTCGCCAGTTAAACGTTGCCACTTTCTGACCGATCTTAAATCCCGTCACGTTTGAACCGATGGCAAGAATGGTTCCTGCCGCCGCATAGCCAAGTGACTCGCCCGCTTGTAAGTGCTGACTATTGCGCGAAATGATATCGCCACCCTCAACACTAATGGCTTCCACCGCCACCAGCAGCTCATCCTGAGTAATCGAAGGTTCAACGACATCCACCAGTTGTAAAACCTCTGGACCTCCTGGTTGGGGGTAAGTGACTGCTTTCATCTCTGGTCTCCACAATGCTGAATACGAATAATGATCGGTAGATAAAGCGTAGCGAAGCTGATGATATGTTGGTAGGCTGCATTCACATGTATCAGACATAACCCCATCATGATATCGGACAATTTTGAACCCGCGCTGCTTCGTACTTTCGTTGCCGTTTGTCATCACCGCAGCCTGACACGCGCCGCCGAACAGGCCGGACGCGCCCAATCCGCACTCAGTGCACAGATTCGTCGACTAGAGGAACATACAGGCCAGCGTTTGCTGCGTCGTACAGGACGCGGCGTCGTCCCCACCAAAGAGGGAGAAGTGCTGCTCAGTTTTGCGGTGCGAATTCTCGCGTTGGGGGAAATGGCGGTCGCGCAACTGAGTGAAAGTACGCCCGCCGGCACGCTTCGCATCGGTATGTCCGAAGATGTGGCATCGAGTTTGCTCCCCTTTGCACTTGGCAGGCTGAGAAGATTGTGTCCGGGTCTGCACATCGAGCTTTCCATTGAGAGCGATCACATCCTCGCCAGACGTTGGCAGGAGAGCGCGTTTGATATGGTCTTGGGTCTGACCGCCGGTTTCAGTGAAGACCCGTTAACCAGTTGGGAGATCGACCTGCATTGGGTGTGCGGAATTGACTATCCCTGGGATAGCGCGCTGACGGTCGATGCTATTGTTTGCGGTGAACCTTGTTCATGGCGACGCTTGATGTTTGATGCGCTGATTGAAGCAGGCAAGGAGTTTAGGATCGCGGTAACCAGCTCCAACCTGGGTGCGATCATCCCCGCTGTTGAAGGCGGATTGGGTGTGGCCATGCTGCCAGCGGAACTCATTCGTCATGACAGTATGCGTCTGGTGAATGTCGCGCAGGCTCCGGTAAAAGTGACATATGGTTTGTTTGTCACGCGGCGGCCGAATTCCAATGTCACTACGGCGCTGAATGTGATTCAGGACAGTTTAAAAACGTTGTATTAGAAGTGGGCGGCTCAAGCCGCCCGGCATGAAATGTTTTACCCTTCCCCGCGCCCAATTTGCCAGATCCCTGTCGGCGGCGTCCCGTTAACCTTCCAGCCACCGATGTCACGTGCTTTATAGATCACCGGATTATGTGACGACACCGTGCGCGCATTGCGCCAGTGACGATCCAGCGCTTTACTGATGCGCGTATCCGATGCGCCGAGCGCATTAAACAACTCGGTGGCGGCACGTGGTACCAGCTCACTGGCAATCACCTGCGCCTGACCCGCTTCAGCTTCGGCCAGCGCATTCACTGCCAGAAGTTGCGCTTCGTCGCTGCTTAAGTGCGCTTCATACGCTGATTGCAGTGAATGTGCGGCGCGGATCACCGTCGCTTCGACGGCAAACGCCAGGCTGGTGATCTCACCGATGACCTGTAGCACCTGCACATCCTGACGTGATGAATCGCCGTTGCTGTGGCTGTAAATACGATTGCGAGCGGCCACCGCTTTTGCACCATCGCGTGCGACTGCCCTCCCAATCCCGGCTAGTGTTGCCAATAGCACATGTTGATAGAACGCGGTTTGATAGCGGAAACGCGTGGCGAAATCGAAGACGTGTTGCTGCTCGACGTGCGCATTTTCAAAGCGTGTGGTGCCGCTACCCGTTAAGCGTTGGCCAAAACCATCCCAATCGTCATCACGCGTTACACCGGGTTGGTGAGTGCTTACCAGAGCGATGACATCGCCCTGATTGTCATTGCGTCGAGCATACACATCAATCCAGTCTGCAAATAACGTGCCCGTGCTGTAAAACTTCTCGCCGTTGAGCGTCCAGCCATTTGCGACGGGCGTGACACGGGTAATCACATCGCCGAGTTTCACCGCGCCAATTTCAGTCCAGCCGCTGCCCACCAGCTCGCCGTCGATAAAACGGCGGAACCAGCGATCGCGCTCAGCGCTGTTGGGCTGGTTGAGGCGGTCCTCGACAAATGCAAAGTGCGCACGTAATGCCTGCGGCAGATTGGAATCAGCTTCCGCCAGTTCGGTGAGCAATTGGAACAGCTGCGGTAGCGATGCGCCCCACCCGCCCTGCTCTTTCGGGATGCGTACCGTGCCAAAGCCCGCCTCTTTTAACCAGGTGATTGCTTCATGGGGCATGGTGCGGCTGCGTTCGCGCTCCACTGCGCCTTCAGCAATACGATCAAACAGTGGACGGAATTGCGCCGCCAGCGCAGCGTAATCGGTGCCTGTTGAAAGTTGGCTCATAATCACTCCTGATGAGAAAGATCGTCGATGTCGTGGCGCGTCGGTTCGTGGCGCACCGCGAGCAGGAAAAAGATCGGGATGATGGCGGCAAGCGACACCACCCAGAACATATTGGTGCCCAGCGCCGCTTGCAGAATCGGCAGAATAAACAGCGCCAGCGCGCTGCCAATCCCTGACAGCGCACGACTGAAGCCCACGCCAGTAGCGCGAATGGAAGTTGGATAAGAGAGCGCCGGATAGACCATCAGCTGCGCGCCCGGACCAAAGCCTTCAGCAAACAGCCACAAGCCAAGCATCAGCACCGCAAACACAATCCCCGCAATCGCTTCAGGGTGCCCAATCAATGCCAATGCAATCAGTGCGAAGAATTGCAGTGCAAATCCGGCCATTGCCACATGGCGAGACGGATATTTCCAGGCCAGACGCATGCCCAGCAGACCGCCGGTGAAAGCAAACAGCGCGTTCAGGCCGAGCGATGCGGAGATCGTTTCAAACACGCCCGCGCCGAGGAACTGCGCGAGGATCGAAGGCAGGAAGAAGGCGATCGCGGTGTATTCAAACGAGATGCAGATGTTCATCACGCCTGCCACGATGGTGCGTTCACGCCAGGGTTTCTGGAACAGCACGCGGAAACTTACTTTGGGTGCCGCTTCTGCTGGTGGTGCTTCGGGTTCCGCTTCATGCGCATGAATACCGTAAGAGTCACGCAAAATGCGCACCGCAGACTTCAGATCGCCCTGATTGGCTGCCCACAGCGGTGATTCGTTCATAAATTTGCTGCGCACTGCGATGATCAACAACGCGGGAACGGCCCCGAACAGCAGCGATGCGCGCCACAACCAGTCAAGATGCTCTTCCGGTAACAGGAAGTAGAGCGCGAAGATCAGCAGGAAACACACCGTTGACGCGGCGTACCACATCGGGCACCAGGCGGCGAGTCGCGCGGCTTTGTTGCCTTTGCCTGCGAATTTAGAAAATTCCGCCAGGTAGGACATCGCCACGGGTAAATCGATACCCACGCCAATCCCCATCAGGAAACGTGCGCCAATCAGTACCCAGACATTGGGCGCTAATCCCGCTGCGATGGCCGAGACCACGAAGAACAGCATATCGGCCATAAACACCGAGTAACGGCCATATTTGTCGGTCAGCCAGCCACCAATGAGATTACCGACGATGGTGCCGACCATGATTGAGGACGTCACCAATCCGGTGAGAAGAGGAGAAAGCTGGAATTCGCGTACCACATCGTCAATTCCATAAGAGAGCGTGGTGAGATCGTAGGCATCGAGGAAGACGCCGCCGAGCGCGAGGAACACAATCATGCGCGCATAATTGTTTTTGTCACTGCGGGTGTTGATCAGCCTTGCCACATCACTGACCGAACGAACCGGCTCAGACGTCGGTAAGGTGTTTTCGAAAGAAACGGTACTCATAATGCCTCACGTTGTTTTTAGTTGTGCAGGTGAGGTTGTTATAAGCGCTTACCCTTCAGGTCCAAAGCAACAAATAGTGATATTAAATTGTTTAAAATCAATAATATAAAAAACTTTCAAACACAAAATCCCGGACGCGCATCGCGAGCCCGGGTGAAGGATAACACCAGCAAATTAGTCTGCAGAGACCGGCACTAATACGCCTTTAACTAACGGATCATCCGTCGTTTTCAGCCACTGCTGAACGCGAGGATCGGAGAACGCCTGTTTTAGCTTTACGATGTTCTCCTGCTCCAGATAGGGCGTACCAATCACCAGCTGCGAGGCAAAAGTACGCGGTGCCGGAGGGAACAGAATGCCTTTATCACGCGGCACTTTTCCGGCATCAAACTGCGAAACATAGCCAATCGCCGCGTCCACCGAATTCAACGCGCGTGGCATGGTTAGCAAATCGAGTTCTTTGAAGACGAAGCCATGCGGATTACCGATAATGTTTTTTAATTTGGCGGTACGCGGTTCAACGTTGGGATCGAGTGTGATCAAACCCTGACGTGCCAGCAGCCACAAGGCCTGGCCCTGGTTGGCGCCATCATCCGGCACCACAATGGTGGCCCCCTGCGGCAGGTCGGATATGGATTTATAGCGATCGGAGTAGACGCCAAATGCCCACTGGAACAGCGGTAAGGCAGAGGTGAGCTGGAAACCGTTGGCATCCACCACCTGCTTCAACCACCACTGGTGCTGATAGACGGTAGCCGCATATTGTCCTTGCGCCACGGCGCGATCCGCCTGCACCGGATCCTGCACGCCCACCGCTTCCAGCTTCAGACCATAATCCGGCGCGATGTGCTCGCCAACATACTCAATCAACTTCTGTTCTCCCGCCATTGCCGGTTCAAAGTGGATTTGTAGCGTGGTGCCAAAGACCACCGCTTGCGGTTGCTGACTGCGCCAGAACCCTGCGGCGGCGGCCAATGCAATGACCACTAAAATCAGTAGCAGCCACGGCCAGCGGCGCGTCTTACGTAACTCAAATTCTTGTGTTGTCATCGTGATATCCCCTGAGGATGGCGTAGAATTGCGACTAAACGGTCACCGATAAATTGAATGGTTTGTATCAAAGCGATCAGCACCACAATGGTGGCGATCATGATGTGGTTGTCGAAGCGCTGATAGCCGTACACCACGGCTAAATAACCGATACCGCCCGCGCCGATGGTGCCGGCGATGGCGGAGTACTCGATCATGGAAATCAGGTTGAGGGTGATGGCGGCAACAACAGCAGGTAATGCCTCACTCAGCTGCGCCGAACGGATGATCTGCCAGCGCGACCCGCCGCATACCAAACCCACCGAGGTCACTTCGCCTGGCAGTTCACGCAACGCGTTATCCACCAGACGACCAAAGAACGGAATGCCCGCCGCAATCATCGGCACCACCGCCGCAGGGATACCGATGGTGGTGCCGGTCAGCCAGAAGGTGAACGGGATGATCGCCGCCATTAACACCAGAAACGGCAACGAGCGTCCCATATTCACTATCCAGCTCAGCACCCGATGCACGCCGCGATGGGGAAACAGTCCACGTGCTGAGGTGTTAAACAACACCACGCCAACGATACCGCCGAGGCTCACCGCGAACAGCATCACGATGCCGACCATCAGCGCGGTCTCACCCATCGCAGGTAACATCAATGCCGGAATTTCCAGCCACGGCGTGTCCTGACTTATCACGGAAACGCTCATACCGCCTCCCGCAGCTGATGTACGCTGCCCGAGACGCTGGCAACCAGTCCAAACTGTTCGAGCTGCGCCAGCAATCGCGCCAGTGGCACACGCTCTTGCTGGAAGTGAATGCCCACCTGCAAGCGTCCGGCCTGGATACCATTGACCTGCTCAACGTGCGCGCCAAGCAGATCGATGCGCAGATTGAACTGCACACTCAGACGCGAGATCCAGTCGCTGATGACCGGTACATCTGTGCGATAACTCAGTTGCAGAATCAATTCCGCCACGCCAGGTTGCGCCACCAGTGGGAATAGACGTTGCCCCAGCGAGGAATCGGGCTGCGCCAGTAACTGTTTCAGCACGCCATACTGCACAATCTGCCCATCGCGAATTTCGGCAACCGCATCCGCCGCCTGACGCACTGCATCCATCTCGTGGGTGATCAGCACGATTGCCAGCTTATAGTCGTCACGCAGTTTCTTTAGCAAATCCAGCACCGCAACCGTGGCTTCAGGATCGAGACCAGAAGTCGCTTCGTCGGCCAGCAGCACGGAAGGCTTTAGTGCCAAGGCTCGCGCGATGCCAATCCGTTGACGCTGTCCCCCCGAAAGCTGGTCGGGATACGCTTTGGCTTTATGGCTCAGACCAACACTCTCCAGCAACTCACCCACGCGTGCGGAAATATCCCGCTCGACCACGCCGAGATAACGCAACGGCAGCGCGATGTTTTCCCAGGCGCTTTTGCGCTGCAATAGGGCAGAAGATTGAAAAACGGTGCCAATCGAACGGCGCGCGCGACGCAGTGCTTCGCCATTCAGCCGCGAGAGATCGCTGCCATTGATGCGAATACTGCCCGCGCTGGGCTGCTCCAGTAAACTGATGCACTTCGCCAGCGTGGATTTGCCCGCTCCGCTGGGCCCAACGACTGCAGTGATATGGGCCTGCGGGACCTGTAAGTTGATGGATTTCAGCACCTCGGTGACGCGCCCGTCAGCGGTGCGATAATGCTTGCTCAGCTGGTCAATTTCGATCATATGACCTCCTGCTGCGCCGCACTTTTCACCCGATAGCCCACGCCAGGATGCGGTGCGGTTAACTGTGGTCCGGCGTTAAACAGCTTCTCGCGCAGCGTACCTTCCGCATACGCATTCTTATAAACACCGCGCTTTTGCAGCTCTGGGATCAGCAGTTCAACCACATCCTCAAAGGTTTCATGCGTTAATGCGTAGGCGAGGTTGAAACCATCAACGTCAGTGTCTTCCACCCAGCTTTGTAGTTCGTCGGCGACGGTTGCTGCACTGCCGACAATCAGCGGGCCAAAGCCGCCAATGCCCACCCAATCCGCCAGCGCTTTTACCGTCCACTGACGATCAGGATCGGCGGTGGAGAAGGTTTCGACGGCTGATTGGATGGCATTGGTGTGAAGGTACTTCAGCACCTGGTCAGGTTGATATTGACCGAAGTCGATACCGGTCCAGCCGGATACCAGTGCCAGTGCCCCCTCGTAACTGACATAGCTTTGGTATTCTTTCCACTTCGCCTGCGCGGCGGCATCGGTCTCCCCGACGATTACCGTTTGCAGATTGAAGATCAGGATACTGCGCGGATCGCGCCCTGCTTCTTCTGCACGGCGACGAATATCCGCGACGGTTTTCTTCAGCAGCACTTTCGACGGCGCGGCAACAAACACGCATTCCGCGTGCTCAGCGGCAAACTGTTTGCCTCGGCTCGATGCACCGGCCTGGTATAGCACTGGCGTGCGCTGCGGCGACGGCTCGCACAGGTGAATGCCCGGTACGTTGAAGAAGGTGCCCTGGTGATTGATGGGGTGAATTTTGCGGGGATCGCTGAAGATACGCCGTTCACGATCGCGCAATACCGCATCCTGTTCCCAACTGCCTTCCAGCAGCTTGTACACCACCTGCAAATATTCATCGGCATAGTCGTAGCGGCTGTCGTGATCGCTCTGCGCCTGATGACCAATATTGCGCGCCCCGCTCTCCAGATACGAGGTCACAATATTCCAGCCGATGCGTCCTTTGGTCAGGTGATCGAGCGTCGATAAACGGCGCGCAAAGGGATAAGGATGCTCAAACGATAGCGATGCGGTGAGACCAAAGCCGAGATGCTCGGTCACCAGCGCCATTGGGGTAATCAACGCCAGCGGATCGTTGACCGGTACCTGCGTCGCCTGACGAATCGCGGCATCGCCATTCCCGTTCAGCACATCGTAAATACCCAACACATCGGCGATAAACAAACCGTCAAATTTGCCACGCTCCAGCAGGCGCGCCAAATCGACCCAGTACTCCAGATCTTTGTATTGCGAGGAACGGTCGCGCGGATGCGCCCACAAACCCGGTGACTGGTGTCCGACACAGTTCATATCAAAAGCATTCAGGCGAATTTCACGTTGCGATGGCATAGCAATCTCCATAGCGAGGCCGTGATCGTACGACGACCCGGCGTTCGTTAGTGTGTTTTTAGGATGTTTGAGAGATTAAGAAGCGTAAGGGGGACATCGCTCGTCTTGAGCGATGTGAAGATCTTCAAGAATTTGCTGAGCAACGGCAGCGGCGTGATCGGCAACCTGTGGCAGGCCCATCAACTCACCGAAACGCGCGCGGGCGGCGGGTCCGACTACGAGCAGGCGGGCGTTGGGCAAGCCTTGGTGATTCAGTGCGTGTGACTGCGCATCAACGTCGAGGCCAAAGCCAAGCTGATCACCGCGAATCAGGCCTTGATCACTCAACGAACGCAACAGCGGCTGACTTTGAGTCAGCGCATCATGCCCCGGTCCGGTGGTAACGATCAGATGATCGAGCAGGCGGGTTTCCGTTTCACCCTGGCGTGTGCGCAGCGTGATTGCTAGCTGGGGGCCCTGAGCAGTGATGGTGTCCAGTCTGGCTGCCAGCACCTGCAAACTCTCCTGCTGCTGTCGTCTGATGATTTCCGCTGACACCTGCGGCGCGATACGATAACGATGTACATCCCACCACGAACGCAGATGGCGCACAAAGCGCTGCTGCTCGCGCAGCGGCAAGGTTTGCCAGATGGTTTGGCCCTGTGCGCGTACATCGTCCAGCACGCGTTGCCAGGGTAATTGCTGCCGTGCCGCTCGGGCAACCTCATCCCTGATGTGATGCAGCCACAGACGCGCGCTGGGGACGTTCTGAGGTGCTATCGTCCATTCAGGCCACTCACCCTGCAGATTGGCGCGTGAGAGTTGTCCACGGCGTGAGAAAGCGGTTAACGGGCCTCGATGATGCCGAGTGCCTAATGAAGCAACCACATCCGCCATACTCAGGCCGGTTCCGATAATGGCCACGGTGGCGTCAGGATCTATCGCATCCAGCACGCCGGCTTGCCATGGATTGGCAATGAGCGCTGGGTGATGGGCAAAGGGCTGCAGCGAGCGAGGCAAGGATGGCGGTGGGTGACTGATCGCTAACGCCAGCACATCGCCCTGTAGCGTCACGCCATTGCTGAGTAACAGTTGCTGCCCTTCCCATGCCATGGCACTGGCCTGAACGTGCCGTAACTCAATCTGCGGATGCCGTTCTGCCGCAAGGGCAAACTGCTCTGCCAGATAGCGACCAAACATCGCGCGCTGCGGATAGACTGATCCGTCATCACAATGGGCTACTGAATCCAGTGAACACTCAGGCTGCTGACGATACCAGCGGTCAAAGGCGCCCTGCTCATCGCCGCTGAGTTGCATGCGCGAGGCAGGTACATTGATGCGATGCGCCGGTTCCTGCGTGGAGTAGGCCACCCCACCGCCCAGTTGCTCACGCGGTTCGACCACTGTAATCAGTAACGGAGAGGACGATTGCCGCGCGAGATGAATCGCCAGCGCCGTTCCGCTGAACCCGCCACCTGTGATGATAATGTGAGGTCGTGCCATCGTCTTCTCCTGCATTAGCTGGCGCTCGCCTGTTTTGAAGGACGTTTATCGCCACCAATGGTTTCGCCAAACGGGCCGGTGTTAATGGTGCGCGCACGCTGCTGCTGACCATTTGCCAGCGGTAATAGCGGCAGCAGCAATTCTGCCACACGATGCGCCTCTTCAAGATGCGGATATCCCGACAGGATGAAGTTGGTCACACCCAGTGCCTGATATTCCCGTATGCGTTCGGCAACCTGCTCAGGACTTCCTACCAATGCCGTTCCGGCTCCGCCGCGCACCAGACCAACGCCTGCCCATAAGTTTGGTGAGATGTAGAGATTATCGCGCGAGCCTTTGTGCAGCGCGCTCATCCGTGCCTGACCTGCAGAGTCCATACGCGCAAAAATCTTCTGCGCCTGCGCGATGGTGTCTTCATCCAAATGACCGATTAATTTCTCTGCCGCCGCTTTCGCTTCCTGTTCCGTTTCACGCACGATGACATGCAGGCGGATGCCGTATTCCAGTTTGCGCCCGCGCGCTGTAGCACGTTCACGGACGACTGCCAGCTTTTCTGCGACCTGCTCCGGGGGCTCACCCCAGGTCAGATAGGTATCGATTTGCTCAGCGGCGACATCAATCGCGGCCTCCGACGAGCCGCCAAAATAGAGTGGTGGGCCATTTTCCTGCACTGGCGGGAACAACACCTCTGCTCCTTCAACGTGAATATGCTGCCCTTCATAGTCAACCTTCTCTCCACGCATTAAACGGCTATACACATCGAGAAACTCTTTGGTGACTTCATAGCGTTCACTGTGATTGAGAAAGATGCCGTCGCCTTTGTTCTCAACCGGGTCACCGCCCGTCACCACGTTAATCAGCAAACGTCCTTCAGAGAGGCGATCCAGGGTTGTGGCCATACGCGCGGCCAGTGTCGGCGGTTGAAGTCCAGGGCGAACGGCAACCAGGTAACGCAGTCTTTTAGTGATGGGTGCCAGTGCAGAAGCAACCAGCCATGAATCTTCGCAACTTTTGCCGGTGGGAATCAGCACACCGTAGTAACCGAGATTGTCGGCGGCCAATGCCACCTGCTGTAAGTAAGCTAAATCAACCGGGCGCCCACCTTCTGTGGTGCCGAGATAGCGACCGTCACCGTGCGTCGGGAGAAACCAGAAGACATTGATGTTCTTGTTTGCGGATTCGGCCATTATGCTTTTCCTATATAACTTTATTAAAAAATGATCATTTTGAGATGTTTTTTTAGTTATATAGCTGTTAGCGAAAAACGTGCCAGCTTTGATTCTCCTGATAATGACGCTATTTCAGCGGGTTAGGCCCCTACTGCTGTTTGTGTTTGTTGCATCGGCAACTTACCGCCTACAGCTATTCCTGCATATGCAACTGCTTATGCTTTTTTCCTGCTGTTCACAGTGAATAGCAACGATTAGCGTGTGCTGATACTCCTTAATGGACATCAAAAGATGCTGACCAACTATAGCAATTACGCTGATTCACCGCGTTTAGTCGACCCGGCTTCTCTCGCTTTTCAATCATTGCTCGACAAATTCGCCCCCACTGACGCCACGGTATTGATTGTCGGCGAGACCGGCACGGGTAAGGAAGTTGTCGCACGCTATCTCCATCATCATAGCCAACGCCGCCATGGCCCCTTTCTCGCCGTTAACTGCGGTGCTTTAACTGAAAGTCTTGCCGAAGCCGAACTCTTTGGTCATGAGAAAGGGGCATTTACCGGCGCGACCCAGGCGCATCCCGGTTGGTTTGAATCTGCGCAGGGCGGCACTCTGCTGCTGGATGAGATTGGAGAGCTGAGTTTGTCGCTACAGGTCAAGTTACTACGCGTATTACAGGAGCGCGAGATTACGCGCGTGGGTTCGCGCAAGCCGATTAAAGTCGATGTGCGTGTTATTGCGGCCACCCATGTTGATTTGGCACAGGCGATCCGCGAACGGCGATTTAGGGAAGACCTTTACTATCGCCTCAATATTGCGGTGGTGCCGCTGCCTCCGTTGCGACAGCGTCGTGATGATATCCCGCTGCTGGCGCAGCATTTCCTTTCGCTGTATGCACGTCGTTTAGGTCGACCGGTGCGTCGTTTGTCACCGGATGCTTTAGAAGTGCTACTGGAGTACAGTTGGCCGGGCAATATTCGCGAGCTGGAAAATACGCTTCACAACGCAGTACTTTTGAGTCGGGAGGAGACGCTAACGCCAGCTCATTTGCGACTGACAAGATACAATGAACAGGGATTTAACAACGCGGAAGCATCAACGCTTGATAACTTCCTGCGTCAACAACTCTCCACTAAGCCCAATCAACTGTTTGATCGCGTCATCACCAGCCTGATTACTCACGCGCTGGATTTCACTGAACACAATCAGACACAGGCCGCGGCGTTGCTTGGCATCAGCCGCCACACGCTGCGTACTCATCTTGCTCACCAGGGAATGATAAAAGGACGGCGTAAGGCGGCGAGTTGCATTGCAACTGCCTCTGCTGATGAGCCTCATCAGGAACGCGAATTACGTATCGGTTATCAAAAATTCGGTAATCTTGGGGTATTAAAAGCACGGCAAAGTCTTGAGCAGTGCTTTGCACAGCAGGGCGTCAGCGTGTTGTGGAGCGAATTTCCTGCCGGGCCTCAACTGCTTTATGCCTTACAAAATAACGAGATCGATTTCGGTACCACCGGCGAGGTGCCGCCTATTTTCGCCCAGGCGAATGGCAATGCAGTGACCTACATCGCCTGGGAACCCCCTGCGCCCAGTAGCGTGGGGATAGTTGTCCCAATCGATAGCGATATCCGTAGCATTGCTGATTTACGTGGTAAACGTATTTCGGTCAATAAAGGTTCTAACGTTCACTGGTTATTGCTGCAGCTGCTGGAAGAAGCAGGTATCGCCCTTGATGAACTCAAAGTGGTGTATGCGCCGCCGAAATATCCTCTGACGGCCAGTGATTATCTGGCGGTCGATGCATGGATGATGTGGGACCCCTTACTCAGTGCGGCGGAGAGCAATCCTGAGTTGCGCGTGCTGGCCAACGGTGAGGGGCGTGTGCGCAACCACCAATTTTATCTGGCACGTCGCGATTATGTGGAAAAACATCACGACGTGGCCCATCAGCTAGTGGAGAGTTTACAGCAGACCGGCATTTTTATTGATAATCATCGGCAGAAAGCTGCTGGTCTGCTTGCGCAGGAATTGGGTCTTGACCTTTTGGCCGTTGAAAGAGCTTTAACACGACGCAGTCATAGAACCCGTTCAATGGTATTTGAAGTGATTAAAGAGCAACAAATCATCGCCGATCGTTTTTATGCATTGGGTCTGATAAACAAGCCTGTACGTGTTCGGGAAGCGGTTTGGCAATCGCCCAGCGTTTTGTAACTTACAGCCTAACGGCCCGAATAAAGTTATCCACCTTTTCTGTGGATAAATCATTGAATATCATCTGGCTAAACCGGGTTAGTACCCTCGATGCAGCGCTGAAATTTGCTGAAATGCTGGCGATTTCAGCCTGAAATTAAATTAAAAAACACTTTTAATTCAATTCATTAGATGTGAAATCCTGATGGCGAATGAAGAAAATTTCAGGGCATTCGCAATCTGAGTTCCTCTCCTGGATAGCCTTTGTTGCTTTCCTATCCAGCTGGTTATTTTGCCTTCACCACAGATTCACTAAACTCTACGGCGCAAGATTGTTATGCATATAGACGGTGAAAAAGTTGGCGATTTCAGCCTGAAATTTCTACACAGGTTAGTTATTTTTCATACAGTTAGCGATGAAATAGCACTGGCGAAAAGCTGAAATTCAGGCAAAAAAAAACCGCCCGAAGGCGGCATTTCGCTACTGATTGAGATATTTATTGAGTGTCTCGTTTATCACCCGATCCAGCTCATCTTGTAATTCTTTCGACTGGCGATTGAATTCGTAGCTGAACATGCGGCCGCGTGTCTTCTTGCGGGCATAACGATCTTTATCAGCAAACGTCCAGAGAGGCGTGGCGACCGCTTTTTCCTTTGCTGGCGACTGGATTAGTGTTTGGCTCCCATTACGCACCAGACGCAAAATCCCATTTTTTACTTCATCTTCAGCCAGACCATCACGTGCGCAGACCGTATCGACATCCATGCCAATGGTATCAATTAAGGCTTCAACCGACTGACCAATCTCCTGAAGCTTCTCATACGCCTGCAGCAGCGTTTTGTAATCCGGGTATGTTAACTCCGAATGATTTGGGAACAGGGTAACCAACTCCAGTGGTACGCTCGCGGCTTGCAACGCACGCGTAACTTTTGCCTGCGAGAGGCCTTCGCTCTGAGCAATCTCTTTCTGTGACAGGCCGCTCTCTTTTAATGACAGCAGGCGCATCCCCACTTCACGCAGATTATGTTCGCGTGCGGTTTGGATGTCCTGCGCCAGGCGACGTGCTTCATCTGCCGTGATGGCAACCTCAGTGACCAGCACATCCAGCCCAGTTTTGCAGTGCAGAGCGGCGGCACGGCGGCGGGAACCATCCAAAATTTCGATACGGTCGCCGCGTTTCACACCAATAGCAGGGAAGAACTGCTGCAATTTAATGGTGCGGATAATGTCGCGCAGCGATTCAGGCGTCAAGCCTGACTGGTCGCGGCCATTCGTTTCCATTACCACATAGGTTTTTTCTTCAATTTCCTTCGCCGTAATGTGTTCAAGCGTGAACAGGGCACGTTTACCGGTCGAAAGGATAAAGGTTTGAGAATGTCCGTCTGAGGCATCCTCAGTCTGCAAAGGTGTCTGGCTGAAGGTACGGCCAATCGTAATTCGTTTTGCGCTCATAGTAATCTCAGTTCAGGCGAATAAATTCAATGCGATCAAATACGGCTTTAGCGAAATCTTCCGCTGCCGAACGCGCATTCTTTAAGGCTTCGGTGCTGCCCACATAGGTCGATGGGTTCGCAGAGATTACAGTATCAAACGACTCTCCACAGCGCTCAAAGCCGTCCAGGCGCGGTAAAGCAGCATCCAGCATGTCGCCGCCAAAGATCTCTTTCGCCAGGCTGTGACAAAGCTTGTGGTCCGCTTTATTCGATAGCTTGGACATAAAGCCGATGTTGCCTTGCAAGCGGCAGGATGCGCCTGATTCCTCAATGATGCCAATCAGTTCCGGCAGGCGCGTCAGATACTTCAACGTCGAGTGGAAATCAACTTGTGCTGGTGGAACTGGCGTCATCAGTAAATCAGATGCGGCGATGGCGTTCTTCAGGAAGGCATCCAGATGTGGGCCACTGTCGATGAAAATGAAGTCATAGTCTTTCTTCAGTTTTGCTACGACGTTGTCATACAGAACCGCATGCACATTCTGCGTAGGCAGATGCTCAGCACACAGTTCTTCCCAACGTGATGCAATGAAGGCGTCGTCAATGGAGGCCGGCAGTACGTCGACACCAGGAATAATCGATGGCACGATGAATTCATTAAGCAACTCTTCGCGGCCCACGTTTTGCAGCATCGCTTGCGCAGCTGTGGCTTCTACCAGTCCGACCGAACGCTCATGATTGAGGAACATGGTGGCAGAGGATTGCGGATCGAGGTCGATAACCAGAATGCGCAGATCTTCATACAACAGATGTGGATGCGCACGCAGCGCATGGGCCAGTGAGACCGTTGAGACGGTTTTCGATACGCCACCTTTGAGATTACCAACAAACAGCGTGAATGCCTCTGCGTGACGATCGCGATACTTTGGCACGCCGCGATGATGGTAGATATCAATGATGTTTTGGATGGACATTGCGTACTTGGTAGAGCTGCCCGCCGCGCGTTTATCGAATGGATAGCCGTTCTCTTCCATTTCATTAACGGCGTAATCAACGCTCGCACGCGTTAATTTAGGGAGTTTGGCTAACGCCGCTTTGGCGTAAACCTGATAAAAAGTGTTTTCCTGCAACTCTTCTTTCTGCGCCTGAATCTGTTCCGTCAGGCTCATTAGCATTTTTTCTGAACGTTGTGCGACTTTCAGAACTTGCTTCTCATCGTTAGCCATACTTGCTCCACACATGTAGGATTTATGACTTTATACCGAAATCCTGCACATGAGGCAAATCTATCTCATCTAATGCGAAACATTTAGCGCTGTGAAAATACCTTGAGTAAGAGCGTGTTAGTGCAAACATTCACTGTAATCAGCGGAGATGTTTTAATCAGAGCGGAATAATGGATGAAAGTGTGAGCAACGCCTCATTCGCGTATTTGCTCCAGCATTCACTGTAATCAGTAATTTGATTGTCCGTTGCACGAGAGTTGCGGGCAAGGTGATATGGCTGAAATCACAGCCTGCATTCACTATATTCGGCATAAGATTCACTGTAATCAGTAAACGTTCACTGTAAGTGGCAATAGGTTCACTGTAATCAGTAAACAACTGCGTTACGTTCACTGTAATCAGTGATATTGATTTTCACGATGAGCAGTTGAAAGCCAGGGCTCTCCATGACGAAATCGGCTGCAGGCGTTTTCGGTTAGTAGAGACAGCTTAGTCCTAATATAAACATTCACTATAATCAGTAGACTGCATGTGGGGAGCATTGATTTAATCCGAGTGTTCACTGTAATCAGTAATTAACAGCTCGTATGGCTAGCTGGCATTCACTGTAATCAGCAATTTGTCTAAGCCACATTCAGACGTTCACTGTAATCAGTAACCTAAATCGTTCTCTCAGCTTAGCGTTCACTATAATCAGCAGTTTTGTCTTAAATGGATTCGCCATAATCGGCGGAAAGGGTAGGGCGTACGTGAGAACGTTCACTGTAATCAGTAAAGGAGTCAGGAGTCAGGAGTCAGGAGTCAGGAGTCAGGAGTCAGGAGTCAGGAGTCAGGAGTCAGGAGTCAGGAGTCAGGGATGTGAATACGGGCTAAAATGACTGTCAACATTCACTGTAATCAGTAACCCAATTTGCGTTTTCAGTTGTGATTCGTGGTTCGCGAATGCGGGTTTGTTGTGAGTGAGTGAGTGAGTGAGTGAGTGAGTGAGTGAGTGAGTGAGTGAGTGAAGCTAAATCATCGGTGGCTTATGGCTGCCTGTACGTGAGTGAAAACGGGTAGATGCTCAGCGTTGAGCCATTGCAAGTGCGGGATAGCGGGTAAGCTATAACTGGCGGGTCCTGACCGGTTCACCATGCTCTACTGGCGATATTGAAGATAAGCAATGGCCAGAGAATGAACGACTGAAGAGGCATGCCCGGTGGGATATGACCGATGGCAAATGACCGATTAAAGAGAAGAGAGAAGAGAGAAGAGAGAAGAGAGAAGAGAGAAGAGCATTTTAGCTGCTCTTTCTGGTGAAGTGTCCGTTTTAACCGGTGGCTATTACATGCACCCATTGCCGGATCAACCAGAAACGGAATGTTTGTCTTTGAACTCCAACGTTCACTGTAATCAGCAAAACAGGTGAAGACCGTTTTTTCCTACCTCCCGAATCCCTGGTTGTAACATTCACTGTAATCAGTAATTGCTCCTCGCTGGCAAAGTTATTTACGTTCACTGTAATCAGTAAAGCGATCTTCTGTGGCCACAACGATCAGGTATAAAAATGTTTCGGAGGAGGGAAGGGCTGCAGAGCATTCACTGTAATCAGTGACAGCGTGACGCGCACGATTGAGGCCTTAAATCCATTCCCGACCGCACTGGCATAACGTTCACTGCAATCTGCAATAAAGGGAAAAATTCACTGTAATCAGTGAAGGTGACCAACCCTGTCACTTTTACTGTTTATTTGTACAGACAATAAGCTGATTACAATGAATGAATGCCAACAATTAAATATTACCTATAATATTCAAACACTTAAATTTAATCATTCACTATAATCTGTTTTCACTACATCACCACCATTCACTGTAATCAGCAACCAAATACGCTATGGCTGATGTTCACTGTAATCAGCAAACCCGCTGCAAAAGAGGGCGCTCGAGTGTTGAAAACCCACCTAGTAAGTACTCACTATCACAATTAAACCCAATGATTCGTCGATTTTGATAACTCTGCAGGAGGATGTAAGACTAACGTGTCGCTGAATACTGTTTACAGTGAACGTTACTGATTACAGTGAACGAATGAAGGGATGCTGATTACAGTGAACAGTGCGTAGAAGAAGTGTGTCACTTTTGGCGATTAAGTGACACACTCAAGGGCAGGGAGCTGATTACAGTGAACGTGAAAAATCAGTCTTCAAACTCAATATCATCGAGGGAATCAATGCTCTCAAGATTGCTGATACCGTCCAGCTTCGGCGTTCTGCTATGGATAATAAAGAACACAGAACGTCCACGCTTTACCTCTGAATAGTCGAGGTAACCAATCTCCTTAAGCTGCTCCATCGCGCGTCGAACCACGTGGTTTTGCGTGGTCGTCTTAGAGCCTAAGTTTAAACGCATGCGCAGACGCGCCAGCGATATCGGTGCAGGATTGGTTGGCAAACTTTCCAGGTAGGTATATAACGCCTGAGCCGATTCCTTACGTTTGAGGCGTGAGATGGCTCGCAGCTGCAGCAGGACTTTATGGTCAAAGTTATACAGCTCAAACAGTTTGGGATCGGCCTGAATGCGCACCAGATCCTTTTCACGATCGTAATACGCCGACTGCACAAGGTGGGTATGATACGCTTTGCCATTACCTTCAAAGGACAACGTATTGGTTGCGATGCGTCGTAAAGAGGCATCTAAACGCTTACGTAAGGCCGCTGAAGAGTTTGCCGATGGGATCCCGCACATTTTCACGAAATCAATAAACGGCAGCGTCACGGTGTCGCCCTTTGAGGGATAACGCGAAAAAGACTGAATGATGCCAGCCCAGGTTTTGAAATCATTATCCATGTCCAGCCTTGCGCCAGTAATGGTAATCTTTTCATAGCCTTCCGCTTTAACTAACGAAAGGTTCTTGAGCTCTTTGGTGGCGTCCGTTGAAGCCATCGCGCCCGATTTCCCACGCGCAGTAGACTTTAGTGTCGGAACGAACAGACCCAGGCGCATCAACGCGACCGGTTGTACGGTGTTATTTTTATTAGGATGAAGCTGGATAACCTCACCGCTGTTTTTTGTCACCGACAGAAAAGGTTCTAGTAACGCTTTGTTTTCACTCTCTTTATCTGCCATAGCCTGAGATCTTCATTCTGTGGATGAAAAGGATCGATTTCTGATTACAGTGAACATTAACACTGTTTATAGTGAACATTCTACAGTCTATAGTGAATATTATGCTGATTGTAGTGAACGTTTTTCTGATTATAGTGAACGCGATCACCTTCTCAGGCCTTGTGGGGTGCGGCTTGCAGCGATCGGGGATCTCTTAGGATCTCTTTAAGATCTCTCTATGATCTTTCTTTAAGATCTATTCACTGTATAACTGCATAACCCTATGAAGAATCAGCTTCTAACATCAAAAACTGTCAGAATATGCAGGTCAGTAAGATTGATCCCACCAATGGCGAAAAAACATTAATTCTCTGTGAAGAAGATCCGCTTCTTTCATCAGAAGAGAACAACTTCCTCATTATTATTCATTTTTCATCAATCTTCACCGAGCGTAAGGTGAAACTCATATTCATCCCCTACAACTCATGACGAAGGCATCTTATGACTGACAACGTTATTTCACGTAACCCTACCACTGGCGAAATCATCGCATCATATCCATTGCAGAATGCCGCTGAACTCGAAGCTGCGTTGCAGACCAGCGCGGATGCTTTTGCACAATGGCGAGCCACCAGCATGGCACAGCGTGTCATCGTGTTACGCCAGTTAGCAGAACAGATCCGCCAGCGTCAGGATCAACTCGCTACCATGGCAACCCTGGAGATGGGTAAACCCATTGCACAGGCTCGTGCTGAAGTCCTCAAATGTGCAAATCTCTGCGACTGGTATGCAGAACAGGGCCCAGCGATGCTGGCTGACAAGCCTACGCTGGTAGAAAATCAGCAAGCCTGGCAATCGTTTCGTCCATTAGGCGTGATTCTTGCGGTAATGCCGTGGAACTTTCCTTACTGGCAGGTGCTGCGCGGTGCAGTCAGCATGTTGCTGGCAGGCAACACGTATGTGCTCAAACACGCGCCAAGCGTAATGGGTGCAGCCAATCTGATGACAGAACTGTTTGACGCGACAGATCTGCCAAAAGGTGGCTTCACCGTGATTAACGTGGATAACGATGGCGTTTCGGCTGCAATTAAAGATCCGCGTATTGCGGCAGTTGCGGTGACAGGAAGTGTGCGGGCGGGCGGTGCTATTGCAGCACAAGCCGGTGCCGTATTGAAGAAAACGGTACTGGAGCTGGGTGGTGCAGATCCGTTTATCGTACTTGCCGATGCGGATCTGGATGCGGCAGTGGCTTCTGCGGTCACAGGACGCTACCAGAACACCGGACAGGTGTGCATGGCAGCCAAACGGTTCATCATTGAGGAAAGTGTTGCAGAAGCGTTTGAGGCGCGTTTTAGCGCGGCTGTGCAGGCATTGAAAATTGGCGATCCGCTGAATGAAGAAACTTATATCGGACCGATGGCGCGTTATGATCTGCGTGATGAGTTAGACCAGCAGGTACAGCAGACCCTGAAACAAGGTGCGCGCCTGGTTATCGGTGGTCATAAGATCGATGGCGTTGGCAACTACTACGCACCAACGATCCTTGCTGATGTGACACCCGACATGATCGCCTTCCAGCAGGAGATCTTTGGCCCCGTGGCAGCGATTACCGTGGCACGCAATGCACAGCATGCTTTAGAGCTGGCGAATAACAGCGAATTTGGTTTGAGCGCTACCGTGTGGAGCGGTAATGAAGCGATAGCCAATGAGCTGGCAGAGAAACTGGAAACCGGCGCCGTGTTCATCAATGGCAACGGTGCTTCCGATCCCCGCGTGGCGATTGGTGGTGTGAAGAAGAGCGGCTATGGTCGTGAACTTTCCAGTTTTGGCGTTCACGAATTCTGTAATATCCAGACCGTCTGGAAAAACCGTCGTTAAGACTTTCAGGGCGTGCACTGCACGCCCTTATTCCTCGCTCTATCTCCTGCCTTACTGTTAATCCTCGGTTAAAATTGTTGTGGAGTAGCTCAAAGAATCCGCTAATGGTATTACAAAGGTATTGTTGTTGGTGTTAGATTGGCCTCACCTACACCGGGGAGTCCTATTTTAATGAAAACAACAATCCCAAAATTATCCTTCATGATGTTTCTCGAGTGGTTTATCTGGGGGGCATGGTTTGTGCCGCTCTGGGCTTTCCTCAGCAAAAACGGCTTTTCGCCGGTTGAGATTGCCTGGTGCTATGCCTGTACTTCGATTGCCGCTATCCTGTCGCCGATCCTCGTTGGATCGTTGGCAGACCGCTTCTTCCAGGCACAGAAAGTGTTGTCGCTGCTGATGATCGTCGGTTCCATTCTGATGTATTTCGCGGCCCAGCAGACGCACTTCAGTGGTTTCTTCCCACTGCTGCTGTTGTATGCGCTCACTTACATGCCGACCATTGCGCTGACTAACAGTATTGCTTTCTCGCATGTCAAAGATGTCGAACGCGATTATCCACGCGTGCGGGTCATGGGCACTTTAGGCTGGATTGCGTCAGGCATTGCCTGTGGTTTCCTGCCGCCGCTGATGGGCTATGGCGACATTTCAGCCAGTAATGTGCCGCTGCTGATCACTGCTGCCAGTTCACTGGTGTTGGGGATCTTTTCGCTGATGCTGCCGGCAACCGAGCCGAAAAGCACCGGCAAATTCAGCCTGCGTGTGGCACTGGGTCTGGATGCGCTGCATCTCCTGAAAGATCGCAGTTTCCTTGTGTTCTTCGTCTGCTCATTCCTGTTCAGCATGCCGCTGGCTTTTTACTACATCTTTGCCGAAGGCTACCTGACGGAGGTGGGCCTGCCGCACGCCACCGGTTGGATGACGCTGGGTCAGGTATCGGAGATCTTCTTCCTGCTGGCACTGCCGTTCTTTATCAAGCGCTTTGGCATTGGCAAAGTGTTGCTGCTTGGCTTAACCACCGCAGCGCTGCGCTACATATTCTTCGTGTTCGGCGGCGATCAAAATGCCCTGACGATTGGCCTGTTGTTTATGGGCATCCTGCTGCACGGCGTCAGCTATGACTTCTACTTCATCACGGCTTACATCTACGTTGATAAAAAAGCACCGGTCGCGATGCGCAACGCAGCACAGGGCCTGATCACGCTCGCATGCCAGGGGATTGGCAGCTTGCTGGGCTATCGTCTCGGCGGATATTTGATGCAAGAGATGTTCGCTTACGACCAGCCTCGCAATGGCCAAACGTTCAACTGGGCGGGCATGTGGATGTTTGGCAGCGTGATGATCATCATTATCACCATCGCCTTCATCGTGCTGTTCCGCGATGGCAAAAAACGCAGTGAAGAATTAACTGCTTTCGAGCAATCAGCCACCGCTGATAGCCATAAATAAGAGATGTAATGATGACAATGACACTCCAGGAAAAACGGATTTTGGGCGCTTTCTATGGTCAGGCGCTGGGCGATGCGATGGGCATGCCATCGGAATTGTGGCCGCGCAGTCGCGTTAAGCAGCATTTTGGCTGGATTGATGGTTTTCTGCCGGGGCCTGCTGAAAACAATGCCGCCTGTTATTTTGGCCGCGCGGCATTTACTGACGACACTTCGATGGCGCTGGCTTTGGCAGATGCGATAGTCACGCATGATGGCGATATCAACGCGGAGACCATTGGTGCCAATATCCTGCACTGGGCAGAGGAGTTTGATGCCTTCAACAAAAACGTATTGGGACCCACATCCAAAATAGCCCTGAATGCACTGAAAACGGGAACGCCAGTGGCGCAGCTGGAGAACAACGGCATGACCAATGGCGCGGCGATGCGCGTTTCACCGCTTGGTTGTCTGTTGCCAGCCAAAGATCTGGATGCCTTTATTGACGCTGTCGCACTGGCATCCAGTCCTACGCATAAATCTGATGTCGCCATCGCGGGGGCAACGGTGATTGCCTGGGCAGTGTCACGTGCCATTGACGGCGCAAGCTGGGTATACATCCGCGATGAGCTGCCTGCGATTGCGCGCGCTGCGCAGGAAAAACGCGTCACGACCTTTAGCGCGTCCATGGCCGCGCGTGTTGAGCTGGCGTTGAGCGTTGTGGCGCAGGGCAGAGGTGTGGAGTCAACGATGCAGCAGATTTATGATTTGGTGGGGACCGGGACGGCCACTATCGAATCGGTTCCAGCTGCTATTGCAATGGTTGAACTGGCCAACACCGATCCGAATCGCTGCGCTATTCTTTGTGCCAATCTGGGGGGCGATACCGATACCATCGGCGCGATGGCGGTGGCCATTTGCGGAGCGCTACATGGCATTGATGGGATTGATTCACAGCTAAAAGCCGAACTGGATGCTGCCAACGCGCTGGATTTCACTCGCTATAGCAACGCATTCATGCGTTTCCGTCAGCAGCGTGAGGCCGTTTATGCTGACGCCTGATGACCTGAACCGGCTGGAAGGACGTCTGCCGGTGTGCGTGATTGGTGCCGCTGTGGTGGACGTGATTGCCGATGCCTATTCGTTACCGCATCGGGGAAGTGATATTGAACTCCACCAGCAGGGCGTCAACGTGGGCGGTTGTGCGTTGAATGTAGCGATCGCGTTGCATCGGTTGGGCATTCCATCCATCAACGCGCTGCCGCTGGGTAACGGCATTTGGGCCAGTATTGTGCGGCAGAAGCTGATGGAATATGGCCTTCAAAGCGTGCTGGAAACCAGTAAAGGAGACAATGGCTGGTGTCTGGCACTGGTGGAGCCGGATGGTGAGCGCACGTTTCTGTCGGTTAGCGGTGTCGAAAATCTGTGGGATGCTGAACTGCTGCGCACATTGCCACAACCCCCACACCGTTGGATCTACCTGTCTGGCTATCAACTGACCAGCAAAAGCGGCGATGTGCTGATCGACTGGCTCGAACACCAGGCGCATAACTATCAATTGCTGGTGGATTTCGGTCCGCGTTTGGCTGACATTGGTGAGTGTCAATTTGCCCGTATTATGGCGCTAAAACCACTGATTACAGTGAACAGACAGGAAGCAGAGTTACTGTGGCTGGAGCGTTTGAACCAGCATCAAGCCTTTGATGCCCGTCAGTTAATGGCTCAATGGCAACAACACTTTGGCGCTGCGTTGGTGGTGCGTCTAGACAGTGATGGCGCAGGTTATATCGATGCGGAATCGCAGGGTTGGATCCCTGCTCTGGCAACGCAAGTAGTCGATACGATTGGCGCCGGTGACAGCCATGCGGGGGGAGTGTTAGCCGGGCTCGCGTCAGGTTGGTCGCTGGCGGAAAGTGTGGCATTGGGTAATGCCGTGGCGTCTTATGTGGTGTCACAACGCGGTGGTGATTGTGCACCCGATCGCGCCACGCTGCAGAGCTATTGGCAGCAAAGACTTACTCAGCAATAAACACGTACATGTCGCTGCGGCAGTAGCTGATGCTGTACTCCAGAGGATTGCCTTGCGCGTCAAGTGCCAGCTGTTTAATCACTAACACAGGGACATTGGCGGGCAGGGCAATCTGCTGCTGGAGCGCTTCATCAGGCATGCGGGCACTCACTCTGCTTTGGGACTTAACAGGCAAAATCTGTTGCTTGTTAAAGTAATCATACAAAGAAATTCCAATGTCATCGGCATCTGCAATAAAGCGTGCCGGCACCCAGGATTCTTCAACTGACACCGCTTGCTGATCGACATAACGAATACGCTTCAGCAAGTAGACTTCGCTACCTTGGCTTAATCCCAGTTTTTCACCGATTTCCGCGCTGCACTGAATTTTGCTCTTGTTAATCCACACCGTATCAGGCTTTTTACCGCGTAAAACCGCCTGCTGCGACAAACCTTTGGGCTCTTTCAACGAATACTCAAACTGGCTGCAAATCTGTGTGCCGTAACCGCGCGAACGAAACACCACCCCCTCTTTTTCCAGCTCATCCATCGCTTTACGCACCGTAATACGCGAGATGCTGAGCGACTGGCTGAATTCTCGCTCACCGGGCAGGATCTCTTCATGCACCAGGATGCCATCACGCACCGCCTCTTTGATGGCGGCGGCAAAGCGCTTGTACAACGGCGTACGGCTCTCTTCAGCCAGTGTGGTGGTAAGCCGCGAAAACAGCGGATTCTGTTCAGTCATAGCGGGCTGAGCACTCAATTGGGTTAGCCAGGGGTGAGATATGATACTGAATTTTCACCGTTCGCGTAGCGACTTTAACCACATGTTATTGCGGTTATTAGCGCTTAGATTCAACCAATCCTTTCGCTTGTAATTTGACCTAACCCGTAACGAAGACTATAGTCACGCTTACGGATATTTTAAGGCAAGGAGGGGTAAATGGGCATTTACCTGACGCCAGAATTTCAGGAAGAGAGATTTAATGCACGCATCAATGATAAAATTTTGTGTAAAGCTGCAAAGTCGATTTTTGCGGGATTACATGGAGACCCATTAGGACGTTACACGTTCAAAAAACGACTCGGGTTGCCTGGTGTGGGGGCATCTGACGGCGCGCGTAGCATTGTTTTCTTCAATTATGGCAACAACATTTATTTCTTTGATATGTACTTGAAAAGTCAGCTATCAAAGAAGAAAGGCAAAGAACTTGAAGATGATGAAATTGATGCTTATTGCCGTATCGCTCGGGATTTTATTGCGATGTCAGATGAGAAGGTCCGGGAGTTGATTAAGTTAAAAGAACTAATCGAGGTAACTTGTGATGACTGAACGTTTAAAGAAAATCCACGATATGGCGCAGCGCTATAACCAATTGGGCGTTGTTCAGGGCGAGACGGTTGCGGAAATCAGTGCGGCGATCGAAGCTCGTAATATCCCTCCAGTACGCGCTATGTCTGGGATTGAGATTAAAGCGGTACGCTTAAGATGGAAGATGTCGCAGGCGGCGCTGGCAATGACTACAGGCATGTCAGTTGAGAGTGTTTCAAAGTGGGAACGTAACGAGAGTAAACCCAATAAAGCGGCTTTGCGTATCCTCAACACCATTGAAGACAAAGGCCCAGCGGTTTTCATTCTATAAAACATAAAAGCCCTGTTGGGCTTTTATGCATCAAATAACCTATCACCGCTCATCAAACGGCACGCCGCCTTTAGATTTATGATGCTTAGGCGTTTCAATGATTGAGACCGTCACCGAATTGGCATCAATCTCAAACGAGTCCGCGACTGCGGCAGTCACCGCTTTCAGCAACTTCTTCTTCTGCTCAACCGTGCGGCCTTCCGCAGCATAGACAACGATTTCTGGCATTTCCGTTTCTCCTTGAGGGTTCAGATTCGGTTTCAGCATAACCCAGTCATGCCCGAGCATGCAGTGTCAATTTGTCATAAACACCCGCGCAAACCGTTTATCCCCGCAGGCGATCTGTGTTTAAATGTGTATTGTTATGTTATAACATAATTTCTCTGGGATTTTTGTAGCGGTATTTTTCGGAAACCATAATGAAATCAATGAAAAAATTGCTGATCGCCACGGCGCTCGGCCTGGCTTCGTGCGCCTCATTCGCGGCGCAGCATCAGGAAAACACGGTGCGCATTGCCGCTCCGTTTGAAATTAAAGGTGCCGATCCGGCGCTTTCCGGTGACATCCTTCTGCGCATGGATGTGGTGGAAACGCTGGTGGAAGTGAACCAACGCGGTGAATCGATCCCGGCTTTGGCGAAGAGTTGGCAGGTCTCGGAAAACGGTTTGCGCTGGCAATTACAGCTGCGCGATAACGTGCATTTCCATGATGGTTCGCCACTGGATGCGGCAGCGGTAGTGAAATCACTCAATACTGCGCGGAGTAAAGCGGGATTACTGGATAAAACACCGATCACTGAGATCAGCGGAGAAGGGCAGGTGGTGACCATCACGCTGCGCGAGCCTTTCACACCTCTGCTTTCCGTCCTGGCAGAAAGTCGCTCGCAAATTCTGGCGTTATCCAGCTGGGATGCACAGGGCAATATCACTCGCATCATCGGCTCCGGGCCGTTTATGCTAACTGCATTTCAACCGCCGCAGTCGTTAGCGGTGAAACGTTTTGAAGGGTACTGGGGAGAAAAACCGCACATTACCACAGCCAGCTATCTCTCTTCTGGCCGGGCAGAGACCCGCGCGCTATTAGCAGAAAGCGGTGATGCGGATTATGTGTTCAATCTGGATGCCGCCAGCCGTCAGCGTCTGGCACGCAAACCTGCGCTGCAACTTCCCGCAATCCCCGTGCCGCGCACGCTTATGCTGAAGCTCAATCTGGGCGATCCGCTGTTAGCGGAACAGCCGGTGCGTGAAGCGATCAGCATGGCCATTGATCGTAATGCGTTAGCGATGGCGGTGTTGCGCTATCCGGGTGCTGCCAGCCAGTTGTTCCCGCCGAACATGGGCGAGTGGCACAACGCGGCGCTGCCTCCACTCTCCTATCAGCCCGATTCGGCGGTCACGCTGTTGCAGAAAGCCGGCTGGCAACCGGGATCAGATGGTGTGCTGACCCGCAACGGCCAGCGATTCAGCCTGACGCTGCTGACCTTCCCGGATCGCCCTGAACTGCCGTTGATGGCGATGGTTATCCAGCAGCAACTGCGCAAAATCGGTATTGAAGTGAAGATCAACTCAACCAATGCCAGCGAAATTCCTGCCCAGCACCACAGCGGGAAACTGCAACTGGCTCTGTTCTCACGCAACTTTGCACTCACGCCCGATCCAACCGGCACCTTATTGCAGGATTATGCCGAGAAAGGTGGCGACTGGGGGGCGATGAACTGGCATCCGACAGGATTCAGTGGCGCATTGCATACCCTGACGCAATCCACCGATGCCTCCGCGCGTGCCAAAGCTCGAACACTCATCACTTCGGCACTGCAACAGGATCTCCCGGGGATTCCAATCGCCTGGTATCAACAATCAGCAGCGATCAACAGTCAGTTGCAAAACGTCGCGCTCGATCCGTTTGAGCGTCACTTTGGCCTGCGCCAACTGCGTTGGGAGCCGTGATGATCAAACAACTTTGCTGGCGGCTGATGCAGGCATTTTTTGTCGTGCTCTCGGTGGGATTACTCACCTGGTTTTTGGTCCGGTCGCTGCCGGGCGATATGGCGTGGCGCATTGCCAGCGGTCGTTACGGCTATGATCGGGTTGATGCGGATGCCGTCGCGCGCGTGCAGCAGGAGTTAAGTGGCGCAGCCGATCAAGGCAGCGCCTTACTGCACTGGCTATTCGATCTGCTGCAATTCAACTTTGGTCGCTCGCTGGTTTCCGGCGAACCGGTGATGGATGAACTGCGTTGGCAACTGAGTCAGACGCTGGCGTTAGCTGGTGTTTCATTGCTACTGGCAATCATTATCACGCTGCCGTTGGGTATCTGGGCCGGTTGCCATGCCAATGGCAAATTGGATCGGCTGCTGTTTTGGCTGACATCGATGCTTAAGTCTGTGCCGCATTTTGCACTGGGTATGCTGCTGATCGTGCTGTTCGCGCTGCAACTTGACTGGCTGCCGAGTGCGGGACACGGTGAGCTGCGTCATTTCCTGTTACCGGCGATGACGCTGGCCTTGTCGCTAAGCGCGGTGGGCGTGCGCGTGGTGCGTGAAGCCACCTTGCAGGTGGTGAACGCAGGCTATTTCCAATGGGGGGCGCAAAAAGGGTTGGCGCCCGCCACCTTGCTGCGTCGTCATGGTTTACGCAATCTGGGAACACCGGTACTCACCTGGTTCGGCATGCAGTTTGTCTGGCTGGTGGAAGGCGTGGTGGTAGTGGAAACGTTGTTTGCCTGGCCGGGCATTGGGCATGCGTTGGTTCATGCCATTTTCGCCCGCGATGTGCCAGTAATTCAGGCCAGTGCCATGACGCTCGGCCTGCTGTTTGTTCTGCTGAATATGCTGGTAGATGCAGGTTGTCATCTGCTTGATCCGCGAGGGACGCGCCCATGAAATTAACTTCACGTCATGTCGGTTTACTGCTGCTGGCTCTGCTACTGAGCTACGCCTTTTTACTGCCTCTGTTTCATCATGGTGATCCTCTGCAACAAGAACTGCTCAACATGTTGCAGCCGCCCAGCCAGGCCAATCTGTTAGGTTTTGATCACCTGGGACGTGACATGCTGCCGCGCCTGAGTGCGGCGCTGCGCCTGTCACTGGGTCTGGCTGCACTGTGTGTGATCAGTGCGATGCTGGTCGGTGTGCTGGCTGGCGTACTCAGCGCGCTTTATGGTGGAGTGCTCGACCGTGTGGTCAGCATGCTGGGGGATATGTGCCTCGCGCTGCCCGGCTTGCTGCTGGTGCTGTTACTGGCGGCGATTGCCCCGGACTCACCGGAGATGCTGTGGTTAGGCATTTCGTTGGTGCTGTGGGTGGAATTCTTCCGTGTGACACGCGCCACCTTACGTCCGATTGTGCATTCGCCGGGTATGCAGGCGTCGAAACTGCTGGGTTTTAACGCGATCTACCGCTTTCACCGTCACCTTTGGCCGGCACTCGCACCTGTTTTGCTTACCGTTGCACTGTTCTCGTTTAGCAGCGCCATCATGGCCGTGTCGGCACTGGGATTTATCAGCGTCGGTGTCCGTCCACCGACACCGGAATTGGGCTTGATGATGACCGAACTGCTGCCCTTTGCCTGGGAAGCGCCCTGGTTGCTGCTACAGCCTGTGGTCGCACTGTTTTTATTGCTGATTAGCCTTAACCTGATGATGAAAAAGGAGCGTCCATGAAAGGATTACAGGCCATCGGCATAACCATCGCAACAGCAGAAGCCACGCTGGTGGAGCCGGTTGATTTCCACCTGCAACCTGGCCAACCGCTCACTTTATTGGGTGAGACTGGCTCCGGAAAAAGCCTGTTGGCGCAGGCGGTAATGGGAATTTTGCCGGAGACACTTCAGGCCAGCGGAACCCTGATCATCAACGGTCAACGCTATCAGTTACCGCAGGATCGTGATGCGTTACGCAGCTTGTGGGGAAGGACTATGGCCTCGCTGCCACAAGAACCCTGGCTGGCGCTCGATCCCACCATGGCGGTTCAGCAGCAGGTCGCGGAAGGCTATCGCTATATTCGAGGGCATTCCGCGCCGCGAAGCGTGGCGGCTGCGCAGGATGACCTTGCGCAACTGGGCTTACAGGCAGCGGCACAAAAATTCCCGTGGCAACTGTCCGGTGGCATGGCGCAGCGTGCGGCATTTGCGGCGGCGCGCGCGGGCGGTGCGGAGATTTTGATAGCAGATGAACCGACTAAGGGTTTGGATGTGTCCCGACGCGATGACGTTGCTACTTTGCTGGGTCGTGAAGTGGCGGAAGGTGGGACTTTAATGACCATCACGCACGATATTGCGCTGGCGCGTCAGTTGGGCGGAGACGTTGTCGTCATGCATAAGGGCAAAGTGATTGAGCAAGGCGCAGCGCAGCAAGTGTTATACGCCCCGCAGCAGGGTTATACGCGCGAATTACTGGCTGCCGATCCCGCTGCCTGGCCGCAACGGCAAAGCACGGTAATCCGCAGCAAACCCGTAGTGAGCGCGCTGGGGGTAAAGCTGCAGCGCGGCGGAAATACGTTGGGCGTGCCAGAAAATTTCACCCTGCATGCTGGGGAAATTGTCGGCTTACATGGCGCCAGCGGCAGTGGAAAGAGCAGCTTTGGCGACGTATTGCTGGGATTACTCGCGCCACAGCAGGGCAGCATTACACGTCACGTCGCGGCGAGCGCGCTGAAGTATCAGAAGATCTATCAGGATCCCTCGGCATTGTTTCCCCCCACGCGCACACTGTCACAAAGCCTGGAGGAGGTGCTGCGTCGTCATCGCATTGAACGGTCAAAACGCGACTCGCTAATGGAGCAATTAGCGTTAGATCCTTCATTACTCACGCGCTGCCCGGATTCGCTCTCGGGCGGCGAGTTACAGCGCTTCTCTCTGTTACGCGTCATGCTGCTTGAGCCGGTTTTCCTGTTCGCCGATGAGCCGACATCGCGGCTCGATCCGCTGGTACAGCAGCAAACTCTGCAGCTGATAACGCAGATGGCGCGTCAGCTGCAGTGCGGCGTGCTGCTGGTGAGCCACGATCGCGAACTTCTGGAGAAGGGGACAGATCGCGTGATTGCGATGCAGGCGGCTTAACGTTCTGGCGGCTGGCTATCACCGACACCCAGTGAGCGCTGCATCACGACGGTGTCGAGCCAGCGGCCATGTTTGAATCCCACCGATTTCATCACACCGGTGTGCTCGAAGCCGAGCGCCCGGTGTAATCCCAGCGAACCCTGATTGGCGCTATCTCCCACGATGGCGATGATCTGGCGAAAGCCTGCTGCTTCTGCCAGCGCAATCGCTTTTTGCAATAACGCTCGCCCGACGCCACGCCCGGTCTGTTCATGATCGAGATAAATCGAATCTTCCAGCGTGAAGCGATAGGCATAGCGCGGTCGATAAGGTGCCAGATAACAATAACCCAATACCTGTTCATCCTCTTGCGCCACCAGCCAAAAGCCACCGCGCTGCTGCACATCTTTGACGCGGTTGAGCATTTCGCTTTCGCTGGGCGGTTCGGTTTCGAAGGTGGCGGTACCGTGAAGGACGTGCCACGCATAGATTTTCTGAATGGCAGCGGCGTGATGGGGTCGGGCGGGAATAATATCCATATGTTCCTGATAATCTGCTAGCGAAAAACACAGGATGCCACCGTGTCACGCGCCAATCATCGGGTTTGAACATAGGAAATTATTATGACTAATTTTGCTCCGACAGCTGCACCGCCATGGTATTCGCTTCCAGCGCTTCGAAGATGTGCGGTTCGTCGGCGGGGTAGCAGATGTAGTCACCTGGATGAAGTTCGACCGGGGCATCGGTAGGCCCAACCAGGGCGCGACCCTGCGCAATAATGATGTGTTCAACCGAACCGGGCGGATGCGGATGAGAGGCGCGCGGTGCACCCGGCTGGCTGGTGATTAGATATAAATCACGACGACCGCCCGGCGGACAGCTGGCCAGTAGCGCGGCCTGGTAATCCGCAAGTTCAGCCGACACCATCATGCCCTCACCACGACGGATCACCTGCAAACGCTTCACTTCCGGCTCCATCAGGCGGGCAAACGGAATATTGAGCGCCACACACAGTGACCATAACGTCTCAATGCTGGGATTGCCGTTGCCCGCTTCCAGTTGTGAAAGCGTGGATTTCGCAATGCCAGCGCGGCGGGCGACTTCGGTTAACGAGAGCCCGGCACGCTGGCGTTCGCGCACTAATCCAGCAGAGATAAGATCGATCGGTGGTGTCACAATTACTCCTGTTCTTTATATCGAACGTTTTGTTCATCTTGTAAAACAATTCAGGCGCGTTCATTATAACGACTTTCCTGTTCGATATGAGATCAAATTGTGATGCGTCTGGGTGCAGTTCCGCTTGATCGCGGCGTATTAAAAGCGATTTTCCTGGTTTGTCTGGCCGACGGTATTGTCGGGCTCTCTTACGGTTCGCTGGCGGCAGCGGATGGTTTTCCACTGTGGGTGCCCATCGCGCTTTCGACGATGGTGCTGGCAGGCGCATCCGAGTTTCTGTTCATCGGCATTGTGGCCGGCGGTGGCAGCCCATTAACAGCAGCGGCGGCGGGTTTGCTGGTCAACGCGCGCCATTTACCGTTTGGTATCGCGGTGAAAGATCTGGTCGGGCAGGGCGGACGTAGTTTGCTGGGTTGCCATATCATGAATGACGAAAGCGTGGTGTTTGGCATTTCGCAAAAGACGCTTTCCCAGCGACGCGCCGCATACTGGGTATGTGGTTTAGGCATTTTTGCTATCTGGCCACTTAGCGTGGTGTGCGGCGCATTTATCGGGCGCTTCATTCCTGATGTTTCGGCGATTGGTCTCGATGCGGTTTTCCCTGCCATCTTGATCGCGCTGATATTTCCCGCTTTGCGTCAACGTCGCACGCGGATTCCGGCCACGCTCGGTACGGCATTGTCAGTACTCGCCACGCCGTTTGTTCCAGCGGGAATGCCGGTATTGTTTTCATTGTTGGGCTTATTGAGCTGGCGGGAGCGCAAAAATGCACAATAACTTCGTGATTGCCGGGATCGCGCTGCTGGCCGTCGGTACGTATGTGATGCGCTTCGCGGGTTACCGACTGGGAAGTCGTATGCCGATGTCGGAATCGGTGCGCAATATGCTCTCGGATGCTGCTACGGTGCTGTTGCTGGCGGTTGCCGTCACCACCGCACTATTTGAAGGCAGCCACTTCGCAGGTGTCGCGCGGATAGCGGGCGTGTTGTTTGCCGTGTTTCTCGCCTGGCGCCGTACGCCGTTGATTTTAGTGATTGTAGGCGCGGCTGTGATGACGGCATTGCTGCGTTATTTTGGGGTGCCTTAAGCCAAAAAGAACAAACTTGCGGCAAGGGTTTTGCTACTGTGGGATTTCCGTATTCATCGCACAGAGAAGAATCCATGACACCGCGCTTAGCGCTTCCACATGAAGCCGCCGACTTGTGGCGTATTCGCAATCTCGCGATTCGCGATGGCTGCCAGTCAGTTTATCCGCCTGAAGTGATTGCCGCATGGACGCCTGACGCGTTGCCGTCAGGTTACTTTGAGGCGATTAAGGGCAATCCTTTCTACGTGATCGACGATCCTGAGTTGGGCGCTGCCGCTACGGGCTTTCTCGATCTCAAAAGCGGCAGTGTGGAAGCGATATTTACCCTGCCAGCGTGTAACGGCAAAGGCTATGCCAGCGCCATTATGAACGCGATTATCGCGGAAGCCCGCCAGCGCGGTTTTCGGCAGTTGACCCTGGCCGCAACACCCAATGCCAGCGGTTTCTATCTGCGCCATGGCTTTAGCAACGTGCGTGAAGCCTTGTATCCTTCCGCTCTGGCCAAAGCCGATCTCCCCTGCGTCGAAATGATACTGACACTATGATTGAGTAAGTGAAAACAACATGGACAGCGCCAAAATGGTGATTAACTGTGTGGCTTATCGCCACGGCAAACGTGAAGAGCATGTCGATGTCGCCGACATCAGCGAAGTACTCAAAGACGAAAGTGCGTTTATCTGGCTGGGTTTGAATCAGCCTGAACCGGCTTTTATGCAGACGTTGCAGGAAGAGTTTGGCCTGCATGAGTTAGCAATTGAGGATGCGCTGGTGGCCCATCAGCGCCCGAAGATTGAGCAATATGGTGAGTCGGTATTTATCGTGGTGAAAACGGCACATCTCGACGATCAGCAGCGCATCAGCTTTGGTGAAACCCACTTTTTCCTCGGTAAAAACTTCCTGATCACCGTCCGCCATGGTTCATCGGAAGGCTATGCGGCGATACGCGCCAGGGCAGAAAAAAACCACACCATGTTGTGTCAGGGACCGGGCTACGCGTTTTACTGCATTCTCGACTTTATCGTTGACCACTACAGCAAAATCACCGAATCACTCAGCGAGCGTATCGGTACGCTGGAAGGGGGCATGTTTACCACCCGCTTTGACAGTAAAACGCTGGAGGATGTCTATCATCTCCGGCGCGAACTGCTGGCGCTGCGCAATGCCGCGATGCCGGTGACTGAGATTTGTGCCCAACTGGCGCGTTTTCACGAAGACATTATTCCGAAGAACCTGCGTGCCTACCTGCGTGACGTTCAGGATCATGCTCATCACGTGATGATCGATGCCGAAGACATGCGTGAAATGCTCACCAGCGCAATGCAGGTCAATCTGGCGCTGGTGTCGGTTCAGCAGAGCGAAGTGAATAAAAAGCTCGCGGGTTGGGGTGCGGTGCTGATCGTCCCGACCATTGTCTTCAGTATGTACGGCATGAACTTCTCAGATATGCCTGAACTCAAAACCCACTTTGGCTATCCCGCGGTACTGGTGGTGACGCTGGCGATTTGTGGTGTGATGTGGTCACGACTGAAAAAAGCAGGCTGGTTGTAATCTTTTTATCAGATGACTTTAATATCACTGTGCTGATGATAGCGGCGCAGTGAATTAATATCTCCATCCACACATTTCCCTGAACGATTTAACTGCAACTGAGTGATTGAGCGGCCTGTCGCGCAAAACCTTCATCCAATTGCCACGGTTTTGTCATTTCGCTGTTTTTTTCATCATCATCTTTTCCTATAACAACGCCAGATTAAATACAACATATCCCACATTAACCACATGACCCGGTCTTGCTTCATTCGCCAACTGTTGCCACTATCGCTACATAGTGATGCCAGAAATGCAGGGTGTAACCATGGCGGTGGACCAGAATTTATTTAACTCGATGCCTGATGTTATTGGCGCGGCGCAGCAGATTCGTCGCGGTGATATCAGCAGTGAAAAGCTGGTGGGGAATTGCCTTCAGCAAATAAAATCCCACAATCCCACATTGAATGCCTTTGGTGATGTTTACGATGAGCAGGCGATGGAAGAGGCTAAAAGCTGCGATCGCGAACGTCAGTCGGGCAAGAGTCGGGGTCCATTGCACGGTGTGCCATTCGGCGTCAAAGATCTGTTCTCAACGGCTGGGTTGCGCACCACCAAAGGTTCACTCACCTCACTGGATAACGTACCAGAACATGACGCGCCGATTATTGAGCGACTGAAGGCGGCGGGAGCGATCATTGTCGGCAAAACCGCGACCACCGAGTTTGGCTGGACCGGATCAAGCTATTCACGGGTATTTGGTCATGGGCGCAATCCGTGGGATCCGGCGTTAACCAGCGGCGGTTCCAGTTCGGGATCGGCAATCAGCGTGGCGGCGCGCATGGTGCCCGCCGCGCTGGGCTCCGACGGTGGCGGATCGGTGCGTATCCCCGGTGCTTTTTGTGGCATTTTCGCCCTTAAAGCCTCGCTGGGACGCATCCCAACCTGGCCGTGGTCTGCCACTGAAATGCTCAGTCATGCCGGGCCGATGACGCGCACGGTTCGTGATAGCGCACTGCTGTTTGATCTGCTTTCTGGACCGGATGCGCGCGACCATCAGGCGCTACCAGCGAAAAATGAATCCTGGCTGGCACGCTGCGACCAGCCATTGCCCGCGCTGCGTGTGCATTACAGTCCCACGCTGTTTAACACACCGGTCGACGAGCAGATTGCGCGTTGCGTCGAACAGGCGGTGGAGCAGATTGCCCATACGTTACCGGTGACGCTCACGGCACGCCCGCTGGATTGGTCATCACCGTTTGAGACATTTGACACTTTATGGAGCGGCGGGCGCGGTGTGGCGTATGGTGCCGCACTGCAGCAGCAGCTCGACCAGCTCGATCCGGGCTTTGCCGCGCTGATTGAACACGCGCAGCGCCTGAATCTGGCCGACTACCTGGCGGCGCAAAAACAACGAGCGGCGTTTGCCGGACAAGTGCACGCCTTGTTTGACAGCGTGGATTTACTGATCACGCCTACGCTGCCAGTGCTGCCGTTCTCGGCCGATCGCCATGTGCCGGAAAATCAGTCGCCGGGCGACAGCGGAGTAGAGTGGGCGCGCTGGACACCTTTCACCTGGCCATTCAATTTGAGTGGTAATCCGGCGGCGACGATTCCCTGTGGTTTTACCGCGCAAGGTTTACCGGTGGGTTTGCAGGTGATCGGCCGACGTTATGCGGAAGGCGACGTATTGCAGTTCTGCGCGGCGCTCGAAGCCCTGATGCCGTGGGATCAACATCAACCTTCTCTGTAAGGCGCGGCCTTGAGACCGCCCGATAGGTATACTGCGGTTTTGGCCTCTAAAAACAGAAGGTAAGCATGATTAATCAGCCACGTCTGGATGAGATAAAACGGATTTTACACCACGACAAACGGGTGCGCGTCACGGAACTGGCGCAGAAATTCGTGGTGTCAGAAGAGACGATTCGCCGCGATCTTAAATATCTGGAAGAGCAGAGCGTATTACGACGCGTGCACGGCGGTGCCATTTTACCGGTGCCCAGCGAAGAGCAGCCGTTACAGATACGCAGCCGTATCAAGCCGCGTGCTAAAGCGCGTATTGGTCAGCTGGCAAGCGAATTAGTGGAAGAGGGAATGGCGCTGTTTCTGGATACCGGCACTTCAACGCTGGCACTGGCGCAGCAGTTGACCCGCTTCTCGCGTTTGAAGGTTATCACGAACTCAATGGATATCGCCGCGCTGCTCACGCAGCAAAGCGACAACGCTGTCACGCTAACACCAGGGCGCGTTCGGCGAAATGATAACGCACTCATTGGCCCCCATACGCTGGAGTTCGCGCGTCAATTCCACTACGACATTGCCTTTATGGGCATTGGTGCAGTGGATCGGGACAACGGTTTTATGGATTACGAAGAGCCTGAGGCGTTATTAAGGCGCGTGCTGAGCACGCACTGTCGCCAGAGTGTGATTCTGGCAGATGAAGGCAAATTTGGACTGCGAACCTTTGTGAATACGCTGCCGTTTAGCGCGGTTGACACCTTAGTGACCAATGCGCGACCCGCGGCAGCTTTTGTAGCGAGTCTGGAGAGTGCCCATGTCAACATCCTCCATCCCGGCAATGCCGAGGATGACACCGCAAGATTATCAGGCGTTTGATGCGCTGTTCGCCCTCAGCAGCAGCATTGGTGCGACACCCGCAGGCGGCTTACATCGCCTGACGGCATCCGCTGCGGATAAGCAAATGCGCGATGCCTTTTGTACCTGGCTGACGCAACAGGGTTTTCACGTTCACGTGGATGAAATTGGCAACATCTTTGGCTTGATGACGCTTTGCGAAGGCGCGCCGTGGGTGCTGTGCGGTTCGCACCTGGACAGCCAACCGCTGGGTGGACGTTTCGACGGTGCCTACGGCGTCACCGGCGCTGCAGTGACCATGGCAACATTGGCTCGCCAGCTGCGCGACCATTCGCAAACCGCGCAACGTAATCTGGCGGTGGTGAACTGGACCAATGAAGAGGGTGCGCGCTTTCAACCCAGCCTGACCGGCAGTTCAGTGTTCACAGGCGCACTCTCGCTGGAGCAGGCTCTGGCGTGTTGTGATGGCGAAGGTATCTCGTTGCAAACAGCTTTGCAAAATATTGGTTATCGCGGAACGGCGTTACCCGATCTGACGGTGGCGGCCTACTGCGAACTGCACGTTGAGCAGGGTCCACATCTTGAATTGCAGCAGAAACAGATAGGCGTAGTGACGGAAACCTGGGCGGCACTGAAATGGCAGGTGACGTTTCGCGGAGAGCAAAACCATACCGGCCCGGCATTGATGGATCGCCGGCGGGATGCGCTGCTGGCAGCCGCGCACACCATTGTGGCGGTGCGTGCAGAGGCTGAACGCTATGGCGAAGCACTGCATACCTCGGTGGGCCGTCTGGAAACCGTGCCTAATTCGCCGAACGTAGTGACTTCTGAAGCCACGTTATTTATTGAGTTTCGTTCTGCTGATGAAGCGCTATTGCGCCAGTTGCGCGACAGCTTCGGCCAGCAGATGCAATCGATTGCGCAGAATACGGCCACCGATGTCAGTCTCGACCGTGCACAGTATCGTCCACGACAGCAGTTACATTCGGCATTGAGTGATCTGGCTTTAGCGCAGGCGGAAAAATTGGGGCTGAAAGCGATGCCGATGCGTTCAATAGCAGGTCACGATGCGATAAGCATGAGCTATCACTGCCCGAGTGCATTGCTGTTTGTGCCCAGCGTAGACGGCCTTTCGCACAATGAACGTGAATACACCGCCACCGCCGACTTGCATCGCGGTCTCGACATGTTGATGGCGATGCTCACTGAGCTCTGCCTGAAAGGAGAGGACGCCTTATGTTGATGCGTTTACAGCAAGCGCTGGCGAGTTGGCAACCCGCGCAATCCTTTGATATTCAGCCAGGCACGGCAGGTGTGGCGTCACCGCATCGTTTAGCGACGGAATGGGCCGGATTTCGCCTGCAGTCAGCGGGGCAAGGCTATTATGCCAAGGTGCTGTTCGATGATCAGAAAGCGTTGATTGATTTCCAGCGCAGCGCCGAAATTAGCCGCCAGGCGGGCGAGTTGGGCATCGCACCGGCGCTATGCCACGCCGATCCGCGCAATGGCGTTCTGATCTTCGCGGCGCTGGATGACAGCTTCCGCTGGGCGCGACTGGATGCGTTACGCGATCCGCATCACTTTGCCAGCCTGACGCGTACGCTGGATAAATTACATCACTCAGGATTGCCGCTTCCCTTACACAGCCGCCAGCAGGATATGTTGCGGCTACGTCTTCAACTGGAAACACAGGGTGTGCAACAGCCAGATGAGCTGCAATGGATGGGGGAATGTGTCGATTTGGCGTGGGAAGCACTCAACGCCGTGTCCTATACACCCGTTTTGATCCACGGCGATAACATCGCCAGCAACTGGATGGTCAACCCTCAGGGTGAATGGCGCTTGCTGGACTTTGACTATGCCGCGCGCGGGGATGCCTGGCACGATATCGCGACGCTTATCCACGAACAACTGCCTACTGACGATCGCTGGCGTGATGCGATTCGTGCGTGGCGTGGTGACAGCAGCGAGGCTGATGTAGCGCGTTGTCGCTTATATGCGCTGGTGGATGATTATCACTGGACGCTATGGGGCATGCTGAACGGTGTCACCAGCACGCGCGGTCTGGAGTTTGCCAAGCTCGGCCAGTGGATGCTGTTGCGCTGCCGTCAGAGCCTGAGCGATCCCCGTTTTGAACGTTGGTTAAACCTGACAGCGGAGCAGGCAAAATGAGCAAATCTCTGGGTGAAGCGCAAAGCTGGCAGGAACAGCGGGTGGAACAAGCCATTACGGCGATGCCGGAATGGCAGGGCAGGGCGGTGCAGTATCGTCCGGTAAGCGGCGGTATTTCCAACGCCAACTGGCACGTGGCAGTCGAGGGCGCGCCTTGTGCTTATTTCGTCAAAATTCCCGGCGAAGGCACCGAGCGCTTTATTAATCGTGACACCGCACATGAAGCGAGCCTGAAAGCCGCGCAAACCGGCTATGGCGTGCCGGTGGTGGCCTATCTGCGCGATCTTGGCGTGGAAGTGTTTGAGTTCATCGATGGCTGGCGCGCCTCGTCAAACCTCGATTTCCAGCAATCCGCGATTCGTCATCGTGCGTTGCAGGGCTTGAAAAGTTTCAACGATCAGCCGTTGCTCAGGCAGAACAAAACCGTATTCGACATGCTTAATGAGCATATTGAGCAGGTCAGTGCACTCAATGTCGCGCTCTCTGCTGATGCTGCCTGGTTGCACAAACAGGCACAGCGCGCGCAGCAGGCGTTAGAAGCGGCGGGATTAGATTTGGTGCCGTGCATGAATGACACGCTGGCGGGTAACTTCATGCTCAATGCGCAGAACGATATTCGGCTGGTCGATTTTGAGTATGCATCAAATAACGATCGCTGTTATGAACTGGCGCTGTGGTTTGGCGAAATGTTTTTCACACCGAAAATAGAACAGGAATTGCTGGAGGACTATTTCGGTAAAGTGGATGCAGCATTATTCGCTCGCGTGCAAATTCATAAGTATCTGGCGGATATGAAGTGGTCAACCTGGGCCATTATTCAACATCATGTGGCCGATATTGATTTTGATTTTTCAAAATATGGTGCCTGGAAGCATTTGCGGGCGCGCAGCGTGTTAAATCATCCCGACTGGGAAAACTGGCTACGCGCGGTGTAAGCGGAACGCGCCGGGATTAAGTCCTTGTAAGATCGTCTGTAACATTATCCGTCCGTCGTATTTTCGGACAGCGCTCTTTGCTGTCTGATGTTGAGGTTACACCAAAGGGGAAATGCTGATATTCAGCAGGTAAAGGAGTGCGCACACCGTCAATTAATATTGAGGAGGTTATTATGAGTTCGATGGTCATGGCGCAGCAATTACGCGCCCGCATAAGTATTAAAAATAAAATCTTCGCCCTATACCTGTTGGCATTATTACTGCTGGCACTTTGCCCACCGCTTTATTTAAGCGTCAGCGGAAGTAGTGCGTTATTACTGGGGATACCTCTGCCGATCGTTTATTGGCTCGCGATTGCGGTATTCCTGGGTGTGGGATTATGGGTTATGTATCTGGCGGAATGCGCGTTTGGTGAAATTCCGGATGATGAGGAAGTCGCATGAAAATCACTGCAGCAGAACCCCATTATTTAATTACCTTTGGCATGATTGGCCTGTTTCTGGCGATCATGATTGCCGTGCTGTATGCCACCAACCGTAAAAGCACCTCCTTTTCTGATTACGCCGTCGGCGGCCGATCGTATGGGCCGTGGTATATCGCCATGAGCTATACCAACTCGTGGTGGCCGGGAGCGACTTTTACCGCTTTCTTCTCACTATCGGTGAGCGGAGTGATCGGCTTCTATGGCGCGGTCTACTCAACGCTCGGCGTGACAGCCATGTATCTGATGGCGCGCCGCGCGTGGAAATGGGGCCAGCACTTCAATCTGACGACACAACCCGATCTGCTCGGCATGCGTTTCAACAGCCCGGCGGTGAAGCGAGTGGCGTCGATTATCGGCATCATCTGCGTCTTCCCGTGGGTGGTGATGGGGATACAGGCACTGGCGTTGTTGGTGGAATTTGCCAGTTTTGGCCGTTGGGGTGTCACCACCTGCCTGATTGCTGGCGTGTTGCTGATTCTGGTGCGTCAGTACTGGACCGTCAGCATGGGCATGCGTGGGTTGATCATGACGGATATGTATCAAGGCATCATCGCCTATGGGTTGGGTGCGCTGGTGTGCGTGGTGCTGTTGTTTGGTGGCGATCATGGCTTCGGCCAACTGGCAACGTTACCACCCGCAATGCTGCAGATTCCGGGCGCGGAGGGTTCGCACTATGGTCCCTGGTATATGTTCAGCCTGATTTTCACCGGTGTGATTGGGTCAATGTGCTGGCCGATGAGCTTCCAGCGCATTTATACCGCCAGCGGCATCCGTGCCGTCAAGAAAGGCACTTTGCTGACGATTCTGCTGGTGGGCGGTTTTTACGCCATCCTGATGCTGTTCGCCACGGCGGTCAGTCAGGATCCTAACGTGCAGGCCAATCCACAAAATGGCTTCTTCACGGCGCTGTTTGATCAGGGCGGTCCGTGGTTACTGGCACTGGCGCTGGTGATTGTTCTTGCTGCCAGTATTGGTCACGTTGATGGATGCGTGCAGGTATGTGGTACGCAGTTTGCCAACGATCTGGCGACCTGGAATAAACCGCGTAGCGATCGTCAACTGACGGTGCTGGCGAAGTCGGGCATGGTGGTATTTATTGTCGCTGCCGCGCTGTTGGCGTACTTCACCTTCAACTATTCCCGTTTGCAGCTGCTGGCGCAGATCTCCTATCAGGGGATTATTCAGCTGGCGGTGCCGTTGTTCTTTGGTATCTTTAGCCGCTTTGGTAACAAACAGGGTGCGCTACTGGGCATGATGACCGGGATTATTATCGCTATCGTGCTCACCGTGTTCTTCCCGGATGACATCCCGGCGCTTGGCTCGCTGACCAGCGGCATCGTTGGCCTGGCGGGTAACGTGGCGGTGTTTGTGGTATGTGGTTTGCTGATCCCGGTTGACGACAAAGAGAAAGCCCGTGTCGAAGCTTTGTTCGCGCTGGCTGATGGCGTGAAAGCACCGATGGCAAAACCGCTGATGAATTAACCCGTTGCAATCCTTTTCGTATCAAGGCCATGATAACGCTCTGACCCCTTATCGGAGCCTATCATGGCCGCCTCTTCGCCGTTCAATATTGGTCTGCTGCTGTTCCCGCATCTCACTCAACTCGATCTCACTGGCCCGTGGGAAGTCTTTGCTCGCATGCCCGGCGTGAGTAACTTTCTTATCTGGAAAGACCGACAACCGGTGATGTCCGACCGAGGTTTAGCCATCGTACCGACGACAACGTTTTCTGAGTGTCCGCCCCTCGATCTAATCTGCATTCCTGGCGGTCCGGGACAAATTGCGCTGATGGAGGATGAAGAGACGCTGGATTTTGTGCGGCAAAAGGCCGAACAAGCCCAATGGGTGACATCGGTATGTACCGGTTCACTGGTGCTGGGGGCCGCCGGTTTGTTGCAGGGATATCGTGCCACTTCGCATTGGGGGTCATTGGATCAGCTCAGCCTGCTGGGTGCCACGCCGGTAGCCGAACGTGTGGTGCGCGATCGTAATCGGATTACCGGCGCGGGTGTTACGTCAGGTATCGATTTTGCACTCACTGTGGCAGAAGAACTGTTTGGCCGCGACGTGGCGGAAAACATTCAACTGCAGATGGAGTACGATCCCGCGCCACCGTTTCATGCAGGTTCACCACGCAGCGCCTCGCCGGAACGACTGGCGCAGGCGCAAAACCAGATGCATGACTTTATTGCTCGCCGCCGCGAGGCCACAGAAGCTGCCGCCGCCAGGCTCAAGCGCTAACTAACTGGCCCAGCTCCAGCTTCAAACAGCGATCGGCGAGGTGGAAATAGCGATCGTCATGGGTGATCACCAGAACGGTTTTCCCTCGTGCTTTCAGCGCGGGGAGCAGTTGGTGGTAAAACACCTCGCGAAACGTCGGATCCTGATCGGCAGCCCATTCATCAAACAGATAGAACGGGCGGTCTTCCAGCCAGGCCACCAGCAGCGCCAGGCGCTTACGCTGTCCGGTGGAGAGCGCCAGCGTCGAGAAAGTGCCCTCCACCAGCGTGACTTTTCGGGTTAATTGCAGGGCATCCAGCAGGGCGTGCGCTTCGTCATTCCAGCGTGTGCTGTCGATGCCTTGCAAATCCTCAAACAGATGAAAATCATTAAACACGGCAGAAAACAGCTGACGATAACCGGCGCGGTTGCTCTCATTGATGACTTCACCGTCCAGCAGCAGTTGACCACTATCCGCCTGATATAAGCCGGTAAGCAGTCGAGCCAGCGTGGTTTTACCGCTACCGTTGCCGCCCGTCAGATACACCAACTCACCGGGACGAAACTGCAATGAGAGTGGGCCGAGCTGAAATGCCTCATGCTGATAGGTGATGTCGCGCAGTGCCAGCTGATGGAAACTGAGCGGCGGTGCACCAAAGGTTGTTTGCTCAGGTGGCAGCTGCTGCTGCATGGCTTGAATGCGTTTGAGTGCAACCTGCGTGAGTGTCAGGCCGGGCAGGGCGGCGAGCGCTGTCTCAATCGGCACGATCATATAAAGAAACACCATCGCGAAACCAGACATCACCGCGCCGTGTAAATCCAGCATGTTGGCGAGTAAAAACATCACCACGCCAATAAAAGCAAAAAAGAAGACGCTGGCCCAAATGTTGGCCAGAGCATACAGCACGTAACCGCGCGTACGTTCCACGCGCACCTGCTCGATGATATTGAAAAGTTTGTTATGCAAAAACGCCTGTTTGCGCGGGGCGTGTAAGCGCAGTTCTTTCGCGCCGCTGAACAGCGCGCTCACCTCACCAGTCAGCGTCTCTTCACGCTGACGTGACTGGCGCATCAGTTGTAAGGCGCGCCGATGCACGCCACTGTAGCCGAGTGAGCCTATCAACACTGTGATAAGCGCAATCATCATCACGGTCAGCGACAGATAACCGAGATAGCCCATGCAGCCGATGATCACTGCCAGCGACATCACGAAACCCGGCAAGGCAATAAAGAACACCACCACCTGGTCGAGGTCCTGCGTCAAAACGCTGAGGGCACGCGGCATGCCGTGCTGTTCAAGATCGGCATAACCGGCATCCGCTACCTGCTGGACCAGCTTGCGGCGCAACTCGGCTTTGCAGCGCTGACCCATTGCCATAAACAGGGACTGACTCAGGGTGCGCGTGCCCAGCATCAGCAGCGCCAGCAGGGCGAACTGCCACGCCAGTTGCCAGCGCTGTGCCTCCGTGGCGCTCAATCCCTGATTGATGAGTGCCAGCAGCGCCGCGTTGCTCAAACCACCGATCACGCTGCAGGCCAGCGCGACAAAAAACAGCACACCGGTGGTGCGCAGTAACATCAAATAAATCGACACCTCATCTCCTATGAGTTTGTGCTATCCAACGGCCGCCACAGCAGCAATGCCAGCCATGGTCCGCCCATCAGGGTTGCCATCAGGCCCGCAGGAATTTGCCGTGGATACAGCAGGTTGCTGCCGGCCCAATCAGCCAGCATCATTAAAATGGCGGCGATCACGGCGGCAAACAGCATCTGTTCCATGGGTTTACGCGCGCCCAGCTGGCGGGCCAGTTGCGGGCCAAGTAAGCCGATAAACGACAATGGCCCAACAATTAAGGTGGCAACGCCGGTCATCGCCGCAGCCAGCAGCATCAGCAAAAGCCGGGATTGAGTCACGTTCAGCCCAAGCGAGGAGGGAATTCCCTGCAGTGGCAAAAGCAACATCGCTCGCCGCAGCAGGGGAGTGAGTGCCAGCAGTAACAGGGCCAGGGTGAAAGCTATCACGGCGATGGGTGTGCTGACGTAATAGGTGGATCCGGTCATCAACTGGCGCAGCATCGCGGCGGCCATACCGTTGTTGCTGATAACAATGGCGGCAACGGACTGGAACAGTGCAGTAATGGCCAGCCCGCTCAGCAACATGCGTTGTGGATTGAGGGCATAGTGGCGCGCCTGCCACAACGTTATCCCCAGTGTGATCAGCGCACCTGCCGCACTACTGGCAATCATCATCGGCATCGCTGCCATCGGCCAAAGTAACAGTTGCACCGTAATACCCAATGAGGCACCGGCACCGATGCCGAGCAACTCTGGGCTGGCCATCGGATTGCGGCTGATGCGTTGCAAAATAACGCCCGCAGCTGCCAGCAGCACGCCGGCGGCGATGGCGGCCAGCAAGCGCGGCAGGCGAAATGGCAACATCACCTGGATCTCAGTAATGGAATTCCAGCGCCAGCCATTTACCCCTTGAGCAAAGGCAAGCGCGACAACCAGCATTACCACAAAGAGAGCAAGTACCGGCAGGCGTGTAAAGCGTCGCGCCGGGCAGGGAGCAGGTTGAGGCTCGTTCACATCGGGCTGAAAAAGATGGCGCAGGCGCGGCAAAAACCACAGTAACAGCGGCGCACCTGCCAGCGCGGTCATCATGCCGGTGGGGAGCAGCAAGCCATCAATACCATTGAGGCGACTGACCCACTGATCGGTCAGCCACAGTAAACCGGCGGCCAGCAGCGGTGACCAGAGAAGCTTCTGGCGCAGGCTTTTCGCGCCCGCCAGTACGGCCAGGTGTGGCGCAGCAAGCGCGATAAAACCGATGACGCCCACCACACTGATCACCAGGCTGCTTATCAGCAACGCGGAACTTATCGCAATCCCTCGCACCCATCCAGCAGGCAAACCGATTGAGTGAGCAACCCGTTCATCCAGCGCCAGCAGGCGTAAAGGGCGTAAAATCAGCAGCACGGGGAATGCCGCGATGAGCAAGCGCGGTAGTAACCACCACAATGCATGCGCATTCTCCTGCGCCAGCGAGCCGCCACACCAGATAAACACGGCGGACAGCGAACGATCGTAAATGATCGACAACAGCAGATTGGCGGCACCGCAATACAGGTTCACCAGCATACCCGCGAGCGTTAACGCCAGCGGGGTAAACCCCTGACGTACACTAAGCAGAAAGACCAGCGCAAAGGCGACGATCGCTCCACTGAGCGCAATCCATTCTCGCCCCAGCAGCAGCCATGCAGGTGCCATCAAGGTGGTGAGGGAAAGCGCTAAGGTTGCGCCGGAAGCAATGCCCAGCGTCATCGGTTCGGCTAACGGATTGCGCAGCGCCTGCTGCATTACCACGCCGGTAAAGCCCAACGCCAGACCACATAAAATCGCCATACCCTGACGAGGTAACCATATCAGCGTGAAGACCTGTTGTGCCAGCGTGGGCATTGCGGTGTGGTGCAGCGCTTGCCAGGCATCGTGCCACGGCAATTGGTGCGCCAGCTGCTCAAGACATAGCATCAGCGCAACTGCAAACAGTAAAAGCGTCAGTGAGGCGGGATGGCGATTCATGGATTTGCCTCGTTTAACGCCTTGACCAGCGCTTCGGCGAAACGCACGGCGGTGAGCACGCCTCCTCCCGTTGAAAGTCCATCCGGTAACTCCAGCAACCGATGCCCATCCGATCGCGTCAGGGTATGCCACAACGGAGATTGCAATACGGGGTTGAGATCAATTTCCGGCCAGGAAGGCAGCAGCGCCAGCCAGCCGGGCGGCAACTGCGTGAGTTGCTCCAGTTCCAGCGTGGCATAGCCCTGAGCGCCCACCGCAAACGGCGTGTGGTGGGGCAGGTCAAGTAAACCCAGCACGTCAGTAAACAGACTTCCCGCGCCCAAAGCCAGCACATGCAGGGTATCCAGTGGATGCAGTAAATAGATGGGTTTGTCTTTGAAGTGAACGGCTTGCTGTCGCGCTTTTTCCAGGCGTTGCAGCAAACCTGCCATGACTTGGTCAGCGCGTGTGCGGAGACCGGCCAGCTGTGCCAGCGCATGCAGATTCTGCTGCGCCTGTTGCCACGGATGGGGGCCACTTGTCGAAAAGTAGGATAACGGGGCAATGCGGGTTAGTTGTGCTTCAGCCATACGGTGTGCTGGCGTGACTAGCAATGTGTCAGGTCGCAATTCAAACAAGGTTTCGTAATTGGGTTGAAATAACAAACCCACGTCGGCGATCTGCTCGGGAAGCGGAGGCTGGCTAAACAGGCGGCGATACCAGTCGGGGGCGGCAATGCCAACCGGCGTGATGCCCAACAGCAGAGCCATTTCGGTGATCCCCCAATCGAGGATCACCCAGCGCGGCGTCGTTTTTGCCTGCAGCGGAAACGAAAAAAGGGCCGCGCCTGCCAGCGCGCCCTTAATCAGTGTTCGACGTCGGATTACCACTGATAACTCACCGTGGCGATCAATTGACGGCGTAAGCCAAAGTGACAACCCAGATCGTTACAGTTGCTGAGGTACTGTTTATCGGTCAGGTTTTGCAGATTCAGACCAAGCTGCCAATCCTGCCAGCGATAGCGCATCATCGCGTCGTAGATCATCGCAGCCGGCACTTTCAGGCTGTTGTCGCTGGTGGCATAGCTGGTGCCCACGTATCGACCGCCGCCGCCAATCGTCAGGCCATCCAATACACCCGGCAGAGCATATTCGGTCCAGAGCGCAGCAGTCTGGCGGGCAATCGATACCGGTTGCTTACCTTGCGTATCATCATTGGCTGACAACACTTTCGGGTTGGTCAGTGCATAAGAGGCATTCACCAGCCAGCGAGATGTGATATTGGCTTTCGCTTCCAGTTCTAATCCCTGTGAACGAATTTCGCCGGTCTGTACCGAGTAGTTGGCGTGATCCGGATCGGCGGTCAACACGTTGGCTTGGCGCAGGTCATACAGGGCCGCACTGAACAGCGCATTAAAGCCGTTTGGCTGATACTTAATCCCGACTTCCGACTGTTTGCCTTTGGTCGGTTTAAACGGATCGCCGCCAAACGAGGTACCCGCCTGCGGCTGGAACGACGTACCGTAGCTGATGTAAGGCGCAATGCCGTTATTAAAGTGATACAGCAAACCGGCACGGCCGGTGGTGGCGTAATCATTCAGCTCAGTGCGCGTGCCACTGACCCAGTTCTGGCTTCGCGTTTGCGCTTTGTCATAACGGCCACCCAGATTTAGCACCCAGTTGTTCCACTTCATGCTGTCCTGCAGATAGATACCTTGCTGGGTCATGAAAGAGCGACTGTGATAATCGATCGATGGCGATTCTACTGGGGTACTGTAGTCCGGATTGAGATAGCTGATATCTGACGCGCTGCCGTAACCGCTGTTCTGCCGCAAATCGTCATGCACAAAATCGACACCCAACGTCAGCGCGTGATTGATGGCGCCGGTATCGAGATTGCCTTGCAGGTTGGTATCCACATCAAAGGCGTTAAATGACTCGATCACCCGCATGCTGTCGCGACTCACCGTGGCTGATCCATCGGTGATGGTCGCGGTGGGATAGACCATCTGATAATCGCTGCTGGTATGCAGATAGCGCAGGTTTTGATGTACGCTCCAGACGTCATCGAACTTGTGCATGAAGTCATAGCCGATGCTGGCCTGCTCACGACGGTAATAGTCGAAGCCGGGCTGACCGCCGTAGAATTTGTCAGAGAAATTGCCCTGCGCAAGTTTTACAAGGCTGCCTTCCAGTGGCAGCTGATTGTAAAAACCGGTGTAAGGATCTTTGCGGAATTGTCCAAGTAACGTCAGGCGCGTGTCGTCATTCGGCTGCCAGGTCAACGCGGGCGCGATATCGTAATGCTTGTATTTGGTGTAATCGACTTGCGTGTCATTACGCGTCCAGGTCCCGGTGATGCGGCCCAGCCAGTGTTCATCGTTATCCAGTGCGCCAGAGAGATCGAGTCCCGTTTCGAACAGATTATGACTGCCGGTGCTGACAAAAATCTGGTGAATGGGCTCCGCGGTCGGGCGCTTACTCATCAGATTAATCACGCCGCCGGGACTCGCCTGGCCGAATGTCACTGAACTCGGGCCATTGACCACCTCAACGCGATCCAGCAGGAAAGTGTCGTAATTCGGACGCGACCAGTAAGTCACCGTTGGCAGGCGTAAGCCATCCAGGTATTCATCGGCGGCAAAACCACGGATATAGATGTCGTCAAAACGATAATCAGCACCGCCGCCTTCGGCACTAATTCCCGCGTTGTAACGCAGTGCTTGTGGCACATTCAATGCCGCCTGCGAAGCCATTTGCGCCTGGGTGATCACCGAGATGCTTTGTGGCGTTTCGATAATCGGCCGCGTGCTTTTTGTGACAGAATCTGCTTTCTTTGCCACCTGATTCCAGCTGTCGGCATCTGCGCTATCGCTATCGACACTGTTGGCTGTCACGGTGAGTGTGGCGTTCGAATTGTTATTATTATCAGCAGCCCAACCTGATGTGCTGCTGATCAGCATCAGCAGCAATACGCTCAGTGGCTTGCGCTTAAAGGTGCAATGACCCGGCATTTATTTTCCCCGATATGTTCCAATGGCCCCAAATAGTGATACAAATGATAATCATTACTATCTTATTTGATAGCGTCCTGCTGGCGGGTTTGCACCTTCTCAATTGCAAATAACGCAGAGCAGACATCAATCGGCAATTTAACGGGATTGGGTGAAAGGGTGTTGCAGAAACCACTTGCGGCGGAAATGACGCCAGCACTGCCATTACTCGCCACGCGCGAAATGCATTATCAGGCTGGTCGTGAAGAGCGCTGGCACGCGCATGAAGTGGCGCAACTGGTGCTCTGTTTGCAGGGTGTGATGCGCGTGCAGACGCAAACCGCTTCCTGGACATTGACTCCCGGTCGTGCGCTTTGGCTGCCGGGCAGTGTACCGCACGCGTGACCGCGCTAAGCGATATCCGCAGTGCCAGTTTGTATCTCGATCCCAAACTGGCGCGGGCGTTTTGGCCGCAGGCGCGTAGCATGTTGATCTCGCCGCTATTACAGGTGTTGATGCAAACGCTGGTGGAGATCGAGTTGCAACCGCAGACCGACCTCGCGCGTGTAGATCTGATCTCACCGCTGTTACTGGATGAGATTCGCCGTGCCTCGGACGGTCCGGTGTGTAATCTGCCGTTGCCCAGCGACCGCCGTTTACTCAACATTTGCCAGCAGCTACTGGCGACCCCGGCCAGCGGCGATACGCTGGAAGAGTGGGGCCAGCGCGTCGGCGCCAGTTCGCGCACGCTGGCCCGCTTGTTCCGCGAGCAAACCGGTATCACCTTTACTCAATGGCGCCAGCAGTTACGTCTCTCAGAGGCACTGGTGCAATTGGCGCAAGGGCAGACGGTTTTGCGCACCGCCAACCAACTTGGCTACCAAAGCCCCAGCGCCTTTATCTCGATGTTCCGCCGTTTGATGGGTGAAACACCACAGCGATTTCTGCGAATTTCAGCCTGAAATCGCCAGGGATATTTTACCTCAATGCCCACTGGCAGTAGGGCGCACGGTGATTTCGTTAACGTCGACTTCGCCAGGCTGATCGATGGCCCAACTGACTGCTCTGGCGATAGCCTCGGGCTTGAGTGCAATCTGTCGATAGCTTTTCATCGCCTCGCGCGCCACGTTGTCGCTGATGCTGTCTGCCAGTTCAGATTCCACCACCCCGGGGTTGATTACCGTGACGCGCAGCTCACGCGATTCCTGGCGCAAACCATCGGAAATGGCGCGAACTGCATATTTGGTTGCGCAGTAAACGGCGGCGGTGGGGGAAACCGTCAATGCACCCACGGATGCGATATTAATTATGTGCCCCATGCGCTGTGCCTGCATGGTGGGTAGCACCGCAGCGATCCCGTACAACACGCCGCGAACATTGACGTCCAGCATTAAATCCCACTCTTCAACTTTCATTGAACTCATCGGGGAGAGTGGCATAACGCCAGCGTTGTTGATCATCACATCAATGCGTCCGTATTTTTCCAGCGCGAAATCCGCCAGTTTTTGTGTGTCACTTCGCTGTGTCACATCCGTTGCGAGAAAATCCATGCTGGCACCTTCACGGCGTAATTCATCGCACAAGTTTGCCAGTCGATCGGTACGGCGCGCACCCAGCACCAGTTTATGCCCTTGCTCGGCCAGATGACGGGCAATGCCTTCACCGATCCCGCTGCTGGCACCGGTCAACAAAATAACTTTTTGGTTGGAGTTCATGGTGAGTTCCTCGTGTAATTGACGAGGCTATTGTTGAAAAATTCAGCCGGGCGCAACAGACCGGATTGTGGCGAATATTTGCCTGATTCTCTCGCCGCCATTGTGCATCACTGAATGAAATGGCTATGCTTTGCCTGAACCTCTCTCTGGAACGCTATCTATGTCGAACACGGTAAAACAGCAAACCTGCCACCTGTTACGTCAGTTGGCACGTCAGGAAGGCTATACCGAATCCTTACTGGAGAGCGTGCGCTTTATGCGTGCGGACCAACAGTGGGCGCGCACGCCGGTGCTGTATGAGCCCAGCATCATCATTATTTGCCAGGGATCGAAACGCGCCTTTCTCGCCGATAAAATGTATCGCTATGACGCACAGCATTATCTGGTGCTGTCAGTGCCGTTGCCCTTTTCCGCCGAAACTGAAGCAACTTCTGAAGAGCCACTGCTAGGTATAGCAATCCGTCTGGATGCTACGATGGTCGCGCGGTTAGTGGCACAACTTGCCGAAGCTGAGACGGCGGTCACGGTACCACCAGCAGGGATTATCTCTACGCCGATTAATGATGTGCTGGCAGAAAGCACGTTGCGATTACTGGAGGCGCTCAGTGATCCTCTGGAGGCTAAAGTGCTGGGACCCGCGCGCGTAGAGGAGGTCTGCTTTCGTATATTAATGGGCGAACAAGGCGGGGCGGTGCGCGCGGCGCTGACCTATCAGGGCCATTTTGGCCGTATAGCCCGTGCACTGCAGCGTATTCATGCTGACTGGCAGCAGCCATTGGATGTACCGCACCTGGCGAACGAAGCGGGGATGAGCGTGCCGCGTTTCCATCTGCATTTTAAAACGGTGACGCAAACGTCTCCGATTCAATACCTTAAATCGCTACGTTTGCATCAGGCTCGTTTGATGATGATTCGCGATAATCTGACCGCTGCCGGTGCGGCAGCGCGAGTGGGATATGAAAGTGATTCCCAGTTTAATCGCGAGTTTAAACGCCTGTTTGGTCGCAGCCCGGCAGAAGAAGCGAGGGTGATGAAAAGGGCATTTGAACTGCTGCCCCCTGAGCAATTAACCGGGAGACTACAGGCACATTAATTTAACGAATGCCCATCACGGCAATCACCGCCACAATCCAAAACATCGCACAGCCTGCCAGCATCCACTGCCAGATCTGATGGCGTTCAGGATTGATAAGCGCATTGATGCGCGCACGTAAAATCGTTTGCATAGAAACCTCGGGTCAGAATGTTTAATCGGATATGGAGTGGCTGCGTTCAGAAAGGTCTGGCAGCGGATAGGAATATTCTGACTATTTCTTACACAACGATCGACGAGACCAGTCTTGTTTGTGCGAGGGACGAAAGTGGGAGAGGGGCCTCCAGCCGCGAAGATTGGAACTTCACGCGGCTGGAGACAACGGTTTTACACGCTGTGGGTGACGCCTCCATCAACACGAATGTTCTGAGCGGTGATGTAGGCCGCGCCGGGTGAGGCGAGGAACGCGATGGTGGCGGCGACTTCATCTGCCGTGCCATAGCGTTTAAGTGGCACACTCTCACGACGCTCATCACTTTTCGGCAGACTGTCGATCCAGCCCGGTAACACGTTGTTGATGCGAATGTTATCCGCTGCGTAAGCGTCAGCGAAAATTTTGGTGAATGAGGCGAGTCCGGCGCGGAAAACCGCTGAGGTTGGGAACATGTCTGTGGGTTCGAACGTCCAGGCCGAAGAGATATTGATAATGCTGCCGCCGCCCTGTTTCTGCATGATAGGCGTCACCAGACGTGATGCGCGCACAACGTTCAGGAAATAAGTCTCCATGCCGCGCTGCCAGTCATCATCACTCAGTTCCAGTATCGGCGCACGTGGCCCATGTCCGGCGCTATTGACCAGCACATCAATGCGACCCCACCGCGCCATCGTCGCCTCAACCAGTTTTTGTAAGTCATCTACTGACTGGTTGGATCCGGTGATACCTAATCCGCCTAAACGGTCAGCCAGCGCTTCCCCTTTGCCAGAGGAGGAAAGGATCGCAACCTTATAGCCATCCGCTGCCAGTTTTTCTGCTGCTGCGGCACCCATGCCACTACCGCCTGCCACAATCACTGCGACTTTTTCTACTGTCATAATTCGTATCCTTTTTAAGATTAGAAGTCGATTTATTGCAGTATAGGGGCTAAATTCGGTTGCAGAGAGTCAGTCTGATTCGCAATTGATGATAGGAAAACTACAGGATGGGTCAGGGGTTTCCCACGCTACCGCCGCTTAATGCGTTGAAAGTATTCGAAGCGGTGACACGTCATCTCAATTTTCGCCTCGCTGCTGAAGAGCTTGGCGTCACTCAGGGCGCGGTGGCACAGCAAATTCGTGGGCTGGAGAGCAGCCTGGGGCTGAAACTGTTCGAACGGCTGCCACGGACTTTGGCGTTAACCGCAGCGGGTGCAGGTTATGCGGTGAGTGTCCGCCAGGCGTTTGAGTTGATCGATGAGGCCACACGTGCTTTGCGACCCGAACCGGATCATCTGACCTTGAGTGTCACGCCAACTTTTGCCAGCCGCTGGATGCTGCCTCGCTTACCGGCCTTTACCGCCGCGTGGCCGGATATTGACCTTCGTGTACTGGCCTCAGAAAGATTGGTGCAGTTTCATCACGAAGGGGTTGATCTGGCGGTGCGTTATGGTCGTCATCCCTTTGGGGCAGGACTGGATGCCACGCTGCTGTTCAGTCAAAGCGTATTGGCAGTGGTGAGTCCGGATTTATTGGCTGGGTTGGGCGATCCGCAGGATCGGGATAGCTTTGAGCGCTATGCTTTGCTGCATGACGGGCACCATCTTTGGCCAGTGTTTCTCTCTTATCTTTTCCCGCACAACAGGCTACACCATCAGCATCATTTGCGTTTTAACCAGACTGCACTGGCCTTAGAGGCGGCGGTCAGCGGGCAGGGCATTGCCCTTACCAGTCCGCACTTTGTCGAAAACGATCTTGCTCGCGGTCGTCTGGTGCCCGCGTTTCCTCAGCAAATGAACGTTGACGCGGGCTGGTATCTGGTCTCTCCCCATCGTCCACGTGAACACACGAGCGTACAGGCCGTGCGTGCGTGGTTGCTTGAGCAAATAAAATAGCTGTATGTGGCCGAAAAATTGCTCCGTTTTTGTTCAATCACAAAATCAGTAATTCTGATGATCTCATGTGGATTATGAATGTTATAACTGACTGAAGATGCAAATCCGGGCTTTTATCCTGCAAACGCAGTGGATTAGCAAAATATCACGATATTTCAGCAAGTAACCATTAGCAATGCGCGTTGCAATCCTGCTATGGCTGTGAATAAATACAAGGTCAATCATCATAAAAATGCCATAAAGGCCAGGCATCAGCCTGAAAAGATCAATGCAATTATGACCGACCTTAAAGATGTTTTAGCCAGGGACATCAGCGCCAAAAGCGAAAGTATGGAAGCGCACCTGATTGCCATCCGCCGTGATATTCACGCGCACCCCGAACTCGGATTTGACACAATTCGTACCGCGCATATCGTCGAGCATGAACTGCTGCGCCTGGGGCTTTCGCCACAAACAGGCGTCGGACAAACCGGCGTGGTGGTGGATATTGTGGGCGAACAGCCCGGCAAAACCATCCTCATCCGCGCCGATATGGACGCGCTGCCGATTCAGGAACAGACCGGTTTACCTTTTAGCAGCACCTACCCCGGTAAAATGCATGCCTGCGGCCACGATATCCACACGGCGACGCTGCTGGGTGTGGCGGCGATTGTTGCGCAATACCGCAGCCAGTTAAAAGGCACGGCGCGGCTGATTTTCCAGCCAGCCGAAGAGACGCCTGAGAGTGGCGCCGAGGCGATGATTGCTGATGGCGTGGCTGAGGGCGTGGATCTGGCGATCACTCTGCATAATAAGCCCGAGCTGGCGGCAGGTGAAATTGCGCTGACGCGCGGTGCCAGTACGGCTTCCAGCGACGAATTTGATGTCGTCGTCCACGGCAAATCCACTCATGCTGCGCGCCCACATATGGGAACCGACCCGATTATTGCGGCGGCGAACCTCATCAGCCAACTGCAAACCATCATTTCACGTGAACTCGATCCGGCGCATTCTGCGGTGTTAACCATTGGCCATATTCATGGTGGCTCGACGCACAACATCATTTCCGATAGCTGCCTGATTCAGGGCACTGTGCGGGCGAAATCACCTGAGTCACGCGCGCACATTGAGCACGCTTTTAAGCGTATCTGTGCCGGTGTGGCGCTTTCGCTGAATACACGCATTGATGTCAACTATCAGCGCGGCGTGCCCCCGTTAATGAATGATGATGCGCTGATCGATGTGCTCGAACCCATTTTGTCGCACCAGTTTGGTAAGCCGATTGTGGCGAAACCAAGTGCCAGTTTTGGCGCGGAGGACTTCTCCCTGTTTACCGAGCGGGCGCCAGGTTGCCAGATTCATATTGGATCCGGTGCGCCGGGACGCGACGATCATCTGCATAATTCGGATTATCAACCCGACGAACGCAGCATTCATGCAGGCACTCAGGCATTAGCCCGTTTAGCCATCGATTTACTCTCCTAAAATAATGAACTCAGAGGTTTTATGATGATGCGTAAAGGGCTGTTTACCGCTTCCGCTGGCCTGTTGCTGCTGGCAACTTCTGCACTGGTGCAGGCAAAAGATTTTGGCACACTGAAATTCGCAACCGAAGCGGCTTATCCTCCGTTCAACCAGTCTACGCCGAGCGGCAAGATTGTTGGCTATGAGCCCGATATGGTGGCGGAACTGGCGAAACGTGCCGGTTTTAAATATGAAATCGTGGCGCAGAAATGGTCCGGCATGATCCCGGGCCTGGTCGATGGCAAATATGATGCTGTCATTGATGCGGTTACCGTGACACCTAAACGTGAAGAAGTGGTGGATTTCACCCATCAGTACACCGTGAGCGTGTCTGGTTTTGTGACCCTGAAAGGTAGCGCTGTAGATACTTTGCCGGGTAACGGTGAAGTCGTTCAGGCGGGTGATGAGGCGGGCATGACGAAAGCCATCGATGCGCTGAAAGCGAAATTCAAAGGTAAAACCATCGCGGTGCAGGTCGCGACTATTCAGGCTGATTTCCTCAACAAATATCTGGCTGACGTTGCCACCATCCGCACTTATCAGGCTGGTCCGGAAACCTTTGCTGATCTGCTGAACGGCCGCGTTGATGCAGTGATGGCGTCACGTACCAACCTGAATGCCTATGTGAAAAAACACACCGATACCGTGAACAGCACCGGTTACGGCTTCTCCGGCGGCGTGTTAGGGCAGGGTTCAGCGATTGCCATTCAGAAGAACAACCCGGAGCTCAAAGCGGCGCTGGATACGGCTTTAGTTTCAATGATCAAAGATGGCACGCTGAAACAGCTATCAGAAAAATGGTTCGGCGAGAACGTCGCGCCTGCGGAGTAATGCTGAGCGCTTATGACTATTGACTGGCAATTGTTAGGGTTTGGTGACGAAGGCTGGGGCGGCGTGTTGCTTGACGCCGCCACGGTGACCGTCACCGTTTCATTGTGTGCATGGCTGCTGGGCGCAGTGCTTGGCAGCCTACTCTGTTGGATGCAAATTGGTGGTGCGCGTTGGCAACAGCGTCTCGCCAATGGCTACATCACGCTGTTTCGTGGCGTACCCGAACTGCTGGTGATCTACCTGTTTTACTTCGGCGGACGCCAGGTGGTTTCCTTCGTTGGGGAAGCGTTGGGCATGCAGGGGCCGTTTGATGTAAACGGCTTTGTCGCCGGGGCTATCGCCATCGGTTTGATCTCCGGCGCTTACCAGAGTGGTGTGTTTCGTGGGGCATTTTACGCTATCCCGAAAGGCACGCTGGAAGCGGCTACGGTGACAGGTATGGGACGACTGATGTTGTTTCGCCGCATGATTGTGCCGCAGGCGTTGCGCACGGCTCTTCCGGGAATGGGAAATCAGTGGCAGTCGGTGATTAAAGAATCGGCTTTGGTTTCCGTGACGGGCTTGGTGGAAACCATGAACCAGATTTCCACCGCATCCAACTCCACGCAAATGCCATTTTTCTTTTACAGCGTCGGCGCGGTGATCTACCTGATCATCACCACCTGTTCCGATTTTGTTTTCCGCTATGTGGAAAAAGTGGCCATGCGCGGGCAACAACGCGCGCGGTTGTAAGGAGCCACGATGGATTTCACGTTCTTACAGCATACGCTTGCCGCGTTGCTACGCGGTTTACCACTGACCCTTAATCTGGCCGTTTTATCACTGCTGGGTGGGGGGATTTTAGCGTTATTGCTCAACCTGTTGCGCCAGAATCGCTATGGTAGCGTCTTTGCCCGCTTTTACGTTTGGCTGTTCCGCGGCACACCCTTGTTAATCCAGATTTTTATGATCTATTACGGATTGGGGAGTTTACCGGCAGTGCGCGAGAGCGTGCTGTGGCCGCTGTTGCGCGATCCCTACTGGTGCGGGTTGATTGCGCTGGTGCTCAACGATGCGGCTTACACCTCGGAGATTCTTCGTGGTGGTCTTAATGCCGTTAGCGTGCAGTCGCTTGAGGCAGCCAAAGTCAGCGGTATGTCGCGCTTCACGACGTTGCGCCGCATCACCTTGCCGCTCGCCGTGCGTCAGGCGTTGCCTGCTTACAGCAATGAAATTATCTCGATGATCAAATCCACTTCACTGGTCAGCACTATCAGCCTGATGGAAATGACCGGTATCGCGGACTCGATTGTGTCAGAGACATTCCGCGCGCTGGAGGTGTTTATCAGTGCGGCGATCATTTATCTGCTGCTGACTGTGCTGGTCAGTAAAGCGGTGGCGCTGCTGGAGCGCCGTTTGTCACCTTATCATGTTGGAGCACGTCAATGAGTAAACCCACTATCGCCCTGAGTCATCTCAGAAAAAGTTATAGCGGGCATGAGGTGCTTCATGACATCAGCCTGACGGCGCAGGATGGCGACGTGATATCACTGATTGGCGCCAGTGGTTCCGGAAAAAGTACGCTATTACGCTGTATTCCGTTTCTTGAAGTGCCGCAAGGCGGGGAAATCGCGGTCGGGGATGAGGTGGTCACCATTGACAATCCCCACGAGAAACTCAGCCGTGAGCAGCAGCGTCGTATCAAACTGATGCGCATGCAACTGGGTTTTGTCTTCCAGAGTTTCAATCTGTGGCCGCACAAAACGGTGCTGCAGAACATTATTGAAGCGCCGGTACATGTGCAGAAACGCAGTCAAAAAGAGGTGATTGAAGAAGCCGAAGCTCTGTTGCATAAAGTCGGGCTGTATGAAAAGCGCAACGCGTGGCCATCGCAGCTGTCAGGTGGGCAGCAGCAGCGTGTGGCGATAGCGCGTGCGTTGGCACAGCAGCCCAAAGCGCTTCTTTTCGATGAGCCCACCTCCGCTCTCGACCCTGAACTGGTGGGCGAAGTGTTACGGGTGATCCGCAGCCTGGCTGAAGAGGGACGCACGATGATCATCGTCACCCACGAAATGGGCTTCGCGCGTGATGTCTCCAACAAAGCGGTGTTTCTGCATCAGGGCAAAATCGAAGAGTCGGGGCCGCCACAGCAAGTGTTTAGCGATCCGCTCTCTGATCGCTGCCGGGCTTTTGTCAGTAGTCACTTGCAGCGTAATAGTTAACCTCCTTTCAAACCCGCTTCGGCGGGTTTTTTCATATCCAAACCCGCCAATAAGTAATTTTTTTGGTTAACAATCACACTCTGAAATACATTAATTTTTAGGATATTTCTTGCGATTTATCTTAACGATTTCAGTTAATAAAACAGTGTATACACCATAAATTTTCAGACCCTTCCTGGGCCTTAACCACGCTCAACTTCAACGACTTACAATAAAAAGCAAGAAATTTCCTATATAAATCAGATCACAAAGATCATCTTACCCTGTTGCTATCCGCATTGAGCCTAAGATATATTCGCGCAGAATCACACAAGGAAAGTGTGCTTAAAGCGTGCTTTCCGCGCTTCACTTACAGGAGTAAATATGAGTAATTCTTATCAAAATGGAATACCCAAAGCGCGCGTTAACATCAAACTCGACGTTCATACAGGCGGCGCTGCACGCAAAATGGAGCTGCCGCTCAAACTGCTGGTGACCGGTGATTTCAGTAATGGTCAGGAAGATCGCGTGCTGAGCGAACGCGAAAAGGTCAACGTCAATAAAAACAACTTCGACAGCGTGCTCGCTGACTTCTCGCCATCAGTACGGCTCACCGTACCGGATACCTTGTCAGCGGATGGCAGTGAACAGGCCATCAATCTGACCTTCAGCAACATCAAAGACTTCGAACCTGAACAGGTCGCTCGTCAGATCCCGCAACTCAAAGCGATGCTCGCGATGCGTAATCTGCTGCGCGATCTCAAATCCAATCTGCTTGATAACGTCACTTTCCGCAAAGAGCTGGAGATCATCCTGAAAGACCCGGCACTGAGTGACGAACTGCGTGCGGAACTTTCTGCGCTTGCCAGCGATAACGGCTGAACCCCTTTTAACGGACTAAATGAGAGACGATGCTGATGTCAGTTCAGAATGAAACCCTGTCTTCCGGTGGCACCACCGTGCTTGAAAACTCTGCAGCGGAAGGTGTGTACGCCTCGCTGTTCGACAAAATTAATCTCCATCCGGTTAGCTCACTGAGTGACCTGAATGTCTGGCAAGACAATCAGGCGATGTCAGATGCCACTGCTGACGAGCGCGTCACGGCGGCGATGCAGGTGTTTCTTCATCGCTTAAAAATCAGCGGTGAGAAAGTCGAAAAACTGGATAAAAACCTTCTGGATCAACACATTGCCGAGCTGGATTATCAGATCAGCCGCCAGTTAGATGCGGTGATGCACCATGACGAATTCCAGAAGGTGGAATCGGTGTGGCGTGGATTGAAATCACTGGTGGATAAAACTGATTTCCGTCAGAACGTGAAGTTGGAAGTGCTTGATGTGTCGAAAGAGGATCTGCGTCAGGACTTCGAAGACGCACCGGAAATTATCCAGAGCGGCCTGTACCTGCAGACTTACGTTGCCGAGTACGACACGCCGGGCGGCGAACCGATTGGCGCGGTGATCTCTGCCTATGAATTCGATGCCTCTGCGCAGGATATCGCGCTGCTGCGTAATATCTCGAAAGTTGCTGCATCGGCCCATATGCCGTTTATCGGTTCTGCAGGGCCGGCATTCTTCCTCAAAGAAACCATGGAAGAAGTGGCTGCCATTAAGGACATCGGCAACTACTTCGATCGTGCGGAATACATCAAGTGGAAATCCTTCCGCGACACCGATGATTCTCGCTATATCGGCCTGACCATGCCGCGTGTGCTGGGCCGTTTGCCGTACGGACCAGATACTGTGCCGGTGCGCAGTTTTAACTATGTTGAAGAGGTGAAAGGGCCGGACCACGATAAGTATCTCTGGACCAATTCGTCTTTCGCTTTCGCCGCCAACATGGTGAAAAGCTTTATCAACAAAGGCTGGTGCGTGCAGATTCGTGGCCCACAGGCGGGTGGTGCGGTGCAGGATCTGCCGATTCACCTCTATGACCTCGGCACCGGCAATCAGGTAAAAATCCCTTCTGAAGTGATGATCCCTGAAACCCGCGAGTTTGAATTTGCGAACCTCGGTTTTATCCCGCTTTCGTACTACAAGAACCGTGATTACGCCTGCTTCTTCTCCGCAAACTCCGCGCAAAAACCGGCGCTGTATGACACCGCAGATGCCACCGCCAACAGTCGCATCAATGCGCGCCTGCCTTACATCTTCCTGCTATCACGCATCGCGCATTATCTGAAGCTGATTCAGCGCGAAAACATCGGCACCACCAAAGATCGCCGCTTGCTGGAACTGGAGCTGAATACCTGGGTGCGTGGATTGGTGACTGAAATGACCGATCCGGGTGATGAGTTGCAGGCTTCACATCCGCTGCGCGATGCCAAAGTGATTGTGGAAGATATCGAAGATAACCCGGGCTTCTTCCGCGTGAAACTCTTCGCAGTGCCGCATTTCCAGGTGGAAGGCATGGACGTCAATCTGTCGCTGGTATCTCAGATGCCAAAAGCGAAAGCGTAAGGCGGCTATCCGGAATGAAAATTTACCGTCCGTTATGGGAAGACGGCGCGTTTCTGACGCCGCAACAGTTCCAGCAGCAGGCTATGTGGGATGCGCATGTGGCAGGTACTGTCGCTGGCATGACGCTGGCACACCCCTGGGGCGTGCTGTGTGCGGAGTTCGATGAGGGCGCGCTGGCGCTGTCAAAACTGAATGCAACGCACATTGCCGTCCGCTTTGCGGATGGCTCACTGGTCGATACCCATCTGGCTGACACACTGCCACCGGTGTGTGAGCTGACTGATGTGATGGATCGGGACAGCGTAGAGGTGGTACTGGCGCTGCCGCTGATCAATGCCAACGGCGGTAATCTGGAGAACGGGGCGGACAGCGAACGTCCGCGCCGCTGGGTCGCCACCCGGGAGCGCGTGCAGGAGCTGGCCGGTCACGAGCGTACCGAGATTGCGGTACAGCGTTATGCGCTGCGCCTGCGGCTGGCGCATCAGGAAAACGTGGCGTACCTGACTTGTCCGGTTGCCCGTCTGGTGCGCAACGCTCAGGGGCAGTGGATGCGCGACACCACGTTTATTCCCCCCATGTTGTCACTGGCTGCGAGCCCGGCGCTGGTCGCGGCGCTGGGTGACCTGCTTCATCGCCTGCAGGCACGCCGTCAACGTCTGATGCAACTGCGCCGCGAAAGTAACGAACGCATGGCGGATTTTGCCGTGTCCGACGTTTCCCTGTTCTGGCTGCTCAATGCGCTGAACAGCGCTGAGCCGGTGCTGACTGAGCTGTACCAGTCACCGTCGCGCCATCCTGAACTGCTTTATCGTGAGCTGGTGCGCCTTGCGGGGAGTCTGCTGACGTTTTCCCTCGAGAACGCGCCGGACGATATCCCAGCCTACCGACACAACGCGCCAGAGCAGGTTTTCCCGCCGCTGTTCACGCTGCTGGATACGCTGCTGGAGGCAAGCCTGCCTTCCCGCGTGATCGCCATCGACCTGGAAAAACAGGGCGTGCTATGGAGGGGAAAACTCCACGATGCACGACTGCGCGAAGGTGCGGACTTTTATCTATCCGTTCGCTCTTCCCTGCCGAATCACGAGCTTCAGGCACGCTTCCCGCTGTTGTGTAAAGCCGGCAGCCAGGACGATGTTTCTGAGGTGGTGAATATTGCGCTGAGCGGTATGGTCATCCGCCCACTGCCACATGTTCCTGCGGCCATCCCGTTACGCCTGGAAAATCAGTATTTCGCGCTGGATCTCTCAACGGATGCGGCTCGGGCAATGCTGGCCTCCGGCGGCTGTACCTTCTACACGCCGGAATCGCTCGGTGAGCTGAAACTGGAACTCTACGCGGTGCTGCGCTCATGAATAATCCCAACACACTGACAGAGCGTCTGTTTTTTCAGGGCTGGCTGATGGTCAGCCAGCTGCGCTGCGGACAGCAAATTGAAAACGGCGACGCGCTATACCGACGCGCGGCGGGCTGGGTGAAATCAGCCCGCGAGGCGCTGACTGAGGCCGGGTTCAGCGAGGCCAGCCGTGACCACATGCTTTATGCCTTCTGCGTGCTGCTGGATGAGGCAGTGCTAAACAGAGGGAGTCAGGACGATGGCTGGCTGCGCTGGACCCGTGATCCGTTGCAGGTGCGCTTCTTTGGTTCACTGAACGGCGGTGAAGCGCTCTGGGATCGTATCCGCACCGTGCTGAACGAACCCGCAGCGGACATTACGGTGCTGACCTGCTTTTACCGCACCCTGCAGCTGGGGTTCGTCGGGCATTACCGTGCGCAGGATGACGAACGTCGTGAAGACGTGGTGAGTGCGCTGGCTGTTCGCGTGCCGCCTTTTGCGCTGCCGGAAGATGCGCCGCTGGTGGTACGCCCCGCAGGTCTGCGCAGCGGACGCCGCTTTTACTGGCTGAGCTGGGTGGCAGCAGTGGTGCTGCTTGGCGGGCTCTGGTTCCTGCTGGAGTCAACGCTGGCAGAGATGGTGTCGCGCATGGCAGGTGCACAGTAATGGTGCGACCCGATTCACGTCAGGGCCTGACGCTGCTGGCAGCCGTGCTCGCGATCCTGCTGGTGGTGGGCTTTTCGGGACTGAACCCGCTGAACACGGTGGCGCTCTGTGTGCTGGTGCTGCTGGTGGCCGGTTTTCTTCTGTGGCATTTGCAGCGTAATGCTACTGATCACCAACCGGATATTGATGCCAGTCTGCCGCCGGAAACCTATTGCGGGCCAGTGATTCTGCTTATCGGGGATACGGCACCGTTGTTTGGTGAACTGACCCACCGGGAGACCCGGCTGGGGTGGTATCTGAACGTGCGCCAGCCTGCTGAACTGCCCGCGCTGGCGGAACGGCTGGCACAGCAGTATTCGGCGCTGCTACCTCAGCTTTCAGTGATGCTGGCGATCATCCCCGGGCAGCACACCTCCGCTGACATATTGACACAGCAGCAGAGTGGATGGCTGCGGGCCTATTCACAGTGCCGGGTTGTGCTGAAAGGGTTGCCGCCATTGTGGGCCGTGATATGGGGCTCGTCAGTGGATGAGCGCACGCATTGGTTCAGCTATACGCCAGAACAATTACAGTTTCATCCTGAAAATGACGCCCGCCTTTCGCTGGCGGAGTGGATCACCCGGGATCCCCTGCATTTTCATCACGCACTCAGACTGCAAAGCCTGATGCAATGGTATGCGGGGCAGTTCGCGGCTTCGCACACCGCAAGCTCGTGCCAGATCGGCGTTTGCCTGACACCAGTACAGTCGCTGCCGGGCAACCTGTGGCAGCAGCATACCGTCGGGCTGACCACACTGTCGCCTGAAAACTATGCGTCTCCGCCTTCACTGCCGCTGCCGGATGTGCTGCTGTCCGGTATGCGGCAGCGGCAGGGTATCAGCCGCTGGCTGCTCACGGCGCGTAGGGTCGGGATGATGCTGGGCCTGTTTCTGGCGCTGGCCATGCTTGCTTCCTTTATTCATAACCAGCGCCTTGTGCGCAGCGTGGCCGATCACCTTGCCTTGTGGCGCAGCCTGCCGGAGGACGCAATCGCGGCAAAAATGCTTGCACGCGATGCGCTTATCCATGATCGCTCGCTGCTGGATGCCTGGCAGCGCAGCGGTGAGCCACTGCGGTTCGGAATGGGACTTTATCAGGGCATGCGGCTTAGTGCGCCGGTAAACACAGCCATCCACCGCTGGTCACCCCCGCCTGCGCCTGCTCCCGTGGTTCAGCAGGTAGTGCAGGGCCCACAGACGGTGCGGCTTGACAGCCTGTCGCTGTTTGAATCGGGCAAAGCGGCGCTGAGGGCGGGATCCGACAAAGTGCTCATCAATGCACTGTTGGGCATCAAGGCCCGACCCGGCTGGCTGATTGTCGTCGCCGGCCATACCGACAGCACCGGCAATCAGCAGAACAATCAGCTGCTCTCGCTAAAGCGCGCCGGAGCGGTGCGCGACTGGATGCGCGACACCGGCGATGTACCGGAGAGCTGCTTCGCGGTACAGGGCTACGGTCAGGATCGTCCGGTTGCAACAAACGAGTCGGCGGAGGGGCGTGCGCTCAACCGCCGGGTCGAAATCAGTCTGGTGCCACAGGCGGACGCCTGCCGCGTGCCGGACGCACAAACCCGGTCATCACAGGATGATGGCCATTCTCAGTCTGAAAAGGAGTAACAACATGGCAATTCCAGTTTATCTGTGGCTGAAGGACGACGGCGGCGCGGACATCAAGGGTTCAGTAGACGTGCAGGACCGCGAGGGCAGCATTGAGGTGGTGGCACAGGAGCATAACCTGTACATCCCGACCGACAACAACACCGGCAAGCTGACCGGCACCCGCATTCACACGCCGTTCCTGTTCACCAAGGAAATCGACTCGTCGAGCCCGTACCTCTACAAGGCCGTAACTACCGGTCAGACCCTGAAGTCGGCGGAGTTCAAGTGGTATCGCATCAGCGATGCAGGACAGGAAGTCGAGTACTTCAACACCAGGCTTGAGAACGTGAAGGTGGTGAAGGTGAATCCTGTCATGCACGACATTAAAGATCCTTCCAAAGAGAAGCACAACCATCTGGAGATGATTGAGCTGCGCTACGAAAAAATCACCTGGACCTACAAGGACGGCAACATCATTCATTCCGATTCCTGGAACGAACGCGCCACCGCGTAAGCCCGTGCGGACGGTTCGCCGTCCGCTTTTTCAGGCGTGCGCCTGCGCGCGGGTGCACGCCTGAAAAACACACTGATGTACAGATACCTCAGACCTTATGGGCCTCGGTTAACGGCCAGGGGCGGTAGCGTGCTTGAAACGGAGAGAACACTTATGGAACACCAGTCTGCAGCGCTGCTGCGCCGTCTTAATCCCTTCTGCGCCCGTGCGCTGGAGGCCGCTGCCTCGCTGTGCCAGACCCGCGCGCACGCGGAAATTTTCCCCGAGCACTGGCTGCTGAAGCTGCTGGAGCAGGGAGAGGGCGACATCACGGTGATGGCGCGCCGCTATGAGTGGGACATGGACGGCGTCTGGCAGGGGCTGCTGAGATTTCTGGATGGTCAGCCTCGCCTGGTGCGCAGCCGCCCGGATCTTTCGGCTCGCCTGCACCACCTGCTGAAGGAGGCCTGGCTGGCGGCCTCGGTGGACGGTGAGGAGCGCATCCGTAGCGTACACCTGCTGACAGCCATCATTGGCAACCACTCGCTGACTCGCTGTGACGCACTCTGGCCAATCCTCACGCTGAGCCCGCGCCAGATGACGGCGCTGCGCCCGCTGCTGGACGAGCAGTCGGACGAACGCCCGGACGCGCTGCAGCCGAACGAACCTCTGGGGAGCCTGAACGCAGAGGAGGGCGAGCCACCTGCGCTGGCGGGCGCTGCGCCTGCTACCCCCGCTGAGGCGCTGTCCCGCTTCACCCGCGACGTTACCGCCGACGCGCGGGGCGGGAAGATTGACCCGGTGTATGGGCGCGATAATGAAATCCGCCAGATGGTGGACATCCTCTCGCGTCGCCGCAAGAACAACCCGATTCTGGTGGGCGAACCAGGCGTGGGCAAAACCGCGCTGGTCGAGGGGCTGGCGCTGCGCATTGCGGAAGGCAACGTGCCAGCCAGCCTGAGCACGGTCAGCGTGCGCACCCTGGACCTTGGCATGTTGCAGGCGGGCGCGGGCGTGAAGGGTGAGTTTGAGCAGCGCCTGAAGAACATCATTACTGAGGTGCAGCAGGCTGAGCAACCGGTGCTGCTGTTCATCGACGAAGCCCACACCATCATCGGCGCGGGCAATCAGGCAGGCGGCGCGGATGCAGCTAACCTGCTGAAGCCCGCACTGGCGCGCGGCGAACTGCGCACCATCGCCGCCACGACCTGGAGCGAGTACAAGCAGTACTTCGAGAAGGATGCCGCACTTGAGCGCCGTTTCCAGATGGTGAAAGTCGATGAGCCGGACGACGAGACCGCCTGCCTGATGCTGCGTGGTCTGAAGTCTCGCTACGCGCAGCACCACGGTGTGCACATCACCGACGAAGCCGTGCGCGCTGCCGTGACGCTGTCCCGTCGCTACCTGACCGGACGCCAGCTGCCGGACAAGGCGGTAGACCTGCTCGACACCGCGAGCGCGCGCGTGCGCATGAGCCAGGACACGGTGCCGGAAGCTATCACGCAGCTGCGTGCCCGCACCGATGCCCTGAATATTGAGAAGCGCGCCATCCTGGATGATGAAGCGCTGGGCGGCACCGTTCAGGAAGCGCGCATGCATGACATTCTGAAAGAACTGGCCAACGCTGATGAACGTCTCGAACAGCTTGAGCTGAGCTGGGTGGCCGAGCGCGAGCTGACGGAGACGCTGCTGCTCAGCCGGGAGGATGCTTCTCAGCAGGCGCGCCGCTTTGAACTTCAGTCCGCTCTTCATGCGCTGCAGCAGGGGGAGCCGCTGATGGCGCTGGACGTGGACGCACGCACGGTGGCGGGGGTGATAGCCGACTGGACCGGCGTACCGCTCTCTTCCTTAATGAAGGACGAGCAGACGGAGCTGCTGAAGCTGGAAAAGGCGCTGGAAGCGCGCGTGGTCGGCCAGCCGATGGCGTTGAACGCCATTGCACAGCGCCTGCGCGCATCGAAAACCGGCCTGACCGCCGAGAACGGGCCGCAGGGCGTGTTCCTGCTAGTCGGCACCAGCGGTACGGGTAAAACGGAAACCGCGCTGGCGCTGGCTGATACCCTTTACGGCGGCGAGAAATCGCTGATTACCATCAATCTCTCCGAGTATCAGGAGGCACACACCGTGAGCCAGCTCAAGGGCTCGCCGCCGGGCTACGTGGGCTACGGTCAGGGCGGCGTGCTGACCGAGGCGGTGCGCAAACGTCCATACAGCGTGGTACTGCTTGACGAGGTGGAGAAGGCGCACCGCGACGTGATTAACCTGTTCTACCAGGTGTTCGATCGGGGCTTTATGCGCGACGGCGAGGGGCGGGAGATTGACTTCCGCAACACCGTTATCCTGATGACCTCTAACCTCGGCAGCGACGCGTTGATGCAGAAACTGGACGAACAGCCGGACGCCAGTGAAGCTGACCTGCAGGAACTGCTGCGCCCGATAATCCGCGACCATTTCCAGCCCGCACTCCTGGCGCGCTTCCAGACGGTGATTTACCGCCCACTGGCTGCTGAGGCGATGCGCACCATCGTCGAAATGAAGCTCGGCCAGGTCAGCCAGCGGCTACAACGCCACTACGGCCTGCGCACGGAGATTTCGGACGCGCTGTACGATGCTCTGACCGTCGCATGCCTGCTGCCAGACACTGGCGCACGCAACGTCGATAACCTGCTCAACCAGCAGATTCTACCGGTGCTGAGTCAGCAGCTTTTGCAGTCTCAGGCCAGCGGGCAGTTGCCTGGCACTCTCAGCCTGGACTGGAACGATGAGGACGGTGTGCTGATGACATTTGAGAATCTCATTCATGAACAAAACTGAAAGAGATGCGGCAGCCAAAGAAGGTAGCCTGCGGCTGATGAGTAAAGGGGAAATCGTGCTTGCCAGGACGGTGTTCCGGGACAAAATTGATTATCACAAGGTATGGATCCATAAAGACAGCTATCTCCCGTTTGGTTTGCAAAATGAAGCTGTTGCCATGACGCCAACGGGAGAAATATATTACCGTCCGCCACTTTACCGGAACGATTTTGCTGACCTGGCTCAGAGCGACCTTGCGGACAGACATACTTTTATACACGAGCTCAGCCATATATGGCAGCGCCAAAAGGGAATGTGCGTAATATGCAGGGGGCTCATAAGCTGGCTGGCGAGCTATCGCTATGAACTGGATGGACGGCTACTGAGTGAGTATCAGATGGAGCAACAGGCACAAATTATTGCAGATAATTTTCTACTGGCGAGTGAGGGGTATAATACATTTCTGGAGTATCGACGTCGAAGTTATGTCACGCTGGACGGCAACCTGGATGAGTCTCTTATTTCGCAGAAATATAAACATGCGTTGAGAGGATTCCCTTGGTGAATATACCTCAGAGAAGAATTAGTTGCAGGTTGGATTTGTTAGTAATCGTATTTTTCCTGGCAGGATGTCTAGGAGACAGGTTCACGCTTTCAGATACTGCTCCTCTCAGCATAGATGCTGACCGCATCTGCTTCACTGTATTAAAACCTGATGACTATTCACTTTCATATTTTGACCTCTTTGAAAGAGGAAATCGGAACTCTGTTAAGCAGCCAGAAATAGTAGAATATAGAACAGATAACAGCCTGCTTCTCTGCTTGGCTGAGGACACAGCAAGCGATTCAGAAATTGTTTATGTTGCGCAGTTTGGTCTGACGACACAGACCAAACATAAACCGATTAGGAAATTCTCTGTGGCTTTCAAAGCTGACAAAACGGGATTTGTCAGTGTTCAGCTGCTGCAAAACGAAATCAGTTATTACATGGGGCGGGGATATTAGCGGTTCAGTTTATCAACGGACTGACCAGCACTAATTTCATACATAGGGCGTTTCTTCGTCTTATGAGTAATCAGGCTATGTGCGTTATCTATCGCGGTATGCTCAGTTGTATGGCTACTTATGCTTATGATCTTGACGGCCGACTATTGAGTGAATACTCGCTGGAGCAACAGGCTCAAATAATTGCTGATAACTATATTCTTACTGAGTGGGGATTTGGTCGATGGAATGAGTTAAGGTTGTATGACCATGTCAAATCTGTTAGAGCATTGAGTGAGCCTGAAGCCTGTTTAGCTTATATGAAAGCATTAAGAAGTTTTCCATGGTGAAATCTATGAAATTATATTTCATTGTCATATTCACATGCTTCGCTATAGTCGGGTGTACTTTGGGAGAAGATCCTGTCGGGTTTGAACGCGATGCCGATATGAGCGTTATTGATGATATGCTATGTATGAATATAGCCCAGAACAAAGCGTATTATTTCAGTATTTTTTCAATAAAAAATAAAGATGGCTCAGGGCTTAGGAAAACAATCGATGGCAGCGAGTTAATAGCATTAAATAATAAACGTTGCATGCCATTATTCTGGTTGCCTGCATCAGAAAAAAAAGAGTATATTATTCATTATGGTCTATTGTCCAGACTGGAAACACTTCCATCCTTTAGAAAAGTAGCGGCCATAAGGTTGAAGAATAGTCGGGTCTATAATTTCCCATTAAAAAGAGAAGATTATTTCCCAAGCTTCATCTCTGAGTGAGATTATGTTGACGGAAAAACGGAATTTTAAATATCGTTAGCAAACGAACGTACCCAGCCTGTTCTCGATGAAAGGTATAGATGTGTTCTCTGAGGTTTTCCATGTTGAAGGATTATTTCATCCCAAAAGTAAATTGGTTGCCTGTGATTGTTGCATTTATCACAACTGGTTGTGTTGGAGACAAGGTTACGTTTTCTGAAGTCGCTGAAGTTGAAGGTAAAGGAAATAAAGTATGTTTTAAAGTCAGGCGCGCCGATGATGTTACTGTAGGAAATGTAACAATTTTTAAGCGGGGGCAAAGCGAAAATAGAGAGTTTGTGGGGAGGGATGCTGTGGAGGTGGTCAATAATGAGTGTATATGCTTAAGCGATTTTACTTCCATGAATTTAATTAAGGGGAAATATATTGTAAGGTTTGTTCTAAAACCGAGTAAAAATCGTCAGAATCTAAGGGTTTTCTCCACTGCGATGGAATTTAAAGATGGAGATTTTGTGAATATTCCATTGCAACAGGATGAGGTTGTACATTATCTTGGTAGAAGAATTTGATTTATTGTAAATACTTAATCCCATCAAGTTTCTATAATGCATTAAGAGAAAGGCAATTATTTTCAGGTGTGTCATCGATATTAAAAAACGCCCCTTTACTCATGGTGTTTGTATTGTCAGGTTGTATTGGCGATAAATTTACACCTTCTCAGCAAACGTTGGTCAGCAAAGTTGATGGCCGCATATGCTTCACTGTATTAAAACCTGATAATTATTCATTTTCATATTTTTACCTCTTTGAAAGAGAAAATCGGAACTCTGTTAAGCAGCCAGGAATAGCAGAATATAGAACCGATAACAGTCTGCTTCTCTGCCTGACTGAGGACATTATCAACAGTTCAGAAATTGTTTATGTTGCTCAGTTTGGTCTGACAACTCAGACCAAGCGTAAACCGATCAGGAACTTTTCCGTGGCTTTTAAAGTTTACAACACGGGCGTTGTCAGCGTTCCCCTTCAGCGGAACGAAATCACCTATTACATAGGCCGCGGATATTAGCGTTTAATTTTATTAAATGCCTGACCGTTTCAACTCAATACACTGAATTCTTATCTAACCCGCATTCCTGAAAGGGATTGAACCATCCGTCATCACGGAGCGAATGACAATGACCCCAAGTGAAATGTTACTTAGCGCAGCATCGGTTTTATCGTCTACCCAGAATCGCTACTCTCTTCACATTCCCGCCTGCAATGCTGTTATTGATGTTGAGAGTCTGAACGGCACGGAAGCGCTGAGCGCGAATTACCAATATGACGTGCTTTTCACCAGCCCCGATAAAGACATCTCGCCAGAGAAGATGCTGCGCAAAGCGGTAACGCTGACCATGAGAACCGGCTCTTTGCTGGAACCCGATTCGCAGAAAATTGTTCACGGTTATATCACTGACTTCCGCCGTCTGACGGGTTCCGCAGACCAGGTTAGTTATCTCATCGTTATTGAACCCCGCTTTGCGCTTCTGGATAAACAATTCCGCTCACACCGTTTCTTTGTGAATAAATCCGTTCCGGAA